>JAQBPN010000103.1 GCA_028287505.1 Fibrobacterota bacterium | reverse complement strand
TTCCGGGCCGTCAAACTGGATCCGGAATTGTACGAGGAAGTGGAGGCCGATCACACGGCCAACGGCCAGGCGGTTCTCACCGTAGTCCTGTCCAGCCTGGCGGCCGGAGTCGGCGGCGCCTTGAGCGGCGGCTGGTACGGGCTCTTCCTGCATACCATGGCTGCCTTGATCGGCTGGGTGGTGTGGGCCTTCCTCAGCTATTTCATAGGGACCCGGCTGATGCCGGAACCGCAAACCAAGGCCGACATGGGAGAGCTTCTCCGGTGTACCGGATTTTCGAGCGCGCCGGGCATCCTGCAGGTGTTCGGGTTCCTGCCCGGCCTGGGGACCCTCATCCGCGCTATCGTATTCCTGTGGATGCTGGCCGCATTCGTCCTGGCCGTTCGCCAGGCGCTGGACTATACCAGCACTTGGCGCGCCTTGGGCGTGTGCGCCCTCGGTTGGCTGGTATTGATGTCCTTCAACGTGATCCTGTCCATCATGTCCTTCGGCCGTCTCTCCATCTGAGAAGCGTGCCTACTCCGGCTTTTCCAGCTCCAGGAACAAGTCCCTGACCGCGCGGTCCGTTTCCAGGAACACCAGTTTCTCCGAGAGATGGTTGAGCGCCAAGCGCGTGATATGGAAAGCCTGGCCCAGGGTCATGAAGATGGAAACCATGTCCATCCGGCGGGCTATGTAGTGGTGGCCGGCCATGCGGAAATGGGACGCCCCCAGTTCTTCGTAGAACCGGAAGCCCGGCGCCGCCCGGCGCTCCACCCGACGCTGCAAATGGCCGGGGAAAATGCCGGAAAGGAACAACGCATAATTGCCGATATGGGTTTGCATGGCGAAGCGCTCTTCCTCTTCCATGCGCTCCAGCGCTTCCAGCATTTCGTGCATGTAATCGAGGTGCCGATCATCTTTGGGATTCGGGTTCCGGAGCCTTTGCAACATGGAGAACTCCGCCAACACTTCGGCCACGTAATCGGCCACGTCGCGATCCTGGACGTCCTCCCGCAAAAGGGCGTGCCGAACCAGAACGAAGAAATAGAAATGCAGGGAGACGCGCAGGCAACTGCGCAATTCCAGGACGGCGCGGAACAGCAGAGGCTGATCGAGAAGGATGTCCAGGCTTTCCCGATCTTCCACCAGGCGGATGAGTCTCGGGGATGATCCGTCCCGGGACGGCAATACCGAGCTGATGAACTCGTAGTCCGCCGCGGTGAATTGGGCGCGGCAGTTGGGGCGGATTACTTTCATGGAAGCGGGAACCTCCTCTTTATCTTATCGCCAAAACCTTTTTCTTAGGCAAGCGGGCAAGCGGATCCCGGGCAGGGGAATTCCCCAAACAGCCTCAATACCCCCATATTTTATGCTTTTTCAGGCCGCCGGCGCAAGGTCATTCACCTGGGCTCGGCCCGCCACAGGGCGGCAAGCTCCGCGGGAAGCCCGTCCCAGACCGCCCCCAGCCCCTTGTCCAGGCGGACATCCAGGGATTCGTCCAGGTTCATGAAGGGGGCTTGTTCCGAATATTGCAGGGCCCATTCCGGGCTTGCCGAGGCGACGTTCCAAAGCACCAGGACGAAGCTCCAGTCCAACCCGCCTTCATGGGTGATGGAAGAGCGCGGCGTCACCTTCACACGCACGCGCGCCGGGAGCAGGAGATAGGCCGCGCCCAGCATGCCGCCCAATTTGTCCAGCCGCTTGCGCGACGCGGGCTTGGTGAACCTGTCGCGTGGCCGGTAGACCACTCCCTGGCCGGAATCAGCCAGCCACTTGTCCCAAGGCAAATCGACGCTGTCCAGATAAGCCATCAGATTGAGCCGGGTCTCCAACAAGGGAAGGTTTGGCGCGATCAACTCAACCGTCTGCCCGGGGAAACGATCGTGCATCCTGTCCTTGAAATAGTTCTCCAGGAAGAATTCCATGCCGTTGGCGGAAAGGCGATGGCAGGAATCGCAAGGCAGGGACTCCTGATAGTCCGTGATCCTGACCGGCAGCACGGCGATCCTGGCGGGAGCCGACGGACCCCCTGCTCCGGCTGCGGTCTTGCGGAACTCTTTGATCTTCCCCACCCCTGCATTGACGACGCCTTCGGTCTTCCCTGCCGCCCCGGCCTTCCCCGCTTTCCCCTCGAGTTGCGGCCAGAAAAGCTGGCGATCGGAAAAAACCGCTTTGCGGATTTGCACGGAGGAGAATTGGGCCGAGGCCGCGGAAACCAGGATCGGGAGGATGCGCAAAAGACGAAGCATGTCTAAAAACTACACAAGCGCGGCCGGAAGGGCTACAGTGGGGTGCGTCAGGCGCTGGCGGCCAAGGGACGGCTTTGCTCTTCCCGCGCGCCGGGAACCGGAGGCCGGATGCGCTTGAGCTGCTGCACGAACCGGGCATAGGCCGCAAAGGCCAGGCCGGGATGATCGAAGTTTTCGTAGAAGAGCGCGCGGATATCCTTAAGCGGAATCAGCCCTTTTTTCACGGCATAATAAAGGCGGTTGCCGAGCATGTAGCCCAACTGGGTGCTGAAGATTTGCGGCATGGCGGTCCGGTCCGCGAATACCCCGGCGAATTTTTTCCGGAAATCCATCTCCCGGGAACTGCGCTTTTCCAGGTGGAGATGCTGCAGGATGAGGCGGGACACCTTCACCGTTTCCGCCTGGTTGGGGGAGTCCAGGCCTTGCTTGACCTTTCCCAGGAAGAGCCGCAGGGAGGATTCCGTGGGCGCCTTGCGCTTTTCATTGATCATCTTCGAGCCGAAAAATCCCAACGCCTCGGTGAGAAGGTTGGCATAGAAGTAATCGTGGCCCAAGGGCGGTTGCTTGAGGGGTCCGCGCAGGACCACGTTCATGAAATGGGTGGCCTCCTCGGCCGCCTGGTTGATGCTGGAGTTGGGCAGATAGATGAGATAGGAATCCAATCCCGGATTTCCCCGGCCTGCCCCTTCCTGGTATTCCAGCAGAAACCCCTCGCCCCTGCGGATCTTGTCGTTGATGCGCCGGATATGGCCCCGGAGTTCGGGAGTCCCTTGGATGACCTCGGTGAAGTCCAGGTTGCGGGAAGAATAGACCGTGAGCCGTTCCAGGCTTTCCATGGGAAACCGGAACTGGAACAGGGAGTCCAGGTTCTGGATGATGCTTTGCAATTGGGAGAAGTAGTTCTCGCCGGACAGCTCGGCCCAATTCCCCCGGACCGGGAAATAGCCTTCCTCGGCGTATTCCAACCAGTCGAGATACGACTGCAACTTGGTGGCCGGTACCGTGTTCATCAGGCAAAAACTGTCCGGGCCGATCTGCAGGACGTCCGCTTCTTCTTTCCGCTCCGCCGCCAGCTTCCAGTAAAGGTTTTCCGCATTCTGATAAATGATTGTGCGCTGCGGGGTTACGCCCAAGGGCAGAAGCCGGGCATCCACTTCCTTGGGCAGGTGGTTGGGGGAAATATGGTAGTCCCCGTCCACCACGTAGACCAGGGCCCCGGGGTGGCGGATGAGCGCTTGTCCAATCACCTGGGCCGAGAAAACATCCCGTGCCTGCAGGGACATTTCCGGATTTTCGATCTGGGTGTTGATGCCGAGCACGGGAATGCGCTGCTCCCGGCAGAAGTCGAGGATGTGACGCCAAGGGTTCCAGTTGTAGGCCCATTTGCGGGCATAGTGGATTTTGTTCAGGAAGGCTTTTTCTTCCAGCTCCCCGGACATGTACAGGTCCACCCATTTCTGATCCTTGCCATGGAACATTTCCAGGCAGAGGATGATTTCACGCTTGCCCGCCAACTCCTGGAGCATGGCCAGGATAGAGCGCTGGGAATGGCGCAGGGTATGGTAATCGCCATGGTAGACCACGTCGCCAGCCAGGACGCGGCGGACCAGTTCGGTTTTGTTGGATATCGCCTGATAGGATTTCAGATAGCGATGGTATTCGCGTCCGTACTTGGCGACGAAGGCATTGGATCCCAGACTGCGCTTGACCTGACGCTGATTCTTCTCGTAGTTCTCCCGCTGGATGCGGAGCAGTTGGGCCCGAAGCTTAGACATGACACGCCCTTGAGGGTCCGGGATGATTTCCTCTAAGTCCCTGATTTGACTTAAGTTGGCTGCACATGTGAGTCACCATGTATATTATCCCATAAATCGGTCGATCCGGAAATCCCTGATCGGTGCGCCCTAGGAAGGAATGAAAAAATCCATTCCCGCCCCCGGCAAAATAAATTCCCAACCCTACCGATAAAATCGTACTTTTTCACGATTTCATGCCAAAACCGTAAAAATCGGTTTAAAAGAGGATATTCGCCATGGGTTTTAAATGCGGCATCGTCGGTCTGCCAAACGTGGGCAAATCGACCATTTTCAACGCTTTGACCAGCGCTGGAGCGGAAGCGGCGAACTTTCCCTTCTGCACCAAAGAACCCAATGTGGGCATGGTGGGAATCCCGGACTCCCGCCTCAAAGAGTTGGCCAAGGTCTATAAACCCAAAAAAGGGGTCATCCCCGCGGTCATGCAATTCGTGGACATCGCCGGCCTGGTGAAGGGCGCCTCCAAGGGGGAAGGCCTGGGCAACCAGTTCCTTTCCCATATCCGCGAGACCGACGCCATCATGCATGTGGTCCGCTGCTTCGAAGACATCGACATCACCCACGTGGATGGCTCCATCAACCCGGTCCGCGACGCGGACGTGGTCAACATGGAACTGGCCCTGCGCGATATGGACACCGTGGACAAGAAGCTTTCCAAGGACAAGAAAATGTCCGTTCTGGCCACCAAGGAAGCCAAAGAGGCCAAGGCCCGGGTGGATGTGCTGGAAAAGCTCAAGGCGGCCCTCGATCAAGGCAACCCGGCCCGCAGCGCCGGCTTGTCCGTGGAGGAATCCGCCCTGGTCCGGGACTTGGGTCTGTTGACCCTGAAGCCCCAATTCTATTGCGCCAATGTGCGCGAAGAGGAAATCCACACCGGCAACGACCATGTCAAGGCGATGGTGGCCTATGCCGAAACCCAGGGTAGCGAAGTGCTCGTGTTCAGCGGTAAGATCGAAAGCGAGATCGCGGAATTGAACGATGAGGAAAAGGCTTCCTTCCTGGAGGAAATGGGCTTGAAGGAATCGGGTCTGTCCATGGTCATCCGCAAAGGCTTCTCCATGCTGGGGCTGCAAACCTATTTCACCGCCGGCGAGCAGGAAGTCCGCGCCTGGACCATCCACAAGGGATGGACCGCGCCGAACGCGGCCGGGGTCATCCACAGCGATTTCGAACGGGGCTTCATCAGCGCCGAGACCCTGGCCTATCCGGAATTCATCAAGCACGGCACCTGGCAGGCGGCGAAGGAAAAAGGCCTGGTCCGGAAGGAAGGCAAGGAATATATCGTCAAGGACGGCGATATCATGCACTTCCTCTTCAACGTCTGAGGCGGCGCAGGGAAACCGTGCCTAAGGAGCGTCGGTTGGTTATTTTAGAACGCAACAACCGCGACCGAGGACTTTGCGATGGATGAGGAACCGGAAGAGAGTTTCGAGCTGAACGAGGACGATTTCCTCGAAGCGAGAATCGACAATATTTCCGTGAGCAATCTCGGTTTCATCGTATTCCTGAAGGCGGACGGGGACAACCGGGTCCTGCCCATTTTCATCGGCGCCAACGAGGCCCAGTCCATCGCCATCGCCTACAACAACCAGATCCCTCCCCGTCCCCTGACCCATGACCTGATGAAAAATGTTCTGGGCATGCTGGACGTGGAGGTCACGAAGGTGCAGGTTACGTCCCTGTCGGAGAATACCTTTTACGGCCGGGTATACTTCAAGAAGGAAGGCATCGAGGACCTGGACATAGACGCCCGCCCTTCCGATGCCATCGCTTTGGCCCTGCGTTACAAGGCCCCCATCTTCGTCCACAAAGACGTCTATGAAAGCGCCGCGATCGTGGTCAAAGACGGGGGGGAAAGCGAAGAGTCCCTGCCCGGAGAATCCGATGACGGACCCGACCCGGATACGCATATCGACCAGATGCAGCGCCTCAAGGAAAACCTCAGGAAAGCCCTGGCCGCCGAGCACTACGAAGAGGCGGCCCGGATCCGCGACGAATTGAAACGCTTCGGCGCGGGCAACTGAGTCGGAAGAGTCCCGGTGACGGGACGGCCTGCCAAGGCGCCCTAGAACGGCATGGGAGGGAGAGGATCGATAGCCGGATCCCGCCCGTCCGGAGGGGGTTGTTTGGACCCCGTGGAGGTCTTGGCAGGTGAAAGCAGAACCGCCGCCCCCACACCCACCACCGCCAAAGCCGCCGCGCCGCCAGCGGCTTTTTTCCAGGTCCAGAAGCCGGGCTGCTTTTCCAGCAAGTCGGATTTTTCCTTTACGCTGATGGCTTCGGCCGGGCGATCCGCTTCCGCGGCGTTCCGGTCGACGTTGCCCTTGGTCAGGTCCATGTTATTGATGGCATGCCAACTTGATTCCATGGGGATAAGGCTGCCGTCGGGAAGGATCATTCCCGAGCTTCCCTTGAACCAGCTGTTCACGATCTTGACCTGGAAGGAAAAGGCGGTGATGGGAGTGGGCGCCCGCATGACGCCGGCGTATTCCATTTCCAGCTTGCCGCCTTCGGCGACTTCTATTCCGCCCCAGGTCCGTTTGCCCGGTTCCATGCCCGTCCGCGTGCTGTCCAGCGACCCGCTGATGGAAACGTATGAGTTCTTGGTGCCCTTGATAATCAAGGTGCCTTCAACCTTGATGACGCTGTTGAGGGAGGGGCGGGAAAAATAAAGCATGGTGCCGGGATACACCACCGTGGTAACGCCCTTGCGCACGAAGACAGTGTCGCAATTGAGGGCGAAAGGGAATTTCCCCACCTGGTCTTCCTTGCCGATTACGGTGGGAAGGCTCTGGTAGAAATCGCGGTTCTCAAGGCAACTGGCGGCGCCGGCCACCATGGCCGAAGCCATTCCCGACAAGGCCAGCAAACGTATCGTTCCGATCATGGGGACACCATCATCCTTTTCTGCAGCCTGGCCTGCCGTTCCCCGGTGAATACGGTGAGACGGTACAGGTAGATGCCCGGCCTCCACCCGGAGGCGTCCAAAGTCACCACCTGCCTGCCGACGCGGATATCCGCCAGGTTCATGCGGACGATCGAGCGCCCGCGGACGTCCATCACCTCGAGCACGGCGCGCCTCTCCCCCGTCTGCCACGCGGGCCAATCCAAAGCCACCCGGGTCCGGCCCCGGAAAGGATTGGGGAAATTCTGGGACAGGCCGATTTCCTTCGGGGCGCCGGCCAGGACGGCCTGGGTCCTTCCCTCAACAAATGCTTGGTCTCCCGCGAGCAGACGGTAGGTCCGGCTGCCCTCGGCGATGGGCAGATCCGCGGCGGCGGCCTCGTCGTAAATCGTACCGGAGGTCAGATCTATAAGCCTCACGCGTTGGGGGGTCGCCGGACCCGGGACGGCGCCTTCCGCGAAGGCCAGCCTGAATGAACCGCGGCCCGCTTCCGCGGAACGGATTTCCACCTGTTCATCGATGGCGGCCAGGCTGCCCACCGTTTTGATCATGTAACCCGCTTGTCCGCCCAACCGTAATTCCGCCGCGCCGCCCGGCGTGGGCAGGAAGGGAATGCTCGGCTGCCTTGCATCCGCGGAGAGCGCCATTCTGGAATCGCCCCAAGGGGTTTCAAGGCTCGCCTGGAGACCGGGCGATGCAGGACCGGCCGCGACCTTGCCGGAGCCTTGGGCGGCGGTGTCTGCCAGGGGATCGAATACCAGGGTGTCTTCCTTCTTAGTGTAATACGCGTAGCCCTCGAAAGCCCGCAACACGGGGCTATCGGGATTCCATCCGTACTTCTTGACTCCCTTCACGCTGGAAGTGGTGTCATAGGTCATCTGATAGAAGGTGAGGATTTTAGGGACCACGGATCGGATGCGGGCCTTCAACAACCGGGTGGGAAACGGATTGGAGATGAAGTTCCACCCCGAGTCGAGGTGCATTTTGAACGGCTTGGCGGTGAGCACGCCGGTAACCGCGGCCAGCGACGTGGCGAAGGTCCGCGCGGACGCGAACAGATAGGCGTCTCCGGGCTTCACTTTCAGGTTCTCTATTTCCTTCTCTTTCAGCGTATCGAATTTGGCGGCGCCATGGCTCCACTGCATCTTGACCACCAGGGTGGTGTCCAGGAACTTCTTCGGATCCGGTCCGTCGCCCCCCTTCTGCATCACCCCGTAAAAGGCGCCTTCCACGGGAAACCCGAGCAGATGCCAGCGCTTTTTGGCCCGGATGTTCAGGCTGTCGGGAAGCGAGAGCTTGATGTCCCAAGAGGTTCCCGAAAGCAATTGGAAGGCCCGGGTGATTTTATCGTTGCCCATGAAATAGCGGATGCGGTACAGATAGACCGTATTGGGCTGCAGGACCAGGGAGATGGTGTCCGTGATCGGCCTCTCCGCGCACGTTTCCGTCTCGACGATGCCGCCGGAATTGACCGACTGCAATTCCAGGCAATATCCCGTAACCGGCCGCAGGGCATCCAGAAACACGGGAGCTACCGTAACCTTGTTTCCCGCGACCACGGGGGACAGGGTCACGTAATTTTCCGGAGCCGCCAACCGCTCCACTATCAGCACGATTTCCGTGCGCGCCGGCAGAATGGGAAGATTGTCGCCGTTGAAGACCGTGGCCGTGGTCTTCGGGTCCGGCAGCTTTGTCCAGGACTGGCCGTCGAAGGAGTAGGCCTCGACCTTGTCCGCATTCTTGTAGGGCGCCACGCCGAAGGAAATTCCGAACGGGGTGGTCGAATTGAGGTTCTTCTTGGTCAGAATCCTGCCGCCCAGAATGCGGGTGTTTGACAGACTGGTGTCCTTCAGCGCGGTGGCGGACTCCAGGAAATTGGCGGGCGGCACTTCGAATGTCAGCCGTCCGGAAGTCGAGGAATTGAAACCTTCCACGAAAACGCCTTCGGCGTCTTCGAGGTTGCCCCGCGCGGTGACGCCGGCCTTGACGTTGTTTTTCATGGCCAGGAAAAAGGTCTTGAGGGAATCATCGGGACCGATGGGAATGCGGAAGTTGCCTGCGCCGTCCGGAACGATGGGGAGCTTGCTGGTACCTTGGGCGGTAGTCACGAAGGCTTGCTGATCCTGTCCCGCCTTCAGACTCAGGATTACGGAATCGCCGCCGGCGCGCCCGAGCCAGGAGAAGCGGAACCCCTTCGAGGCTCTTCCGTATTGCGCGGTATCGACGGCGGCCGAATCGTTCACCATCAGTTGGAAACCGCTCAAGGATAGCGTCCGCAGCGTTCCGCCCGCGACATCCGTGGTGACGTCCCCGCGCTTGACGGAGAGCCTTTCCACCAGGATGGCCTTGAATTCGACGCCGGAAATCGAAGAGTATGGGGTCGATAACAGATAGCGTCCGGAATCCGAACCGGACACGGGTATATAGGTCTTGGAAGCGGGAAGATACCACAGGACTTTTGCGGGCAGGTACGGCGCGACCCGGGTGAATGTTCCGAATGTGACGGTACCGGAAGTGGCAGCCGTGGTGCGGATGCCGATGTTGGTGGCCAGGCTCCGGATATCGCCGTCCAACTGGCCGGGTTGCGGTTCGACAATGTAGGTGAACCCGGCCGAATCCACTTGTGAAAAGACCAGCCGGTCATTGACCGTCAGCTTGGAATCCGGCCCCACGGGAGTGATGTCGGCTCCCCGCGCCGTGTTGCCGTAGTTGGCCAGCATGAATGCCCGGGCGGCCGGACGCGTATTCACGAACACGCTGGGGCTGTCGTTGATATTTCCCAGGATGGGTTGCAACGCCGGCTGGGACAGGGAATCCTTGATCACCAACACCGGTTTGCCGTATATCGAAGTTCCGGAATAGGAGATGCTGTCCACCCGGAAGGCTCCGAACTTGAGCGCTTTGGTCCTGGGGAACAGGGGCCTGACCGGCGGTTGGGTAACGGCCGGAAAGACTTCGGAGGTATCGATCCTGATTTCCCGGGGATATGGGGCGGGCTGGAAATAGGCGGTCAAAGCGGCCTTCGGCAGGGTCCAGGAAAAAGAGGGTTTGTCGCCGGGCAGAACGTTGTAGCGGGTCGCGCGTTTATAGTCGCCGGTCTGCATGCCCGTGATGGAATCGACTCCCGTGGTGTACCAGTCCCACAGTTCCGTCGCGGGCTTGCCGAACCGATTGTCGTCGAAGGGGGTGTTCCGCTGGCTGCCGTGCCAGAGGGTATCGGTCATGCCGGGTTGGTAATAGTCGAATCCGGCCCAGGAGTGGTATAGGCGATTGTCCTTGACGTCCGCGGTCCTGAGATCGAAACCGCTGTGGACCACGGCCCATAAGGCCGCCACGCCGGTGGCATCGGTGGTGGGAGCATGGGAAATGAAATTCCCGAAGAACCTGATTTTCGGCTGCACGCCCAGGATTTCCCCGGTCAGCTTGAATTGGGTCCGGTTGATATTGTTGGAACTGATCTCGATGGATTTCTTCACCGTGGCGAAAACGGCGCCCGGAAAATTGAAAAGATTGTTGGAGAGGGTGATGTCCCCCGCGGAAAGGTTGATGCGGGTGGTGGGCTTTCCGGCCCGGGATACGAAAAAGGTCCTGCGGATCTCGACACTGGAACCCACGTCGCCGAGCCAGCTCAGGGAAGTGGCTTCCAGGCTGTCCGCGAAGATGAAACAATCTTCAATGATCAGCTTCCGGTTCTCCTTGTTGGTCTCCGCGCCGGCAATCAACACAGCCTTCGGGTTCATCAATTGGAAGGCCAGTCCGCGTATGATGACCGGACCCGGCATGGATTTCAGTTCCAGGAAGGTGCTGTCCACCTTGATGACTGCGTCCGAGGTCGTGTCGGCCCGCATAAGGATCAGGGAGTCGATTTTGTCGCTCGGGTTATCCAGCTTGAGCTTTCCCACGTTGGCATAGGACTGGAAGCTGATGACATGCACGTCCTTATCGACGGTCACCTGCAATTCCGCGCTTAAATGGGTCAAGTCGTCCTGCGCCTTGATTACATGCGGTATGGCCGAAAAGGCCGGAACAAACTGGGACGCGATCAGACAGGCGGCAGCCGCGATTTTCTTCAGTCTTTTAAGCGGCAAAGGAATTCGTCTCCGATACTGTATCCCACCCCTGGGATCTTCTGGAAAAATGCCTCAATTGCGGAAATTTTGCAATCTAACCGGAAGGTTCCGCGCGAAATAAACAATACGGATGAACGGTTTTACCCCATTTGGGAGCATGGATCCCCGCTCCTCCCGCAATCAGGCCAAAAAGACCAAAATTGCGGACTCGCCGAAAGCCCCGGGAGCTGGCGTCAGGATGGAGGCAATCCCCGGATCAAGCGGCTGCCCGCCGTGGGCTTTTTCTTTCCGCCCTTGCCTTCCGTGCGAGTCGCGGCCGCTTTGGAGGCGCGCTTGGCGGCCACATCGACCACGACTTTCTTGGCCGCCGCGGATTTCACTTCCCGGGTTCCGAACCTGTGGCACAACTCGCATCGTGTCAGGTCATGATTGCGGGCCGGACAATATTCCCGGCCGTAATAAATCATTTGCAGATGCAGCTTGGGCCACTTTTCCTTCGGGAACAGAGCCTTGAGATCCTTTTCGGTCTGTTCCACGTTTTTCCCGTTGGAAAGTCCCCAACGCTCGGCCAGACGGTGGATGTGGGTATCGACCGGGAAGGCCGGCACCCCGAATGCCTGGCACATCACCACGGAGGCTGTCTTGTGCCCCACGCCCGGAAGCTCTTCCAGTTCCTCCATGGTTTCCGGCAGCCTGCCTCCGTGCTTTTCCAAAAGGATCCGCGATAGGTTCCAGACATTCCGGCTCTTGGTCTTGGAGAGGCCCACCCGCCTGATGATTTCCTGGATGCGCTCGGGAGAGAGCTTGACCATGTCCGCGGGATTGTCCGCCAGTTTGAACAAGGTGGGAGTGGCGCCGTTCACGGACTTGTCGGTGGTGTGGGCGGAAAGCAGAACCGCGATGCACATGGTAAACGGGTTGGTGTGGTACAACGGGATGGGCGGATCCGGATACAGCTGCTCCAGATACGCAAGTATGGCTTGGGCTTTTTCTTTTTTGGTCATGCCGGACGCCTCCCCCTTGTTCCCGGCCTGGAAAATAACAATACTAAGGGGGGTAATTCGCCTTGTTTCTGGAACGGGACCGCATGGCCGGCAAACAACCGCTCATCATCATCACCGGAGCCGCGGGCTTCATCGGCAGCGCATTGGCATGGCGGCTGAACCAGGCGGGAAACAACAACCTGCTGTTGGTGGATGAATTGGACAAGTCTTCCAAATGGAAGAACCTGGTGCCTCTCGCCTACCAGGACTATATGGACAAGGCCGGATTTCTGGACGCGGTAACGGGCGGCGGCCTCGAGGGAAGGGAAATCGAAGCCGTGCTGCACATGGGGGCCTGCTCCTCCACCACGGAAATGGACGCCGGCTACCTGGCGAAGAACAATTTCGAGTACAGCCGAATCCTGGCGGAATGGTGCCTGAACCGATCCAAGCCCATCCGATTCATCTATGCGTCTTCGGCCGCCACATACGGGGACGGCAAGCAGGGGTATCGGGATGATCATGTCCTCCTCCCCGCCCTGCGTCCGCTGAACCCGTACGGCTACTCCAAGCATATGTTCGATCTGTGGAACCTGAAGCACGGCTATCTGGACCGGGTGGTGGGCCTCAAGTTCTTCAACGTGTTCGGGCCCAATGAATACCACAAGGAAGATATGCGCAGCATGGTGGTGAAGGCCTTCGCGCAAATCCGCGAAACCGGAAGAGTGCGGTTGTTCAAATCCCATCGTCCGGATTACCGGGACGGCCAGCAATTGCGCGACTTCCTGTACGTAAAGGATGCGGTGGACATGGCCTTGCACTTTCTCCCGACCGACCGGCCCGGCGGCATCTACAATGTCGGAACGGGGCAGACCCGAAGTTGGATGGATCTGGTCACCGCCCTGTTCAATGCCATGGGCCGGGAGCCCAAGGTGGATTTCATTCCCATGCCGGAACCCATCCGCGACAAATACCAGTACCACACCAAAGCCGATCTGGCCAAGATCCACTCTGTCGGATACACCTCGCCCATCCACTCGTTGGAAGACGGCATCGCCGATTTCGTCCCCTACCTGGAAGACGGATGCAAGAACCTGGGTTGGGCATGATGACTTTGCCGCCTTGCGGCAAAGTCATTTAGGAGTTTTCGGCAAGGCCGAAAACTCCCCGTTCGTCACCCTCGATTTCCAATGCTGTAAGACCCGGCTGGAGTTGCAGCGTCGCCCGAAACTCTCCGCGTGTCATTCTTGATTTACACTGGTGTAGGACCCCGGTGGAGTTTCGGCGCAGCCGAAACTCCTAAATGATGCCGCAAAGCGGCATCATCATCATCGGCAATCGCCGCACACGCCTTTGAACTCGAGGTGATGCTCCGTGATCCTGAATCCGGAAGCGTCTTCCACTTTCCCCATCAGTCCGGCGGGAACGCAAATGTCCAGGTGGGAAACCTGGCCGCAGTCCTGACAGACGATATGGTGATGGTGGTGCGCATGGGCGCGCGCCTTGGGTCCCGCCCCGCGCACTCCCGGAATCCGGGCCTGTTCGTGATGCTTGATGAGGGAGAAAAAAGTCTCCTTTTCCCCGGGGAGACGGAACTCTTCCAGCAATCCGGCGGCCCGCAGGGCCGAGAGGGCCCGGTAAACGGAACTCAGATCGCATTCCTCTCCGAGGCTGCGGTGCAGGCTTTGCAGGGTCCAGGGCTTGTCGCTTTCCAGGAACCGCCCCAGCACGCGGCGGCGATTGGGGGTAACCTTGACCTTACCTTGGCGCAGCCTGTCCAGATACGGCAGGACCGGGTCCGCGGACTCCGGGCGCTTCACGGCGCGGATACGGGAAACGACGGGCCCACCGCCGCTTCCGGCCTTTCCATGCTATGGTGCAAAGCCGTGTGCCAGAATCCGAGGGAGATGGAGATCAGAAAAGCGAAGACGAAGCCGTACGCGGTGCGGGGTCGGCGGCGGATGATGCCGCGCGCATGCGGCACCAGGCTCGCGAGGGTGACGTAGGCCAGCAGGCCGGCGCTAAAGGCGAGCAACAGTTCGCTATCGGGAAGCGCGCGCACCCAAGGGCTTTTGGCAACCAGATAGGCGGCGGGGCTGATCAGGGTATAGGCCGCTCCGAAAAGGGCCAACCCCATTCCCCGGAACCGGGTCTGCTTCAACACCTGGGCGATGGCGAAGGACGAACTGATCTTGTGGACGAGCATGCCCAGATTGAGCCCGGAGAACCAGGGCGGAGCGAGGAGGCCGATTAGAAACCCATCGTTCAAAGAGCAGACCGCCATGGCCGCCAGGGACATGGCCCCGAACCCGCGGTGGTCGTGCCCGGTTTCGCAACAGGGATCCCGTTTGAAAACCAGCTTGGACAGGATTGCCATGACGGCGATTCCGCCTACGAACGCGGCGAAGGATCCCTTGGAATGGGACAAGGCGTCGGGAACCAGGGTCGAGAACACGAACCCCGCGAAAAAGGCCACCGCCAATGGGTAGAGATAATCGACGATGTCCTGCGCGTCGCGGCTCCCGTTCTGCTCCGCGCCATTGTGGAACATGCGGAGCAGCAACGCCGGCTTCGCACCCAGCAGGAATCCGACGGCGCCGCTGATCAAAAGCCCAAGAGGAAGCACAACACCCAGCATGCCGGTAAAGATAATTTCCTCCCGCTCCAAATGCAACCAGCTTGCATTTACCTGGGTTCCCGCCCGCGTCGGTTTGCTACTTTAGCCCTGTGGCCACGCTTTTTCCCTGGTACTGGCGCTTTTTGGGCCTGCCCCTTTCCCGGGCCAAAGGCGCGTTGGTGGACCGGATACCATTTTCCCTGGTGGAAACCATGATCTGGGTGGGTGCCGCCTGTTGCGCCATCCTGGCGCTCATCGCCGCCTTCGGCGGGTGGCGCCGGCTAAGGGAAACGCGGCCTTTGTACCTGGTCCTGGTCTCGGCGCCCGTCCTCCTCGTCCTCATGGGGATGGGACAAGGCGCCTTTCCGATAAGCCTGGCCCCCACCGCGTGGCGTCAGCCGCTCGCCAAGGCTTTTCCGGGACCTCCGCTTCCCTATTCCCGGTTCCGCGACGAACTGGACATGCGGGAAAACCGTCTGCTGTCCTCCTTCTCGCCGGGGTATTACGAATCCCTGAGCGATGAGGAAATCCTATACGGCTGCAACCGATCCTTGGACACCGTGCTGGCGGACCTGGGATTGCAGCCGGGCCGATCGGTGGCAAAGATGAAACCCATGGGACCGCTGACCACCCTCCTGGGCCTGAGTTACGGAGGTCCGGCCTTCCACGATCCCTTCTTCGGGGAAATGGCCATGGTCCGGCCGGAAGATCATCCCGCCCCCCATTATTGGCGGTTGCTTGGCATGTGCCACGAGGCGGCGCATGCCAAGGGGTTCACCCGGGAAATGGACGCGGAGATCCTGACCCAACTGGCCTTGGAGCGATCGTCCGACCCGCGCTTCCGCATGCTGGGCGACATCATGTATCTCCGGAAATCCGGCGAGCGCATCCATTACCCCGAATACCTGCGCAGGGAGATCCGCGACACGTGGGACAGCCTGCAACGGGTGGAGGCGCATCAGCCCATGGTGCGATTGCTGAGGAGGGCCGCGATCAAATTGGGTTTCCAGAACTCGGGCGGCAAATACGGAAGCAGATCGGGCTCGGAGAATTGGAACCCCGAACATCCCTTCTATTCCACCATCGAAGGGTTGCTGTCCGGAACCCATGCGAAACAGGCCGGCGATGGCCCATAAAGGCAGGAAGCGTCACACGCCCCCGGACAAAAATCCCGGTGGGAAACCCCTTCCCAGACTGGAACCGTCCGTGGAAGAGGAACTCGATTTGCACGGCCTGGCCATCGACGAGGCCATGGCGCAGGTGGAGTTGGCTTTGGCCCGATGGCGTAACCGCCCGGGGGCTTGCCTCCGCGTCATCCACGGCCAGAGTTCCGGGACCCGGGAGTCCATCAAAGGCATGCTGCGCCGGAACCTGGAGACCCGCTGGAAGAGCCAGGTACGGGTATTCCGCCAGGAGCTCGGCAATCCCGGAGCCACCCTGGTTTTCCTGGCCGGTTAGCGGTCGGGAATCTTGAACTCCCCCGGAATTAATGGTATTTCTACAGACTTACGGTCCCGGGGCCGACTGGTTCCGGCGATCCACCCACTAACGGAGCATCGATGAAATTCGAAAAAAACATCCTTTGCATCGGCGCCGGATATGTCGGCGGCCCGACCATGAGCATGATCGCCCACAAGTGCCCCCAGTACAAGGTCACCGTCGTGGACATCAACAAGGATCGCATCGATGCCTGGAACAGCGGCACCTGCCCCATTTACGAACCCGGCCTGGACGAAGTGGTGGCCAAGACGCGGGGGCGGAACCTTTTCTTCTCCACGGAAACGGACAAGGGCATCCGGGAAGCGGATATCATCTTCGTATCCGTGAATACGCCCACCAAGACCTTCGGACAAGGGGCCGGCCAGGCCGCCGATCTGCAATATTGGGAAAAGACCGCCCGCCAGATCCTGGCCAATTCGGACAGCAACAAGATCATCATCGAAAAGTCCACCCTGCCGGTGCGCACGGCCGAAGCCATGGAGCGCATCCTCAACGCCAATACCAAAGGCATCCACTTCGAAGTGCTTTCCAATCCGGAGTTCCTGGCCGAGGGCAGCGCCATCCAGGATCTGGAAAAACCCGATCGCGTGCTGATCGGATCGCGCGAGACCCCCGAAGGCACCAAGGCCCGCAAAGAGGTGGTGGACATCTACGCCAATTGGGTGGCCAAGGCCAATATCATCGAATCCAACGTATGGAGCGCGGAGCTTTCCAAGCTCACCGCCAACGCATTTCTCGCCCAGCGCATATCATCCATCAATTCCATTTCCGCCCTGTGCGAAAAGACCGAAGCCGACGTGGACGAAGTCGCCTACGCAATCGGAACGGATTCCCGCATCGGCCCCCGTTTCCTCAAGGCCAGCGTGGGTTTCGGGGGATCCTGCTTCCAGAAGGATATCCTCAACCTGGTCTACATCTGCCACAGCTACGGTTTGCACGAGGTGGCCGAATACTGGGAATCCGTGGTCAAGCTCAATCAATGGCAGCAGAAGCGTTTCATCCACAACATGCTCGCCTGCATGTTCAACACCGTGGCCGGGAAGCGCATCGCCCTGTTCGGATTCGCGTTCAAGGCCAACACCGGGGACACGCGCGAATCCCCCGCCCTGGCCATCGCCCGCGGCCTGTTGGAGGAGCGCGCGGAAGTCATCATCACGGATCCCAAGGCCCTGGCGCACGCGAAGGATGACCTGAAGGACGTCAAGACAGGCGTCACTTTCGAAACGGATCCCTACAAGGCGGCCCAGGGAGCCCATGCCATCGCGGTGATGACGGAGTGGAAGCTGTATACGGAACTCGACTACGAGAAGATTTTCGCATCCATGTCCCAGCCCGCTTTCATCTTCGACGGGCGGAACATCCTCGATCACCGCAAGCTGTTCAAGATGGGCTTCAACGTCTTCGCCATCGGCAAAGCCCCGCTGAAGCATTTTTAGGCGGACTTGGCGGGGCTCGCGCCCCCAGGGTATTTCCGGTATTACATGACGATGAGTTCGGCGTTCAAGGCGCCGGCCCGCTTGATCGCCTGGAAGATGGCGATGATGTCCCTGGGCGTGACGCCTAGGGAATTCAGGGACTTGGCCAGGTCCGCCACATTGGAACTGCTGGGCAGGACCTTCATCTCGGCCTTCGGCTCATCCACCTTGATGTCTTCCGAAGAAGTGCTGTTGGAAAGCTGAGTGGTGCCCGAGTTGGCCGCGTTGGTATTGGATACCTGGGCCTGCTGGTTGTCCTTGACCTGGATGGTGATGTTCCCTTGCGAGACCGCCACTTCCGAAATGCTCACGTTGCCGCCGGCGATCACGGTGCCGGTCTTTTCGTTGAGGACCACCTTGGCCACGGTCGAAACCAGGAAATCCAGGTTCTCGACTTCGGCGATGAACTCCATGCGCTTGGTCTTGAACTCCTCCGGGACGGCGATGCTGATGGTGACGGGATCCTTTGCCTCCGCGATGGGCTTCTTGAAATTGGCGTTGATGGACTTGGCCATGGCCACGGCGGAACTGAAATCCGGGCTGGCCAGGGAGATGCGCAATTCGTCCGTGGTCATCAGGGCGCCCGGCGCCTCTTTCTGGATGATGGCGCCGTTGGGGATCTCGCCGACCAGGGTGTGGTTCTTGGTGTAGGATGATTTTCCCTGGGGGCCTTCCTTATTGAGGCCGCCGATGCTGAGAGCGCCTTGGGCCATGGCATAGATCTCCCCGTCGGTGGCCTGCAGGGGCGACATCAGCAGGGTGCCGCCTTCCAGGCTCTTGGCGTCTCCGATGCTGGATACGGTCACGTCGATGTTGGAGCCGCGCTTCATGAAGGGGCTCAGCTTGGAAGTGACCATCACGGCGGCCACGTTGCGGACCTGGATGCGCTCGCGCGGGACTTCGATGCCGGTGTTGCGCAGCATATTGACCACGCTCTGGGTGGTGAACTGGGTGCGCGGACCGTCGCCGGTGCTCTTCAGGCCCACCACCAGGCCGTAGCCGATGAGCTGGGTTTCGGCCAGGCCGTCCAGTTTGGCCACGTCCTTGATGCGCGAGGCCTGGGCGGCCACTGCGAAGGAGAGAACGGCGCAAAGAAGCTTCATATTGGGGAATCCGGTTCGCATGATCGGCCTCGCTCAGAAAATCCAGTTGAAGAATCGGGCCAGCAGCCCGGGACGGGCGGCCTGATGGATGTCGCCCGAGCCCGTATATTGGATGCGGGCGTCGGCGATCTTTTCGGACAGCACGGTATTGTCCGGGGAGATGTCTTCCGGACGCACTATGCCGGAGACCCTCAGGATCTCCTTCTCGCTGTTGACCTCGACTTCCTTGTTGCCTTCGATCAGCAGGTTGCCGTTGTCGTAAACCGCCACGATGCGCGCGGACAGGGTGGCCTTGACTTCGCCGGCGCGCGAGGTTTCCCCCGTTCCATGGTATTTCTGCTGGGTGCTGCCGCCGAATCCCACACCCGGGGTGTACGCATTGGCGGCCGCGCCGGGCCAGGTCACATTGAACGGCTTGATATCGACGGAAGCATCCTGGGCCTTGTCCGTGCTGGTCTTGGCATCGTTGCTGGCTTTGGCGTTTTCCACGATCAGGACCGTGATCACGTCCTCCGCGCGCTTGGCCTTCTTGTCGGTATACAAGGAGTAGTTATGGGGAATGGATTGGGCGGCCGCAAGGGAGACAATGGCTCCCAGCATCCCAATCGTCAATGTAGTCCTGTGTCGCATACTGTCTCCTTTGAACTCAGCCGCCGGGGACCGGCTCGAGCCATCCGTCTTCGGTCACGCGCACCCGCACCAGGCGCTGGCTGACCAGGCTCTTGGCGGTGATGATCTGTCCCGGCAATCCGTCCTGCCGGCAAACCGCGTCCGCGGTCACGCTCACGCCGCCGGTGCGGTATACGATCTTGGCCTCCTGGCCGCGCTTCACCGCCGGGGGCATGGCCACCACGCGCGGAGTGATGATGCGTCCGGGATTGATGGTCACCTTGGCCAGGAATCCGATCAGCTTGCGGGGGTTGCCCACCGCTATCTCGTTCATCTGGGTGGTCTCGCGCATTTCCACGGCCACGTTATCCGCGTTCAGGGGCATGTCCCTTTCGATCTGCGTCTTGGCGACCAGCACGGGTTCCTCCACGCGCAGGTTGATGGTAATGGGGATGTTACGGAGGATGCGGGACTCGTTGCGGATGGACAGATTCATGTCCACCTTGCCCTTGCGCTTGGAACCGGAGAAGGACAATTCCAGGCTGTAGGGAGAGACGGGAACCATGATTTCCGCCGGGGCGCGCGCGATTTCCCAATGGCGGACCTCGCCGGAACGCTTGGGCATGTCCGCCACGAAGGCTTCCACCAACCGTGCCAGGGAGTCCGCCGGCAGCTTGCCCGCCTTGGTGGAAATACGGATGGTCTTGTGGTCGTAGTCGAAAACGAACCGGCCCGCGTAAGGTTGCAGAAAGCGCGCGAAAAGCACGTCCGTGTCCAGCAGGCGCGTCAGGCCGAAGCCGGCGCTTTTGGCCACTTCCAGGGTTTCCAGTTCCGCCACCGCATGTTCCCCGCCCGCCAGGATGCGCGCGATGTCCCCGAGGCGGATCTTCTCGCCTTCCACGAACGATTGATCGCGGAACCGGATGGAAACCTGGGCCGGGGCGGCAGCGGCGGCGACGGAAGCGTCGGCCGTCGTCCAGGCGCCTTGCAGGCCCGATAGCAATAGGAAACATGCGCGGAAAGAGTTCATCATCCCTTCAACTGGTTGGCCAACTGGAGCATATTGTCGGAAGTCTGGATGGCCTTGGCGGAAATTTCATAGGCGCGTTGGGCCACGATCATGTTCACCATCTCTTCGACGAGTTCCACGTTGGAGGCTTCCAGGAAACCCTGGGCCAGGGTGCCCAATCCGTTGGTCCCGGGCGTGCCGGCCTCGGGTTCGCCGCTGGCGGGGGAAACCTGGTACAGGTTGTTTCCCATGGACTTGAGGCCGCCCTCGTTGAGGAACTTCACCAATTCGATCTGTCCGATTTCCTCGTTGGTGCCGGTGTCGTTCATCTGCACCGAGACCTTGCCCTGGGCATCGATTTGGATGTTCTGGGCGCCGTCGGGGACGGTGATTTGCGGTTCCATGGCGAAGCCCTGGGAAGTGACCAGGGTGCCGTCGTTGGAAATCTTGAAAGAGCCGTCGCGGGTGTAGGCGATCTCGCCGCTGGGCATCTGCACCTGCAGGAAGCCGGCTCCGGTGATGGCCATGTCGAAGGCATTCTTGGTTTCCTGGAGATTGCCTTGTCCGAAAATCTTCTGGTTGGCCACGCTGCGCACGCCCAATCCCAACTGGAGGCCGGCGGGCGACTTGGCTCCGTCGGCGGCGCCGGACCCGGGATCGACGATGGTCTGGTAAAGCAGTTCCTGGAATTCCAGCTTCGATTTCTTGAAGCCGGTGGTGTTCACGTTGGCGAGATTGTTGGAAATATTGTCGATGTAAAGCTGGTTGGCCTTCATCCCCGTCGCCGATGTATACAAGCTGCGTATCATTGCTTACCTCTCGTCCCTCGCGGGGCGTCCTTCGATCCTAAACCCTGCCCACGTCGGTTACTGCCTGGTGAAGCGTATCATCCACGGCCTTCAAGGCCTTCTGGTCCGCTTCGTAATTCCGGAAATCCGCGATCATGTTCACCATGATGGATACCGGGTCCGCATTGGAACCTTCCAGGAATCCCTGCATGACACCGACGGCCTTCGGGGGCATGGCCGGATTGTTCTCCGGGTCCGTATTGCCGAACAGACCGTCCTGGCCGTATCGGAGCTTGCGGGAGTCGGGGAAATCGACCACTCCCAGGGTGGCGGTCTTCTTGCCGTCCACGAAAATGCCGCCGTCCTGCAGGAACTGCACGGAATCCCCTTTCAGGGTGATGGGGGCGCCGCCATCGTCGAGCACGCGTTTGCCGGAAAGGGTGACCAGTTCGCCGTATGAATTCAGGCTCATGCCGCCGTTGCGGGTATAGCGGGTGGTGCCATCGGCCGCTTCCACCGTGAAGAATCCATTATTGGACAGCGCCAGGTCGTAGTTGTTGCCCGTGCGGACCATGGGGCCCTGGGTGAAGCTGGTAAAGACCTCGCTCAGGTTCTGCATTTCCTTCTGCTTCAATTCGCCGTCTTCGTTGCGGCCGATGTTCACTTCCGTCTTGTTCACCAGGCGGGCCATCTTGAATCCGTTGGTGCTGGAATTGGCCAGGTTCTGGGCATGGACATCCTGTTTGGCCAGGATGTTGGTCATTCCCCGAGATGCGGTATATAGTCCGTTAACCATGGATTCTGCCTCCGTCCTGCATAGGGAAAGCAAGAACCAGACCAAACGCCAAAGGGAAGAAGCAGGCGGTTTATGAAGGGAGAAAAGGGATCCCCGCTTGGGGGCTGGCAATTAATGCCCGAATTTGGGGTAGTTGGGAAAAAACTTCCCTGGAAGTTCCACTTTAGAAATTGCTTTCAAAGCGTCGCTGTTGCGCGAGGAAAAAGTCCACGGCCGATTGGCCTTCGGGACCGATGTCGCGGGTGAAGGAATTCACGTACAGATCGATATGCGCCTTGAGCACCTCGTCCGCCATGGACTGCGAATGGAACCGGCACAACTCCAAGGCCGCTTCCGGATAGGCATAGGACCATGCCAGGCTGTCCCGGATGGCCGCTTCCACCGTCTCCCCCAACCCGGGCCGCGCGGTTTCCAATCCCTTCCGCAGCGCCACGGCCCCCAGGGGGATGGGATAGCCGGTGGCCTTTTCCCAGAACTCGCCAAGGTCCCGCACCAGATGGAGTCCGTCGGCGGCGAAGGTAAAACGCATTTCATGGATGACCACGCCCTGGCAAGGCTCGGGGCCCAGCAGGCGGCGATACAGTTCGTCGAAGGGAAGGAAGATCTTGCGGAGCGGGGCTGCGGACCCTTCCCGCGCATAAAAGTCCAAAAGGAAATTCGCGGTGGTATGTTTGCCCGGCACCAGCACGGCCTCTTCCGGATTCCACCGGGCGGCCTCCGCGCCCTTGCGATTGGAAAGCAGCAAAGGCCCGCAACCCCGCCCCAGGGCCCCGCCGCAGCCAAGCAGGCGATACTCTTCCGCGCAATAGGCATGGTTGGCATAGCTGATCTTGGCCAGGTCCCATGCGCCCGCCTGTGCGTCCCGGTTCAGGGTTTCCAAATCGTGGAATGCGAATTCGAATTCCAACCCCGGAGCGGAGGTTCCGCCTCCGATCAGGCCGGCGAAGATGAACACATCGTTGGGACAGGGGGAAATGGCCGCGCGGAGTTTCATGCATTCCCCCCGAGCCAGCGGCCCATGTAAACACCCAGGTTACCCATGGCGGTCTCCGCGTCCGTTTGGCGGAAGTCCCGGGTGGAAGCGATATTGCTGATGGCGCGGACTTCGGAAACGGGAATGCCCGACTCCCGGCCCGCCAGGGCGGCGGCCGCGCCTTCCATGGTCTCGAATCCGGCCCCGAACAGCGATCGGCGGCGCGCGCCGGTTTCCTCCCGGCCCGTGCAGGCATTCACGGTGCAGCCGCGCGCGATGTGGAGGCCCCCAAATCCGCCGGTAGCCGCGGTTCCCGCGCCCAGGCCCAGTGGATCCAAGGCAAGCGGCATGGGAAGGCGATACTCTTCGTCCGCCCAGGGAAAGGTGGCCAGGGGCAGGAACGCTTCCGGTCCCGGGGTTTCCATGCCCAAGTCCCCGAATACTTCCGATTCGCCCGCTACCAAATCTCCAATGGAAAGTCCCGAGCCGGGATAGGCGCCCGCGATGCCCGTATTGAGGATCCACTCCGGCCGGATTCTGGCGGCCAAGGGGATCAGCCGGGCCAGGGTCATGGGGATTCCCACCCCGGTCACGGCGAAAAGAATCCCGCCGCGCATGCGGGCCCAGGGGAAGTCCGTTCCCGGCGGCAGGTCCCGGAAGCGGACCCCGGCGGACAGCAGACAGGCATCCATTTCCCGCTCGGTGGCGGCGCAGATCAGTCTCATGACGGCGCCCGCACCAGAGGAAGCAGGCGCCGCGCCTCTTCGTCCTTGTATTCCGCCGGCAAGCGCTCCAGACAGCTGGCGGAACCCATGGCCATTCCCTGGCGGAAGGCTTCGACGGCATCCAGGCCCAGGAGCAGATGATGGACCACTCCGGCGGTCACCGTGTCCCCCGCCCCGATGGGATTCACGACGGCGCCCAGCCGCGGCGGCTCCAGGCGGGCGATCTCCCCGGCGGCCCGTAACACCGAGGCTTCCCCTCCCCCCGAGGTCACCAGGAACATGGCGTCCCCGGCCGCTTGCGGTCCCAAGGATTCCATAAGGGATTGATACTCCCATCGGTTCATTTTCAGACAGGTGGCCTTGCCCAGGGATTCGGGACCCAGACCCTGCCAGGCGTCGACGACGGAAACCGCGGGCCGGAATCGCTCCAGAAGTCCGGCATAGATTTCCCCATCCACTCCGGCGGGAACGGTGCCGCAGATGGCCAAGGCATCGAACGAATCGGCGCTCTCGGGAAGCAGGTCCAATAGCGTCCGGGAAATCCCGGCTTCCTCAACCCGGAACGGCTCGATGATTTCCGTGGCTTCCCATGGCGCGGCCCCGGAAGCGGCGCCTCCGGGAACCGATGCATCATCGCGGGGCGCTGCGCCGGGATGGAGCAAGGTCAGGCATTGCCGCGTATCCGCCTTCACCCAGGCGTGCAGGCTGCGGATGCCCATGGCCTCGCAGCTTTCCAGACACTTACGCCCGTTCTCTCCGCCCAGGATCTGCAAGAGGGAAACCTCGTGGCCCAGGCGGCGCAGGACCTTGGCGGTATTGATGCCCTTGCCGGAAGCCAACGCGGAGACGCTTTGCGCGCGGTTGACCTCTCCGGGGCGGAAATCCCGGAACCCCAGGACCTTTTGCCAAGCGGGGTTCAAACCGACGACGAGGATGCGGGACATGGGGAAGAAGGTAGGAAGGGAATGGACGGAGGCCAAGGATGGGCGGCGGAGGATGTAGGGAGAGAGCTTTAATTGGGGTTAAAGTTGGAAGACAGTTCGGAGGGTTGTAGTGTGCATCTCGTCGGGCGACGGGCGTCGGGCGCGAAAACCGAAGATTGCTCTGAAAAGCTTCAGAGCCAGGTTTTCTCTTTTCTTAACGCCCGACGCCCGACGCCAAAGGGCGTAGCACCGGCCCCAGGAGGGCGGCCTGTACGCCCGACGAGACGTTGCCCCATGCTGTTCATGTCAAAATCGAAAGGAGTTTCCCTATCGCTCTTGGAGTCGCAGAACAGACTATGCAGTCAATGAGACTGCGCAGTCGAAGGCATGAGTTTCACCTCGGAGAAAAAAGACACTCGGTTGCGTCCGTTCTGCTTGGAGGAATACATGGCCTTGTCCGAGTTGTCTATCAGTTCCTGCTTGTTGGCCGCGTCGAAGGGATAGGTGGCGCTGCCGATGCTGACGGTGACACGCAGGATTTTGTCGTCGTTCTGGATTTGCACGGACTCCACGGCTTTGCGGATGCGCTCCGCCAGGATCCGGGACTGGGCCTCGTCGGCCTGGATGAGGACCACCACGAACTCCTCGCCGCCGTAGCGGGCACAGTAATCGGTATTGCGGATGGAGCCCTGCAAGGCCTTGGCGACCATCTGCAGAACCAGATCCCCCACCGGATGGCCGTAGGTGTCGTTGAACTTCTTGAAATGGTCGATGTCCATCAGCAAGAGGGTCAGCGGCGTGTTGTAGCGCCCGGAGCGTTCCAGTTCCATGGTCATGATGTCCTGGAACTTGCGGTGGTTGGCGATCTGGGTCAGGCCGTCGATGGTCGCCAGCTTCTCCATCTCCGTATACATGCGGGCCTT
Source organism: Fibrobacterota bacterium (assembly GCA_028287505.1). GTDB lineage: Bacteria > Fibrobacterota > Fibrobacteria > UBA11236 > UBA11236 > Chersky-265. Next base: position 59,121 of record JAQBPN010000103.1, on the reverse strand, counting down.
GGTCAGGGCCGTGGTCACGTTGGCCATGATGGTCTTGAGCAGCTGCAGTTCCGTCTGGGAGTAGACCCCGGCGCGGTTGGATTCGAGCCCGATCACGGCCCAGACCGATTGGCGGTCGTCGTGGATGGGGGCGATGAGGATGTCCTGGGGCTTGACCTCCGCGGGTTCGTCGCGGTCGAAGCGCACGAAGCGCTGCTCCAGACGGAAGCCCTGGCTCACCACCGAGCGGCGGTTGCGGAAGACGCTTCCGTAGAGGCTGCGGTTGTCGTGGATGTCGAACTCCATGCCTTCCGCGATGGTGCCCGGATCGCCTATGATGCGCCAGACCGCGCCCTTGGCGGTGGCCGAGTTGTAGGCGATGATGACCAGCCGATCGTGTTCGAAAGTGCGCATCAGGGACTGCGTCAGCACATCGATGACTTCTTCCACCTTCAGGGCTTCGGACAGCTTTTTGGCGATTTCGTATTGCAGATCGGCCTGGATGGCCACCTTGTTCATCTGGTAGGTGAGCTTGGCGCTCGTGATCATGGCCGAAGCGATCTGCGTGAACCGGTACATCAGCTCTTTATGCTCATCCGTAAAGGCGCGCATGTTCTCGGAATCGACCAGCAGCAGGCCCTGGATGCGCTTGCTCTGGTTGTCCATCACTCGCATGATCATCATGGAGTTGATGTTCTCCTGCTCGCTGTAATACTCCAGTTCCCCCGTGTAGGAGCGCAGGTTTCCCGTAATGAACCCGGCGGGTTTGTTCACGGCGGACCCGATCACGCCCTTGCCGAATTCGATTGTGCATTCGTAGTTGAGGTTGCGGCTTTTGGTCACCACGGCGTTCAAGGTGAGCTTGTCGCCGAGTTCGGAAACCAGGAAACCCAGGGATGTATAGGCCTTGAAGTTGCGGCTCATGAAGTACACGACAGTGTTCAGGATGTCCTTCATGTCCTTGAGGGCCTGGTCCCCCTGGTTCTCCAGGTACACGCGGTTGAAGAACTGGGTGGCCTGGGAGGTGTCCACCAGGTCGCCGTCCCCGGACATGATCACGGAGCCCTTGGGCGTGGGCCTGTCGTTGGCGCCTCCCGGAACCGGGACCGGAGGCGCTTCGGGCGCGGGCGCCGGTTTGGGCGTCACGGCATTTCCCCGTTTGAACCCCAGCAGCACCGCCTGGAACAGCATCACGCTGACCACGGGGAAAAAGATGGAGAAGACATAGTCGGGAATGTTCTGTACGGTGGAAGGCGGCGTGTGGGGCAGGAAGCCATACAAACGATTGGTAACCACCGCGACGGCCCCGCCGATGGTCAGCAGAATGATATAGACCGAATGCACCGGATGGGCCTGGGTCCCGATCAGGGCCGCCGTGGCCAGGGCGATGGCCAGGTTCAGGCGGAATTGGACCCCGCCCAGCAGGTGGATGGACAGCCAGGCAAAGGTGAAAAGCCAGACGGCCTGGGTGAAACTGGCGATCCGGTACTGGCTGGAGGCCGACCGGGTCAGGAAAAGGAAAAACAGGGCTTCGGCCAATAGGACCCCCATCAGGGTCGCCTCGTAATGGGAAATGGCCGGAACCGGCAGCATGGGCGCGCCTACCAGGCAGAGCAGCAGGGCCGGAACGATTTGCATTGCGGTTAAAAATGCCATCATGGACGGGTGCCGGATTCCATATTGAGGATGGCGTGGATAATTTTCAATCCTTCTCGAATTATCTTTAGCTAGTATAAGACATATGGCCCGCCGAAATCTAGGCCGCGAACCCGAAATCGGGAAACGGTGGCCATACAAAGCCCTCAACTATCTTTCTTCCAATCAGCTTTGGAAGTTTCTGACATGGAAATCCGGCGGACAGCTCGGCGATCCGCCCTTTCAGTTGGGAAAAACCCTTTCCGGCCGGCTCAGGCTTCTGATCCTGCTCCCGGATGATTTCCAGGAGATTCTGGTCGCCTTTCCGGTAATCCAAAGCCTGATCCAGGGCCTTACGGACTCGGAGTTCCTGCTGCTGACCCGGCAGCATTTGACCGGATTCCTTTCCGCGCTCTTCGGTCCGGACAGGGTCTTGGGGGTGAGATCTGAGGATTTCCGCTGGGGGGAACCCCATTTCCTGGAACTGATCCGCACCGTGGCCGCCTTCCGGCCGGAGCTTTCCATAAACCTGGGCGCCGAGACCTCGCCCCTGATGCATTTCCTGATCCGCTCTTCCGGGGCCCCCATCCGGGTGCAGGTTTCCGGGGAGGCTCCCCGGCCGTTCGCCAATATCATTCTGACTCCTTCCGACCCTCCCAACCACCTGAGACGGTTCCTTCAGGCGGTCCGGCTCTGGGACTTCTCCGAAAGACCCATCGTTCCCAAGTGGAGCCGGCTGGGCGTTAGTCCGGAAAACATCAAGGGGGCGGCCGCCCGCTTGACGTCCAAGGGATTGCGGCCGGAGAGCACGCGCCTCTTTCTATGGCAAGGCCTCTCCCCCATCCGGGAACGGGACCTGTTCCAGGCCACGGTGCGGGAACGATCCTCCCAGGGGGCCGCGCAGGCTTTGGTGGTCGTCAACGGAGCCGGACCCTTGTGGGCCTCTCCACCTCCGCCTCCGGACCTGTTGCTGGGACTGCCCGCCTTGGAAGTGGAATCCACCGGGTTGCTGCTGGGCCTGTTCGCCCAGACGGCCCGCAGCATCGGCACCCACGGTCCGCTCCTGCACTTGGCCGGCATCGCGGATACGGACGTGGTCGGTCACTTCACGGAAGAGGACGCGGTCTGGGACACCTCGTTCCTTAATCCGCGGCTGCGAGTCATCTATGAAAAGCCGCTGGATAATGGGCAGAGGGATTTGACTCAGGGAGCTCCGTAGGTTCATTCCGTCGGGCGTACGGCATCTCCGCCTTCGGTCGCTTCGCGCCTAGGCGTCGGGCGTCGGGCGTTAAGAAAAGAGAAAGAAGAAAAACCAAGATCCCTGTTTATCGGGGTCTCTTGGTTTTGCGCCCGACGCCCGTCGCCCCACGCCCGACGGGATGCACACGACACCCACCGCAGCGTCAATCCACCTCCGCACTCAGACCCGCAACCTTGGTCTTACAGGAACTTCTTCAACTTGGCGTTCTTCTGCGCCAGCTTCACCATTTCCTTCAATCGAGGCGCCATATCCTTGGGCAGCACCAGGGTGACTCCGCCGGTCTGGACGATCAGAAGGTTTGAAACGCCGAATGCGGCCACCAGGCCGTTCTCGGAAAACAGGGTGTTGTCGGAAGCCTCCAACGCCAAGCATTGGCCCACCGCCCGGTTGCCTTGGGCATCGGGCTTGTGCAAGCGATCCAGGGCCGACCAGGATCCGATGTCGTCCCAGCTGAACTGTGGGATGACCACGCGGATGCGATCGGCCTTTTCCATGATGCCGTTGTCGATGGAGATTTCCGGGACCGTCTTATAGATTTTCTGCAGCTTCTTCGCGAACGAGGGGCTTTTGGGATTGAGATCCCCGGCGGCCTCGAAGACGCGCGCGATTTCCGGCTGGTGTTTGCGGAACTGCTCCCACAGGTAATCGACCCGCCAGGCGAACATGCCGCTGTTCCAGAAAAAACGGCCCGATTCCACGTAGGCCTGGGCGGTGGCGCGATCGGGTTTTTCCACGAACCGCTTGACGGCGAAACTGTCCAACCCTTCCACCTTGCGGCCGTCCCCGTCCGTTTCGATATACCCGAAGCCCACTTCGGGGCGGTCCGGCCGGATGCCGAAAGTAACCAGGGAGTTACCCTCCTGGGCCACCGCGGAGGCGGCGCGCATGGCCTGGGCGAATTTCTCCGGAGGCGCGATGGCGTGATCGGCGGTGAGGACCAGCATGACGCCTTGGGGATCTTCGCGCTGGATAAGGCGGCAGGCCAACGCCACCGCCGCCGCCGTATTCCGCCCCATGGGTTCGGCCACCACTTCCACCCCCGGCTTTTTGCCCAAAAGCTTCTTGACCGGCTTCTCCAGGTTCTTGCCGATGACAAGGCGTACTTTCACCCCTTTTTTGAACTTGCGGAGGTTATCCAGGGTGTCCTCGAGCATGGTCTTTCCGGTGACCAGGGGCAGGAGCTGTTTGGGGTGCTCGGAATTGCTATAAGGCCAAAAACGCTCGCCTTTGCCGCCGGCCATCACGATGGGGTGTATCATTGGGGTCTTCTATCCAAAAAGGTGTGAAAGGGCCTACAATTTACTGCCCCCGCGGGGTAAATCCAACCCTTGGGCGCCCAACCGGGCGAGAAAGGACGCGTAGTATTGCAGGGGTGATTGTATTATAATAAGACATGTCCGAAAGTCGTGTTTTCGGGCGGATTCAGGCAAAAAGGGATGAAATCCAGCAAATTCGCCAGTGAGGTAAAGGACCAGGCAGCAGCCAAGGAGTTTGTGGATTTGCATATGCATTCCACCTTTTCCGACGGCGCCCTCCAGGTCAAGGACCTCATCGACCTTTGCCGCGTGCAAGGCCTTTCCGCCATCGCCATCACGGACCATGACAATATCGACTCGTACGAAGAAGGCAAGGATTACGCCCAGGCCCAAGGCATCGAATATATTCCGGGCGTGGAGATCAGTTCCTCCGTGGGCGGCAGCGACATCCACATTCTCGGATACCTTTTCGACCCCACCCATCTCAAGCTGAACAAGACCCTGGTGGAACTGCGGGTGAGGCGGGTCGATCGGGCCCGTCAAATCGTGGACCGCCTGGAAGAAAAGGGCGTGTCCCTGAACTACGATAAGGTGGTGGCCCGGGCCCATGGCGGCAGCGTCGGCCGCGCCCACATCGCCGCGCAATTGATGGAAGAGGAATTCGTGGCCACCTTCCAGGATGCTTTCACCAAATACCTGGGCAACGATTCCGATCTCATGGCGGACCTGGATACCGTCAAACTCTCCCCCGCCGAAGCCATCGGGTTGATCCGCGAGGCCGGCGGCATTCCCGTCATGGCCCACCCCTCCAAGACCAATCGGGACGATCTGCTGGACATGCTGGTGGATTGCGGACTGATGGGCATCGAGACCTACTGTCACGGCCAGACCAACGCATCGTATCAGAAGTACAAGACCTTCGCCCAGAAGCACAATCTCGTCTGCACCGGCGGAGCCGACTTCCATGTGAAGCGCTACGATGGCCGCAACTGCCCCGGCAGCCTCAGGATTCCCTACAAAGTGCTTAGCATGATGAAGGAAGCCAAGGGGACCAAGGCGCTTTAAGCCAGGCCGCGTCCGCCCTGCGGTGCGCCTGTCTTCCCGGTCCAACTCCCGCTCCTAACCCCTTACTGTGCCTTGCTTTGGAAGCCTGGCGATAAGGCCTTGTGGAAGCGCCCGGTGGCATCCAGGACCAACCCTTCGTCTCCGCGCTTTTCATTGCCGAAATAGTCGCTGGTATCGCTCTCCATGGCGCGCAGGCGCAAGTCTCCCTCGTGGAACTCCATGGCCATGTTCACCTTGCCCTTCCGCTCCAGCACGCATGGGTTCCCGGTCACGTCGATTTGCAGCTCCCCATGCCGATAAAACCGGACGGAGGCTTTGCGCATGCACCCCTCCATACAGGCTTTCAAGTCGTCGATACGGAACACATTCCGGACCCCGTCCCAGCGTTGGAAACCGATCCCGGAGGCGATGGCCAGGGACACCAGGGACAGGACCGTAAACGGGGTCTTGGAGATGGCCTTTTCCACCTCCTGAGGTTCGGAGGCCGGGTCCCGCATCCGGCTGCGCGCGTCATCCAGAACCTCCTTCAGGCGCTCCCGCGTCCCCTTGGTCTTGAGCCAAAAGGTCCTGCCCAGCCACCGGATGATCAGGGCCCAGATGATGAGGTCGAGCCAGACCGAGGTTTTGAACACCGCTTCATTCCACTGGAAAACCAGCGTGAAATCGATTGAGGCAAGGACGACTAACACCAGGTTCAGAAAGGGGTTAACCCAGGAGTCCTTACGTGCTTTCCCGGTCTCGAAAACCTTCTTGGCCACCCGGTTATAGGACTCGACCAGGCTTTCGAAGTTTCGCTGGGAGCGGAAAGACAGATAGCGGATGAAGAGGACGCAGGCGAAGGCCAGGTAACCGGTTTTGATCAGATGGATGCCAAGCCGTCCCCACTCAAGATGGTGGGACCTGTCCAGGACGAGGGTGGAGAGCTGCAGGCAGGTGAACAGGAACAGCCACCATCCCAGCACCAGTGAGTTCCGCATTCGCATAGGCATGCCCATGGTACCAAAAACCTCCAGGCGGGAGCAAGGTTTCCCATGGAAAGGGTCTTTTTTCTAATCCTCGGGCATTTCGTCACTTACGATGAACATTGTTCCTTGACTAGAAATCCCCCGGTCATTAAACTTTAGAGGCTTTTGTCATTGGACCTAATGATCAAGAAACCCGGAATCGGCGAAACCATTTTTGCCAAGCTCTTCAATATCGTGGCAGGTAAGGATTACCTCGTCTCGGTGCAATGGGACGCCCGCTATGGTTCCCGGTTCTATACCCTGAACAGCAATCTCAAGAACTCGCTCCTCTTCGGCGCCGGCATCTTCTGTCTGGGAATCCTGTGCCTGCTCGGGGAGTGCGGCACCTGGATGTATCGGGAAGTCTCCCTGCAGTATCACAGCAAGGAAAACGCATCCCTCAAGACGGAGCTGAATACCGTGGTCGAGGTGCAGGGCTCGGTGGAATCCAGCCTGGACAGCCTGAGCAAGCTGGAAGAAAAAATCCGCGCCCTCTACGGAATGAACGGCCACGATAAAGCCTTCCTCGCCTTCGGCGTGGGCGGACGCCGCCCGGACATTTCCGGCCAGCCTTACGGGAACGCCGTCTCCGAGCAGATCCTGAACTCCAGCATCAAGAACCGCCAATTGCAAAGCAAGATTTCCTACACCAGTTCCAGCTTCAAGCAAATCGAGGAGTTCGTCCGCTACCGGCACAACCTCTGGGAACACACGCCCTTCGTGCTGCCCGCCAAGGGGCAGATTACCAGCGGGTTTGGCTATCGGCTCCACCCCGTGACGGGCGAAAAAAACGTGATGCACGAGGGGTTGGACATCGCCAACAATCGTTGGACGCCCATCTTCGCGACCGCGGACGGCATAGTCGTCTCCGCCGGCCAGAGCGGCACCTTCGGAAACCTGGTGGTGCTGGACCATGGAAACGGGTACAGCACCAAGTTCGGGCATCTGACCAAAATCATGGTGGAAAAGGGCCAGTTGGTGAAGCGCTACGGCCTGATCGGGTACATGGGCGATACCGGCCGGGTGACCGGAATCCATCTCCATTACGAAGTCCACCGCGACGGGGCCCCGCAAAACCCCGAAAAATACATTTTGCCTTCGGGCATCCTCGTAGATTAAAATCTCAGCAGAGCCTAGTCCCGCCGCTTAAGCTTGCGGCGCTTCCCCACGGAGCCCTGCTGGTGCCATGGTTGATCGTGATCGTTCTTCTCGCCCTCTCTGAGGCCAGGAGCGAAGATTTCTCCGGAGAGCCCTATCTCCTTGGTTCTAGCGTGGCCGACAACGGAAGCTCCGGAACCCTGCCTTCCCGTCTTTACACAGCCACCCAGTTCCTGGACTTCCCCGGGGATTTCGGGGATGCGAATACCTTCCGCCTGGAGTTGGCCAATCTTCCCATGTTCGGGGATCTGAGCCAGACCTGGGACGGCGCCCTGGGCTATGCCCTGGATTCGAAAACCCATGTGAGCGTATTCGGGCAGATGGTCAGCACGCCGGACATTCCCATCCTGCCCCTGCTGCAGGGCTCCTATCAGGATCGCCTCAACGATCCGGGCTTCCGTCCGGTCGCCTGCGACGGCTGCGAACAGATGCGGGACATGGTCTATCTGGTAAGCCTCAACTTCATGCGCAAATACGATATGGAGTTCCCCCGCATGGACGCCTACGGCCGCCTCATCCCCATCCAATTGAGCGCCGGCATCACGGCCAAATATTATTACGAGGAGCTGGAAGGCGGGGACTACATCTCCCAGAACATGAACCTGGACGCGGGCCTCTGCATGAAATTCCTATGGGGCTACAATCCCATCGACAAGAGTTCGGACCGGAACATCAAAATCCAGTTTTCCGGTTTCGAAATCCTGCCCACCAGCCAGGAGAGCGAGTTCGGAGGCGTGCAGGTGTACGAGAAGATGGACTACCGCTGGCGCATGTCGGCGAACTGGGAAGAAGGCTTTCCGGAACTGGCCAGCACCGTTTCCGCCGGCTTCTCGCAGAAATCCGAAGGCGGCAGCTATCCCGGCGTAGGCGTGGAATGGGACTTGAAGGAAATGCTTTTCCTGCGGGCGGGAATGGATCAGGACTTCATCAGCGCGGGGGCTTCCATGGCCTGGCGATGGGTGTCCGTGCACTACGCATTCCGCTACCATGAATTGGGGACGTCCCTGTACCAGCTCTCCTGCCAGGTGCAGTGGCCCTAGACTATCATCCCCGTCCTGATGATCTCCTTGTATAGGTATGCGCTCTCCTTGGGAATGCGTTCCTGGGTCCCGTAGTCCACGTACACCATGCCGAACCGCTTGAGATAGCCTTCGGCCCATTCGAAGTTGTCCAGCAGGCTCCATTGGAAGAAACCCGCGAGCCCCAGCCCGTCGCGCACCGCGCGGTGGGCTTCCCGGACGTGGTCCCGCAGCCATTGCACGCGCGCCAGATCGATGATGCGGCCGCTTTCGTCGCGCTCGTCCTCGCAGGCGCAGCCGGCCTCGGTAATGTAGGATTTCCGGATCCCGTAGGCTTCGCGATAATAGCGGCAGCACCAGTAAAGGGCCTGGGGCACGGGCTTGAGCCAGGGCAGGGCCAGGTTGGGATATCCCTTGGGGAACGGCAGCACGCGGTATCCGGCGGGGTCTTCCGAAGGCTCCACGAATACGCCCGAGTAGACGTTGATGCCCAGAAAGTCCGTGGGCGAGGATATGATTTCCATGTCCCCGTCGCGGATGTCCGGAGCGTCCGCGCCCTGCTCCTCCAGCCACCAGGGCGCGTATGCCCCCTTGAAGATGGGCTCGTTCAGGTTCGCGCCGATGCGGATGAAAGCCTTCCGGGCGGCATCCAGATGAGCGGGCGTTTCCGCCAAAGGCACCGGAATGAGAGGGTTGTTCACCAATCCCACCTCCGCGTCCTTGCGGGCGAACTCGCGCACGATGCGGACCGCCAGGCCGTGGCTGAGGAATGCGTTGTGGTAGGCCCGGTTCAAATCCTTGCGGGAGACGTCGAGACCGGGCGCGTGCGGGCCGTTCCCGTATCCCAGGCCTATGAAGCAGGGAATTTCATTGTGCGTCATCCAATGTTTGACCCGATCGCCCAGGCGCTTGACCACCTGTTCCGCGTAGACGCCGAAAGCCTCCACTATGTTCCGGTTCACCCAGCCGCCCTCGTCCTGGAGGGCTTGGGGCAGATCCCAATGGAACAAGGTGGTGAAGGGTACGATGCCGGCTTCCAGGAGGCCGTCGACCAGACGATCGTAGAAATCGAGACCGGCCTTGTTGACCGGGCCGCGCCCGCCGGGAATCACCCTAGGCCAGGCCGTGCTGAAGCGGTAGGCCTGCATTCCCAGGTCCTTCATCAGGCTGATGTCCTGCTTCCACAGATGGTAGTGATCGCATGCGATATCGCCGGTGTGGCCGGCCGCCACCTTGCCGGGCGTGCGGCAAAACCTGTCCCATATGCTTTCGCCCCGGCCGTCCGTCCACGCCGCGCCTTCCACTTGGAAAGAAGCCGTGGCGGAACCCCATACAAATCCTTCCGGGAATCGATCCTTCCCGATATTTACCGTCATGGCCGCGCATCCTGCTTTCCGGCCTGGAACCGGCCTGAAGTGGTCTCGTCCCCATATCCTGGGGTCCCTGAAATATAAGTCCGGCCGGGTTTTCCCGGAATCGAGGCGATATGGCCCGGTTTCGGACCCCTTCCGGCCCGGGGTCAAAAATATCCCTAGGTGAATTCGGGGTCTTGACCGTACTTTTGCAAAGATTCAAACCACCCAGGAGGAGTCCGCATGGGATACCAACCCGATCATTCACGGCAAAAGCGCCCATTGTGGGAATTGCTCGTTTTGATCCTCTTCTTCCTGGGTCTGGCCATCATGGCCAGAGTTCCCGCGGAAATCGGCAAATACATGGCCAAGTCCGCCTCGGCCAAAAATGAGATCCAGGCCAACAGCGTCCCCGCCGAATAGCCGTTCCCCGGATCACCATTTCCATTGGTGATCCGGGGAACGAACCCCCGATGTTACCTTTGTCCATGGAATCGAGGTCCCTCCATGGAAGCAAGCATAACAGAACCGGCTTTGCCGGCCGCGAAATACTATATCCCCCGGCCGATGCCGGTCTGGAAATTCATCACGCTATCCACCTGCACCTTCGGCATCTACATCGGCATCTGGAACTACCAGCAATGGAAGTTTCTCAAGTCCAAGCATAACGGAGACCTCTCGCCTTTTTGGAGGGCCGTGCTCTCGATTTTCTTCCTGTATCCGCTGCTTGCGGAATTGAAGCGCGAGGCTCTCACCCACAATATCGAAGAGGACGTCAGTCCCGGCGCTACGGCGGTATGCTATGCCCTGCTCTGCTTCTCCTTCAGGCTGCCTGCGCCTTGGGAACTTGTCGGCTTCCTGAACGTGGTGCCGCTGATTCCGTCCATCGGGTTGGGCCGGAAAATCGCGGAGGCGGAACTGGGACCGGACAGGCCCCCCTCGCAGCCTATCTGGTGGGAATTCGTCATCATGATCGTGGGCGGAGGCTGGGTCGTCCTGTCCGTGATAGGCTCGTTCATACATTAGGTCCGGGAACAAGCGCGTAATAGCTACCATTATCCGTTATGGGTCTGAAAATCATCGTCTTCGGCGCAACCGGCCTGGCGGGTTCGGAAGTGATCCGCCAAGCCATTCTCGACCAGGGTATCGATGAGGTTACCGCCGTCGTCCGGCGCCCCCTTCCCATTCAGCATTCCAAAGTGAAATTCGTCCTGCACGAAAACTACCGGGACTATTCCGGCCTGGCGGGAATCTTCGCCGCGCACGACGCGTGCATCTGGTGCCTGGGAATTTCCCAGACCCAGGTGAGGCAGGATGAGTACATCAAGATCACTTACGACTACGTGGTCACGGCGGCCCAGGCCATGTTGAACGCCAATCCGGCCATTACCTTCGTCTTCCTGAGCGGCATGGGGGCCGATTCCCAGGAGAAGAGCCGCACGCTTTTCGCCCGCATCAAGGGCAAGGCGGAAAACAATCTGAAGCGGCTTCCCTTCAAGAAGCTGTTCATCGCGAGGCCGGGAGGCATCATTCCCGTCCACAAAAAGGAGAATGCGGCCTTTTTCGAAAAGCTGATCATCCCCTTTTATCCAATCATCCGGTTCTTCGCGCCCGGAGCCATGATTTCCTCGGTGGTTCTCGCCAAAGCCATGCTGCGCCTGGCCCGCAACGGCTCGGACAGGATGCTCCTGGAAAACAAGGCGCTCAAAAAACTGGTCGCGGGACCGGACTAGACCGGATCAGGAGTCTTCGCCACGTCCGCATATTCCGGATAGAGCTTGGCCATGCAATCGGGGCAGACTCCGTGGCTGAACTCCACTTCCGTATGCAGGGACAGATACTCCTCGATTCTCTTCCAGTATCCCCTATCGTCCCTGATGTCCTTGCAGTTGGCGCATATCGGCAACATGCCGGTCAGGATTTTGATCTGGCGCATGGCTTCCTTGTTCTTGACCTGCAATCGATGGACCAATTCCACCACGAGAATCAGGGTAAGCCCATGCATCACCAGACCCAGGATCAAGTGGATTGGCGGCAAGACGAACCGCCCTTCGGACACCAGGATCGCGGCATGCGCCATCGGCAGAAGCACGGCCAGGGAAAAGCCCCATATCCGCCCGGAGTAGCGCGCGGCCAGCAGGACGGGAACCACCAACAGGGCATGGAACGGGATCAGGTGGCTGAACAGCGCATCGCCCCAAAGGGCGGCCGCCACGGAAAGCATCCAGACGGCTACTGCAAAGGTTTTACGCATCATCTTGTCCTCAGAATCCATCCCGCCTATGCGACGGGGGCTGCGCGCTGCAAAGATTAGACAGCCGGGATGATGCGAAGATACCAGGTTCGTTCCCGGCCGGTTACGATTTGCCGCATTTTTGACCTGGAAACCGGGAAGCTTTGCAAACCGGCTTTGACTCAATCCGGACCTCATCCTGACTGGTCGGTTGAAAAATCGCCGGGCTTTGGGGAAAAGGCATCCATGGAGGGATTGGCAGCGGAGTTCCATGAAAATATCTTGGAGGGAATGCGAACCGATGCCACGAAAAAAAACGCCTCAATTCCCGGATTGGAATACCTGATCCTTCCCGGCTACGGAAACTCGGGCCCGGGGCATTGGCAGACCCGGTGGGAGGCGAACCATCCCGCATTCCGGCGCGTGCAGCAAAGCGAATGGGAACATCCGATCCGGGAAATCTGGGTGGAGACCCTGGAAAAAGCGGTGGATGGATCCGGTCCCGCAATCGTTTTGATCGCGCACAGCCTGGCTTGCCTGGTTGTGGCCCATTGGGCGGCGATCGCGCCGCCCCGTTCCCTGTCCCGCATACGCGCCGCCTTCCTGGTGGCGCCCGTGGATCCGTCGGGCCCGGTATTCCCGACAGGCGCGATTGGTTTCGCCCCCGCTCCCATGGCAGCCTTACCCTTCCCCACCCTGGTCGTGGCCAGCAGCGATGATCCTTATGCGGGACCGGAATTCTCACGGGCCTGCTCCCAAGCCTGGGGCAGCCGCCTGGAAGAAGCGGGCGCGATTGGCCACATCAATTCGGAAAGCGGTTTGGGGGACTGGCCGGAAGGACTTGCAATGCTGCAATCCCTTTCCGGCTCCTGATCGATCTACCTGGAAACGGGAATCATCGCATTCTCAATCGCGGCGTCCGCTCCGCCCTCGACTCGCGCCAGATAGAGTCCGGCGGGAACCATGGCCTGGCCCGCGTCGCGCGAATCCCAGGTTGCGGATCCCGCGACCACGTTCAGCGTCCGCACGCGGGATCCGCGCATATCGCTGATCGTCACCGTCCCCGTGTATCCGCCCAGCTGGAAACGGATTCCATCCGCGACCCGGTTCCATTGCAGCCTTTTGCCCGCAGCCTGGACATTCCCGCGCTGGATTGCCAGGGTAAACGGATCCTCGGGCTTGATGGGGATGACATCGGAAGCCGTTTTCGCGCCATGGGTGATCTGGGTGATTTCCGAAGACAGCCTCAGATACCAATCGCTGGGAAGGTCCTTCCCGTCGCCATCGAGAGCGAGCCAATACCCCTGGGAAGGCGCCTCGCTGCGCTTGGAAACCACCTTGAACATGGCCGTGGCCTCATTGACCTCGTCGAACATGGCGATTTTGACGGCCCCCGCTCCGGCGCTCTTGGCCGCCATCGCCTGCTGCCAGATGAAATCGCCGCCCATGCGCGGGATCTCGTTCGGCTTTTTGGTGGGGCGAATGGCGTTGGATTGGGAATAACCCGGGAAGATGGAAGGCATGTAGAGCACGCCCGCGTCGTTGAGCCATTTCTGATCCGCGGCGGCTGTGGTCTTGAAGGTGGTTTTTATCTGGGAGACGGCGCTGTAACGGCCGATATTCCAGGGTTGCACCGCGTCCATGGCCTTGTACACGTTGAGCCAGGCGGGGTCGGTGCGGGCATCCCCGTTCAAGGTGCGGAAACCCCGCGGCACGCCTCCCATGATACTGGCTTGATAAGGAGCGGTCGCCCCGGTGTGGAACCAGTCGACCAGGGCCAGGGCCTCGGCGGGGTTGGTGGGAGGATTGCGGGATTCATTCAGGCCGACGCCCCAAACCGAAACCAGCGGCTTTCCTTTATGGTGCAGATAGTTCGCCTGATTGGTGATCTTGATCTGATCCACCAGGTATTTCCAATCGTCCTGGATGTTCTTGCTCCAGGTGCTGAAATTGGAACCGGTGACATCGTATTCAATCGCCACCACCCGGCCGTATTTGGCCGAAGAAGCCAGGATGTTCTTCAGGACCAGGTCCCCTTGGGATTTGAGGCCGGGGATATCGCCGACGAACCGTTGGATCAGCACGCCGTCCAGACCGTAATCCTGCATCCACTTGAAATGCATGTCGACGACTTTCGGGTTCCTAGCAGAAAAGAAATATGACGGCGAGGCCCCTACGGTGAACCCCGGCGCCGTGCACAGATCCGCCTTGTTGAAATCGCTCAGGTCCGGATACATATCCACCGCGACATTGCCCGCCGTGGGAGGTCCCCCGCCCCAATGGCTCCAGCTGCCGCCCCAGGTCCCGGGACATCCGAACCATCCCTGGTACCCGAAAAGAACCTTGCCTTCCAAGGTGGACGGATCCACCGCCGCCGACGCGGGCGGGCCCATCAGGAAGGACAACGCCGCGCAGGCGAACAGCAAGCGCGCGCCGATTGCCGCCGGAATGGAAAGCCGTGATTGGATTGCCATCTGAAGTCTCGATCTCTGCAAATTGGGAAGGCGGTGGAACATGGATTACCGGACTCTCTTTCCGTTGACTTCCCGATCTTCCGCCGGCAGGACGACATGTCCGTATCCGGCGCGCCCGGAGCTTATGCGCCGGGACCTGGGCCTGGCCGGATCCGCCAGGGAGACCGGTTTCGTATAGTCGAGCATTTCGATATCCTTGAATCTGACGTCCATGACCTGGCCTACATGGAACTGGAATGCGAATACGCCTTCGCTGCGGCCTCCTACGTCCGTATACTCAACCGTCTTCTTGCCGTTGAGGCTCACCATGATCTTGGTCCCCTTGGCGTCGAGGAGCAAATCGTTCCACTCGTTTGCCTTGTACCATTTGGCGATGCTGTCGCTCTTGGCCACATAGGCTCCCTTCACGTTGTCGTAAAGGCAACCGGAAGTCCCGCCGCCTTCGAGATCCACCTGGATTCCCATGGCCAGGTCACCCTTCTGCTCATTGCGGAAATTGATGCCGCTGTTTCCCTTGGCCCACATGAACTTGAGACGCAGGGAGAAATCCTTGGCGGTGAGATCGCTGATGAGATAGCCCTCGGGGTTTCCCGTGGCCATGGTCCCGATCAGAACGCTGTCCACGACCGTCCAGGATCCCTTTCCGGTCTGGTGCCAGCCTTTCAGGGAAACGCCGTCGAAGATGCGCTGATAGGTCTGCGCTCCCGCCTGTTGCGCGAGAACGCCCAGGGCGAGTCCGAGTATGAGCCTAGGTAACATAGCCGCTCCCATCAATTCGAAAAGAAATAGGTTCCATTGCCCACCGGTTTGCCGGCGGCATCCCGGCCGTTCCAGAAGGCCTTGTCGGAAAGCTGGCCCGGACGGTTCTCCACCCTGAGCCGGACGACCTCCTTCCCCCTGCTGTCCAGCACCAGAGCGGTTCCGGACCCGGCCCGGGGTTGCAGGCTGCGGATGGCGATCAGAAGCTGCCCGGCGTCGGGCTGCACTTCCAGGAAGAGAGGACGGAGGTTGGGAGCGCGCGCGGCCAGGATGCCGCTGCCGCTGCGTTGCACCAGAAAGACGTTGGTGCCGGCCTTGGAACTGACCTCGATGTCCTGGACGCCGTCCCCGTTCATGTCCACGGTCTCCAGGTTGCAGCCGGAACCGGAAGCGGTATCGATCAGGATGGGCTTGAATGTGGTTCCCGTCGCGCCGCGCGTGCATTTGAACCAGTACAGCACCGGCGTGGCGCTGTCCTCCGGATCATTGTTGTAGGGATGGATATGCGCCCACCAGCGCTTGCCGGAAACGATATCCTTGAGGCCGTCCCCGTCCACGTCGAAATAGGCCAGGGAATGCAGTTGGGAGAAAGCGGCGCCGTAGGTGGCTTCCTCGGCGCGGGTGCCCATGATCTTGTGGGGCGTGAAAGTGATCTGTCCGTCGGTCCCCTTGACGTTTTCGAACCAGGCCAGGCCCCAGCCATGGCCGTCCAGGGCGCCCACCACATCGCTGTCGCCGTCGCCGTCCACGTCCGAGACGAACATGTGCGACCCCCCGGCGGCCTTCCGCATGCTGAAATCGTAAGCGTGGCGGATCCAGAGCGGGTATCCGGCCACGGAAGCCGGTTGCTCATACCATGCATCCTGCATGACGATATCATTCCGGCCGTCCGAATTGATATCGCCCACACCCAGACCATGTTCGAACTCATTGGTCCAGGTGACGGAAGGGTCGCTGATGGGATGGAAGGTCCAGGTCTTGGTGGCGTCGGTCGTGTCGGAAGGCGTGCTGTACCCGATGCGCAATCCGGTTCCCACCTTCATGGTGTGCACGAACTCGTATTTCCCGTCCTTGAAGATATCCGCCATCTGCGCGGTCTCGTGGACCACTCCCGTCTCCAGGGTGACGGACTTCCAGTTCCCGGCCGCGTTCTTGGGATTCTCATAGTAGGTTACGGCCGAGTAGCCGGCGCCCTGGGTGAAGATCAGATCGGGCCATCCGTCCTTGTTCAGATCCTGGCTCTTCAAAGCCATGTAATTGAACCCGTATGAATTGCCGGGATCGTAGGTATCGGCGCCGGTGGAAAATTTATGCTTGACCGTGAAGCCCGGCCCCTCGAACCAGGAGTTGCCCGCGGCGAGATCCGGCTTGCCGTCCTTGTTGAAGTCGGCCACGCTGGGGCCTTCCCCGATGTAGCTGGAGGTGATGTGGATCTTCTTGAAGGTCGTCTGGCCGGCCGAGAGGGTGACCGCGGCGGAAATCGACAGGGCGAAACCCATCGTCTTCAGGTCCATGCGGGTCATGCGCTCTCCTCTGGGTTCCGGACCGTCTGGATACCGGTTTCCACTGTTCTCAAAACCGCCATCAAAGAGCCCAAACCCGAGGGCGGTTGCGCCGGCAGGACCGGCGTCGATTCCGTCTTCCCGGGCAGGAGGTTTTCGAAGCGAAAACTCCCATTTCTTCAATGCAGGCTTGGTCCAGATGGCCTTTTTAGGCGCGCATCCTTCCCTTTCGCAATATACCGCCAAAGCTCCGGCATAATCCGTGCACGATACGATTTTGTTTTCAAATGAGAACGGAATTTGTAGGTTTGGGGTTGCTTTGGGTGAACGATTTTCGTGAAATCTGACAGCCCGGAAAACGACCAGGAGTTAGATTCAGAACCGACACAGAATCAGCAATGAACGATATCTACTCCTACTCCGATTACCGGCAATTCCTCAAGGACTACTACGAAAGGAACAAAGCCACCCACCCTGGCTTTTCCTATCGCCTGCTGGCGGAGCGCGCGGGCATCAATTCCTCTTCCTATTTCAAGTTCGTCATCGACGGCAAGCGCAACCTGAGCCAGAAGACCTTGATCAAGATTTGCCAGGCGCTCAGGCTCAAGGAAAAGGAAGCGGAGTATTTCGAAAGCCTGGTATTCTTCAACCAGGGCAGGACTCCGGCCGAGAAGAGCATCTTTTTCGAAAAAATGCTCGCCTTGCAAAAATACCGGAACGTGCCGCATATCAAGAAGAACCAGCTCGAGTTCTTCCAGGAGTTCCACCATTGCGTGGTCCGCGAGCTGGTGACCATGCGCGATTTCGGCGATGATTTCGCGCGCCTCGGCAAAATGGTGACTCCTCCCATCACGGCCGCGAAGGCGGAGGCTTCCGTGAAGCTCCTGCTGGAACTGGGTTTCCTGGATCGGCAGAACGGAAAATACCTGCAGGTGGATCCCGTGCTCAGCACCGGGCCTGCGGTGCAGGATTTCCAGGTCATCCGCTGGCAGATCCGCATGATGCAATTGGCAATCGAAACCTTCGAACGGAGCCGGGCCGAGGAGCGGACCATTTCCTCCTCCACCATGGGGGTCTCCCGGGCCACCTTCGAACTGGTCGTCAACAAGATCCGCGACTTCCGCGCCCATCTGATGGAAGTGGTCAGCCGCGACGAGAATCCGGACAGGGTTTACCAACTGACCATCGCCGCCATTCCCTTGAGCGACCTCCAGGGGGGGAAACTATGAACCCCCTGCTTCCGATACGGATGGCCGCGTGGGCCGCTTTGCTGGCGGCCTGTATCCTGGCGTTGGCCTCTTGCGGAGACCCGAAGGTCGCCGGCGGGTGGATCGACACTGAAACGGGTAAGAAGGTCAGCGGAGTCATCAAGCGCGAAGACGGCCAGCCGGCGGTCGGCGCCCTGATCCAATTGCGGCCCAGCGATTACCTGGGCCGGGATCCCACCACCATGGACACGCTGGGAGTCACCCTGGCCGGCGGATCGATGATGGACACGGTCTGCGATTCCCTGGGCCGGTTTTCGTTCGATTCCGTGGCCGTAGGCGATTATTATCTCGAGTCCCGGGATCAGGAAATCCATGCCGTCCTGATCAAGTTCGAGAAGGCCGAGAAGATTCTCAAACTTCCCGTCGCGACGGTAAGACCGGTCGGGTCCATCACCGGCCGGGTGCGGTTTTCCGACGACGTGCCCGGTCCCGCCCTGGTGCGCATCCGCGGCCTGGAACGGGCCGTGCTGGCGGACGCGGCCACCGGCGTCTACACGTTCGGCAACATTCCGCCGGGCACCTATACCCTGTATTTCGAAGGCCTGGAGCCCCTGGTCTCCACGGAGGAGAAATCCGGCGTGACCTTCACGGCCGGTTCCGGCACCAACGCCGGGGAGACCGTGCTGCAGCGGGGATTGAAACAGTCCTTCAAAGTCACCGCCGGCGTGCTGGAAATTCCCGGCGTGGACTCCACCAATCCCGTCATCGTCGAGAACGGCACCTTCCTCAGCGTGGTGGATGGAGCCTACCTGTGGGCCAAGGCGAGCATGGGCCATCTGGACCTGCGCGGGACCATAGTGAGCTATGCCAAGGACACAGGGGACGCGGCCATCCAATGGAACATGGCCAATTGCGAACATTTGATCAAACTGGCCCGCAACAGCGGAATGCGCGTGACCACGGTGCCCGTGGCGGGAGCGGCCCGGAAACTGGCCCGGCCCAGGTCGGGAAACCTCCAGGACATCGTTCCCGTCGGCAGCGCGGGCAGCCAGCTCCTGATCCGGGAAGCCCATAAAGCCACCGCGGCCAAACCGCTCGTCCTGATCAGCGGCGCCAATCTGACCACGGCGGCGGAAGCCCTGTTGCTGGATCCCACCATCGCCGACCGCATGGTCATTTTCGGCGCGAACAACGGCAACCTCAATAGGGATGATTCCCTGGCGCTTGCAGTGGTATCCAAGAAAGCGCGTTTCATCGAATGGGCCAGGGATTACTTCTGGGACACGGCTTTCGCCGGGAAATCCCCCGCCCTTTTCCCGACCCATCGCCTGGGCGAGGCATTGCGATCGCAATTCAGCAAGGTCGCGGGCACCCCCCGTTGGGCCTACTCCTCATACGGCGACTTCGGACCCGCTACCTTCCTTTTCAACCCGAAGATATGGTCCGACGCCCGCTCCGCCAATCTCAAGGCCCCGCCCATGGTGGCCGATCTGTCGGTTCCCGCCCCGTATGATTTCGTGGACATTCCCGCCTCCGCCAATAACTGGCATGCCATGGAAGAGGAATTCTACGCCACCGTGGCCAACTCCACGGCCTACCATCCCTGGGCTCTGGCGGGAGGCTTTGAAGCGGAAGCCTACAGCGCTTCGTTCAACGTGAAGGTCGATTCCAACCGGACCGAACTGGATGAGGTGACGACCTGGAACGGGCCCGGGAGCTGGGCGGATTACCAGGTGCAAATGGATTCAACCGCGGATTACAAACTGGAGATCCGCTACCAGAGCGATGCGGCTTCCCAGCTCGGGATTTCCGTCCTTCCGGGAGGGCTGGTCAGCCCCATGGACATGGCCCCTGGAGCCGCCTGGAACACCGCCACGATCACCGTGCACCTGGAGGCGGGAGTGCACACCATACGGATCGACAGCCGCAAGGGAGCATTCTCGCTGAACCGGGTGCTGGTCCAGCCCTGACGGGCCCGCTTCGCTTCCGTCATGGAAGCCCGGCCGCATAAACTACCCGCCGGTGACGGGTCTCCCGTCG
This sequence comes from Fibrobacterota bacterium, assembly GCA_028287505.1. Taxonomy (GTDB): domain Bacteria; phylum Fibrobacterota; class Fibrobacteria; order UBA11236; family UBA11236; genus Chersky-265. The sequence goes on along the minus strand of JAQBPN010000103.1, from coordinate 39,176 downwards.
AACTCCAGCAGCCTGATATCGGTGTAATCGATGAGGACTCCCTCATCGCGATAGCCCCAGCGTTTCCTGAGCAAGCCGATATCCTGCACGTAGCGTGAATAGGAAAGGCTGTCCTCCGATCCGTTCAGGCAGGCCGTGGTATCGATGATGGCGACCCGGTCCCGGCTCTCGACGAAAACCTTCCCTACCAGTCTGCCTTCCGCGCCTCCGCAGAGGGCCATGGCAATCGTGTCCGTGGGGATGCGCTTGATTTGGAAAAACGACATCTGCCTCAGGTCTCCGTAGCCCTTGGCATCGCCGACCGTGTCCGGGATTTCATACCTGGATAGTGAATCAAGGCGGACTGAATCGTATCTATCGCCCAGGCCGACGCTATCGCAATTGGGACGCGAGCCCTCCGCCGAATCCGGAACCCCTGCGACATCGGACCATTTGTAGACGAGCAGGCGGGAGCCGTTTTCCGGGACGACCTTCTGGAGTTGGATGGTCCGGATCCTGTCGCCGGTGCAATTTCCCGATCGAACCCAATGGATGGCATACTTCCAGGTCGTCCCTTCCCGGAAATTTCCGAATGCGATCGGACTCCCGTCGGCGGGAGGCGGATCGTCGCGGTCATTTTCACCGGTGAAGAGGGAGCAGGCGGACAGCAGAAAGCCGAGCCATAATAACCCTGCCGCCGCCGAGGGAAGGCGCTTCGAGGCCTTTGCAAAGCGCCTCGAAAGCAGGGCAGGATCCAGTCCGGGGGAAATCAAATCACGGGGTCACGTTCAACAATCGGCTCGTGAACACGCCTTCGCTTCCCTTGACTTCCACATGATAGACGCCGGATTGCTTGAGCCCGGGCAGCGCGTAGGTCTTGTTGCCTTCGCCGCTCATGGAATACGCCACCCGTCCGGAAACATCCAGCACGCGGAGTTCATATCCACCCTGAAGGGAAACCGTAACGGTGCGGCCGCTGACCAGAATGGGATTCTCGGTGAAGATGCGGCCCGGTACCAGCGAGGTCCCGAACTGGCAGAGCCTGGGATCATTGTAGGCCGCGGGAATCGAAGCGTCGTAATTCTTGGCGGTGGCATCCGCGCATCCGGTCTTATCCTTCAGCAGGGTCGCATCCTTGCAGGTACCGGTGTAATCCATCCTGTAGATTGCGCCCCCGCCCCAGTCCACGATGTAAAGCGATCCATCCGGACCTTGTTTCATGTCCACCAGGCCCACGGTTTTGGGGGCATTGGCGCCGGCGAAGATCTTGAGGGCGTCCCCGCCCACGACCGTATCGCCCGCGGCGTCGAAAGACAAGAGGCGGTAACCATAACCGGAACCATTGCAATCGCTGAGGATCCACTTATGGTTGAATTGGGGAGGGAATTGGGTGGATGAAGTATTGGCGCCGTCATAGACGAAAATCGGCCCGCCCATGGCGCAGGACTGGTTTTTCACGAAGATGGGGTTGTGGTTGGGGGGCAGAGTCTTGACGCCTTTGATGCCCGCGAAGTTGTTCATGATCGCATTCGGGTTAGGCATCAACGGTACCGCGGTGCCGTAGGGACCGCCGGCCGGGCCTCCGGAGGGAGAGCCCGCGCCCATGTTTTCCGCGCCCGCGAAGTAGGGCCATCCGCCGAATACGGGCGCCTTGACCATGTTGTATTCCTCGGAAACCTTGCCCTGATCGGGTCCCACTTCGCCCCAGGCGATCCAGCGGCGGACCGGATCCATGCCCAACGTATAGGCGTTGCGCGTGCCCTTCACGAAGATCTCCGCCTTGACCATGCTCGTATCCGCGTACTGCGCGGCCACGGTGGTGTTGCCCGCCGTCTTGAAGGACGCGGCCATCACTTCGCCGAAATTGCCCTTGGGAATGGAATAGCCTTTGGGGGAATCGTCCGGGTGGATGCGAATGATGCCGCCGCGGAGATCCGCCGTATTCCCCGCGGTCCCTTCGGATTGCTGGTTGTCGCCGATGTTGCAGAACAGATCGCCGTAGGCGTCGAACAGCATGGCCCCGGCGGTATGCCAGTCATTGTTCTGGCAGGGGATCTTGATCAGGATCTTTTCCGAAGCCATGTCGATTTTGCCCGCGGCTCCCGCGCCCAGGGTGAACCGGGAGATGCGGAAGGCGTAGGTGTTTCCGGCTTCCACGAAGGAGTAGTTCACGTAGATGTAACGGTTGGTCTTGAAATTCGGATCCAGGGCGATGCCGATCAGCCCCTGTTCGCCCTTATGGTTGGCGTTCAGGGTGCCCAGCACGTCGACGGTCTTGGCCGCGCCGTTGTAGCGGCTGATGGCGCCCCACTTCTGGATGAAGTAGACGTCGACGACGTTGTTCGGCTGGGCGTCGAACGACACCTTGAGCACCGAGTTGGCGGAGTTGTCCCCGCCGGAAGAGGGAACCGGACCCTGGAATATCTTCGTCATCGCAAAATCATTGTCCGTGGCCGCGCAACCCTTGTAGGTCCCCAGATCCACAGACCAACCCGATGAGGCCAGCCCCATCATCAACCCGAAAAATGCCGTTTGAGCGCCTAGACGCATAAATCCCCCTTTTGAGTACTACCGAATGAGATCGAAAATGACCATACGGACGCCCCGTTCAGAGCACCGAGGTGAAGAAAGTGTGGACGCCGACCCTGAATACATACACCCCATTGGGAATTCCGGCCGGCAGGACGTAGGAACCTTTCCCCGTGGCGGCCAAGGTATGGGCCCTTCCGCTGAGATCCATCATGACCGCGGTCCCTGCCCATCCGCTGGGAACGAACAGGACGCGATCGCGGATGACGGGACGATTGGATGCGGCCAGGGCCAGGGCCCGGGCGGATTTCGGATTCGCCACGCCGGCGACGGGCACCAGGATCTTGTAGTTCTTGACCCACTCCACCAGGATCTTCAGCGCCGAGGTGTCCGGAACGAAGGTGGCTATGATGGGCATCTGATCCCCATGCTCGGCGTACAGATCATAGACGGCATCCGAGGCGCTGGTGTCGACGGGTCTCAATATCTTGTCGACGGTGAGTCCGTGCTGAGTAACCATGGTCACCCAAGCCTGGGAACCCCAGGGCTTGGAAAAGATCCAGGCTTGGCGCTCCTTGGCATGGACCGAATCGCCGTAAAGGATGTTGTACTTGAGAGCCCGCGCCACGGTTCCGGAATCCATCGCGGGAGAGTTGCGGGCCCATTGGCGATAGAGGATTTCCGAAAGGGCCGGGTATCCCGGATAAATCATCACGGAAGGGAAAGCGGCGGGGTCGCCCGCCGGCAGGGACATGTCCATGAACTGCCCGGCACCGGTCTTGAAACCCCATTGGTTGGCCGCCAGAGTCATCAGATTGCGGCCCGCGGGCGGGATGAATCCCGTAGTGTCGAGAGGAGCGATGTTGTTCAATCCGACCACGTTGACGGGACGGTTGCTGAACTCCATATGCGGTTTCAGATCGTACCAATCGAAATTGATGATGGCCTGGCCCGATGCGCTTCCGGCCATGCCCCGGAACCCATGGCATCCGGAACAGTTGGCGGCGATGTAGGATCGGGCCATGCTGTCGATGGTGGCGAAACGCTGGTCGGCGGTCAGAGTCCCGGAGATGGGCTCATGGACGCCCTTGAAGCGCCTGGCCAAAGCAGCCGCGTCCGGCTTGGTCCCCGAGAATACGCCCTTGTTGAACAGGTCGATCACCTGGTTGGTGTTGGCGACCAAAGTGGAAGGACGCTTCAATTGGGCGGGATAGAGGCCCAAAACCCCGCGGGCCAGGAAGGGCAGAGTGTCTCCGAAAGGGCTGTTCCCGGCGCCGGGAACGTGGCACCGCGAGCAATTCTTCTGGGAAGGGAAATGCCACTTCTTGTAGCTGAGCTTGTTTTCCGTGGTGGTGTAATAGAAAACCGTGTCCAGACCGTTTGCTATGGAAACCAGGTCCGCATCGCTTTGATCCGCCCGCCAGCGATAGGAAAACCCGTACCAGTCGATGTGGGTCGTCGGATCCGCCTTCCTCACCAACAGGCGGGTTTCCCAATAAACCCGGGACGTATTGGGGGTGGAATCCCCCTGGATCTTATCGAGCTTGAACGTCTTCATGAATACGGTGCTGTCGGGATAGTCGAAGAAATCCGTGGCGTCATTGTAAGGGATGTGCTTCCCCGGACGCAGGATGACCCAACGGCTTTTGGCGGCCTCGTCGGACCACAAGGCGGCGTTGACTTCGAAATACTTCGCCGCCGTGTCCACGGTCTTGGTCTGGGTATTGTTGTAGGCGCCGGTTTGCGACAGCAATTTGGGCACGTTGGCCGTGTCCAGAGGATTGAAGTAATGGAAGGGGACGCTCAATGAAAGCGTGGGGGCTGACAGCAGGCCAGCCCAAAGGCACAGTATTCGCTTGTTTAACATAAATCTCCCCTTCTTTTAATAGCGGAAAACGCCAATTTGGGTGTGTAATTATTAAGCAATTGCGTGTATAAAATCGGAATAGGGGCTTTTTCGTGCATATTTTGAGGTCAAATCGCCAAGGGCCTGTACTTACAATGGGGTAGATTAGAGATGTTCACATTTTTCCCCTTTGCGATCAAGACGGCAAAGCCGGCGGGTACATCATGAATGGTCGGGCGGCTTTGGCCCTTTTGGTTTTTGCGCTGATAGCGAAGGATTCCCGGGCGCAGGATAATCTGTCCGTTTTCCTGGTGGACCCGGACGTCGGTTATGTCGGAGGCGGAACCGGCTTCAATAGCGAATCCCCGGGAACTACCATCCTCAAAACGGCCGATGCCGGCCTCACCTGGTCCCCGCAAACCAGCGGGGCGCACAACTCCATCCACTCCCTTTACTTCATCAACCCTGATACCGGATGGGCCGTCGGTTGGAACCCAATCTTCAAAACCGTCGACGGGGGCTCCCATTGGATCCCGGTGGCTCCGGGGACCGGCGAGTTCTATTACTCGGTGTTCTTCCTCAATGCCGATACGGGTTGGGTGGTCGGCAACAATACCCTGATGAAAACCGGAGACGGGGGCGGATCCTGGAACGCGCAGCCCATCGCGGATTGCTGCGATAGCGGCTATACCCTGAATTCGATCCGTTTCACAGGCGCGGACACGGGATATGCGGTGGGCAGCAGCTACATCGGAATCGATTGGGGGTATTACCGGCCACCCGCGGGATTGATCCTCAAAACCACGGATGCAGGCGCCACCTGGCATTCGCAGATCAACGGAATCGCCAATACCCTGAATTCCGTTTCCTTCGGAAACGCGGACACCGGCTGGGCCGTAGGCGATTCCGGCCTCATCCTGCATACCGACAATGGGGGCAAGGATTGGGTAGGGCAGTCAGGCGGAACCTTCAACAATTTGCGCTCAGTGTGCTTCCAGGGGACCCGCATCGGCTGGGCGGTAGGCGATTCCGGAACCATTCTCAAAACCGGCGATGGCGGCGCCCATTGGATCCCGCAACCGGGCATCACCGGGAACAATCTCAGATCCGTATTCCTTTTGAACCCGAATACGGGGATGATTGCCGGTGACTCCAACACCCTGTTGACAATCCATCAAGGCGCCCTTCCGATTGCCGCGCCGGCAGGATTCACCGGGTCCCGATTTTCCCTGGAGCACGGTGTTATCCGCTATTCCCTGCCCCGGCTCGCCCGGATCAAGGCCGTGCTTTATGGAACGGATGGAAAAATGAAGCGGCGAATATTCGACGGCGTCCAGGGACCCGGGGAGCATACCCTGGATTTATCCGCGTTGAACGCTCCAAGCGGGATCTATCTGCTGGAGTTTACCGGCGGTCACATCCTCCGACGAACGCGGATCGTTTTCATTCCCTAGCCTCGGGATTCAGAGACCCCGCGGGATTCAAGGATCCCGGGACACCCGAATCGCAGCGGCATGGCCGGCGGGCAGATAGAAAAGCGGCCCTTGCGGAACATTCCGGATCCGGAAGGAAGCATTGCCGGCATTCACGATTTCCAGCCGGCGTCCGGATGCATCCGACAAGACGCCCATCCCGGGCAGATCGGCGGCGGCTTCCGATTCCACATGCAGCACCCCGTCCCGGGTCCAGGCCCGGCCGTCAAGAGGCGCCCCGAGGTAGGCTTGCTTGAGTTTTAGCTGCGTCGAGCCCGGGGACGCGAACAGGATGGCGTAATGGAAAAGCGCTACGAAATCCGGATTGGTCCAATCCGAGGCATCATGGCCGGGACTGATGTAGACCGCTTTGGGAAAGCCCAGGCTGCACCAGACCATGGGATGATCGGTCTTGTCGTAGTCGGCGTCGCCCGTCGGGCCGGCTTTGGCCAGCACGCGCACATTGGCGCGGGGATTTCCGTTGAAGTTATACCACTCCTCCTTGATGCTGGTGGAGGCGGGGAGATTTTTGGTGATGGCATGCGTGTGATCCTCGAAAAGGAGGGTGCCTTGCCGGAGGTTGTGATGGCCTTGCCAGGTGACCCCCCCCATGATCTGTTTGCCGAACCACGCCCATCCCCCACCCTCGCATCCAGTGGTATGGACGGGGATGAATCCCTTCCCTCCTTCGACGTATTTCTGGATCGCCGCCTGCTGGGGAGCCGACAGGTTGAAAGGAAATTGGTTCATCACAATCAGGAGATCGTACTTCGCAAGGTTGGCGTCATTGAGGACCGTTTTGTCCGAGGTATAGTCCAGGGTGAAATTGTCGGTCGTGCCCATTTTTACCAGGACCGGCTTTCCGGCGATGCTCATGGGACTGTGCCCGCCATCGCTCGCATCATATACGCCAAGCACTTTCATCGGGGCTTGGGCGCACGGGAGCCCTTCCAGGCCGAAAGCCGCCGCTCCCAGGACCGCCAGCAACAGGACATGCTTGTTTGTCTTCATCAGGGCGCCATCAACATCAGTTTAGGCGCGGAGGCCGTTCCACCTGCGGAGAGGGTCACCACATAGACGCCGGGGCGCTTGCCCATGAGACCGGCGAGATCGAAACGCTCGCCGCCGTTGACCGGGCGGAAGAAACTGAGCTTTCCCGCCGCGTCCCATACCCGCATTTCGGATTTGCCGGGGAGATCGATCTGGACGCGGGTCCCGGAAAGGGAGAAGCCATTCATCGTCGCCAACTGGCCGGGCTGGATCGCGGAGGGAAGCGGCTTGGTGTCAGGGCGGCAAGTGCCCGTGTATTCGATACGGACGATGCTGGATTGATCGCTGGGACCGTAGTTGCCGGCGTAGTTCATGATGTAAATAGCCCCGTCCGGACCCAGCTTGAAGTCCGTGGGTTTGTAGACGCGCATTTGCCCGAACAGACGGCCCAAGGGCCCGGGCTTGCCCGCACCGTCCAAGGCCATGGTGTCGAGCTCGTTCTTGTTGATGTCGCCCACGAACCAGGTCCCGTCGAATTGGGGCGGGAACTTGACCGGCGTGTTCGGGACATAGTCATAGCGGAATACGGGACCGGTGATGCCGCAGGCCTGCTGATAGTTATAGGTGCCCGGCACGGCCGGAGGCAGATCCTTCAGACCGGTGTTGTCCGGACTGGTATTGGTGGGATGGGCCGGATCCTCATTGGAAGGAGTGGTGTGGATGCCGTCCCCCAGGGTTATGAGCTTATTGTTGCCGGCGAAGTAAGGGAATCCGGCATTATACGGCTTGGTGGCCAAATCGTATTCTTCGGTCACGCCGAAGCCGTCCGGGCCCACTTCTCCCCATACCACCCAGCTTGTCTTGGGGTCGATGGCGAGGGTATAAGGTTCGCGGTTGCCCATGATGTAGATTTCCGGTTTCGTCTTTTCCGTGCCCGGGGGGAACAGGTTCCCGGAGGGAATGGTGTAGGAGCCGTCCGCCTCCGGATGGAAACGCAGGATCTTGCCTCGAAAGTCGTTGGTATTGGGGGCCGCCCCCTGCCCTACGCGGGTATCCCCGATGCCGACCCAGAGATTACCGGCCGGGTCGAAGGCCATGCCTCCGCCGCCATGCCACCCCGTGGCCGCCGTGAAATGGAACATGATCTTTTCGGAAGCCATGTCCAATGTGTTCGCCGCAACGGTGAAGCGCGAGATGCGCAATTCGATATTGGCCTGGTTGGGCATGTAAAGCACGTACAGGAACTTGTTGGTCTTGAACTTGGGATCCAGGACGATGCCCATCAGTCCGTATTCATCCTGGACGTGGACGCTGATCTTGCCCAGGGTGGTGACGGCCTGCGTGGCGCCGTCGAATTTCCTGAGGTTGCCGCCCTTTTCGATGAAATAGATGTCGACCTTGCCGGCATCCGTCATGTCGAAGGACATCTTGAGGGGTTCGTTAAGGGCGGATGCCGCCCGCGTGGTGAGGGTGACCATGCGGAAATCCGCATCCGTGGGATTGGCGCAGCCCGGATAGGGCGCCGCGGAAACCAATTTAAAACCAATCATTACCAATGTTACAAAAGCTAATTTCATGGAAGCCTCCCTCGTTATACCCGGGCCGCCAGGCGGTCCCACCGTTTCCGTCTCAAATGCCCTTTTGCAACGAGCCTATTTGCGGCTCGCCAATGCCGATTCCGGCTTGTGGAAATAGATGCCGGGCGGAAGCAAGGGTTTGGACGCCCCGCTCGATGCTTCCACACGATGCCCCCGCAAATCGAACCAGGCGCCATCGGCGTTTCCACCGAGCACCTGCGGATTGATGACCGCGGATATCCGGGTCACCGGCGGCAGGTTCATGAACGTAAAGGCCGACTTGGCCAGGAAGTCGATGCTCTGATCGCCGACGATATTGTCGGTATTGTGCGGGCAGTGACAGCTACCAGGAACGACTTTGATGGCGTTGGGCACTTCCATGCGCTTGAACCGCGGAGTCAGGCGGGTCATGTCGAAATTGGAGATGAACTTCGGGGGGGCGCCATTGTTGGACAGGGAATCGGGGCTTTCGATAGGATCGGCGGCGCAACCAACCATGGCGGCCGGGATGCTGCCTTTGGTGATCCAGGTGCTGTCGAACAAAGATCCGGAAAGCGCAAGCACGCCGGCGGGACGGGAGCTATAGCCGGGGTTCCCGCTATTGCCTTCGATCCCGCCTTCCGTGACGGCCGCGGTCAGGTATTTGGGTATCTCGGAGGTTTCGTCCAGGTAGCCGGTATGCATGGCGGCATAGGCTCCGGAGGAGCAGCCGCCGACGAAAATAAGGGAGGTGTCGATGCCGTACTGCGCACCGTTTTTCTTGTAGAAGCGGATGGCCGCCCGCGTATCCTGGGTAGACATGAAGGCGGGCCCGCAGAAATTGGGAATGGTGTAGGCGCCGCCGTTTCCCTTCCGGTAATCGCTGGTAGCGCAGACGAAACCGCGTTTGGCGAAGTTCTGGCAATCGCCGTTTTCATCCTGGCGCTGACCGGTCTGGAATCCCCCGCCCCACATGAAGATGACCAGGGGGCGCTTGGTGCAGGTATCGTTGTTGGGTTGGAAAATGTCCGTGGCCAGGTTCTCGACGGCGTTGTTGTGCAAGGGATTCTTGGCCGAACCGAACGGGATGTTCGTCGTCGACTTCACCGAGGTGAAAACGTTCTGGTTCACGTACCTGCCCGGTTTATCGTTGCAGGAAAGCGCCACCGCCCACATGGCCGGAAACAAAATGCAGGCCGCCGTCATGCGTACCTTGCCTGCCGCGATCGCGGCCAAGCCCGTATTGATCCTATTCATCATCGAGATCCCCTTTTTTCCGATTTCAAAGCCACCGATTCGGAACACTTGCCCGCGCTACCGTATCCGCGCCACTTGTGATCCCCGCCTATCCGCCGATTCCACCTCGACGCTGACGGGACTTGCATGCCTTAAACCCTTGAATGCATAGGTATTGAAGCCCTTGCCCGCCCGGCTCGCCAGCAGCTTCCCGTCCATGGAACGGACCTCCACGCGATAGCGGCCTTCCAGGCGCACCGAAACCGAAAGCTGGGAAGGCCCCGTGGACCGGGCCTCGAAAAGGTGTTCCATTTGGGAGGGACGATCGGCGTCCTTCCGGATCCCCACGTTGGCGTCCATTTTGGCCGCCCAGAGAATCGCGTTGATGAACAGGCTCCTGGTGAAGGCGGGAGTCAGAAAGCCTCCGGCATGTCCGATGCCGCTGTAGAATATCCGTCCGCCCGTCGGCAGGGTGCGGATCCAGGCGATGGGATGGTCCGCCCCCATGGCGCCCGCGGGGGTGAAGGTCTTCTCGTCAAGCGTGTACAGGATTTTCACTCCGGAAACGCTGCGGGGATTGCTTGTGTACGTGTACCATTCATCCGCCAGGGAGATCTTGGCGACAAGGGCGAGTTTGGTCCCGGTGGCCGCCATGCCCGTGATGATGGGATGGTTGGCGGAACCCGTATCCAGGTTCAAGGTCGCCGTCGCCAGATTGACCTCTGAAGTATGGTTGCTCATTTTGGCGCCCAGCAGCGACACCATTTCCGGCCATCGTCCGGCCTCGGTCACGGCATGGTTCGCCACGAACCCGCCGGTCTTCATGTACTCGAGCAGGGCGGTTTTCTGACCGGCCAGCGGCAAGGCGTCCACCACTTCCGCCGAGATGTTGTTGAAGACCACTACCTGGTATTTGGCCAGGTTGGTCGTATTGATCAGGGTCGGGTCCTCGGCCACGTCCACGGTAAAGCCGTATTGCCTGCCCCAGGCCTGGGCGCTATCCTTCAGGGTCAGCTTGGCGGCGGTATGCACATACCCTTCTCCCGCGGGACCCTTATCATATAGGAGCACACTGAATTTGGGAGCCACTTGCGAGTGGCCGGGTAAAACAAATACCGCAGCGAACAGGGAGAGGAGAGGCAGCAGGATCCTGCCTCTTTTGGCCATTCGGTCGGGTTTCGGATTTTGGAACAGGTCGCTCATTCTCATACCTCGGGCTATTTGGCTTGGTAAAAAGCCCCCTGACTTTCCCCAGCATTACTTCCCCCGAAAATGAGAACCGTTGAAAAACGCTTGCCGGCGCGGTTCCGCCACCTAATCTACCTCGTGTTTCGTGGAAAAAAACAGGCCTAGTCAGAAAGTGTTTTCAAATGAAAACGGCACAGAATCACTAAATACCCGGAAGTATCGCCAATCCGCCCCCCGATTGCCGGATTCGAGAAGCATTTCCCGGACCTTCCCCATCCGATAAATTTTTCTTTATCCCCATGACGAAACCCAATCAGCTCAAGATCGACCGGTTCTTCTCGGCCTATGGCAAGCGTGACTTCGCCGGTATCAAACAAGTGATGGCCGAAGACGCCGTCTGGTATTTCATCGGACGGCATCCTTTGGCCGGAGTCAAGAAAGGCATCGGAGAGATCATCGCCTTCTTCGACGCCATGGGAGCGATCATAGGAAAGTCCAAACCGGATATCCAAAAGCAGATCGTGGCCGAGAACGAGGCCTACGTGATCGAATGCGTGCATACGAAAACGAACAACCCGGACGGGAAGAACCTCGATCATTACGCCGCGGTATTGTGGACTTTCAAGGACGGGAAAATCACGGAAGGCCGCCACTTCTTCGCGGACCCGCCGGCCGTGGACGCGTACTTCAACGCCGTCGCGGCCTGAGGCCGGTCTCCAAACGATGCCTTCGTCTAATCGGAGGCCTTCCCCAGGAAGGCATCGATGGCCTCCCCGGCAAGTTTGTCGACCATGTCGTTGAATACATCCCCGGAATGCCCCACCACCTTTTGGAAAGTCACTCCCGCCTTGAGATTCCGGATCCGCTCGACGTAGTCCTTGGAAACCTCCGCCTTCACCTTCCAGGCTCCGGAGGCCCACATGGAGATGCCCGAATAATCGTGATGGATCACCGCCTTATGGCCATGGTGGTGGGCCCACTCCATCGCCTTGATCGCGGCTTCCAGTTCGCCGTCGATATTGCGCGACAAAGCATCCTTTTCCGTGACGCCTGATTCCTTGGCGATGACCTGACCGTCCCGGATGGCAATCCACGCCCATCCCGCGCGCTTGCACCGCTGATGGATATAGGAGCCGTCCACGTAGATGAGGATGGTCCCGGCGGCATAGCCGGAAGCGGATTTTTCTTCCAGCGTGAGCGAGGCCTCGCTGGGTATGGTCAAGGCGACCCAGGCGACCGCCTCGCTGCGGGTGACGAAGCCTTTGAACTGGATTTCCGGGACTCCGGTAGTGGCCCTCTGGCAGTCCGGCCAGTTGGAATAGATCCTATGCGTCCCGTCCTTGAATATCGCCGCGTAAAAGTTCTTCTTCGCCACCCATGCTCCCGATAAGGTTCTCTAAGCGGATAAAATAGCATGAAAGTACTGGATCATGCCGGAATTGTACGCGAGACCGGCCTTCCGCGCGCCTATCTTAAGAGGATCCTGCCAGTCAGCGGAAGTCCCGGAAAGCGGTCAAGCATGCGGAAATCCAAAGTCCACCTCCTCGCCATCCACATGACGGCGGGGATGCTGGCGGCGCTCACGCTTGCCCCGGCGGCCTTTGCCCTGGCTATCCATACCGCCGCGGCTCAAATCAAGATTGCATGCATCGGGAACAGCATCACGGAAGGAACCGTGGTGGGCGGCAATGCGAACGCCTACCCGGCCGCTCTCCAGAAGCTTTTGGGAACGGGATACCTGGTGCAGAACGACGGAGTCTCTTCCACCACCCTGCTCAAGAGCGGGGACACTCCTTATTGGACCAAGGGCAAGCTGAAGGACGCATTCACCTTCCAACCCGACATCATTACCATGAAGCTCGGCACCAACGACACCAAGCCCCAGAATTGGGACGCCCACAAACAGGATTTCAAAAAGGATTGCCTCGCCATGATCGACACCCTGGGCTCGATGGCCTCCCATCCGAAAATCTGGATCGTGCTGCCGGTCCCGGTGATCAAGTCCAGCTATGGAATCAACGACACCGCGCTCCAGAAAATCATCGTGATTCTCAAGCAAGTGGCGATGGAAAAAAATCTGCCGATCATCGATGCGAATACTCCCCTGAAAGGGAAGGCCCAATTGTTCATGGACGACGGCGTGCATCCCAACCAGGCGGGCGAAGATACGCTCGGCCATGTTTTCTATCGCGCCCTGACGGCGGCCCCCACGGAAATCCGCCGGCTCGCTTCACCGGAAGGGAAAAGCGGACGCATGCTCTCCCATCGGGTTGATCGATTTCCGGACCCGGCGGGAACCGGGGTGGATAGGAATGCTTCCGGGCAGCGCCTGGAATTGAAAGGGATTTGAAAAACCTTGGAAGCCCGGGCGGTATGGCCACTGTTGAAATGCTTACGATACACCTCGCGGTCCATCGCGTCGTAGGCATAAGCTGGTTGTCCATACCCTTCACATGGGAAAGCATAGGTCCATTGGGGGTGTAGCTCCAGCGTTCCTGGTTGCCGTTCGGATAAGTCCGTGAGACCATGCGGTTCAGAGAATCATAAGAATATGGGCGCTTCGGTCTTCCTGTACCGCCATAACCGGCGCAAGCTACGGGGCGCAGAACCCAGAGGTGGGATCCGCTGACTCCCTACAACCAGGAACGGGGCCCAGGGAAGGCATTCCTCCCACCCTTTGGCTTTTTGTTCCAAAAAGCCAAAGCCGCGCGCAGGCACAAGCGCCAATGCGGGCGCAGCCGTCCCTCCGCGTGCGCTCCGCACTGCCCTGGTGCGGGCCCGGCCATGGGCCATGCCCCAGCATCGCCCGGCCAACTCCCCGCGAACATTTTTATCCTTTACCTATTATGGGCAGAGACCGCCGTTTTCGAAACTTGAAAGTCAATCCCTTCTTCATCGGCCGACGCAAAGAGTTGAGCTGGCTTAGGGAGCGGCTGCGTTGGGGCGATCACGGTTCACCCGTTGTGCTGGTGGGACCCGCCGGTGTCGGCAAGTCAAGTCTGCTGCAGAGCTATTTGAATTCGTATGATCATTTTTTCATGGAGCCGCTTTGGCTCGATTTGTCCTCGGAAAAGGATGCGACTAAAGCGATCGACAAATTGGTTCACGACTTTGAGGAAGCTCGACGGGAAGATCGACCATTCGAGGAGACCATGGTTGTTCTTGATGGGGCGGATGCTTTAACAGACAAGCAGCTCAGCGAGGCAACGGACAAGATCTTCAATTGGAAGCGCGTAAAGTCTTTAGCCATCACAATGCGGCGTCGACCGGAAATCCGTCGAGCGAAAGTTTTGGAGCTGGAGCCCTTAGACAGCGACGCCGCGGAGATACTTTTGCAGAGGGTTCTCTCCTCCTTCGATTTTTCTCAGAAGCATTTTGAGCAAGCGATGAAGTTTACCCAAGGAAACCCCTTGGCGATTTCCTTATTGGCTGACCTATTAGAGTCGGGAGGAAAAGATAACTTCGAGCGCATACTCCTCGGCAACCTTTATGACCTTTCTGAAAAGGCCTCTCAGGATCAAATCGTTTCCGTCGTTAAGCCCACAATCGTCATGGCCAACGAGGCCCTCCTTCACCAGCTCAAGAAGCAGCCCAACGCCATATTCGATCTGTCGCCTCGGAAGTTCGAAGAGGTGCTAGCGGAAATTCTGACCGACATGGGTTGGGAGGTCGAGCTGACTAAGGCTACGAGGGATGGCGGAAAAGATATCCTCGCGTACCAAAAGACGGAGCTCGGGAGATTGCTCTGCCTGGTCGAGGCGAAGCGATACCGGGAAGACCGAAAGGTGGGAGTGGACCTGGTGCGCTCCTTGTACGGAACGCTTTGCGATTATCAGGCGAGCAGCGCGATGATGGTGACTACTTCTTCGTTCAGCGCAGACGCCCAGGCCTTCCAGCAAAAGCACCAATACCAGCTGGCTCTTCGTGACTATTTCGACCTTGCGCGCTGGATCCAGGGATATAAAAAGTCCGGTCGTTAAAGAGTGCGTTCTGCGACCGGTCTGGCATAGGCCGCCTTCGGAGGTCGTATGCGGAGCCGGTCGGTTTGCATAACGTGTTTTACGTGAAGGTCTGGAAGAACCGGACTGCCGCAGGCAGTTTGCGTAAAATCGGAAACGCAAAGGCTTCACCCAGGTGGAGCTGGCCGAGCAGTTGGGGTTAACCCAGGTGGCTATCGCGAACTATGAGCGCGGTTCCCGGAAACCGGACGTGGAGCTGGTGCCCAAGTTGGCGCAGCTCTTAGGCGCCTCGATAGAAGAGCTTTACGGCGGCGAAGGGCGCAAGCGCGTGGAGGCCCCGACGCGGCGGCTGCACCGCAACACGCTCGAAGCCAAGGTGCAGGGGTTGTTCGGGCGGCTAAGGCCCGATGGGCAGAAGATGATCCTTCGGCAGATCAAGGGGCTGATCGGGCAGCACTGATGTAGGGATTGTTGCCGCCAAAAACAAACCGAGCCAACCTTATTTTTTGGTCTGGCTTTTCATCCGGATCCCTCTTTTCAAAATCTGACTGTACTCCTTCTCGTTCGCGGATTTTTTAAAGGAGCAGTGAATTGAAGAAGCATCGCTCTTTCGATAAATGATTTCTCCGACTTGGTCCGGCTCCTTGGCGTGGACATAATACACATAGCCAACCGCCCCCGTTTCCCACCCCATAAACCACGTGTCGTGAAAGGTGCTGTCAGGCTCATCGCATTGATTGAGCAGCTTTGCGATTTTGGCATCGACGGTTTTAAAAAACTCGCCGTCATGTTCAGGGCCAATTACCGTTTGCGACTCCACGTTGCCCTTTGGAATAAGGCGTTCAAATTCTTCTTTCTTCCCACGCATGTTGGTCTGGAAATCAAGCCCTGCAGCATAAAAACCCACCGCTGAATCCTTAAACACGTAACCTTTAATAAACAGCTCAGGATAATACACTTCAACAACACTATCCCCAGCAGTGTAATTATCAACCGCATATTTACTGATGATCTTAACAGGGAACGCAAATTTCTTTTTGGTTTTATAATTAAAAAGCGGAATCACTTCAGCAGCGTGCACAATGTATTTATTCGCAAGGCTTATGTTGTCCTCGCGTTCGTCAGCGAAGACAGAAGCCATAAAAAGCAGGGCTACACCAATTTTTTTAGTAAGCTTCGCGACCATCAACTAGCCCCCAGAAGTTATGCAACCCGATTTTTCCCAAATATTCTGCTCGGTCCTTACTTGGACTCGTGCTCCCTTTCTGAAACCAAATGGGATAGCCTCCTAGCGCATCTATGGGCAAGGATAGATCCGTCGGAACAGCGGACACGACATTATTAAAGTGCAATCGATCCCCGTTTGTTTTTAGCAACGAACTCAGAACCTCCGGTGTTTTCAAAGAAGATCCCGACATGACAAGATTCCACCTATCGCCACCATAAGCGAGATATTCGCCTTTTTTGCTGATAACAGCGCCTACCGTTCCACCGAAATCCCTGCGATTTTGCTTGGACCAAGTTGAATACCAAACACGATTAATAACAGTTGCGGCTATAGCTACCTGTTCGTCGATCGATTCTCCGCCGTTACTTACGGTACCAGACTCAGCAAAAGTAATTCCAATTGTTTGCTGCACATCATTGTCGGCAGAATACGCGCTTAGAGGAATTTTTGTAGCAGCCGATCGGTTTATCGTGGCACCAACATTAATGAGAATTGAGGAAACCGAGATCGAGAGAAGTAACTCACCGATGAAAACTTCTCCCGTAGGGTCAACGAAATTCGATGGACTGGCTCCCGCATAGAGATAGCGGTGCAAGCTGATGGGCGCTTCAGGATCCCCTTCGTAAGGATCCACGGATGCGAACCGTCCCACCCTCGGATCCATGAGCCGAGCCCTGAGATTGTAGAGGCCAGCGCTTGCGTCGAATTGTTCACCAGTGTAAAGGAAATTATTCGGCGTAGATCCACTCGAGAACAGCGTTTCACCAAAGGCCGTGTATACGGTTGAATCCGTCACCGTACCTGTGGAGTCGGTCAACAACCGCGTCGAACCCTGCCCATCGGCCAGGTAGTAGTGCACCGCACCGCTCCTCCGCAAACTCACCCTGTCGAGTCCTGCCACGTATTCGCTCACCAGGCTATTGCTTCCATCCGTCTCAGCAATCACCTGGCCGTACGGCAAAAGCGGATCGATCAAATACTGCCTCACGGTCGAGCCCGTGGAGTCTTTCACCCGCTGACCATCGGCGTCGTATTGGTACTTCACGCTCACGCCTGGCCCATATAGGGAGTCGAGCCGGTCTTCATCGCGCCACCGATAATGGGTCGTACCGCCCGCTTCAGCCTTCGTCAGCATCCGCCCGACCGAGTCGTACGCGTACAGTGTCGAATCGGTTCCATCCCACTCGCTGAGCAGTTGGTCCCGGTTATTGTAGGCGTAGTTGGTCGTTACCCCACGGTGGCCCTTCGTAGAGCGGTTCCCCACCGGATCATAGGTGTACGTCATCGTGTCGGTGTGGTTCCCGGTCCGCCGCTCGCTCTTGAGGCGGTACAGGCTGTCGTAGGCGAAAAAGACCTTGCTACTGTCCTTCTCGGTGACTTGCGTACGGATGCCGGCAGCGTTCAGGGCGTAGGCATAGTGAGCCAAGATCGTCCCCGCCTTATAGTGCCGCACCCGCGCGAGCCGGTTCAGGGCGTCGTATTGATACCCGCTGGTGGTCCCATTAGGGCTCACCACGGAGTCGCGATTGCCAACAGCATCGTAATGATAAGTGGTGGTCTTGCTTTGCGGCGACACCACGCTGGCCATACGGTTCAGGACATCATAGGTATAGTGGGTCGTGCCGAATGGAGTGACGACTGAGGTCCGGTTTCCCTGAGCATCGTAGTGATTTTCCAGGGAATCCCCGTTGGGATGACCCTCGCCGGCCAAACGGCTGCGGTTGTCATAGGAGAAGGTGCTGGTGCCACGATGGTCAACCACGGTTTCCCGTTTTCCATCCAAAGTATAGGTGGTCGCGACGGTGTGGCCGCTGTTGAAATGTTCGCGATACACCTCGCGGTCCATCACATCGTAGGCATAGGCCGTGCTGTCCATACCCTTCACATGAGAAAGCATAGCTCCATTGGAGTTGTAAGTCCAGCGCTCCTGATTCCCGTTCGGATAAGTCCGGGAGACCATGCGATTTAGCAAATCGTAAGCCATTGATGTGGTATGGTTATTCGCGTCTTTTTGGGTGAGTCTGTTGTTGTTTTCGTCGTAGGTATAGCTCGTGCTGTCTCCCGCCGCGTCCTTGACGGCCGTCAGGTTCCCAGCATTGTCGTAGTAGAAGTGGGTAGTGAAACCCATGGGATCCGTCTCGGCGGTTTTCCGTCCCACATCATCATAGGTAATACTGCGGGTTGTGGCGTCGGGATAGGTGGTCACGGTAAGGCGGTCATAATCATCGTAGGCATAGTCGATGCGGTGCCCCAGAGCATCGATCATGGACGTCTTGCGTCCGGCCTCGTCGTATTCGTATTGGGTGATATGTCCCAGCGCATCGGTCACGGAGATATTTCGGCCGGCATCATCATAGCCGTATTCGGTGGCGTTCCCGTTGGCATCCACGGCGCGAATCCTGCGGCCCAGGGCATCATAGGTCGTCGTTGTGTAGTTCATATCCGGAAAAGTGGTTTTGATCAGGCGGTTTTCGAAATCGTATTGCATGTGCGTGGTGCGACCCACGGCATCCGTTATGGAGGCCACGTTACCTTGAGCGTCATACGTCCTGGAAGTCACCGTGGTATCCGCCGCGGTATCCGCGATTTTGTCGCCCAAATTGTCGTAGACAGAGAGGGTGACATGGCCAAGCGCATCGATTCTCTTCACCACTTTGTTGATAGCGTTGTATTCGGTCTTCACGCTGTCACCAAAGGCGTTGACCTCGGCCACGCGGTTGCCGTTGTTGTCGTAGGCGAAATGCGTCGTGTCTCCGGCCGCATTAACCTCGAAGAGAACATTGCCGGCGCCGTCATGGCCGAAATGTTGGGTATGGCTTAGGGGATCGGTGGCGGACAGGAGCCAGCCTAGGGAATTGTAAGTGTGGGTGGTGGTGTGGCCCAAGGCGTCTTTCTCCGTGAGGACGTTGCCATGGGCATCATAAGTGCGCTGCGATTGGACCGTTCCATCCGGGCCCGTTTCCTGGACCAGGTTGCCAGCGCCATCATAGACGTACTCGGTGGTACGGCCCAAGGCGTCCGTGACCGTTTCCGGTTTGCCCTGCGCATTGTAGGAACGCGTGGTCAAATGGCCCATTTCATCGGTACTGGAAAGTTCATTGCCGTCGGCATCGTAGGTGGAGTTTTTCAAGGTCCCGTCCGGGGACAGCGTGGACAGGAGGTTGTCGCTCAAGTCGTAGCTGTAGAACCAAGAATTGCCGGCATCGTCCATCTTTCGGGTCACGTTCCCATGCAGATCATAGCCGTACGAGGTGACATGGCCATTGAAGTCCAGGACCTCTTCCAGGTTATGGTCGATGTCATGATTCATGAGCAAGGTGTCGCCTTCGGCGTTTATTTGCCGGACGATGCGGCCGTCGTCATCGTATTCGGTGCGGTTGGCCCGTACGCCCCGGGCGTCGACGATGTCGGTCAGGTAGCTATCGGGGCCGTACTTGAAGAGGGTGGTGTTGCCGTTGGGATCCACCACCTTGCCCAGGTTGCCGAGCACGTCGTAGACATATTGCACGCTGCGGCCCGCGCCGTCGGTTATGCCGGTGACGCGTCCTTCGTCGTCGCGCGAGAAATCGATATAGTTTCCGGCGCTATGGCTGACGAAGGCGCTGTCCCATTCGATCTTGTTGCCATTGGCATCCCCGGATTCCGTCACGCCTCCTTCGTCCTGGTCAATGACGAAATAGCTGCCGTCCAATAACGTGAGTTTGTAGAGCTGCGGATTGAACGATGATTCGAAGTCCCCGTCGACATCGTACAAATCCCCGCCCACGACGATGAAATCACCCACATCCATCGCTTCCAGTTTGCTGTAGGTGCCTGGCTTGGCCTGGTAGGTCATGGTCCCGTAGGACGGATCGAACTGGCTGAAGAATTGGGGCACGGCGGTGAACTCCTGCTTCCGGCCCCCGGGTAACGTAATGGATACCGTATGGGCCTTCTGCGGGTTGATATCGAAATGCGGGATGAACCCGAAGGAGACATCCACCGACCACTCCGTGCCCTGGTTGCGGTTTTCGTTCAGGGTTATCGAGCGCAGGCCCATTTTCCAGCCGATGCCGAAGTCGCCCTGGGTTTTGACCCGGCTGTCGTAGGCGCGGGTCACGCTCAGGTCCATTCCCGCCATGGGAACGGACAAATCCTGGAAGGATAGGCTGAAGTTCCCGACCTTCTTCTCCCCGGTCACGTGTACTTGCGTGGATTTCGAGTTCGAATTCCCGGATCTATCATACACGCTCAGAAGGATTTCATAATCCCCGTTGACCAGCGTCGTCGCATCAACCAAGCCTAATTTGTTGTTTTGCACCGCGCTTGTGGAACGGGAGAACTCCACCCAGGTTGTCGTCCCTACTTCGCGGTAGCTCAAGGTGTAATAGGCCAAATGGGCGTCATAGGCCGTGCCCAGCACATTCACGCGGCTGTATACTACGGAATCTTCCGCGGGGCTTATCAATTCAGCGGTGGGGGCCGTGGTGTCTGCGCCCAGGGGGCTTACGTAAAATGCATCCGAACCGAGCGCGCTGTTTCCGCTCAGATCATAGGCCGCTACCTTTGCCGTGAAGCTTCCCGGACGCAATGCAGTGTATTGGGCCTCGCCGTCATGGACCACCAGGTTCACGCCGTCCACCTTGACCCACATGCGGGTGGTATCCAGGGCCACGTCATCGGAGGCGTCCACGGTGAAAGTCACCAGATCCCCCGCATCCGGATCGGTGGGCGAATGCGATACGGACACGGTCGGCGGTGTATTGTCGGCGGAAGCGGTAACGCGCAGGATGCTGGTGGCATGGCCGACATTCCCGGAGGTGTCATCGGCCGATGCCGCAAAGGCATAATCCCCGCTGTCGGCGGGGGTGAAGGTGTATTGCCCGCTGGTCAGGGTCACGGGACTTCCGTCCTGACTCAGCGCCATGGAAGCCACGCCCACATTGTCCAGGGCATGTACGGTCACGGTGACCGAATGGCCGGGCTGGACGGGATTTTGCGAGAAGCTTACGTTGAGACCGGGCGGGATGACATCCGGTACCAGGGCGATATGCCAGAATTGGTGAGCCTGCGCCGAATGGACGTCGGACACGGTGAGTTCCACGTCCGCGGTCGCTCCCGGGGTCGGCGGCGTGTGCCATTGGACCACTCCCCCGGATACGGTCATATCGTCGGGGGCAGCATTGAGGAAATAGGTGATTGCATCCCCGTCCGCGTCCGCCGCTTTGACAACGTACCGGTAATCCGCGCCTGCCACCACGGTCGTGGGTGGCGTGGACACGAACCCCGGCGGATGATTGCCGGAAACCTCCGGATCCGTCAGGCGGAGGGTAAAGGTCTGGGAGTCGATGCCTCCCCGCGCATCAGTGACCGTCACCCGCATGATCAGCGAGTCCTCCGCCGACCAGATGGGTTGAAAGGGAATCCACGAAATGCGGTTGTTCGTCAGCTCCGGCCGTGAGCCTGAATGGCCCTCGCAGTTGAGGCAACGCGCGTCATACTCCAGGGCCTCGCCGTCCGTATCCGACGCCTGGATGATGTACCGGTAAGCATGGGAAATGGGGAGGTCAATCGTGTTCAGAAGGACGACCGTGTCCGGCGTGGAAACGATGTGCGGAGGATGGTTCGCCGCGTTGCCGATATAGATGAGCAAGGAAGCCATGGTGGTCGCCTGATACGGATCGGAAACGGCCACCGTAACCGTGCAACGGGGCAGGCTGTCCGGAGGCATCCAGGAGAGGATGCCGGTATGGGCGTCGAGGGTCATTCCCAACGGAGCCTTGGCCAGCCGGAAAGTGACGGAGTCGCCATCGGAATCGATGGCATGTAAGGTATCCAGGAAGGCGGTGGCGGGTTCGGCATACCTGTGCCCGGGGGCGGTTACAACGGGAGCAAGGTTGTTGACCATGATACTCAGAACCACGGAATTGTTGATCTCGTCGATCTCGTCCAGGCCGCCGTTTCCGTGCCCGCTGTCATCGGCGGCGAAACGAAAGGAGAACGCGCCTTTCACGCTGTCGGCCACGGGATATCGGAAGGTGTAATACTCCCCCGCTTCCAGGCGCTGGGGGCTGTTCAATGTTACAAGCTTGGTTTCGGCCCCGAGATGGCCGGCATACAAGGTGACGGGGATCCCGGCGGGCAAAGTCAAGGCGCCGCCGTTGCCGATGCGGGCGGTAAGAGTATCGTGACCCGCCGTGTCCTGAACGAATTGCGGCAGAGAGGCCGTCATGTCCACGCAAGCATAGTGGCCCTCGGTGCATTGGATGTTGACGGTGTTGTTCGCCTGCCAGCTCGGAGTGGGGAAACGGGGGATTGTGCCGTCGTCGTTGATGTTGGTGACGGTATACCCGTTTTGATTGTAGAGGGTCCGGGCCCCAACCCAGGTGGGATTGGAATAAACCGCCACCCTTGATAAGCTCGAACTGTCCGGAAAGGCGCTAACGGCCACGATGTCCGCGTGGCCGTCGTTGTCCGCATCCGCCATGGTGATACCGGTCGTCCATCTGTGGCCGCTTGCCCGGACCTTGCCCAGAATGGCTCCCGACGAGTCCTGGATGAAAATGGAATCATCGGTTTCCAGCACGACTTTCGGGTTGTCATCATCGGCGAAATCGAAAACCGTTCCTCTTGCCGAGAAAGCGGAGCCGTCCACTCCATGGGGATGCAGCCAATAGGAAACGGAACTGTCTCGCAAGTTCGTCCTTGAAAAATAGGGCCGTCCCTGGTCCCCTATCGTCGAACCTACGGCGAACATTATCCGCGCTGAATCCTTCCCAAAGAAAAAATGATCCGTTAAATAATCGGGGATCATGAAGCCTGGATGCACAAACTGGATGGAAGGAATATGACTAACACTGTCCAGGGAGGGATTGAAGATTGCGGCCCCTCCAATCGAGTCCGGTCCCTCCGCGAATGGAGAAAGAATCCTGGGATCAGTTCCCACCCGCCCGATGAGCGGAACATCGCTGACGCTTTCCGTCGACCTGAAGGTCAGGGTCTTGCTCCTGTAATCGAAAATCGAGAGTTCCCGATTGATGTTCGTCGGCAGCGTGAACAACCCGACCAACTCCTGGTAGCCATCGCCATCGAGATCCGCAGCTTGCAGACTGTGGTAGTCCTTGTAAAACGATTTGGGATAGATCAATCGGCCGCGGTGGTCGAAGATATTTTGGCCCCAAATGAGTTCGGCTTTCCCATCTCCGTCCAAATCGCTCATGGTCACGGACTCATCGATCCCAAAGCCAATGGACCCGAAAAACTGCCAGTCGCAGGAGTCTTTCCTGTTTCCCATGTTGTCCAAGATGAGCAATCGCCGATACCAACTATTGGTCCGGGACTCGATGAATACAACTTCGGGACTGCCGTCTCCGTCGATATCGCCTGTGGCGGCGACGGAGGGCCAATTCACGCGTCCGGCCTTTCTCCATACCTCATGTCCGTCTCGGCCGTTCAGAGCGATCAAGTGCCCACCATCGCCATTGTCTATCGTCGCCACAAGGATCTCGGGGATATCCTTCGAATCGTATTTTCCGTCTCCATTATCGTCCGTGAGATGGGCCACCAATGGCGTGTTTATCGCTATTTCCGATCCCGCTCCTATGGAATCCACCCATTCCCATTTCAAGATCGGGGTATAATTCACTGTCAAAGGCAGTTTCCGGCACTGGGCCATGCTCTGGATGGCGTTGTTGCCCTCATCGGTCTCGGCGATTGCATTCGCATAGTCGGCCACCGCGCTGATGCGGTTTCCATTGAACGTCAACCCACCCGATACGGCGATGTCGAACACTGCGGTATCCCCCGCCTCGATGGGATCGATGTTCGTCGTCCGTCCCAGGTACAGATCCGTATCCGGGGAAAAGCGCAGATCGCGGTTGCGGTCCTCGAACACGACAAGGCTGAACGAGTCTTCCACCGCGGTCCTGCCAAGATTGGCCACGGCCAGCCGCACGAATCCCCCGGACTCCAGGCTGACCGGGTTTACTGTCATGTCCTTGGTAGCCAAGGAGGTGGGAGTCAAATCCTTCGCATCGGTCCCGCGCGAGATCTTGTAATGGACAAGGAAGTGATATGGCAAACTGTCGCCTGCAACAGGGGATTGAGCAAATACCTGCCCGGTGGGAACCGTATCGTTGTCCACCCATGAACTGTCCTTGCCCAGGGCGCTGAGATGCAAAAGCGAATCCGCTTGGAAGTAGGTTCTCCCGATAAGATCGGGGATATATATACCCGCGTACACGGACACATTCAACGTATCGTGATTATCGGCCGCATCCGCGGCAGTCAAGGTAATGATATTGACCTCGCCGGAATCCATGTGATGATGGATCGGCGTCTGAGATACGCCGTCAATCGACCAATGGATGTCCACGGAGGTGTCCACCACTACGGCCGATTGGTTGGGCGAGATAAGGGCTATGACCGGCGGAACATTGTCGCAGACGAATCGTATGGTATCCCGTCCTACGTTGCCGGCGGAGTCGGTCGCGGTTCGGATGATGAAGTTGTCGCCTGCGTCGAGATTTTCATAGGTTCCCGACAGCGTCTGATTCATACCGTCCACGGTCCATGCCACAACGGTGAACGTTTGGTTCGTAATACCGCCATCCGCGGGACTTGTTATCGCCACTACCGGTGCAGTCATGTCCCGGAATACTCGAACCGTATCCGCCCCTACGTTTCCGGCCGCATCGGTCGCGGATCGGATGACATTGTGCGCTCCGTCCGCGGAAAGCGTTTCCGTGGTCTGGCCGGTCTGGGTCACGCCGTCCACGGTCCAGGCCACCGAAATGGAAGATACGTTGTATAATTGATCGGCCGCCGGGCTCGTAATCACGACGACCGGGGCTACCGTATCCCGCACAATCGTAATCGAGTCTTTACCAAGGTTTCCAAGGCTGTCCGTTGCGGAGCGCACTATGTTGTTGGACCCGACGCTAAGGGAAGCCGTGAGTTGTATGGTTTGGGTCGCCCCATCGACGGTCCACGCAATTGTGGCGGACGCTTGATTGGTCACATAGCCATTGGCGGGACTGGTTATCACCACCGTGGGGCCGTGGGTATCCAACACGACCGTAATACTGTCCTTTCCGGTGTTGCCGGACCCATCCGTGGCGGTCCGGAGAATCTTGTTGCTTCCTTCGGTCAAGGTTTCGGTGAGCTGGCTCGTCTGGGTGACTCCATCCGCGGTCCAAGCCACACTGATTGGCGATGAGGTGAACCCCTTCCCGTTGGCGGGAGAGGTGATGTGCACCACGGGCGGAGTGGTATCCACCGAACCCGCCAGGCACCAAGTCATGGCTGCTTTCATGAGATTACGGCCAGCGGTATTCAGCTTGGTTGGTCCGTTATTGTAAACGAAAGTTCCCGCGCGCCGGGCCGGAGCGTTGTACCCATACGCCATGGCCGCACCGGCTTCGTATCCCCAAATGGACGCAAGCCCAGGGCTTCCATTCCTGGTTGCCACGATTTGGGCGGAGGAAGTGGGGATCGCATAGTCCAAATCGTTGTTGGAGCTGGCAATGGTGTCGAGTCCGTGCTGGCCCGCCGCCATGGCATGGGTTGAATCGATAATCTTTATCCTTTTGGCGCTCGCGTCACTGCTGGTATTGCCGGATTCGACCAAGGCCATGTCTTCCCACTCGTACACGCTCCAGTTCAAAATCGGGATGGCCACCGTCCTGAACCCATCGTCGAGGTCGGGACTGTATGTCGAAGATACGAGGATCAGATCCTTCCCGCTGGCTTGGGAAACGGTTACGGGAGGGGTGGATACGGTCACGGTGTGCCCGAGCTCTTCAGCCAGGACCTTCATCACCGAATCCCCTTGCCACATTCCGGCTTCATCCACCACGAGCAGGACGCTGGCTGCATGCGCGGGGGTCGCCGTGAAAAGGGCCAAGAGGAAAAGAAAGCCGGGAGCGATTTTTATCAGCTTCGTCATGGGCATCTCCTAGTTCGAAGCCGTTGGAAGGTACGGAAGGATTTCCTGCGCCGCCGCTTTCAATTCCGGATTGGAACTCTCGGATGTCTGGGTGATGAGCGAGGCATGGCTCGCGGCATTTTTCGGAAATACCCTTAATAGGGTCAGGCCATCTTCCAATTCGCCGGAGCTTCCCAACAGCAGCCGATCGATGGTTCCCCCCGGATCCTTGATCCCTTGGGATACGGCGTTTTTCAGTGCGGACGCATCCGTGGCGGCGCGGATTTCTTTCGCGGCTTCCGCGATCAATCCTGCATGGCGGATGTCGCCGTCCCTGATGAATATCATCGCCAGTTTTTGCGGATCGCCCACGCACTTCTCCAACAGGAAATCCCGGGAATAGTCCTCGCGTATCGTCGCGATCACGCGGACCTGGCCCTGGCTGATTGGATGCGAAACCAAACTTTTGAAGGAGGCGAATATCGCTTTGTTCGCCTCCTTGTTGCCCGCAATCCCATTGGCGTTGATTTTCTGGATCAAGCCCTGGAAGGCCGCCTCCCTGAGGGTCGAATCATTGGTCGTTAGGAAAGGGGAATAATCCTGTTCATAGGTGGACTCGGCCGCTTTCCAGACCGTCCTCAAGATGAACGCCCTCATCGCCGTGGAATTTCCACTGCTGGAAAGGATCGATTTCATCGCGGTATGCATTGCCGAGGACTGCACGACCGTAAGGTTCTTGCTGCTCGCGGACATGACGTTCAGAACAGCCATCCGGAAGGTTTCGGGCGCGGTGGAATCGAGAGCGCACTGTTCGAAAGTCGGATAACAGGCATCTCCGAAATCCGGTTTCAGGGCCCATTCGAATGCGGGAACCGACCATGGGCCCATCGAATTGGCCCCGGGTCTCAATCGCAGGGTCAGCGAGTCCGTCGGCCTGGATTGAATGGGCAGCGAGTCTAATGGTTTCGCTTGTAGGATCATCGCAACGGCTTTCAGTCCCGTGACGGCGACGCATTGGCCCGGCCGTGACTCCACGAGCTGGCGTTGCAGGGGATGATTGTTGCTCAATATGGCGTTGACCAAGGAGTCCGGCCACGTGCCCGAGTACCCGGCGATGATGGATAGGCCCGTTAAAATTGCTGCTTTTGAAAGGCATGCCGATTTCATAGAGTTTTTCCGTTGTGCGGGTGAAGCAACTGTTAATCGCAAATGCTAGCAAATCGGATTTTTCTCCGAATTGTGATTTACTCCAACACAAGAAAAATTGGTCACCGATGACGGAAAAAGTTCAACCGTTGCCTTACGAGGGAATGATCCAATCGAGTCACAGTTCGGTTACATGGCATTATTTCTTCGATGCGGGCGACTGAACCGAAATGCACGCCATCAAATCCAAGCGTGATGATTTGGGGATCCTATCTTGCTATAAATCATGGTTTTATTGAATTGCCTATTCTGGTTGCGATACATATTTGACTGGAAAGAAAAACGGGGGAAACTTCGCGCTCAAAAGAGTCCCAGGATCGCAGGGACAAGCCATAAAAACACTGAGTTGAGATACGCACGTTCTGTACGCGATTTTTTTCGGGCGCGATTATCTTTCGGCTGAGTCCGATTCGATCGGATGGGGTACCCTGGATTGGGCAGAGCTTCCGCACGGAGATCGGTCGAGAATAGAATGGAGAAACTGACTCAAGCCAGAAGACGATTTCCAGTTGGGGTTAAGACCCGATTTTGATTCGTAACCCATTCTCGATTCGGCTGTGCGTTTTTCAAGCTTGGGAGTCTGCCGGGGCAGAGATACGGCATATGGGTCAAGTGCCAAAAACTTGGCAAGGCGATCGCCGGGCACATTTGAAGTTCGGGAACTGAAAAAGAGGTATCGAAGTGCCTCCCCACAACGCCCGGTTTAGGAGAGTGTCCGCGAAGTGTCCACAACGGGGGGCAAAATGGGTAACTTTACCCAAATGAGGAAAAATCCCCCTCCAAGCCTTAGCCTTTTTCTTTCGAACCAGACCGGTTTGGAGGGGGGAAGTGGTGGGTACCGTAGGGATTGAACCTACGACCCGCTGATTAAGAGTCAGCTGCTCTACCAACTGAGCTAGGCACCCAAGGCGCATAAATATAAACCATTGTTCGATTTTTTCAAACCATTCCGGACCAAGTTTTCCATGACTCAAGCCAGCCCCATTCCCGCGCCGTCCTTTCCCCGGGAGGAAGGGTATTTGGCGCATCTCCGCCTGGAAAAGCGCCTTAGCCCGGAAACGGTCTCCGCCTACCTTTCGGACCTGCGCCTGTTCTTCCGCCAGGCCGCTGGAACGCCCGACGCCCCGGCCGGATTGGAGGCCATGACCCTTCCCAAACTCCGCGCTTTCATCCGCGGTCTGGTGGAGTTGGGTTTCGCCCCTTCCAGCATCTCCCGCTATCTCTCCACCCTGAAAAGCTACTCCGCCTACCTGGCGGACGAGGGCGTCCTGGACAAGGACCCCATCCAGGGACTGCAGGGTCCGCGCCAGCAGCGTTACAAGCCCCAAAGCCTGTCGCGCCACGACATCGACGCCTTATACGATTCCCTGGAAGCGGCCGTCCTGCGCGAGGACACCGGGGCCAGACGGAACCTGTGCCTGGTGGAACTGCTGTACGGATTGGGACTGCGCATTTCCGAAGCCACCGGGCTCAAGCTGGATCAGGTGAACCTGCCGGAAGAAGTGGTGCTGGTCCAGGGCAAGGGCAACAAACAGCGCCTGGTCCCCCTGGGCCGGAAAGTGGCCTACTCCATCCGCCAATACCTGGAGAAGGATTGGGAGGCCAAGGGGCGCACGGATACTCTGCTGCTCAATCGCTTCGGACGTCCCCTCTCGCGCATGGGGGCCTGGAAAATAGTCCAGCGCATCTGCGCGGCCGCGGACATCCGCATCGCGGCGTCTCCGCATACCTTCCGGCATTCCTTCGCCACCCACCTCATCGAGGCGGGCGCGGATTTGCGTTCGGTCCAGGAAATGCTGGGCCATGCCGATATCAGCACCACCCAGATTTACACCCACTTGGATCAGGAATACCTGAAGGAAGTGCACAGCAGCTTCCATCCGCGCAACAAGGGCTGATGGCCGCGGCTTAAATGTTTCCCGTTGAAAAACCAACTTGTTTGCGCGGTCGCGAATAAGGGTGTTTCAATACTGGGGCGATGTCGCCTCGCGAATCGCGAGGTCGCCTCCGCGAATCCGATATAGGGAGGCAGACCATGGGACCCATGCGATCAATTGCCGCCTTGTCGATGGGCATGGCTTTGTTGGGAAGGTCGCCGCAGGCCGGGACAAGCGCCCACGCGGGCGGTTCCTCCGGCACGGATTGGGGAATCGGCCTCAAAGGCGGCGTCAATTCCGCCAAGCTGGAAAGGGACCCGGCGGAAACGGAGAGGGAACGTCTCGGCTTCAA
This sequence comes from Fibrobacterota bacterium, assembly GCA_028287505.1. GTDB lineage: Bacteria > Fibrobacterota > Fibrobacteria > UBA11236 > UBA11236 > Chersky-265. The sequence goes on along the minus strand of JAQBPN010000103.1, from coordinate 9,854 downwards.
TGCCGGTTTGATGTTCGTAGTCGGCGCGAACAGGCCCGTGGGCATTTCCTTCGAGCCGACCTATGTCGTCAAAGGGGCGGAATTCAAACTCGGAAAATCGTTCCGGCATGCCGATCTGGCGTACCTGGAACTCCCGCTCTTGCTCCGGCTGAGCATGCCCATCGGGCCATTCATCCGCGTCTACGGCATGGCGGGACCGGATTTGGCGGTCAATGCGAACGTCGACCTCAACGGGGAATCCATTCTGGCCGGCAACGACATCGAGCCCGTGGACGCGGTCCTGGACCTGGGCGGCGGCGCGGGTATCGCATTGCTTCGCGGGGTGAGATGGATCGGCGATGTCAGATACTCCCATGGATTCGATGGATTCCTGGTAGAGGATACCGAACCGGGCCAGGAGTGGGACATCCGGAACCTGAAAGTCTCCACCGGATTGCTCTTCAGTTTTCCATCGGGATGATAACGTATCCACGGACTAACGTATCTACGGACATTCATCGGATCATATCGGGCCCGGACACGCTGCCCTTTTGTTCGCCGGCCTCCGCGAGCCAGCCTCCCAGCACCGCTCCGGCCAGAATGCCCATATCCGATAAGACGATCACCAGCAGGCCGGCTTCCCGCCCGTACAGGCCGAGTACGGGTTGGTCGGTGAATATGAAAAGGCCCGCAAGGAAGGCCGAAACCAGGATGACCGGGATGATGGCCGCGATTGCCGCGCCTTTCAGATCTCCGACTTTGTAACCGCCCGCAAGACCCCCGGCGAGCCCGTTCAGCAAGGGAAGAAAATAAAAGATCATGGTCACTACGGTCATCAACGCCATGGCGACGGATTCTTTTTCGCTTTCCGATGTCATTCAAGGCCTCCTTCCATCGATCCTTTCCCCGGCTTTCCAAAGGGAAAGAGCGCGCCCCTCCCTATAAAAACGGCGCTGGGAACGGCTTAGGGAAGGGTTTTTCCGATGCCTTTCCGGACTGAACCTATATTTCAGGGTTACCGGAAGCCGCGCCAGGCCGGCGCACCGCTTAATGCGAGGATCATGAACAAAATCCTTATCCTTTTCGCCCATCCCGCCCTGGAAAAGTCCCGGGTCAATCTGCAACTGCTGCGGGAGGTCCGCGGCCTGCCCGGGGTCACTTTCCATGATCTCTACGAAGCCTACCCGGATCTCTACATCGACGTGAAACGGGAGCAGAAACTGGTGGAAGAACATGATATCGTCATCTTCCAGCATCCCTTCTATTGGTACAGTTCGCCCGCCATCCTCAAGGAATGGCAGGATCTGGTGCTCGAATACGGCTACGCGTACGGCAAGGGCGGAACCGCTTTCGCGGGCAAGCTGATGCTGAACGCCATCACCACCGGCGGCGCCCAGGAAGCCTACCGGGCGGAGGGACTCAACCGCCACACCATCCGGCAATTCCTGGCCCCGTTCGATCAGACCGCGGAGCTTTGCAACATGACCTATCTGGCCCCCTTCGTCATCCATCGCAGCCTGTTCATCACCACCGAGGAGGCCTGCAAGCCTTTCGCCTCCGAATACCGCAAGGTGGTGGAAGCCCTGCGGGACGGGACAGTGGACATAGAGGCCGCCCGCAAGGCCGAACGCATCAACGATCTCTTCCCGAAATTCACCGTCAGCGGGTTGGCACAACGATGAACCACTCGCCCTTGCTCCAGGCCTTCATCTACCTGGCGGTGGCCGTGGTGGCGGTGCCCATTTCCAAGCGGGCCGGATTCGGATCCGTGCTTGGATATCTCGTCGCCGGCGTGCTCATCGGACCGCATCTGCTGGGATGGGCGGGCCATGGCGAGGACGTCAAGCAGTTCGCCGAGTTCGGCGTGATCATGATGCTTTTCCTCATCGGCCTGGAGCTCCAGCCAAAGGTGCTTTGGAAGCTGCGGGTCCCGATCCTCGGCCTGGGTACCATGCAGGTTACTGCCTCGGCGGCGGCCCTGGCCCTGGGCGCCATGGCCTTGGGCGTCCCCTGGAAAGCCGCCCTCGCCATCGGATTGACGCTGGCCATGTCCTCCACCGCCATCGTGCTGCAAAGCCTGCAGGAAAAGCGCCTGGACAAGACCGCGGGAGGCCAGAGCGCATTCTCGGTGCTTCTGTTCCAGGATATCGCCGTCATCCCCATCCTGGCCCTGCTCCCTTTTCTCGCTGCCACCCCGGGCGCGGGCAAGCCCGGGGATGGCGGGGTCGCCGCCTTGTCTCCCGGCCTGCAGGCCCTCGCCGTATTGGGCGCCGTGATAGCCGTGGTCGCGTCAGGACGATTCCTGGCCCGGCCGGTGTTCCGTTTCATAGCCGGGTCCCGCTTGCGGGAGATCTTCACCGCCTTCGCATTGTTCCTGGTGGTGGGCATCACCCTGTTGATGGAAAAGGTGGGCATGAGCCCGGCCCTGGGAGCCTTCCTGGCGGGAGTGGTGCTGGCGGACAGCGAATACCGCCATGAGCTCGAAAGCGATATCGAACCCTTCAAGGGTCTGTTCCTGGGGCTGTTTTTCATCTCCGTGGGCGCGGGTGTCGACCTCCCCTATATCCTGAACGAACCGCTCAAGGTGGGCGGCCTGGTGCTCCTCATCATGGCCGTAAAAGCCGCGGTCCTATGGGGGCTTGCCAAGGCATTCAAATTGGAGCGTTCACAGGGAATCCTGCTGGCCATGGCCCTGTGCCAGGTGGGCGAATTCGCATTCGTATTGCTGGGCCTGAGCGAGCAATTGCGCGTGCTGGATGCGGATTCCGTGCGCATGCTGGTGGCGGGCGTGGCCCTGTCCATGGCCGCCACCCCTCCCCTGCTCATCCTGTTGGTCAAGGTGGTCCTGCCCCGAACCGTCAAGGCGGCCGAACCGAACAGGGAGCCGGACAAGATCGAATCAGAGGACGCGCCCGTCCTTATCGCCGGGTTCGGGCGCATGGGAAACATGATCGGCCGCCTGCTCCAGGTCAACGGCATCCGCACCACGGTGCTCGAAAACAACCATGAGGTGGTGGAAGTGGTCCGCAAACTGGGGTTGAAGGCCTGGTACGGCGACGCTTCGCGGTTGGACCTGTTGCATTCGGCGGGAGCCGCCAACGCCAAGATATTCATCCTGGCCATCGACGACCAGGAAAAGACGATCGAGATCGCGGCCACGGTCCGCGAGCATTTCCCCCATCTTGAACTCCTCTGCCGCGCCAAGGACCGCAACGACGGCTATGGCCTGATAAACATGGGCGTGAAGAACGTGTACCGGGAAACCATGGGAACCTCCATGGATATGGGTTTCGATGCGCTCCGCATGATGGGAATGCGCGCCTACCACGCCAACCGCGCCGTGCACGCATTCCGCATCCACAACAACGGAGCCTTCCGGGATTTGGCCGGTCACTGGTCCGATCGCAAGAACTTCCTCACCCTGTTGCGCGGAAAAATCGAGGAGGCGGATACCCTGCTCCGCAACGGCGGTCAGGTGAACACGGAAGTGGATGCCGCCTGGGACAATACCAGTCTGCGGGAAGGCATGCGCGAGGCGGCGTCCCTTCCCCCGGGGGATCAATCGCCTAAGTAGTCCGGCGCGCGCCCGGGAGCCATTCCACCTGGACGGGAAGGAGGGAAATTACCGGTTGCGGACGGAATGGCCGGACCGGATAATCAGCATGCGGGGCGCGCCGGCGCCCGCCAGGTTGCCTACATCCAGTAGCGAAGCTTGCGGCAAGTCCAGGCTCTTGAGCAAAGTTCCCCTGACGTCGCAGATATCCACCGGACCGGCGGCGAGGCTGACCTTACAGGCTCCGGAGCCCCAGCAGAAGACCGAGGATTTCCGGGAGGCGGGGTTGGCGGACGGCAGCGGCGCTTGGACCCCGACCGTCACCTGGCCGCCTTGGAGGGTGAGCACCTGGCTTTTCGGCCCGGCCACGTCCGACCAGTTGACCGTGCTTATCTGGTAGGTGTAGGTCGTCGCGTCGCTCAGGTTGTTGTCCGTATAGGTCATGGTAGGGGCAGGGGCAGGCGCGGGGTTGTCGCCGTCGTTCCAACGTTGGAAGCCCGTGGCTTTCGTGAAGAGCGTCGTGGTGTTGTACTGCAAGGTGGTGAGCGGGGTCCCGTTGCGGTAGATGATGAAGGTTTTGATGCCTGTTTCCAGATCGGCATCGCTGTCCCAGGTCAGCTTGAGCTGCTTGTTCGAATAGCTCCCGGCCAGGTTGTAGGGAGAGGGCGGCTGGGTGCTGTCTTTCTGGGTGCCGATGACCATATACTCCTTCCACCGCTTGGCGAAGGATTCGTCCGGGAACCAGCTTGCGATCGATCGGTTGCCGGTGAAGTCCGCGGCCGAACCGATGGCGTAGGTCACGGTGTCTCCCAGCCAGAACTTTGTGGTATCCATGTCCTTGAGCTGGGCCGAGCCCGCCTGATCGGGAAGCCTCGCTTGCAGCCCCGCTTCGATCCAGGGAATGGCGATCATGCGCATGTCATGGGGCGCGTGGCCGAATACCTCGTCGGACCAGCCGGGATTGGACGGGGTGTTCACCCACAGAGGGAAGGGATTGACCGCGAAGGCCCACAATGCGCCTTTCTTGCGTCCGGCCGCGAAGGGCACACCGTTGTAAACCATGTCTTTCTTCCCGTCGTGATGCAGGAGCGGCACCTTGAGAGCGCCGGGAACGTTCGAGATATCCGCGCTTCCGGCCTGGGCCACCGCGACCGCAACCCTTTCCGGGTGGGCTCCTGTCATGGCCGTGATCCAGAACGCCCCTCCGGAATGCCCCCATAGCGCCCAGGGTACGGTCTTGATTTCGGGATGGCTGGCGCGCCGCGCCAAAGTGTCGAGGGCGGCCAGGTAAGTGTTCCCGGAGCCGTTGGCGATATCGTCCCAATTGTTGCACTTGGTGCTGCCGTCGCTGGGGCCGCCCGTGATGAGCTTGGGCGCGATGAAGACCGCGTGCCATTTTTTGGCCAGGGACAACCATTGCACGTCGGACATCATCTGCTGGGCGTCGCCTTCCCGCGTGCAGCCGTGCTGATGCACGATGATGGTCCGGACCGTGCCCACGTTATTGGGCAGCCAGCAATAGTAGGTGGCATCGGCGTACATGCCGCCCTGCTTCGGCACGGTGAATTGATAGACCGTGCCTTGCGGACCCGCGGCCTGCGTCATTCCGGCCGGAGCCAGCAGCGCGCCGGCGAAAACGCAGGCGGAAATGAAATATGGAAATTTGCGCATAGTCGACTCCCCCATCATATGCTTCAGGGAATATAATCCGGGGCCCGGAACCCCGTATTAGGCTTTCTACTTCATGTTTTCAATTGAGAACGGGAATGCCCGATTAAGCTATCTTTCCCCCGTTCCCGGCAACCGTCCCGCTTGCAGGTTACCTGCCTGTCCGGACGCGGTTCCAAATCATAAAAGGCGGGTCATCCATGACGCGATTCCCTGGCAACCCCGCCCACCCCCATAAACGCAAGCACCCATGCTCCTTCGCGGCCCTGCGGCTCGCGCTGGGAGCCTCCCTGCTGGCGTTGCTCCTTGCCGGCTGCAACTCGGGAAATAATGACTCAGCTCCGCCGGGGAATACGGACAAGGACTTCCCCGTCGACCAAATCCAATCCGCGGCTCTCAAAGCCAAAGGCCTTCCCGCCGCCGTCGCCGACTTCCTGGCCGCGGCCAAGCTCGATACCGTTCGCGTGGATGCCAACACCTTCACCTATAAGCAGACGTTTCCCAACGGGGCCACGCGCGACATCACCCTGAAGATCACGCCCGGCCAAACCTATGCGCCCACTGCGGATGAGTCCACCCGCGTGGCCAAAGGCGGCCCGGCCCTGTATGACATCAAATTCTCCCATGATTCGATCGCCGGCGGATCCAAAGCCGATCTCAGTTATTTCGTTCCCACCGCCGGCCTCCCTCCGGAGCTGATCGCCGCGCTGGGATCCTCCAGCCTCACCCCCGAAGAGATGCGCCGCATCGCGCTTCCGAAAGCGGGCGCGCGCAGCGGTCCCGCCGAGGCCGCGGACGGAGGAACCGGAGGAGCCGCGGTCAATTGGGGCGAAGTGGGAAAGAACGGCGCGGACGTAAGCATCGGCGCCTTGCTCGATGCCGCCAAGGAAAGCGGACTCCCGACGGGAGCCCTCTCCAACATCTACTCCCTGGCCTCAGCGGCCTCCGCCATCGGCGGCGCGCTGGAACTTTCCCAGCAGAACGCCAAATGGTTCCTGGAGCTGGACGCCTTGAAAAAGTGCGCCGAGAACCCCACCAACCCCGTCACGAAAAGCGATCCCAACTACTCCTCCAACGCCGCCGCCAAGGTCGATCAGGCGCGCAGTGAAATCAAGGAAGTCAATTCCGTCCGCTTCCTGAACCAGATGAACGAAACCGCCGCCGGGATCACCCCGCAAACGGCGGCCATGTCCGTGGGCATGAAGGCCGGATCGGCCTGGGCCGATGCCTCCCTCGGCGATTTCAGCGAGAACACCATCATGCGGGAAGCGCGTCTGGCCGTGGTGCCTTGCGGGGATCCGCCCGGCCAATTGACCGGCAACGTCGACGTGCTCTGGAGCTGCACGGAAACCTCGTCCTCGGGAACCGTGGTCACCAAGACGCATACGGTCTCCACGGTGGGCTGGGAATGGGACGCCACCTTCCGCCGGTACTTTTCCATAGGCGCCGTCGAATACGAGAGCGTCAAGACTTCGAGCAGCAACGTCCGGACCTGCGTCTACAAGGAAACCTATAAGGGCGATCTGGCGAAGACGGGCTCCCTCCTCATATTCTATGACGCCGCCTACATCAAGCAATTCGGCTACGATTATCTGGCATCGGGCGACGTGAGCGCCGAGGTGGACTGGACGGAATCCTGCCAGGGGACATCAGGAACGGGGCCGGTCACCATCGAGTGGCTGCCCCCCGTCCAAGGTTTGTCCGGAGGCAGCGGGATCATGGGCAAAATGATCAATCCATCCTGCGTAGGCAGCAGCGCAACCGGCACCGAGGTGACCGAATGGTCTTTCGCGCTTCCACCCAAAGAAAAATAGGCGGAGGAGATCGATGTCGTATCATATCGCCGTTTCAAAAACGGACAACCTGTTGAGAATGGATGTCACCGGAACCAGGGTTCCCGGCCAGGTCGTCGAGGATGCGAAAGAATGTTGGATGCGATTGTCGGAAGAGTTCGAGAAGGATGATACCTGCCGGGTCATGGGAGTCTTCGATCTGACGGGGAAGAAGACTTTTTTCGAATCATACCAGATATTCGAGAATCCGGGAAAGTTCAATATCGAACGGACCAGCACCATCGCCATCGTATACCTTAACGGCGATACCTACGCGGAAGACAAGTTCGGGGAAACCGTGGCCAGGAACCGGGCCTGGAATGTCAAAGTCTGCTGCACGGAATCGGAAGCCCTTTCCTGGCTGGCCTCTCAGCGGGGCATCAGGCAAATTCTACCGTAGATACCGTGAAGTTTTCTCCCGCTCCAACCGGGCATGGAAAGAATCCCGGCCCTCTGTAAACTCTTTTTACAACGCCTCTACAATTCATGTCACTTTTCTCCACCGGGGACGGATTCGTCCATGGGAGCCGTGGGTGATAGGATGTACTATGGACCCGGTACCATACGGATCCAACACGTTACCCCTACCCAAGAGGCCATATGCCCGCACTCTCCCATCCCCTGCTTCGCCTGGCTTTGCTGTCCGCGTTCATCGGCGCCGCCGCCGCGCAAGGCGTTTGGGCGCCGCAAACCACCGTCTCGGCGGGCCTGCGCGATGATCTGTACGGCATTTCCTTCCCGGACGCCAAGCATGGCTGGGCGGTGGGAGTGAACCACGGCAACGACACCGGCGTGATCCTCTCGACGGCGGACGGCGGAACCACTTGGACCCGTAGCACCCTGGATTCCGTCCGGGCCTTCACGGCGGTACGCTTCACATCCCCGGATACCGGCTGGCTCCTGGGCAGCGCGCGTTACCCCGCGGTCAATGGAATGTTCAAAACCGTGGACGGCGGGAGCCACTGGGTTCCCCAGGATGCGAAGCTGATCGGCGCTTATGAATATTTCCTGGACGCGGATCACGGTTGGATCGGCGGCTACCGGACCACGAATGGCGGGGCCACCTGGGACCCGCTCGGAATAGGCCCGGATGCGCCTGCGCTTTCCGTCTCCTTCATCAATCCGGATACGGGCTGGACCCTGGGCGGCGCCACCGGCATCCGGAAATCGGTCGATGGCGGCGCCCATTGGACCCCCCAGGTCAGCGGAACCACCAATCCCATGAGCTCCATCTTTTTCGCGGACGGAAAACGAGGCTGGGCCACGGGCTACAGCAGCAACACTTCTCCCGTGGGCCTGCTACTCGCCACCACCGACGGCGGAACGACCTGGACGCCCCGGGACATCGGCAGCATTGTCGGCACCCTGTACTGCGTTTCCTTCCCGGGCAAGGATACCGGCTGGGCGATGGGCCGCTTCGGCTATATCCTGTATTCCGTCGATGGCGGGACCACATGGACCGTGCAGGACCGGGTAACCGACAAGGGACTGCGCTCCTTCGTATTCGTGGATGCGAAAACGGCCTGGGCCGCGGGGGATGCCGGCACCATCCTGAAATATGGCGGCGATGCGACGACGGGCCTCCGAGTGCAATCCATGCGCGGAAAATCCGGCCAGCCCATCCGCAAGGCCGTCTATCATCTCTCGAGCGCATCCCGCGTCCAGGCGCGGATTCTGGATGCCCGGGGCAAAGTGGTGTCCATCCTGTTCGACGGGATCCAATCCGCCGGAGATCATGAACTCGGCTTGCCGCAAAGCATACGGTCCGGCAAGGGCTTCCTGGATTTCAAGATCGATGGGGTTCAAAAAGCCCTCGCCGACTAAGGAAAGCCTTTTCGCCGGCCCCCCGGCGAAGCCTCGCGCGCCCCGTAAGGGGTTCGCAAAAAAAACCTCGTCTTCAAGTTCATCTTCCGCTTTAACTTCCCCGCAAACGTTGGGGACGTAACGTCCCCGGCTTCCTCAAATGAGGCGCTCATGGATGTGCATGAAACTTTTTCCAACCGATACACTTGTATACCGGGACCAAACCCCGGCGGGACCGAAAGTCCCTTTCGAAAGGAAAAAAATGATCGGTAGCATCCAAAGCGGTGGCTCGAGCCCGATAACGGCCCAGAAGCACCGCCATAGATTCGATAAGATGGATAAGAACGGAGACGGAGGCCTGGACGAGAGCGAATTGGCGGGCATGGCCAAACGCTCCGGGAAAGATGCTTCCGCGATCCTCGCGGGGCTTGATGCCAATAAAGACGGCAAGGTCGATTCCGGCGAAATGGACGCGGGCATGGCCAGGAAGCGCGGGCAGTCGGGCCAATCGCAGGGCTCGGCAATCACCCAGTTCACAACCTCCCTGATGAACATCCTGGGGCAAATCCAGGGTTCGAAAAAGGGCGTCGAAACCGAAGGCGAAGGGGATATGTTCGCCAAGATGGATGCCAACGGGGACGGAAGCCTCGATGCATCCGAGCTCGGCGGTATCGCAAAGCATACCGGGCAAGACGTTTCCAAAGTCCTGTCGGAACTGGACACGGACAAGGATGGGAAGGTCAACGCATCCGAGTTGGATGCGGGCGCGGCCAAGCATCGGGCGGCCGAAGACCTGAAATTCGGCGCGGCGGCCTCCGAGTTCACGACGGCCTTGCTGAACATCATGAAGCAGTTGCGGGACACGGGTAATGGCGATGCGGGATCGGATGCGTCTTCATCCGACGGATCCGCTTCCGCGGATGGAAGCCATTGCGAACCGGGAACGGCCGATGGAACCGGGAAAGCCCCCGGCACCAAGGACGTGCTCGCCGAGTTCCAAGCCGCCTTGAAATCCGGGT
>JAQBPN010000093.1 GCA_028287505.1 Fibrobacterota bacterium | reverse complement strand
TTGACTTCGCCGGATACCATCTTCTGGATGGATTGATCCGCCTTCAACTGCATCTCGTTGACGTCCTTGAGGAAGCCGGTGAACATATCGTTGAAATTCGCGCCGCCTTCCTTGGGTTTGATCGAGGGCTGGCTTGCAGGCGCCAGCTCGATCTCCTTGGGAGGTCCTACGTTGAATATGGGGTTCAAGTCTGCCATATCGTCATCTCCTAGAGTGGCTCGTCGCCTACGCCATGAAATCCACATGCCGCCCGAGGGTCGGCTTGGGGTCTTGTTTCTGAATGCCTCCGGACCGGCCATAAGCCGCGGATCCGGTGGTCCCGGCCGAAGCCGGATTTCCGGGAAAGGGAGCCGCGGCCGGTTTCGACGGGATGCGCTCCGCCGAAGTCCGGGCCGCGAAACCGGTCGCCGAAGCGCCCGTGGCCGCCGTTCCCAGTTCCGCTTGCTTGCGTTTGATCAGATCCGCGAGGCTGGTCTGCCCGTCCGCGCCGGCGAGCTTCTTCTTGGCGGAATCCCGGAGCGCCTGGAACCTGTCCAGCGCCGACCCGGCATCGCCTCCGCCTATTCCGTTCAAAGCCATCGGTTCATCCTCTTCACAACCGCAATCTCAATCGTCATCAAATGTCCAAGGCCTTCATCAGCATGGCCTTGGTCGAGTTCATCGCCGTCACGCTCGCTTCATAGGAGCGCGTGGCCGTAATCATATCGGTCATTTCCTGCACCACGTTCACGTTGGGCATGGCCACATAGCCTTCGCTGTTGGCGTCGGGATGGCTGGGATCGTAAACCAGTTTGGCCGGAGTCTGATCCTGCTCGATGGAAGCCACCTCCACCCCGCTGCCGACATGGTCCTTGCCAAGGGGCAGGCCCGGATCGGGAATGGGGATATGGTTGTCATGGGTGGTGAAACCCTGCATCTTGTCCGGGCCGAAAATGAACCGCTTTTCCGGATCCGCCGGGTTCTCCCGCAGCACCACGAACTGGCGCTTGTAGGGGCCGCCCTCTTTGGTACGGGTGGTTTCCGCGTTGGCCAGGTTGCTGGAAATCACGTTCTGCCGCATGCGTTGGGCGCGGAGGCCGCTGGCGCTTATCGACAATCCCGAGAACATATCAATCATGCCCATGCGTCTACCCTACCCCGCCGTTATGCATGCCCGGCAATCGCCGAGCTGATATCGCCTTTGCGTTCCTGGATGAACTTGATCCCGAACATGTACAGGAGCTGGTTTTCCGCGAGCTTTGCGGCTTCCATATCCACGTCCACGTTGTTGATCTCTCCGGGCAGGGTGGGATCCTGCGAACGGTATGCGACCGCCTGCACATTGTCCAGGTTCGGCCGTCCCAGATTCTGGTGGCCGGTCTGATCCTTGCTGCCGGTGATCTGCTTTTCATCCAGTGCCGCCTTGAGACGGTCCTCGAAAGCCACATCGATCCGCTGGTACCCGGGCGTGGTGATATTCGCCAGGTTGTTGGCGATGGCCCGGCCGCGCAACGTGCAGGCGTCCAGGCTTTTCGCCACCAGGGGGATGGAAGTTCTTGCGAACAGGGCTTCCTTGAGGAACATGCGAGGTTTTCCTTTCAAGTCGGAAATAAGCAACGCCCGTGCCATGGTCGGAGAGAGGACGGAAACGCCCAATGCATCGTGAAAAGGGGCAACGCCCCCGGGAGGTTTACGGTCAGGAGCGGCAATTTACCGAACCAGGGGCAGAAAATGCCTTTAAAAATAAAGTTAAAGCCGGAGACCCTTTTCTGCCGATACCGAATGGATGGGGAAGTTTTTACCGTCCCCGCGTCCGGGAGAGGCAATTCCTGCCGTCCCGAGGACGGAGGCGGCCTGAACGTTCAGGCCTGTTCGTCCTGCAGGGCTTCCCAAACCTCGCCAAGATCCCAAGCTTTTTCCGCGGTCAGGACCACCTGCCTGTGCAGAGGCGCGCAGTCGTAACCGTACGGAACGGCCTCGCGGTGCATGACTATGGCGGAGCGACCGAGATAGTGGCAGATGTGGGCGGGGAAACTGTTGAAGCAGAGCACGGTGCCTTCGAAGGATCGCAGGATGCGGATGAGACGTGAAAGGGGGAACATCTGCGGCACGAAACCCGTTCCGGTCCGCACTTCCAGGGCGATATCCTCGTCTCCCGGACCCATCACCACTTCCACGGGCTTTCCATCCAGCTTTTTCAGGATGCCGAATACCAGGCGCGTATAGATTTTCAGGCCGAAATCCCGTTTCAGGCCCGCGCTGCCGATGTGGAAAAGGATTTTGCCCTTCCCCCACGCGGGCACGTCCTCGCCGGGGAACATGCTTTCCAACGCTTCCTGATCGGGTTCTCCGGCGCCCATGCGCATGGGTATCACGAAGGACGGAATACCGGCGAGATCCAGGACCCGCATGTTCTCCTCCGCGAAGCTGCGCACTTCCGGCAGCAGGGGAACCGTGGCCGCGTAACCGCCGCGGCGGGTCTCGTGGGAATGGCGGAATCCGAAAGCGCGCTTGGCGCAGAAACGGGCCGCGAAATCCAGGCGCACGCGATAAACACCAACGCAATTGGTCACCATCAGATCGACAGGATCGAAGGCCCACCGGAGCGGCTCCCGGGCCCTGGCGATGCGGAGGGCGGCCGGCAGTTCCGAACTGAACTCCCTCGCGTAGCGGTCGGCCCCGTGGAGCAGGATTTCCGCATTGGGAAACGCGGCCACCAGGCATTGCAGCGGCCGCAGGATCTGGACGAAGTCCCCGTAGGTTCCCGTGAACATATAGGCGATGCGATAGCGGGCGGCGAAAGGATTCCGGTCCTCAAGGCTGCGGGACCCGGGTGTCCGCATCGGCAGCAAGCCCAGGAGACCACGCAGGCGCCAACGCACCAGTTGGGAACTCTTGAGCCAAAAGCGGCTGGAGGTAAGAGTCATCACGGGGAAATCATACCACCTGCCGGCGCCCGGCTACAACCTATGCGGCGGAGACCGGCGATTCGTCCGGGCATGGTTGAAAAAAAATGTTAAAAATGTAAGACTGGGGATATCGTCGGGATTGTCAAACAAGTACATTCCTTGAAAAGGAAGACACGCTAATACTATGGGTAAATCAGGTCTGGTTCCGTTTTCGTTCATGAATAAGGAATTCCTCCACAATAAGGATGGCCGGGCCATCCGCATCCTGGCGGAATTCCTGGAGCCGGAATACCGGTTCCGGCAGTTCGGCATCGACGACACCATCGTCTTCTTCGGCTCCGCCCGCATCCTCCCCAAACGGGTGGCCGCAGCCAATCTGAGGAAGCTCCGGAAGGATCCCAAGTCCCCGGTGGCGGCCGTAAGGAAGGCCGTCCATAATCTGGAAATGTCCCGTTATTACGAAGAAGCCGTGGAGCTCTCCCGGCGGCTTTCCGAGTGGAACAAATCCCAGAAGAACCAATACGCCATCTGCTCCGGCGGCGGCCCCGGCATCATGGAGGCCTCCAACAAAGGGGCCCATCTCGCCCACGCGCCGTCCATCGGCCTCAACATCCACCTGCCTTTCGAGCAGCACGCCAATCCGTATATCTCCTCCCATCTCAATTTCGAGTTCCACTACTTCTTCGTCCGCAAGTTCTGGTTCGTGTACATGGCCAAGGCCATCATCATGTTCCCGGGCGGATTCGGAACCCTGGACGAAATGATGGAGGTGCTGACCCTGGTCCAGACCGAGCGCATCACCAAGAAGATGGTGGTGGTGCTTTACGGCGCGGAATTCTGGAGCAAGGTCCTGAACCTGGACTACCTGGTGGAAACGGGCATGATCAGTCCGGAGGATCTGAACCTTTTCAAGATCTGCGCCACCGTGGAGGAAGCGTTCGAATACGTGACCAAGGGACTCCGGGTGAACAGCGACGCCGATTCCAAAAAGAAGAAATCGGCCGACGCCAAGAAGAAGACTTCCAAGAAGGGCTGACACCTCCGTGAAGGGCATCCAACTGGAAAAGCCCTGGCAAAGGGATCCGGTAACCGGCGTGATACTGGGGGCGGAACCGTTCGCCATGGGAGAAGGCTCTCATGCGGTCCTTTTCCTGCACGGATGGTCTTCCTCGCCCCGCGAACTCCGCTTTCTAGGCGATCGGGTCGCCCAAGCCGGCTTCCGCTGCCGGGGCCCATTGCTCAAAGGCCACGGCACCCGGTTGTCGGACCTCGAGCCCACCCGTTTCCCGGACTTTCTGGCGGCGGCCGAAAGCGAATTCGACGCCCTGGCCGCGGCCCATGATCGCGTTTCCGTTTGCGGCCTGTCCATGGGCGGCCTTCTCGGCCTGCAATTGGCCGCGCGCAGGCCGGTGGCCAACCTCGTCCTGATCGCGCCTTTCCTGACTCCTTCCGGCGCCACCTGCGGTCTCCCCAACCGGTGGTTGGTCGGCCGTGTCCCGCTTCCCGCCATCATGGCCAAGCGCCTGCCCGGCCCCATCGCGGATCCCGCCGGAACGGAAAGCCATATCGCATACCACGCCATGGCCACGCGCTCCATGGTCAGCGTGGTAGAGGCCGCGCGCGGATTCTCCGCGTACATTCCCAAGGTGGTCTGCCCCACCCTCATCCTCCACAGCATCCATGATACGACCAGCGACTTCGCCGGGAGCGAAATGCTGATCAGGCGGCTCGGCTCGGAGGATAAGACCCTGGTTGTCTTCAACCGGGGGAACCATGTGATTACGTTGGATTATGAAAAAGAGCGCTTAGAAGAGACGGCGTTGGAATGGTTGATAAAGCGGCGCTCCGTGAGCACTATCCCGTCGGGAGTCGGGAGTCGGGAGTCGGGCGAAAAGAGGAAACCGGGAGAACCTTGAATTGGTATTCAGATCCGGATTTTCTCTTTTCTTTCGCCCGACGCCGAGGCGCCAAGCAAATGCCTGTTAAATGTTTTACCCTGACGCGCCGGTCGCCCGACGCCCGACGAAACGCTGCAACTGCCGTTGCTGCATCTGATTCCTCACTGTTTCCCCAACAATTCCTTGTCTAAGTCGTTTGACAAACTTTCCGAATATTCTTATCCTATCAATCCAGTAGGTTTAATAGGGATATACCAGCGGCATGCAAATCTCCATCCGCAATGTTAAAAAGCATTTTGAAGGCACCCAGGCGCTCAACGACGTCTCCATAGACGTTCCCGACGGCGAACTGGTGGCGTTGTTAGGCCCATCCGGATGCGGCAAGACCACGCTGCTCCGCATCATCGCGGGCCTGGAAACGCCGGATTCCGGCGAAGTCCTTTTCGGGGAAACCGACTCGACCAGCCTGGCGGTCCGGGACCGCGGCGTCGGCTTCGTCTTCCAGCACTACGCCCTCTTCAAGCATATGACGGTCCGGGAGAACATCGGGTTCTCCCTTAAGATCCAGAAGCGCCCCAAAGAGGAAGTCCAACAGCGCGTCGATGAGCTGCTGAACCTCATCCAATTGAACGGTATCGGAAACCGGTTCCCCTCCCAGCTTTCCGGCGGACAAAAGCAGCGCGTGGCCCTGGCCCGCGCCTTAGCCGCCCGCCCTCACGTGATGCTCCTGGACGAACCCTTCGGAGCCTTGGACGCCCAGGTCCGCCAGGACCTTCGCCGCTGGCTGCGCAACCTCCACGATGAACTGAAGATGACGAGCGTATTCGTCACCCATGATCAGGACGAAGCCTTCGAGGTGGCCGACCGGGTGGTGATCATGAACAAGGGACGGGTGGAACAGATAGGTTCCCCCGAGGAAATCTTCCATCATCCCGCCAACGGATTCGTGATGCATTTCCTGGGCAACGTGAATATTTTCCACAGCCGTCTCGAGCATGGCCAAGGCTCGCCGGACCTGGACCTGGTGCATCCCGGACATGCTCCCGCCGATTCCGGCGCCACCGCGGTCTATGTGCGGCCGCATGAGCTGACGCTGTACCGGACCAGGGAAAGCGCGAATGCCATCGAAGGGCGCATCGCCCATATCCGCACCATCGGACTTTCCGTGCGGGTCAGCCTGGCCACGGCGGCGGGCCCGGAGATCCAGGTGGAAGTCCCCAAAGAGGAGTTCCAGGCCCTGGGTCTGTCCAAGGGAGACACCGCCTACGCGGTGGCCAAAGGCGTCAAGGTCTTCACGGACGACTACACAATCTGACCGACGGCTGTTGCCGATACTTTGGGTTTGTAGGACAATGCAGGGGTTAGGGATTAGGGGTACGAGGTTTCACCGTTCCCGGTAAGAATCTCCTGCGGTCTTAAGACGACAGGCGAATCTCACGGATACGGATCGATTCGCAGACCCCTAATCCCTAGTCCCTAACCCCTACAGGAGCATCGACCCAGCGAATGGAATCATTCCCCATCTCACCCCTGGCCGGCACCCTCTTCGGCGGCATCTTCGGCCTGATGGTCGGATCGTTCTTCAACGTGGTCATCTACCGGATGCCGCGGGGGGAGTCGGTGGTATGGCCCCCGTCGCGCTGCACGCAATGCGGCTACCAGATCAAGTTCTATGAAAACGTTCCCGTGCTGTCCTGGCTCCTGTTGCGGGGGAAGTGCAAATCCTGCCGCACCGGAATCAGCATCCAATATCCCCTCATCGAGGCCCTGACCGGCCTGGTGGCGGCCCTGGTCATCGGCTATTTCTTCTATTCGGGCCGGGTATATCCCCTCGATTTCAAAATCGGCGTGACCTTCCTGGCTTTGGCGTCGATCCCGATTTTCGTGATCGATTTCCGCCATTTTCTCATTCCGGATCTGATTACCTATCCCGGCATCCTGGTGGGGCTGGGATTGAGCTTCCTTCCCGGAGGGCAGACGCCGTTGCAAAGCCTGATTGGCGCCGGAGCATCCGGCCTTTTCCTTTGGCTGGTGGGATTCGCCGCGACCTTATTGCTGAAAAAAGAAGCCATGGGCCTTGGCGACGTGAAACTGATGGCGATGGCCGGGGCGCTGTTCGGGGCCCCCACCGCATTGTTCGGATTGATCTTCGCGTCCGCGCTGGGCACCGTGGTGGGACTTCCCATGATGCTTTTCCGCAAATTGAATGAACATCGACACATCCCCTTCGGGCCATACATCTGCATGGGCGTGGGGATCTCCGCATTTTTCGGACCGCAGGTGATGGACTGGTACATGGGACTGCTGGGGTGGTAACACCCGCCATTCCTCCCCCGTAACACCGATTCCCGCAAGCCTTTCGCCCCCGCTTCCGGCCAAAACCGGGCCAATTTACTATCTTCTTCACCCTATTTCGTGGTATTTTTCCGGTTTTTTCCTCATCGGGGAGTGATATGGCCACAATCGTCAAGTTGGATGGTGCCTGGGATTTCGTTTTCGATGCCGTCGATGCCGGCCTCATCGACCAATGGTACCGTAAGAAGCCGACTACGGCCAAAAAAGTCAGCCTTCCCCATGTCTGGAACATCGAAAGCAATGAGGAAAATGCGCATATCGCGTATTACTTCAAGGAATTCCAGGTCGACAAGAAGGAATCCCCCAAGCGCTTTTTCATCCGCTTCGGCTCCGTGCAGCACCATGCCACCATCTGGCTGAACGGCGAAGAACTGGGCGGACACCTGGGCGGCCATGTGCCGTTCGAAGTGGACGGATCCAAGGCCGTGAAAATCGGCGAAAACAATATCCTGGTCGTGCGCGTGCAGACCCTGGACCGGCAAGGCAAGATCGGGGATCACTCCTCCGCGGAATTGGCCTTGGGCGGACCCTTCCTGCGCGGCCCTTTCGCCGGCATCGTCGGGGACGTGGAACTGTACATGGTGGGCAAAGCGGGCATCCGTTCCGTGAATTGCTTCCCGGACTTCGAAGCCGATCGCATGACCATCGAGACCAAGTTCTGGAACCCGAAGAATTTCCAGGCCGAACTGACTTTCGAAATCACCAGCCCGGACGGGGATACCGGCGTCGTGACCCGCAGCGTGAAGCTGGAAAAGGAAAACGGCAGCTTCGGCGTCACCATCCAGCTGGAAAACGGCAAGGTCTGGCATCTGCATGAGCCTCTGCTGTACAAGATCAAGGTCACGTTGGCCGGATCCTATACCGTGGATACCCGCTTCGGCATGCGCAGCGCGGACGTGGAAAAGGGATCCTTCAAGCTCAACCACCATCCCGTCAAGCTGAAGGGCGTCACCTATCCCTGGTTCTTCCCCTTCCTGCACGGCACTCCCGGACCGGATTTCGAACTCAAGAAGGAACTGGTCCTGATCAAGGAATCCGGATTCAACCTGCTGCGGTCCGGCGGCGCCCCCCTTCCCGGGGAAGTGCTCGACATCTGCGACGAAATCGGACTATTGGTCCTCCAGGAAACCACCTGCTTCAACCAGAAGTCCAGCAAGGAAGGTTTGGAGAACCTGAAGCAGCAGCTTCAGACCCTCATCGACCACGACGGACACCATCCTTCCATTTTCGGCTGGGTGATCGGATCCGAAAACGGCTCCATGGTCCTGGAAAACGGAAACAAGCTCCTGCGTTACGCCGCGGAACTGGACCCTACCCGGCCCGTCTTCTCCAACCTCGGCTCCGTCTCCATGGACAGCATGGGCGGCGGCAAGATCGACCTCGGCAAGGTGTACGAGCCCATCGCCGCCACCATCAGCCCTTTCGAATCCCATCGCCTCAAGATCGGATTCCCGGTCTCGGTCAAGACCTATTCCCTGCTCGCCAATTATTGCTCTTCCAAGGACGGCAAGACCGTGGCGGACGGGATCCACGGAAGCAAATCCTTCTGGGAACGCTATAACTACCTGAAGGACGACCTTGATGGGAAAGTCCTCGTGGACGGCCTGGGGGTTTCCTCCCCGGAAGGCATCCAGGAGCTCCTGGACGCCAACAAGAAGTTCTCGGGGCATCCCGAATACAAGGACCTGCAGAAGCTGAACGCCGAACTCGGACAGGTTCTCAAGGATCGGAACATTTCCATTTTCAAGGACGCGGAAAGCTTCTGGAAGGAAGCCTCCAACGTGGCCCGCCAGGGGATCGCCAAGCAGATCGAAGGCTTCCTCATCAATCCCCAGGTTTCCGGCTACATCCTGGAAACGTGGGGCGACTACGGCTCGCACCTGTCGGGCATGGTCAATTGGCAACGCAAGCCGAAGGCTTCCCTGGAGACCGTCAAGAAGGTGAACCGGCCCATCCACGTCATCGCGGAAGCCGAAGATCGCACGCCCTATATCGGCACCTCGGCAGCCATCAAGATCCACATGGTCAACGACGGCCATCTGGGAGACTATGGCCTGCTGCTGCGCGTGAAAGGCCCCAACGGCCGCATCTGGCACCAGGAATCCCTCCCCGGCAAAGCCAAGATCGGCGTCAACCTGGTCGGCCGCTTCAAGTTCCCGGTCGGATTCGAAAAAGGGCGGTTCACTTTCGATCTGAACCTCTCCAAGAACAACAAGGAAATGGCCCGCACTGAAGAAGTCTTCCTGGTGCCGCCCGAGACCAAGCTGGAGGTGCCCCTCAAGCAGGTGAGCGTATTGGGTAACTTCCCGGATACGGTCAACAGCTTCACCAATCCGGACGCGAACATCCACGTGCTGGCGGACATTTCCACCCTGGTGGAAGGTTCCATCCGCAAGCGCTTCGACAAGGCGGCCGCCGGCGGCACCATCATCCTCGGCAACGTATCCGAAGAAGACGCGCGCCTGCTGAACGGCATGAAAGTGCTGCCCACCGAAATCACGTGCTTCCGCTCGTCGGGAAACGCTTTCGGGAGCTTCCACTACGCCTTGGGCGGGCCCGAGTTCAAGGACCTGCCGTCGCAATGCGTGCTGGATCAGACCTACGCGGACGTGATGCCTTATTGGAGCCTGGATTCCCTGCCCGGTCTCACCGTCGCGGCGGGAAGCATCAATCTGCTGGGCAACGGTTCGGGGAAGAACAAGCTGCGCTGGGGCGCGGACATCGCCAGCATGCCATTGGGCAAGGGACGCGTTGTCTTCTACCAGTTCGACATTTTCGGGAAGCTGGGCAAGAATGCCTTGGCGGACGCATTGTTCGCCAATCTGATCGCCTCGCTGACGAAGTAGGGCCGGCTTGCGCTAGTCCTTCTTCTTGGCCTTGGTCTTTTCCGGTTTCTTTTCAGCGAGTTTCGAGGAGCCTTTCACGGAAGTGGAAGGCTTTTTCTTTTCCCCTTTGGGAAGCGGCTTTTTGGCGGCCGCGACCGTATCCTTGGCCGCAAGCTTCCCGTCCGGAAGCGCCCGTCCCTCTGCAGCCGGCCGGCCTTCCGCGGATTTCAGGGAATCCTTATGAGCCTTGGCCGAATCGGCCTTGGCGGTAAGCGCCGAATCCACCGCGGCCATCCTGGCCTCGCCGGTTGCGGACTCGGGCTCTTTCGGATTTTCCCGGCCGCTATCCGCGGAAGCGGCGGAGACGTTCGCGGCCGGAGTGCGCATCGCGGCGGTGTCCGATTTTGCCGGGGCGTTGCGGGCGGCGGTATCGGCGACGGGCGTGGCGGTTGGGCGGCTTTCGATCGGTTCCCGGGAAGACCAGATATCCGGGGTAAGCCCCTGGAATTCGGATTTGCCGGTTTCCGAAGGCGCCCTGGCCAGCTCGAACCAGGTGTATACCGTTTTCGCCCATTCGTCGAACCAGAGTTTGCGGCTTTCCCGGTTGGACCACCATGCATTCGGATCGTAGACGCTGTATTCCGCCGCGGCCACCAGCACTACGGGATAGCCTTGCGCCAGCTTGCGGAAGATTTTGCGCGTGCGCGCGGTATGGTACGAAGACGTTACGATGAGGACCGTGTCCAGATTCTGCAGCCGGAACTGGCGGACCAGCAGCCGGGCCTCTTCCAGGGTGGAATAAGCGTCCTGGCGGAACTCGAAGACCCGGTCCCGGGGCACGCCCTGCTGCACGTAGTAGTCGACCATGAACTCGCTGTTGTAGCGGTTCTTGAAAACGCGGGTGGCGGAAATGACGAGCGTGTCGATTTTGCCGTCGTGGTACATACGGATGGCCGCATCGCTCCGTTCGCAATCCCGGGACTCGCCCGCGAGCACCACGCCCCAACGCACCTTGTCGAATCCGTCTTCCCTGACGAGCCAATGGCCGGACTTCCACAATGCCACGCCGCCCACGCAGAGCACCAGGGCCAGGGCGAACCAGACCCACAGGGTCCAATTGCGCCAAAAGCCCGACCGTGCCGAGCGATGCGGCATGCGAGGTCTTATCGGCAATCCTTTACTCCTCGATCTTCACGGTCATGGACACCGCTTCCAGGGGATTGTCGCGGTGATCGGTTTCTTCCGCCACGATCTTGTCGACCACGTCCAGCCCGGACGTCACTTTGCCGAAGGCCGTGTACTGATTGTCGAGATGGGAGGAGTCCGCCACCACGATGAAGAACTGGGAGGAGGCGGAATCCGGATTGGCGGAACGGGCCATGGATACGACGCCGCGCAGATGCGCGGTCTTGGAGAATTCGGCCTTGATGTTCTTGCCGGAACCGCCGGTGCCGTGCAGGCGCTTGTCGTCGTTCTTGCTGTTGGGATCGCCGCCCTGGATCATGAAATCGGGGATGACGCGATGGAAGAGGGTCTTGTCGTAGAAGCCCTTCTTGGCCAGCTCGATGAAATTCTTGACGTGGTTGGGCGCGACTTCCGGCAGGAATTCGATGGTGATGTCGCCGTGACGGGTGGTTAAGATGGCCTTGGACATGCGTAGGCTCCCAATATTCATGTGGTTACTCTCCGCCCGGCAGGCTCCACGGGAGCCATCCAGCAAGGGGCGGGGACTTTCCAAATTAGAAATAGTTGGCTGGGCCTCCTACAGGGATTTGACCAACAGGAGAGCGGCTTCGGCGTTGTCGCGGTAGTATTTGGGCCGGCGGCCGGCGGAGGTGAATCCCCACCTCGCGTAGAATTCCAGGGCCCGGGCGTTTCCTTCCCGCACTTCCAGGTGCAGGGTCCGGAGGCCGTTGGATCGGGCCCAGGCGCACAGGGATTCCATCAATGCGGAACCTACCCCCCTGCTCCAGTGATCCCGAGCCACCGCGATGGCCTGGAGTTCGGCCTCATCGGCGGCGCCCACCGCGCAGGCGAACCCCTGGACTTCCGGATCGGCCCACACCCAGCCCATGGGACCCATGGCCTTGTCGGGAGGCGCGCCTTCCGCGGCCCCGTCGGCGGGAGCGGTCACCGTCCCGGATGCCGAGGCCGGCGGAACGGAAGGGACATCGACGTGGAAAGGCGGACGCAGGAAGACTTCGAAATCCCCGGCCTTCCAGGGTACGGGATTGGCCTGGGCCTCGATGGCGAGCACGGCGGCGAGATCGGTCCTCAGCATAGGTCGTACGCAGGTTACGGTCACTTGGACGTATCCCCGGATTCCGGCATTCCGGGAAGGGCGGACCGGCGCTTTTCCTCCGCCGCCGAGGCCATCAGGTAGTTGGGGCGCAGGATGCCGTCCACCACCGGATGCCCGCCCCTGGCCATGCGCGCGATGCGTCCGAAATCGGCGGCATCCTCGAAGCGATCCAGGAATCCGAAGGCGGGCAGGAACCGGTCCCGGTCCGGGAAATTGCCCGAAGTGATGAGCCTGATGCCCGGCGCGCCCAGGGACAGCAATGCGTCCGCGGACATGAGGGATTCGCGGGTCCCGCCCCCGGCTCCGGGATCCGCATCCGGCGCGGGCGGAAGGCGCACGTAATAGCGGCCCGCATTCGCGGCGATGGCGGCGATGACGGCATGCGCAGGTTCGCCATCCCGGCGCGGCGCGGGCAGTCCGACGGATTGCAACGGGTCTCCAGGGGACCCGGCGCAGACTTCGAGGGCCGCCAGGGATGAGAAAGGATAAAGAGACAGGCGCTTGGCGAAGGCGAGCCCTTGCGCAAGCGCGGCGCACACCCGGATTCCCGTGAAACTGCCGGGACCGACGCCGACGCAGATGGAAACGATATCGCCGATTCCGGCGCCGGTTTCGGCCAGACACTCTTCCAACAGGGCGTGGGCGGTTTCTCCGCGCGTCCCTTGCTCCTTGACGCGGCGGGCCATGGTGCGGTTGCCGGCGTCGACGAGCCCCAAGGCCAGGGAAGCGGACAAGTCAAGGACTAGGGAAAGATCAGGCGTGCTTGGCAAAGCTTTCTTCGATGACCTTGGTCAAAAGTCCGCCGTAGCTGAGGCCCGCATGGGCCGCGGCCTGGGGCAGCAACGAGGTGGGCGTAAAGCCCGGCAGATTATTGGTCTCCAGAACGAAGAGCCCGCCGTCGCCCCGGAAGCCGGGGGCATAGATGAAATCCGTGCGGCTGTAGACGGAGAGCTGCAGAGCGTCGTGGCAGCGGGCCGCGATGGATTGCATTTCCGAAAGGATCTCCGGGGGAAAGCCCGCGGGCGTTATTTCCTCGGTGCGGCCCTGTTTGTACTTGGCCTCGAAGTTGAAAAAGCTGTCCTGGGTGGGACGGATCTCGGTGGGAGGAACGGGGGGGAAATTGGCGATGACGCCGCAGGTGCCCTCCCTGCCCTTGATGAACTCCTCGACCAGCAGGCGCGGGGAATCCGCGCCCAGCGAGGACAACAGCGCGTCCAGATCCGCGGCCGTGCGGGCGATGCCCATGCCGATGCTGGATCCGCCCAGGGGATTTTTGATCACCATCGGATATCCGAATTCCTTTTCCAATCCCGCCCGGGCGGAGGCGTACTCGCCCTTGGACAACACGCGATAGCGGGCGGTGGGGATGCCGGCGGATTGATAAATGCGCTTGGCCGTGATCTTGTCCATGGCCAGGGCCGAGCCCAGGCTGCCGCTGCCGGTATAGGCCTGGCCCGCCAGTTCGAAAAATCCTTGCAGGCGGCCGTCTTCCCCGCCCACGCCGTGCAGGCCGATGAGCATGATGTCGCATCGGGGAAAGACCTGGAAATCCGGAAAGCGGGCTACATTCCAATCCACCGGAGGCGTGGCGATGAATGCCGCGGCCTTCTCGGCGGAATCGACCCCGTAGGTGTCGGCCGGGCGCGACGCGGCGGACGCGCTGGTCGCGGTATCCGGGACTTCCGGCCAGGTCCAGACATTGTCTTTGGAAATGAGGATGGGGAAACCCAGATACCGATCGGGATCCAGGTTCTTCAGCATGCCGGACCCGGAAACCAGAGAGACGGGGTGTTCGGGCGAAATACCGCCCATCAATACGCCGACCGTTTTCTTATCCGCCATGGAGGCTGTTCCCTAGATTTCGACGATGCTGCCCAAAGGGTTTTCCGAATCGGAAAAATCCTCTTTGAAGTAGCTGAAGCCTTCGGAGTCCTGGGAGTATCCGTGGGTCACGTATTGGTTGAAGAAGTAACGCAGCGCCGACTCCCGGGAATCCATCTCCACCACCTGGTGTACCAATGAGGGTTTAGGCGTAATGAAGGCGATGGAGTATCTGGGCATGCAGGGAAAATTAGCAGCAATGGCCCTGCTTTCCAACGGAAATCCTCCCCAATCGACGGTTCCGGGAAAGATTGCCGCGATCATCCGTCATAGAGCGGGCGGCTTGTTTTTCCAATGCGAAAAATGCCATGCTTGAGACCATGGAACCCACCGAGACGGCGAGATTGGCGCGCGACGCGGAAGTCAAACTGGCCCAGGGAATCGAAATTTCCCGCCGGGAACAGCTCGCCCTGCTGGCCCGCCTGCTGGCGGCGCAGGAAACCCGCAAAGAGCGAAAGTACGGCCAGGCTTGAACGGCCCCATGCTCGTCATACTGCCCCATAATCCCGGCGATGTGATCATGGCCCTGCAGGCCATCCGCCGCATCAAAGCGCAGCATCCCGGCCTGGAGGTGGATTATCTGGTGGGAGAGGAGTGCCGCGACCTGGTGCAGGGAAGCCCCTTGATCCGCCGCGTGATTCCCATTCCCAAACGCGCCCTGAAGGCATTCTGGAACGCCGGAGACGCGGCCGGGGTCATGGAACTGCTGGAATCCTTTCTGGCCGATCTGGCGTCCACCCGCTACGCGCTTTCCGCCAACCTGTTCCAGGAGCGCTCCGGAGGGTTGATACAAAGTTTCATCCGGGCCGATCGGAAAATCGGCCTGGAATTCATCTGCAATACCAACTTCCGGATCCAATCCCGCTTCCTGGAACATCTCGCGGCCATCCCCGCGGACCGCGGCGGCAACGGCTGGCACGTCGTCGACATCTATATCCGCGCCATATCGCATGCCTTGGGCGGCGGCAATCCCCGACCCTCGCAACGCCGGGCGGAAAACGCGGCGACCCTATTGCCTCCGCTCCTGCGGCCCGATGCCTGCAAATCCCTGGTGCCCGGGGAATATCTCGCCTTCCACCCCGGTTCGGCCTGGGCGGGAAAACGCTGGCCGGAATCGCAGTGGGCCGGCCTGGCGGTGCGGTGCGCCCGGGCGGGATTCACCATCGCATTCACCGGCGCGCCCGAAGAGAGGGCCGTGATGGAACGGATCTCGGCCGGACTGGACGCGGCCGCCCGCGCAGCCGTGGTGGATTGCGTCGGCGCCACATCGTTGGCCGGGGCGGCCTGGGTCTGCACCCATGCGCGCATGGTCGTGACCGGAGACACCGTGGCCATGCACCTTGCCGCTGCCGGCGGCGTGCAGACGTTGGCCCTTTTCGGCGCTTCCAATCCCGTGGAAACCGGCCCTTACGGCAAAGGCCATGTCCTGATCCAGACCGATGCCACTCCGCTTCCCGATCTGGCCTTCGACCGGGAACATCCCGGCCTCGCGCACCTGCGCGCGGACGAGGTGGCCGCCTATCTCCTGGAGGGAATCCCGCCTCCGGGATTCCCGATGTGGGAAACCGGCTGGGACGATTCCTTCCAGGCCCAGGTGTTGCACGATGCGAAACGGCGACCCCACCCCAGCCTGGGCCGCGCGGCGGGATTGATGAAAGCGCTGGATCGCCATCCCGAAGGCGGACCGGGAGACCCGCCCCGACCGGAGGGGTTGCGGGAAAAGCTGGGCGGCGCTTTGGAGAAATCGATTCTGGAACCGACCGCGGAGAACCTTTCCGCCCTCGAGGCCGTCGACCGGGAATGGGCCGAAGATACCCGGGCCAACCTGATCTGGGAGGCCTATCGGATCGCCGTGAACGGGTTGCCCCTTGGAGATTTGCCCGCATACCTGATTGCACGCAAAGCCCGCTTCGGAAAAGCCCTCCTGGAAGAAGCTCTTTCCATTGAAATACCCGTTGCAGAAAGGTAAAATCAGCCCATCGACATGCTAATCGGGAAACGGGGATGGAAGACTTCCCTTGCGTATACGTTGGTGGTCCTGTTTGGATTGTGCGGCGCATTCCTCGCCCATAAGTACCACCCGTTCCTGGGATACGGCTTCGCCGCCGCCTTGGCGGGGCTTTGCATCTGGCTTCACAAACAGGCCGGCACCTTCCTGGAAGACCTTCAGGTATTCTCCCTCAAGCAAAAACGCCTGGAAGCCAAAGCCTGGTATTTCGAGTCGGTGATCACCAACTCCGGCAACATCATTTTCACCACCGACGTGGAACACCGCATCCTCAAGTTCAACCGCGGTTCGGAACGCGCCTTCGGCATGTCCCAGACCGATGTCCTGGGCAAGGAAGTCCACGCCCTCTTCGCCAGCCCGGTGGAGATATCCGCCCTGCTGGCCCGGGTGGACGAAACCGGATCCGCGGAAGCCCCGGAACTTTTGATCAAACAGGCCGACTCCGGCGAAGACATCTGGATATCCCTGAGCGTGGCGCGCATGCTCAACCGGGACAAAGAGGTGATCGGCGAAGTCTTCAATTGCAGCAACATCTCCAAGCGCAAGCACCTGGAAAGCCAGTTGCACGAGAAGAACGAGCAGTTGCTCCGCCTGGTGATCACGGACAGCCTGACCGGATTGCACAACGTCCGCCACCTGAACGCCGAATTGGGCAGGGTCATCCGGGCCCAGAAGCGTTTTCCCAACCGGCCCGTATCCATCGCCCTCATCGACGTGGACAAATTCAAGGTCTACAACGATTCCAAGGGCCACCAGGCGGGCGATCACCTGCTTGTGATGCTGGGCAACATCTTCATGAGCGAAATACGCCAGGAAATGGATTCAGCCTACCGCTACGGCGGCGACGAATTCGTATTGCTCCTGCCGGACACCAAGTCCGAAGGCGCCAAGGTCATTTGCGAGCGCATTCTGTCCGCCTTCCGCAGGTTGCGGGTGGACCCCACTTCGCTTTCCATCGGCATCGCCCAATACCTTCCCTCGGACGAGGGCAAGGAAGTCCATCAGGCTGTCAAGGAATTCATCCAGCGCGCCGACGAGGCCATGTACGCGGTCAAGGAACAAGGCGGAGACGCCATCGGATTCCAGCGCGGGGACTAGCGGTCCCGTTTCCCGGGCCTTTACTTTCCGGTCATCTTCCGGTCATCCGGGCATCCCCACTTTCCGGTTCCAGGACTGTTCCCGCAAGCTGAGCTGGGTCATGCGCCGCTTGGCCAGGCGCGGCCCCAGGAAGCGGTAGAAATACCAGTCCAGGAATGCGGGCGGCATATACAGGTATAGAAAGCGTTCCCAAAGGTTCCACCGCACGCTGCGGCGGCTGCCCCGCCGATTGGTGTGCAGGCACCAGAAGTCGGGATGATAGCGGGATTTTCCCAGCTTGAACATGCGGTGCATGATCTCGTGATCGAGCAGCACGTAATTCCACGTGGCGGCGGAAAAACCGCCCGCCTTCCGGAAGGTCGCGGTGCGGAAGACCTGGCCGCCGCCGCCGGTCAGGCACTTGGTGGGGAAAATGCGCGAGAGCAATGGCATGACCAGACGGTAAAGGAGCCCTGGCATCTCCCCCGCCGCGCCATGGAGGTAGAGCGCCATCACAGCGGCCGTGCCGGGCGGGGCGGTGCGGAAAAGCCGTTCGGCCGTCTCCAGGTAACGCGGCGGGTACTGGATGTCCGCATCCGCGAAGGCCACGAACTCCCCGGTCACCCACGGGCCTGCGGCCTCCAAGGCGAAGATTTTCCCGGGGCGGGATTCCCGGAGAAACAGGATCTCGGGAATCGCGCAACCCTCCAGCAGGGCGCGGCAGAGATCCTCCGTTCCGTCGCTGGAGCCATTGTCGATGAGGACGAGCTGATCGGGCCGCCGGGTCTGGTCCAGGATGGTGCGCAAGGTCTGCGGCAGGAAGCCGGCCTCATTGTAATAGGGAATCACGACACTGATGGTGGAATACGGTTCCATGCGCGGGCCTCCGGGTTGCATCCCTTTTGCGGATTGGACGCGTAAACCGGACGGTTTGTAACAGTAATCGGAAGGGAACCGGGAAACCGGGCAGGGGGGTCTGGAGGGGGCGGAAAAGGCGCGGAGTCCGGGGGAACCGGCTCAGCGGACCTTGCCGCGCCTATGCGCGGCGTAATCCACGAACACGAACTCGCCCAGGCCGTCCAGACCGGTATAGAAAGCCTTGCCTGCGCATACCTTGCTGAATTCTTCCACGAATTCGATAAGGTAGGGATCCTTGGCGATCATGAAGGTGCAGACGCGGATCTTGTTCTTGCGGCAGGCCCGGCCTTCCGCGAACGTCTTCTGGAGAACCAGCGGATCCAGGCCGAAGGAATTCCGGTACAGGCGGCCGCGGTCGAAAACGGCCGAGGGCTTGCCGTCCGTCACCATGAAAATCTGCTTGTTGGTATTCTTGCGCTTGCGCAACAGGGTCTGGGCCAGGCGCAGGCCGTCGCAGGTATTGGTATGGAAGGGACCGACGGAAACATGGGCGATGCGGTCGGCGGGGATTTCCTTGGCCTCGTCTCCGAAGGTGATCACGTCCAGCGTGTCGCGGGGATAATGCCTCTTCACGAACTCCACCAGGGACATGGCCACCATCTTGGCGGGAGTGATGCGATCTTCGCCGTAAAGTATCATGCTGTGGCTGATGTCCAGCATGAGCACGGTGGAGCAGCTGGCGAGTTGCTCCCGTTCGTGCACTTCGAAGTCGTCCTCGGAAAGCCCGTCCGCGGGCATCCCGGTCCACTCGATCCCTCCGGCCGCCTCTTCGCCGCCCCGCCGGAGGCTGTTCCTGATGGTGGCGTTGAAATCCAGATCCGACAGATCGTCGCCGAATGCGTACGGCCGGGTCTCCGCCTGGCGCTCTCCGCCGCGGCCCAGCTTGCCGGTATTGTGGTTGCCGCGCAGACCCTTGCCCATCCCCTTGAAGACGCGCTCGAAAACCGATTCCCGCACGGCCTTGTCGCCCGCGGGGGTGATTTCGAACCCGTCCTTGTCGCGCTTGAGCACGCCCTTTTCCTCGAGCTGGTCCAGCATATCCTCGAAGGTGCGTTCGCGGTTGAGCCAGCCCTGGCGCTCCGCGATGCGGCGCAGCCATTCCAGCGCCTGGCCCACGTCCCCGTTGCTGCGAAGGAACAGTTGGGAGAAGAGATCGGTCAAATCGATCTTGTCTTCGCCTTCGCCCCCCTCGGGATCGGGAAACGGCATGCCATAGCGGATTTCCATCCGTCTATCCCTTCAGTATGTCCGACATCATGTCCCGGTACACGAAACCCTCCGTGAGATTCTCCTTGCTGAGCCTGGAATGCAGATGCAGGCCTTCCAGCAACAGTTCCAGATGCAGCATGTCTTCGGCTTTGTCCTTCTCGAGGGCCTTGGGGTCCAGGGCGCCGTGGGCCAGCACCTTGCGGATGTCCGGAACCGATTCCAGCGCCTTGCGGTATTCCGCGTCCGTCATGCGATCGCCCAAGGTCAGCTGGTTTCCCTTTTCGAACCAGGAGACCACCGGATAATAGGGGTTGGCTTCCGGTTGCTTCTCTTTTTTGTTGTAGGGATCCTGGAAATGCTTGTGGAAGATGGTCCTCACGGCCTTGCCGACCATGGCCCGGGCGATATTGGCGGGACCTTCCTGCTCCCCGGCGTAGACCAGCTCGAGCTTTCCGGTGATGGCGGGGACCACGCTCTCCAGGTCCGAAAGGCGCGCCCGCGGCGCGGCTTCTCCCGTCAGGGCTCCGCGCAATTCCACCGCGCTGGCCAGAAGCTCCATGGCCGCGATGGGCAACCGCGCCGAGACGCCGGACTTTTGGTCCACGTAGTCCTTGTCCTCGCGGGCCTCGAAAGCGATCTGCTCCACGATCAGGCGCACCGTTTCCGGAATCACGGCCTTGACCGCGGCGGCGGGACGATCCAGCCAGGCTTCCTGGCGGGTGATTTCCATGGCCGCTTCCGCGCTCTTGGGGTAGTGGGTGATGATCTGGGAGTCGATGCGGTCCTTGAGCGGGGTGATGATGTTGCCGCGATTGGTGTAGTCTTCCGGATTCGCCGAGAACGCCATCAGGATGTCAAGCGGGATGCGCACGCGAAAGCTGCGGATCTGGATATCGCGCTCCTCCATGATGTTGAGCAGCCCCACCTGGATGCGGGCCTGGAGATCCGGCAGTTCGTTGATGACGAAGATACCGCGGTTGGTCCTGGGAATGATGCCGAACTGGATGGCGCCTTCGTGGCCGTAGCCGATCTTCTGGTGGAATGCCTTCACCGGATCGATGTCGCCGATGAGATCCGCCATCGAGACGTCCGGCGTCGCCAGCTTTTCGCCGTAGCGGCGCTCGCGCCCGATCCATTCGATGGGCGTCTGGTCCCCGAGTTCCGAGATTATCTCCTGGGCGAAACGGGAAATGGGCGCGAAGGGGTCGTCGTTGACCTCGCTTCCCGCCACGATGGGTATGGACTCGTCCAGGAACTCGGCCAGCTTGCGGAGGATGCGCGTCTTGCCCTGCCCGCGCAGTCCCAGCAACAGGATATCGTGCTTGGACAGGATGGCATGGGTCAACTGCTTGAGAACGGTTTCATCGTACCCGATCACGCCCGGCATGAGGGGGCCGCCGCCGCGTATACGCGCAAGCAGATTGTCGCGCAGCTCTTCCTTGACCGGCTTGCTGCGGTATCCCGAGCGCTTGAGCGCTCCCAGGGTGGTGGGGAGTTCCTTCATATCCGCCGTTCCTTCGCGTTCGTCTGATAGGCCTTCCAGGTGGTATTAAGCAATGTACCAACATCGCTATGCTTGGCTTCCCAGCCCAGCAGGACCTTGGCCAGACCGGCGGATGCCACCACCACGGGAGGATCCCCTTCCCGGCGGCCCACTATCTCGAAGGATACCGGCCGGCCGATGATTTCCGAGGTCTTCTTGACCATTTCCATCACCGTGATGCCCTCGCCCGTTCCCAGATTCACCAATAGTTTTTCCGTCCCCCCCATCAGCTTGTTCAGGGCCATGGTGTGGGCCCGCGCCAAATCGCTGACGTGGATGTAATCGCGGATGCAGGTGCCGTCCCGGGTCTCGTAATCGTTCCCGAAGATCTGGATCTTCTTGCGCCAGCCCATGGCGGCTTCCATGATGATGGGGACCAGGTTGCCTGGATTCTGTTCCAGGCCGCACAGCTCTCCGTCCACATCGTAACCGGCCGCATTGAAATAGCGCAGGGCCGCGTAACGGATGCCCTTCAGCCGGCCGTACCATTCCAGGAAGCCTTCGATGGCGAGCTTGGTATACCCGTAATAGTTGGCAGGGCTGGTGGGATGCTTCTCGTCCATGGGCAGGTAATGGGGATCCCCGTAGACGGCCGCGGTGGAAGAGAAGACGAAATGTCTGATTCCGTGCTTGGCTACGGCATTCAGAAGATTCAGGGTTCCGGTGATGTTATGCACGGAATAGCGTTCGGGCACGGTCATGGATTCGCCCGCGGCCTTCAGGGCGGCCAGATGGATCACCCCATCGTATCTCTTTTCCCCGCAGGCTTCGTCCAATGCCTTCGCATCCAGGATGTCGCCATGGCGGAACGCCGCTCCCGGCCGCAGATTGCCCCGCAATCCCGAGGAAAAATTGTCGAAAACGGTCACCTCGGCGCCTTCGCGCAGCAGGGCTTTGACCACATGGGAACCGATATAACCGGCGCCGCCAACCACGAGTACTTTCACCTGGAATCCCTCCCGGACATGATGGATCAAGATAAATATCGGAACGGCGGAACGGGAACGCTTTCGGCTGGGAGCCGATCAGCGCGGCTCGCGCCGTTTAATGGCGAAAATGGAAATATCATCCAGGCTCTGGCGCCCTTCGGAAAAGCGCTCCTTGTCCATCTGCGCCTGGGCGATGGTTTCCGACGAACCTAAAGGTGAGTACTTCTTGATGACCGCATCCAGGCGTTTCCGCCCGTAAAGTTCGTCTTTGTTGTTGAAGCTCTCGTTGATGCCGTCCGTGTACACGAAAATGAGATCGCCCGGGTGAAGGACGGTTTCCTGCTCGGTATAAGTGTTGTCCTCGAACATGCCCAGGAAGAACCCGCCGCGCATCTGCAGGTGCTCCAGGGTATTGGTGGCGTGCCGGTAGACGACCGGATAGGGGTGGCAGACGCGGCTGTAGATGAGGCGCCCGCTCCTTAGGTTCAGGATGCCCGCGAAGGCGGTGAGATAGTGGTCCGTGTTGATGGCGGCGCACAGATCCACGTTCACGTTGGTGAGGATTTGCGCGACCGACAATCCGGACTTCACGTGCCGGTCGAAGGACATCTTGGCCATGGCCGTAACCAGGGCCGCGGGCACTCCATGGCCGGAGACGTCCGTCATGAGCATGAAAATCCGGTCCTCGTCCAGGCGGATGAAATCGTAGAAGTCGCCGCTGACCTTGCCCGTCGGGGCGTAGGCGGCGGCCACCTCGTAGCCTTCCAGGCGCGGCAGGGTTTTGGGCAGCATGCCTTGCTGGACCTGCTTGGCCATGTCCAATTCCATTTCCGTCTCTTGGCGCACGCGCACCATTTCCTGGTTCTGCACGTACAGCTCTTCGGTGCGTTCCTTCACCTTGACTTCCAGGTCGGCGGCGTTGGCCACCAGCTTCTTTTCCATTTCCTTGAACTGGGAAACGTCCGTGACGAACCACACGCGGCCGATCAGGCGGCTTTGCTCGTCCACGATGGGCCGGGTGTAGATCTGGTAGGTGGCGGAATGCGGCAGCACCATCTCGAAGATCTGCTCGGCGTGGAGCTGCGGCTCCTTCTGGATGGCGCCGTAGAAGGCCATGAACTCATGGGCCTCGGTGAAATGGTATTGCAGCAGCTCGGCGGCGATGTCGAATTGCATGCCGGCGAATTGCCGCCAGTTGAGGCCGAAGAGCTTTCCGAAGCGCGCGTTGGTGGACCGGATGACCGATCCTTCGTCCACCAGGGCGATGCCGTCCTTGGACGATCCGATGATGGCCTTGACCCGGCTTTCGGACAGGCGCAAATCGGTCACCTCGTGGATGCTGATGAGCCGGGTGCCGTTGATCAGGGCGCTGCGGAAGTGGTAGTAACGCTTCTCCCCGTTCGGCATGGGGATTTCCTTCTCCCACTCGCTTTCCTTGCCTTCCGGTTCCAGGTAATAATCGATGTCTCCGAAAATGGGCCGCCCGGATTGCGAATGGATGCCCACTTCCTTGATGGGGCGGCCGATGGCCTGGGTATGCAGGGTCCCGAGGATTTCCAGGGCGTAGCTGTTGATCTTCACCACCCGCATATCCCTGTCGATATGGATGATGCCGGACTGCCGGTCGATGAAATCTTCCTGTTTGACCGTCTCGTGGAGCTGGGCCTTGGTCGTTTGCAGCTCATGCTGGAAATGCGCCATCTGCCGCTTGAGCGTGGGGATCTCGACGTCGTCCTTGTACTTCAGGAGATGCTGGAGCTGGACGTTTTGTTGCTTGAGCTTATAGACCTCGGGGGTCAGTTCACCATGGTTGGGCCCGAAATCCAATGGAGTGTCCAATTCAAGTCCGCGAGAGGACTGGGAAGGAGTCGCAAAATCCCGTAATTTTCACGTTATAATTATACAATATTGAGACACCCCCCCACAATTTCCATCCTGGTTCCGGGGCCCGTTTACGCCGGAATAGGGCTCTTTTTTATATTTTGAAGGATTGCTTGTCCGGCTGCGCAGCAGCCTTGTATTTTTCAAGGGTCCATTTTAGGAGATGAACGATTCTATGCGGCATACCAAGCTTTTCCTGACGGTTTCCTTCCTGACCGGACTGGCGCTGAACCTCGTTACCGCTCAACCCCTGCGCGGTCCCGTACAGGGACCCATCGCGCCCGAAGCCCCGCCCACTTGGGAGCCGGACAAAAAGGTGAAGGGCAAGCGCGATCATGTCGATTTCGCCCTGACCCCAAAGCCCATCTCCGACGCGAACATGAAATTCAACCATTTCTCCAATCGCAAGCTGATGATCTTCTACTTCTCGGCCAAATGCCCCCACTGCCAGCATGCATTCCCATACGTCCAAAAGCTCTCCG
Source organism: Fibrobacterota bacterium (assembly GCA_028287505.1). Lineage (GTDB taxonomy): Bacteria > Fibrobacterota > Fibrobacteria > UBA11236 > UBA11236 > Chersky-265. Next base: position 68,310 of record JAQBPN010000093.1, on the reverse strand, counting down.
ATGAACTGACCGCCCAGGGTTTCACCTCCATCGCCATCGCCATCAAATACAACACCGAAGACGATATCCGGAGTTTCATCCGCGATTATAAGGTCCACATGCCCGTTTTCTACGACGAGGACCGGACCTTCGGCGAGAACTACGGCACCGGTTCCATCCCCCTCATTCTGGTCATCAATGAAAAAGGGGAGTACATCCGGTACAAAACCTTCGATTCCGACCAGACCCCAGGCATGATCAAGGCGGAAGCCTCGCAGTTGGCTTCCAAATAGTCCCGGCCCGCATCCGCTCCTGAGCGGATACCGGCTGAAAACGGGGGCGGCCGGATGGCCGGCCCTTTTTCTTTTCATCCCGCGCCGGCCCGAGGAATCCCCGCATTGCCCAAGATCAACTCTTCCTTTACCGCGAAAATCCGCAACCCCGGTCCCGATCGATTGCTGGATTACCTGGCCCGGCGGTTCACCTACCATTCCCCCGCGGAATGGGCGGATCTCCTGGCCAAGGATCGCCTGGAACTGGAAGGCAAAGTCGCCCGCGGCGCCGAACCGTTGCGGGAAGGCATGGAGCTGCGCTTTGCGGTGGTGGATTATGACGAGCCGGAAGTTCCCTTGGATTACCGGATCCTGGAAAGGGACAAGCGGCTGGCATTCGTGCATAAACCCGCGGGCATGCCCGTGCACCGCACCGGAAAGATTTTTTTCCAGACCCTGGCCAACCTGGTGAAAGAGGAACTCGGCGATCCGGCCTGGGCCCCGCTGAACCGCCTGGACAGGGAAACCAGCGGGCTGGTCGCTTTCGCCCGCGGGCCCGACGCCTTCCGGGAACTCGCCCCTTCGTCGGAACATTCCCGGTGGACCAAGTTCTATACCGCGGTGGTGCGGGGAGAGCCTCCGGCGGCGGGCGGGCGGATTGAGGTCCCCCTGGGGGAAAAATCCGACGGGGCCATCCGGTGCCAAATGCACGCGATGCCCCACGGCAAACCCGCTCTCACCCTCTACCGGAAAATCGCCTTCCGCGACGGGCTTTCCCTGCTGGCGCTTTCGCCCATCACGGGGCGCAAGCACCAGTTGCGCGCGCACCTGGCGGAAATCGGGTGCCCGGTGGTGGGCGACAAAATCTATTCCCTGGGCGGCAGGGCGTATCTGAAACAATTGGACGCGGACCTGGACTCGGCCGACCATGCGGCCCTGGGCGCGACCCGGCATCTGCTGCATTCCTTCTGCCTTCGCATCGGTTCCGTCTCCGGAACCGCCTTGGGGTCCGCCGGATCCGTCACCGGGCCTGCCAGCGAGGCGTGGGATTGGGACGTTGGGCCGGAATTCGCGCGAGTGTTCAAGGCCCTGGAAGTCAGGACCTGGTGCGCGACTCCGGCCTTCGGGGAGTTCTGGGCGGAAGCGGAAGCCGCCCGTAATGGTATGCAAGCCTAAGTGGTACGCAAGCCCAAGTTCCATTATATTTTGGCTGGATTAGAATCGAGGAAAGGAATCAACGAATGCGGCACTCCCAGGTTTTCATGATGGCATCCCTTCTCATGGGGCTCGCCCTCAATCTCACCGTGGCCCAGGCCCCGAGCGCCCCCGTTCAGGGCCCCGAAGCGCCCCCCTCTTTCGAAGTCGATAAGGCGGGCAAGCGCCTCCACATCGACTTCGGCCTGACGCCCAAACCCATCTCCGATGCCGAATTGAAGTTCTCGCACTTCGCGAACCGCAAACTGCTGATCTTCTACTTCTCCGCCGTATGCCCCCATTGCCAGCACGCCGCCCCGTATGTGCAGAAACTCGCGGATGAACTCACCGCCAAGGGCTTCACCGCCATCGCCATCGCCGTCAGGTTCAACTCCGAGGATGACGTCCGCGGCTTCATCCGGGATTACAAGATCCACATGCCCGTCTTCCAGGACGTGGACAAGGCGTTTGGGGACAACTACGGAACGGGATCGATTCCCCTTCTGTACGTGGTCAACGACAAAGGCGAGTACATACGCTACAAGACCTTCAATGCCGAAGAAACCCCGAACCTTATCAAAACGGAAGCGGCCAAGTTGGCCGTGAAGTAGCCCGGAGGGCGATTCAGGAACCCGGAGCGATCCCGGAGGCCAGGATCTTCCTGACCTCGGCTTCGATGGAATCCATGTCCTCCACATGCACGTCCTGGAACCATACCTGTTGCGGGTAACACATGATGTTCGGACCCTGGGCGCAGGGACCCAGGCAGGCGGTGCGCGTGATGCGCACGGGCAGCTTGCCTTCCTTGAACCGCTTCTTCAGTGTTTCCGCCAGGATTCCCGTATCCGGAGTGTCACCGCACGACTTTTCCCCATTCTCGCGGGTGTTGGTGCAGAAAAAGAGGTGGAGTTTATGGGGGGTCGATTCGATTCGCATTGGGCCTCACCCATAAAATACGCATTTTCCGGCCATCCGCCGAATCCGGAATTAGCTTTATGATCATTCCGGCAGAAACCATCCGATGACCACCTCCCCCGTCGCCTATTTCATTTCGGATTTGCATCTGGGGGCCCGCTACCGCGGCCTCGATCCGGACAGGGAAACCTTGGTGTTACGGTTCCTGCGGGAAAAAGCCGCCCGGGCCACGCACCTTTTCATCCTCGGCGACCTCTTCGAGTTCTGGATGGAATACCGCAGCTTCATCCCCAAGGATCATTTCCGCATCCTGGCGGCCCTGGAGGAATTGGCGCGCGGCGGGGTGGAAGTCCATTACCTGAGCGGCAACCATGATTTCAACCTCGGTTCCTTCTTCCGGGACGGGATGGGATTGCGCGTGCACGACGACGAGATCCGCATGGAACTGCAGGGCAGGCGGCTCCTGCTGCTCCACGGGGACGGCTTGGCGGAATCGGATTGGAAATACCGCATCATGAAAAAGGTGTTCCGCCATCCGCTCTCGAACCGGTGCTTCCGCCTGCTGCATCCGGATTTCGGCATGGGCCTGGCGCGCTTCATGAGCAAAGCTTCCCGGGACCAGCACCAGAACCGCCCGCGCCATATGGACGAATACGAAGCCGCAGGCCGCGCCCTGCTGGCGGACGGCCGGCAGGACATCCTCATCCACGGCCATACCCACGCCGCCTTCGTCAAGGAATTCCCGGAAGGGGTCTATGTGAACTCGGGAGAATGGCTGACGAGGATGGAATACGTGGCGATGGAAGGCGGGGTATGTCGGATTGAGCGGTTTACTGGGGAAGAGTCATTGGGGTCATTACCGTCGGGTCCCTCGTCGGGCGTCGGGCGTGCGGCACCTTCGGTGCCGACGGCGTCGGGCGAAAAGAAAAACCCTTAGGCTGGTTCGAGCGGGTACCACCGCTTCCAAGGATCAAGCCACGGGTTTTCTTTTGCGCCCGAAACCTATCGGAAAAAGTTTTACGCCCGTCGCCCGACGCCCGACGAAATCTCAATCAATGGTAACGGACTTTATTATCCATCCAATGCATCTCACGGCAGCCCTTTGATTTCTTTCCGGATGACTTCCAGCTTTTCATAATCTTCCTTCTGAAGCGCTTCCACCTTGGCCACCAGCAGTTCCAGCTTGCGCAGGGCTTTGGCGTCATGGGTTGGGGTGGACTCGATCAGATTGATGATCTCCTGCATGTCCTCGGGATATCCGAAATCGCCCATGAAGCTCTTGAACTGGTGCAGCGCCTTCTGGTACTCCGCCGCATCGCTCAGGTTGTAGATCATGTTCGGAATCAGATCCTTGAGGAGAAAAGCCTTCAAGTCCCCTTTGAAGGTCTGGATCCGCAGGCCTGAAGCGGCGTTTTCGGCCGGTTCGGCCGCCGCCTTGGACTTGGGATCCTCGATGGTCCCCAGCAGCGCGGCGATTTCCCTTTCCATGGCCCGATGTTCCTGCTCGCGGAAGTAGGCCTGGTAGATGATGGGGAACGAATTCACGCACAAGTGGGCATGGCTGATGACCGTGAAATGTCCGAGGAAGAAAACGTCCGCGTCCGCGGCCAGCATTTCCTCCTCGCTGTTGAAGAAGGCGATCTTCGCGGGGATGGGAATGAAATCCGCGTTCTTCATGGACTCCAGGCGCTCCTTGACGGCTTCCGGATCCAAGGCCCCCTCCAGGCCGCCGGTCTCCTTGGCCTGGTCGATGACTTCCTGGATTCCCTTCTCAAGGGAAATGCCGAATTCGTCCCGGAAGAAATCGCGGATGTTGCGCTGGTCCACGTAGTTGGCCTGCACGGCCAGGATGCCGTTGCGCACCATGGCGTTCAACGGGCTGGAGGGCTCGGTGCCGCCCACCTCCCCCGCCCCGTAGGATTCCGGACCCTCGCCGCCTTCTTCCGCGACAATGCGCACGTAAGCGAGCAGCTTGCCCTTCAGCTTTTTCGGATCGCCTTTACGCTGTTCGATGTGCATACCGGGAGCCAACATCGTCATGTACGGAGCACCAGGGGATTCATTCTGCTTCCTTGCCGGCGAAACCTTTGAGCGCCGCTTGCAGCAGGGCTTCGCGATAGACGTCCTGCAGGGGCGCGGAGGCCTCCTGCGCCAACCTGCGGCAGCTTTCGAACTCGGGGGAAAAGCGCGGCCCGGCTTTGCCCGGGAACACAACCTTTTTCAATTCCACTTTTCCGAAACGCGTATCGACCGTCTCGGAGGATTTTTCCGCCACCAATCTGTTTACGGGAAAATACCGCATGCCGCCGGTGGCGGTCTCGGCCGCTATCAAGGACAACGCGGCGTCCAATCCGGCCTTCTCCACCAAGGCGCAAAGCTTGACGGCGGAGCGGTTCTTTTTCATGAAGATGGGTTCTTGCCAAACGTCTTTGCAACCGGCCGCCAGGAGCCGTTCGGCCGTGTATCCGATAAGCTCAGGGGTCATATTATCTAAATTACATTCTACCTGATACACCGCATCCGCGGAAGCATCCGCCCCGTTCCGTTCATTCCGTTCCATAAGGCAAATCCTGAGCACGTTGGCGATTCCCGGCAGGTCCCGGCCACCCGCCCCATATCCGATCTTTTTCACCGTGCCCATAAAATCGGCCGGAATCGGCTTCGCCAAGGCGGAAATGATGGCCGTTCCGGTGGGTGTGCACAATTCGCCCGGGAGGTCCGTGCGCCGGGAGGGAAAGCCTTCGCTCAATGCCAAAGTGGCCGGCACGGGAACGGACAGAATGCCATGTTGCGTCTTGACCGTTCCGGTGCCGAAGGTGAAGGGCGTAGTGAAGAACCCGGTGACGCCGAGCATTTCGAATCCCACGCATGCGCCTACGATATCCACGATGGCATCGAGCGCCCCCACCTCGTGGAAATGCACCTGCTCCACCGGAACGCCGTGGATGGCCGCTTCCGCATGCGCCAGCCTCGTGAACACCGCTACGGCGCGTTCCTTCGCTCGCGCGGGCACGCCGCTCCGCTCGATGATGGCCCGGATTTCCGGCAGCCCCCGATGCGAATGTTCATGCGGGATTTCCACCTGGAAGCGCGTCGCCATGATGCCGTGTTTGGAAACGCGTTCCCGTTTCGGCTCGACGCCGATCAGTCCCAAGGTACCGATGTGTTTTTTCCAAGCCGGGAAATCCAGGCCCAGATCGAACAGGGCGCCGAGGATCATGTCTCCCGCCGCGCCGGTTTGCATGTCGAAAAGAAGGATCAGAAAAGCTCCCCGGCTTCCGGAAGGGCGATTCGCCGCCCAAGGCAAAAGCTACAAAAAGACCGGTAGCCGCCGCCGGGGCGGGTGCAGGGGGCCGATAGGTTTCCTGAATGTTACCAGGGTGGAGGGGAAATGGAGCGGTCAAATCTCGAACGCGAGCCTTCTCGTGGCCTCACAGGGTGGGTCAGATCTCGAACGCGGCCTGGAATTTCTCGATTTCCTCGTTGGCGCTCGCCTTGACGGCGTCCAGGTCATCCTGGGTGAAGCCGAGCTGGTTGACCAGGGCGGTGTCCACGGCCGGCTTGGTCTCCAGACCGGGAAGGCCGAATCCGATATCGTAGCAGAGGCTGTCCGCCAGATGGACCAGGGTGGTGATTTCCCGCGCGTACTCGGTTTTCGAGGGAGCGTGATGGTAGACGATGGGAACCCGGATGTCCTGGGGAAGCTCCCAACGGGAGGTCAGCCAGTCGCCCACGTCCATGTGGTTGAATCCGAACACGTCGCTTTCAGCCTGGAGCAGGGAGATCTTTTCCTGCACGGCCTTTTGGATGGCCTTGAGGAAATTCTCGTGGAAGTATTGATCCAGGACGATGCGGCCGATATCGTGGATCAGGCCGGCGCAAAAACATTCCTCGGGATCGAACAAGGTGAACTTGCGCATCCGCAGGGCCAATTGGCGCGACAGCACGGCGCAGGCGAGCGAATGGGCCCAGAATTTCTTGCGGCTGAACATCTCGTTCCTGCCGTCCCCGGGAAACATCTTGACCACGGTGATACTGAAAACCATGGTGTTGATCACCTTGAGCCCCAGGATTACCACCGCATTCTGCACCGTGGTTACGGTCCGCGGGATCCCATAGAAGGCCGAGTTCGCCAGCCTGAGCACCTTGGAGGTGAGGCTGAGATCCCGCGAGATGAGATTGGCCACATCGACCGCCGTCGTGGTGGGATCATTGATGATTTTGAGGAGCTTATTGGCCACCTCCGGCAGGGTAGGCAGGTTCTCTATCTGCTCTATCTTCTTCTGTTCCAGGCTCTTGCTCATGCCCACTCCGGGTGTGCTCACCCTTTTTGACGGCGTCATGGAAACCCCTCTGGATCAGCCTGAAGGCATTTCCAGCGTTGAGGATTCCCATGCGGACCGGCTCCGGTAAGTTTATACTTAATCGGGGGGCCTTTTCAATCCAAACCATCCAAAGCAATCCAAACCGATCCGAAGCCGGATTCCGTCCGATAATATGTACCTTTGCTCACCATCAGGTGCAGCAATTGCCAGCTTCAGCCTTGACATCCGCCCACGAATCCCGGCCCAACCCTTCCGCCCCGGCATAACCGAACATGTGTATGAAAATGGTAAAGTCATTAGCCCTCCTGGCCACCCTGCTGGTTTCCTCCGCTTGCCCCTATACCCTGGAAGGCATGCCCGGAACCCTGTTTTCCCCCTCCGCCCAACCCCTGGGCCATCTGGAATTGGTTGTTTCCGCCGGCGCCTATGGTCATCAGGACGAGTCCATGATCCGCAACAACCGGTTCCTGTTCCATGAAAACGGGGCCGGGCCAGGAGTTCTCGATACCTTCGAAATCCAGGACCTGCAAAGCGCAAGCATGCGGCTCAGCCTGGCCATGGGATTCGGCGGACATTTCGACGTCGGCCTTTCCGCCCCCCTGTTCGGGGACTTCATCAGCGATACCAAGGCCAAGGATCTTTCCGGCGTCGGCCTGGGGGACCCCACCCTCTCCGCAAAGGGAAGCCTTACCCTGGCGGGCAACCACCTCTTCGACGTGGCCCTGCTGGGCACGCTTACGATTCCCACCAAGTCCGACAAAGGGTTCCTGCCGAAACAGGGCGGTTACATGCGGAACGACAGCCTTCCCGTGCCCCCGCGGTATTTTTCCAGCTTCGCGCCGGGCGGCTCGGCGAAAATGCTGGCGACCCTGGATCTGTCCAAGATAGAGGAATCCCCTCCCCCCTTCCGGGCCTCTTTGGGAACCGGCTTCGGGAACACCGGCATGGAAGGTGTCGATACCCGTTTCCTGCTGGGTGGCGGCCTGGAATGGCTGGCCATGCCCAGCCTGGCATTCATCATCAATGCCCAATCGGAAACCCGCATGTCCAAGCTGGCCAAACTCTCCGACATCGGCGCGGAATACGCCTATGCGGCCGTCGGCTTTTCCGCCCAAGGCGACGACGGCATTTTCTTCTCGGTCAATGTCCAGAAAAGCCTGCCGGCCAGCCGTCCCTTCCGGGCCTATGACGTGGAACTGCCGGATGGCCACACCACATTTTCCTCCCGCTACCAGCCGCGCCTGGCGCTGGCCGCCAACCTGGGTTGGTCCGGAACCCTGGTCGCCGCCGATTACGATAAGGACGGCATCCCGGACAAGGACGACCTGTGTCCCCATGAAAAGGAAGACTTCGATGGGTTCCAGGACATGGACGGTTGCCCGGAAATAGACAATGACGGGGACAGCATTCCGGACGTGATGGACAAATGTCCCAATGAGCAGGAAGACATGGACGGGTTCCAGGATCAGGACGGCTGCCCGGAAGCGGACAACGACAAGGACGGCTTGGCGGACGCCCTGGACAAATGCCCCAACGAACCCGAGGACATGGACGGTTTCGAGGATTACGACGGCTGTCCGGAACTGGACAACGATAAGGACGGCGTTCCCGATGCCCAGGACAAATGCCCCGGTATCCCGGAAGACAAAGACGGGTTCGAGGACGCGGATGGCTGTCCGGAACCGGACAACGATCAGGACAAGATTCCCGACTTGAACGACAAATGCCCCAACGAGCCGGAAAGCTACAACGGATTCGAGGACGGCGATGGCTGCCCTGACATGAGCCGGAGCATGTTGAATGCCACGCCGCTGGAAAAGCGCCTGCTCGTCAAAGGAATCCATTTCCAAGGCAATTCCTCCGACCTGATGCCGGAGTCCTATGCGGCCCTGGACACCTTGGCGGAGCGCATTCGAGCCACCCCCGGAGTAATGGTGGAAGTACGCGGCTATTGGGACGCCGCCGGCGCGGAGTTGGACGGATTCCGCAATTCCGAATCCCGGGCCAATACCGTTCGCAAATATCTGGTTGCCAAAGGCGTGGAAGCCAACCAGGTCATGGCCAGGGGAATGGGTTCACGCGACCCGATCGCGAACAACAAGACCGCCTCGGGCCGCCAGCAAAATCGCCGCATCGAGCTCCACCGATTGAACTGAGTAGTGTTGACCGGATGCCTCCCGGCTCCCGCCGGTTTGCCGGTGCGGATTGGAAGGACATCAAAAAAGCCCGCCCCAGCAATGGGACGGGCTTTTTCTTTTTCATGTACTCCGGATAGGCGACAGGCCGATTCGTCTAGAAGGCCAGTACGTATCCGATCGTGGTGGATACGTTGATCAGGTCTTTGGAAGACCTGCCTTTTCCCAACTTGGCGGTGACCTTGGGCTCAATCGTCAAGCCGTTGAACTCATTGAAGATGAAGTGGAAGGCGCAACTTCCCGTCACATCATGCCAGAGGTAATCACCCTCGGTAAAGGTTCCGCCCGTGCCCAAATTCGTCAACTCATTGCGCTGGTAGGTTACGTAGAAGAATTCATATCCGGCCGCGGGAATCATCACCAGCTTGTCGCTGTTGAAAATGCGCAGAGCGAAAATGGGTCCGCCGCCAATCTGGGTGCGGCTGAAGCTGTTCAGCTTGGCGGTATCGTCGACGGTTTTGTTGGTCTTACGGGAATCTTCGTGGATGAAATCCGCGCGCAGGGCGAAGCTGAACGTCTTGAGATTGTCCGGTTCGATGAACTCGAAAATGCCATAGGGGTTGATCTCGTAGGCCTTCAGTTGAGGGTCGAACGAAATGGTGTCCTTCAGGGGCATGGCGTAATTGAAACCGAGGGTGGTTCTGCCGTCGATGGTGTATTCCAGACCGGCAGTGGCTTCGGTAATCCCGGAGTTCCAATTGACGCCGAAATAAGGAACCAATCCGGAAACTTCCGCCTCATACAGTTGCACTTGGGAAAGGACCGGCAGTGCGGTCGCCAGCACCATGGCAAAGGGGATAATTCTTTTGAACGTCATTGTTTCCTTAAGCTCCTGAGTTTTATGACACGTTACCCGCAAACATGAAGGACAGGGCAAAACCCACTGGACGGTAACTAAAAACTAATTCAGTTGTATTGAAAAATGGCCCATCCCGGGCTAAAAATAGCGTCAGGTGGGAAAAAAAGCTTGGTCAAATCAATGGCTTTTTGAGAGTGACGGATAATGGGATTCTGGTGTCGGACCTATCGGTCCAACTTGAATTTGAACTCCCGACGGAATCCCGGCGTCACTTTGATGATGGTATCGAAGGGAGGGCTGAGGCGGTGGACGATTTCCACGTGGCAAGGACCGACGGGCACTTCAAGATAGGCGTTCATGGGAGTCTCCCCCTGGGGCTTGCCATTGATGGTCAGAGCGGCGAATGGCGGAGCCGATTTGATGAGCACAAAGCCCGTCTGGGCAGCCTCCGGGGGGGGATCCTTGGGCTGAGGGGGATCCGGTTGGTGCGGGACGGGATGATGGGTGGGAGGAATGGGATGGGAAACGGTATGTCCATCACCATGGAATTTGGATCCGCCATTGGAGCCGGTTCCGGCGGAATTGAAATTGCCAAGGGATCCCGAATTACCCTTGGAGGCCTGATTGTCCGAACCCGAGGACTGGTCGCCGGGCAGACCCGGGCCGTTTCCCCCGACCGCAAGTCCGTTGATGGTGGGCGTACTATCGACTTTCGGAGGGAGTTTGACGGGCTGTTTGACCGGGATTTTGACGACCTGGGCCGGGGTCTCGCCATGGTCAAGACGGGTCCAGATGATGGCTCCCGCCAGGACCAGCACGCATAGGGACAAAAGGGCGCCAATCCAGACCACGGGACTGCGGGAAGACGGTCCCATGGCGCCGGTGGTGGCCTGTGTGAAGTCGGCGGAATTGGCCATGGACCGGGACATGGTATTGTTCCCGCCCATGGTCGAGCCGGACTTGATTATAGACGATTGGGGGAAGCCGCCCAGGGAAGAACCGCCCGAATTCCGGGTGGGCTTCATGGTCTGCTTGGTGATGCGGCCGCCCTCGGCGATGGTCTGGCCGCCGCCCACGATTCCAAGGGCGTTGACGAATATTTTCACGTGGTCGACGATGTCCACCACGCCGTGAGTGTTGAGATAGGCCCGCAACTGATTGGCCAGCCAGCGCGCGCCGTCGCCCCGGTTCTCGGGAGCCTTCTGCAGGAGCGTATCCACCAGCCGGACCAGGATGGGATCCGCCGTGGGGCTGATTTCCAATATCGAGGGATGCGGCCGTTCGCAGATGTTGCGCATGGTCACGGGGATGCTGGGACCCGTGAAAGGCATTTTCGCGGTGAGGCAGTAATAGAAAACTCCGCCCAGGGAGAAAATGTCGGTCTTGTTGGTCGGCTTGACCCCTTCGATCTGCTCCGGGGACATGAAATTGGGGGAGCCGAGCACGGCTCCGGTCTGGGTGCGCGAACCTTCGTCCGCGATGTGTGCGATGCCGAAATCCGCGATCTTGAGCTGACCCTCGGAATTGAACATCAGGTTTTCCGGCTTGATGTCCCGATGGACCACGCCGTGCTTTTCCGCGGAGGTGAGGCCTTCCGCCGCCTGGCAGATGATGGCGGCGGCCACGGTATTCGACATTGGCTTTCCCTGCAACGCCGCGCAGATGGCCTGGAGATTCTGTCCGTCGATGTATTCCATGACCAGGAACTGCTGGTCGTCCTGGATGCCGAAGTCGAACACTTCCACGATGTTGATGTGGCGCAGGGAGGCGATGGTTTTGGCTTCCACCGTGAAGCGATCCATCAGGCTCGAGTTGGAAGATAAATGGGCTTGGATGACCTTGATGGCCACCAGACGCTGTAACAACGGATCTTCGGCGAGATAGACGGTCGCCATGCCGCCTTGGCCGAGCTGATTGAGGATCCTGTAGCGTCCGTATTCCATGATACTCAGGCTAAAATTCGGGTTCCACTGCCGCACGCGCTTCTGTGCCGGGAAGCACATTCCCTGCCGCGACGGATGGCTATGATGGTATCCGAGCCGGCCCGCCGGCCCGTAGCCCGGAGAAAGTAGAAAATGTTTTTTGGCATCCCTAGAATTGTCCCGCTATTCATGTCCCTGTGCACTTGCTTTCTCCTCTCTTGCGATCCGCTGGAAGGCCCTGGAAAAGGCCCTCCCGCCTTGCTCGTCTATTTTCTGGACGTGGGCCAGGGAGATGCCTGTCTGCTGCGGACGCCGGGAAACCGGTGGTTCCTTTACGATGTCGGAAACAAGGAAGAATACCTTATCCCCTTTCTGAAAAGCGCGAGGGTGGACACCCTCTCGGCGGTGTTCATTTCCCATCCGGATTTGGATCATTATGGCGCTTTTCCGGCCTTGTTGAGGGAAATCCCCATAAAAAAGGTATTCCTGCCTTCGGGTTCCAACCCCAACCCGGACTGGGCGGAGGTGCTCGGGGATTTAGACGTCTTTGCAGGGGAAAAAGATACCCTGTTCGCGGGGGATACCCTTCTTTGGGAGGACGGGATCCGGGTGAGAGTGCTTTGGCCCTTTCCCCATTCGGGGTTGCAGGACAACAACATCTCCACCGTCCTCAGGGTGGAATATCTTTCCCGGCGCATTCTCCTGACCGGCGATATCGAGGAGGAAGCCGAAAGGGGGGTTCTCGCAGCCGGCGTCAGCCCCGCCGCGGATATCCTGAAGGTGGCCCATCACGGCAGCCGCACCTCCAATGGCCTGCCTTTCCTATCGGCCGTGTCCCCGCGCTGGGCGGTGATTTCCTGCGACAGCGCCGTATATGGCCATCCGCATGCGGAAGCCGTGGCCGATTTGAATCTGGTGATGGGAGACAGCGCGCGGATCCTGCGGACGGATCGGTCCGGGACGGTTGCGTTTGAGGTGGATGGGCTCGGGATCAGGAGGATCCCGATGCCGCGCTAGGCGGACTACCCTTGCAGCGCCTTCTGGATGCGCGTCATCGCCTGCGCTTCGTTGGCGGCTTCCAGACTGTGGGCGTCCCGGCCGCGCACGCCCCATTGCGTGTAGTTCTGGCCCTTGAACAAAGCCAAGGTCTTGGTGCCCAGAATGGCGGCCAGATGGCTGACGCCGCTGTCGTTGCCGACGAAGAGGGACGCCTGGGAAAGAAGCCGGGCCAATTCCACGGAGGATGAGGGCTCCATCACGGGAAAGCGGGCGGCGAATTGGGATTTGACATCCTGTTCGGCTGGACCGATGAGGATACGCGTGTCCGGGAAGCGGCGGCTCTTGAGTTCGTTGGCCAGGAATGCGTAGAACTCCGGATCGTAATTCTTGTCCTTGCTTCCAGACCCCGGGTGGATGAGCGCGAACCCCTGGCGCGTGGTGGCGATGGGGAAATACAGATCCTCTTCCGGCACGGCGGGCAGGGAGAAGTAAGGCAGGCATTGCAGGTGGTAGTCCATGGCATGCTCTTGGCCCGCGGAAGGGAACGGCGGGCGGATATGGAAGGGCCCGGGGCATTTCTGATGCAGGAGGGTGCGCAACTTGGGATCTTCTTCCATCCAGAGCAAAGCGGAGGTCATTCCGTCCAGGGCCCCGGGGAGCAGGTCCCCGGAATAGAACTGCATGAAGTCGCGGGACTCGCAATCGTAGCTTTCGTCGACCAGACCCATCTCCGCGGCCAGGCTCAGGTGCTCCGGCCGGCCCAGGCCGATGAACTTGTGATCGGAGAATTTCCAGCGCAGGGTCACCAGGGCCGGCCAGGTCATGATGAAATCGCCCAGCGCTCCGCGGTGGGAGAAAACGAAGGTCTTGGTCTTCCCGGTGGCCATTTGTCCGTTTCCCCTCAATACCTTGAAGGCGGCCGCCAGCGCGGGTTCTTGGAGGACATGTCCACGGAATAGAAATCCTTTTCGAACTTCTGGGCGTTCCTACCCATGTAGGTCAGAAGGAAACGGGCGATCCATTTCTCGATCTTGAGCACCACCAGTTTCTTGCGCAACCGCCCTTGCGAGTCGCGATTCAATATCGCCGGGATCGTGTTCAGGGTGAGGATTTCGTCCACGAATTTCGAATTCAGGTTCTCGCGCGCCTCGGCGCTGGTGAGGAAGTGGGTCACGCCGAAGCAGATCTTGTTGGGATTCCCCTGGCGCAGCATCCGGCAGCACTCCACGATGGTGGAACCGGTGCGGACCATATCGTCCAGGACTATCACATCCTTGCCCTTGATGTCTTCCAGCTTGAGATCGGATCCCTTGCTGACGGTCATGCTCACCTTGCGCTCGCCATCGCGGACCTTTTCCATCACGATGCGGGAAGTCTTGGAAAGCCCCAGGGTATCGTAGACGGACCGCATGAACGGCTCGGCCCCGTGATCGGGGGCGCACAGCACCAGGTTGTCCCCGTCCTTGCCGGTGACCACCATGTCCGAATAGCGGATGTAGTCGGCGTACAGATCGGCGGGAATCAGGTTGTGGAACTCGCCGTTGAACAGGGTGGAAAAAAGGGCCTGCACCTTGGCGGAGTGGTTGTGCACGGTGATGACCACATCCACGCCCGCACTCTTGAGCAGCTCCGCGTACAGCTTGGCGGTGAAGGGCTGGCCGTCGAACTTCTTGAGATCCTCGGGCGGGCGGCCCTGTTCGTCCGTCCCGCGGTGGGGACCCCTGTCCTGGGCGCTGAAGTAGAGATCCGGCTCCACCAGGATGACGCGCTTGGCCCCGTTGTCCTTGGCGCCGCGCGCCAGCACCAGATTGCGCATGGCCAACGATCCCCTGGTGTGGTTGGTGGCCGCGGAGCAGATCACCACGGTCTTCCCCTTCAATTGGGTCCCGATATGATCCATATCGCCTTCATCGCTGATGAAGCGCGGACAGAACTCGGTGTTGGCGTAGACCTTGAGACTGATGATGTCCGAGATTTCCTCGGGCTGGCCGCACATGTGGCCGATATCGATGGCGAAAGGGTCGTCGGAAACGTTACTGATGATGATGAAGTCTTTCACGTTTGCCCGAGGCCCTCCGTTAGTGGATCAGTCCGATTTTCCCGACGCCGCGCGGCCGTCCGTATCCAGTTCGATGGGCACGGGGGTGGCGTTCCAGATATCGCGGTTGTATTCCAGGATGGTGCGGTCGGATGAGAACTTGCCCATCCTCGCCACGTTCAGGATGGCCTTGCGCGTCCATTCGTCCTGGTTGCGGTAGAGCTCCGAAACCTTCTGCTGGCTGGCGACGTATTCGCCGAAATCGGCCATCAGCATGTATTCGTCCTTGAAGATCAGATTGTCGACCAGGGGATTGAAGAGCGTGGGCTCCTCCGGGCAGAAGTAGCTGGTGCGGAACAGTTCCATCACCGCCATCAGGCGCGGATCCTTGTCGATGTATTCCAGGGGATTGTAGCCGGAGGCCCGCTTGGCCATCACCTGCTCGGCGGTGAGGCCGAAGAGGAAGAAGTTGTCCGCGCCCACTTCTTCGCGGATTTCGATGTTGGCTCCGTCAAGCGTGCCGATGGTCAGCGCGCCGTTGATGGAGAACTTCATGTTGCCGGTGCCGCTGGCTTCCTTGCCCGCGGTGGAAATCTGCTCGGAGAGATCGCTGGCGGGGAAAATCTTCTCGGCCAGGGATACCCGGTAGTCTTCCAGGAAGTTGACCTGCAGGATGCCGCGGGTGTCCGGATCCGCGTTGACCACGTCCGCCACGGCGTTGATCAGCTTGATGACCAGCTTGGCCACGAAATAGCCGGGCGCGGCCTTCCCCGCGAATATGAAGGTGCGCGGCACGATGGAGGCGCCCTTGCCGGCCTTGACCTCGTTATAGAGGTGGATGATATGCAGCACGCTCAGGAGCTGGCGCTTGTACTCGTGGATGCGCTTGATCTGCACGTCGAACATCGTGTTCGGGTTGATCTCCACGTCCTTGGAGTTGCCCACGTATTCGGCCAGGCGTTTCTTGTTCTCGAGTTTGATTTGCTGCCAGCGCTTGATGAAGGCGGGATCGTCCGCGAAGGGCTCCAGCTTCTTGATGAGGGAGAAATCCTTCACCCAGCCGTCGCCGATCTTCTCGCTGATGAGGGCGGACAGGCCCTTGTTCGCCTTCTTCAGCCAGCGCCGCGGCGTGATGCCGTTGGTCTTGTTGTTGAACTTGTTGGGCGACAGATCGTAGAAGTCCTTCACCACCAGGGCTTCCAGGAGCTCCGTGTGCAATTGGGCCACGCCGTTCACGGAATGGGATCCCACGATGGCCAGGTAGGCCATGCGCACGGCGCGGTTTTCGCCCTCTTCGATCAGGGACATGCGCTTGAGGCGCTCCACGTCCCCGGGATATTTCCAGGAAACCTGTTTGAGGAAGCGATAGTTGATTTCGAAGATGATCTGGAGATGGCGCGGCAACAGGCGGCCGAGCAGATCCACCGACCACTTTTCCAGCGCTTCCGGAAGCAGGGTATGGTTGGTATAGGCGAACACGCGCGTGGTGATTTCCCACGCCTGTTCCCAGGAGAAGCCTTCCAGGTCCACCAGGATGCGCATCATTTCCGGGATGGCGATGGTGGGATGGGTATCGTTGAGCTGCAGGCTCACCTTTTCCGCCAGGCGGCTGCAATCCTTGTGGTACTTCTTGTGGCGGCGGATGATGTCGTAAAGGGTGGAGGCGCACAGGAAGTACTGCTGCTTTAGGCGCAGTTCCTTGCCGTTCATGCTGGAGTCGTTCGGATAGAGCACCTTGGAGATGCTCTCCGCCAACGCGATATCCTTGCTGGCTTCCAGATAGTCGCCGCTGTTGAAATAGTGGAGGCCGAATTCATCCGCGGACTTGGCGGACCAGAGGCGCAGGGTGTTGACGGTCTTGTTGCCGTATCCGGGAATGGGGGAATCGAACGGTTGGGCGAGCACGTCTTCCGTGTCCACCCATTCGAACACCACGTTGCCGTGGGCGTTCTTGCGCGTGACCACGCGGCCCTTGAATTGGACAGTGACGGTGTATTCCGGCCGGGGGATTTCCCAGGGATTGGTCAGGCGCAGCCAATTGTCCGGATTCTCATGCTGGAACCCGTTCTTGATGGTCTGGTGGAACATTCCGTAGTCGTAACGGATTCCATAGCCGTAGGCGGGAAGCTGCAAGGTGGCCATGGAATCCAGAAAGCAGGCGGCCAGGCGGCCGAGGCCGCCGTTTCCCAGACCCGCTTCCAATTCCATGTTGCGGATCTCTTCCATGTCCAGGCTCAGATCGTAAAGAGCCTGTTCCACCACCTCATCCATGTCCAGGTTGAGAATGGCGTTCCCCAGGGTGCGCCCCATGAGGAATTCCATCGACAGGTAATAGATGCGTTTGACGTCCTGGCGATAGTAGGTGTGCTGGGTCTGGATCCAGCGCTCGATCAGCCGGTCCCGGACGGCATAGGCCACGGCCAGATACCTATCGTAAGCGGTGGCCGAATATTTATCCTTGCCGAGGGACAATTGCAGATGGCGGAAAAAAGCCGCCTGGAACAGCTCCTTGGCTTTCTTCAAATCCGCCGGGTCCAGATGGGAAGGGGCGGGAATGCCCGCGGCGCTTCCGGGGGTTGCGCTGCCGGTGCTTCCGTTGGAGGCTTCGGCGGAGGTCTTGGCTTTGGTTTTTAGCATTTTGGGTATCCCAATGGTGGCAATTTAGCACAAATTAAGGTGTATGGGAGGAATATTACTATAGGAGACGGTCACAATCCGTTGCTATTTGTCAGGCTTTGGCATTTCAGCGCTACACGCTTTCCTGGATTTATGGCCTTTTTAAATTAAACTGTCCATTGGTCTGGACCAAGCAAAGGAAGTTCCAATCCCGATTCGGATCGGGAGTGGCGGGGGGAAAAGCGCGTGGATGGGGAAATCGATGTGGAACAGGAGCTGCAATCCCAAGGGCTTACGCCCAAAACCTGGAAGAAGGTTTTGGAAGACATCCAGGCGAAACTGCCCAAGCCGGACTGGGAAACCTTTTCCCGTCTCCATAGGAATTTCGTCGGGTACCGGAGCGAGTGGACTTTGTCGCGGTTCTACGGATTCGTGTTTTCCCACGGATTGCAAATGGAAATCAACTCCTTCCGCTACGGCAGATTGGCGGTCGTCCTTATGGACCTGCTGCCCGAAGTCAAGGCCGGCGCGTCCATCCTCGATGTCGGAGCCGGTGCGGGAATAATCGCTTCGATTCTCAAACGGTACCGCGCCCCGCATTCCCTGGTGCTCCAGGATCCCTGCCGGGAAGTCCGGGATGAATTGACGGCCCTGGGTTTCACCGTGCTCCCCCACCCCGCCCCGGGTTCGGCTGCCGGCCTGCCGGGTGCGAATAAGGGGGGCTTTGATTTGATTCTGTGCGTCGACAGCCTGGGGGAAATCAATTCCGATGACGATGGCTCTTTGGCAAAACCCGAAGCCGCCGCTGATGCGGAATTCCGGGAAATGCTGGAAGAGCGGTACGGGTTCGCCCAGAAACTGGAGACCTGGAAACCCTATCTGGCACCCGGAGGCCGCATCCTTTTATGGGAACCTTTTGCATACCGCGAGGCGATGGAGGCTTTGGCCGCAACATTGCGCGAACGCGGCTGGGACGCGCGTCCGGTTTCGCGCTCCCCGGCCCGTAACTACCTGGAACTGCGGCCGATTTAGCGCCTGATCAAGGCCATTTTTTTATATTTAACCCCAAATAAAAACCATCATTCAGGAGCGATACATCATGGCAGTATTAGTCAATAAGCAAGCCCC
This sequence comes from Fibrobacterota bacterium, assembly GCA_028287505.1. Classification (GTDB taxonomy): domain Bacteria; phylum Fibrobacterota; class Fibrobacteria; order UBA11236; family UBA11236; genus Chersky-265. Next base: position 49,928 of record JAQBPN010000093.1, on the reverse strand, counting down.
GGATTTCAAAGCCGAAGCCGCCGTAGGGCCGAACGAGTCGAAGAAGGACTACACCCTGTCCCAGTTCAAGGACAAGAAATACGTGGTCCTGTTCTTCTACCCGCTTGATTTCACCTTCGTCTGCCCGACGGAAATCCATGCGTTCCAGGACCTGCTCGGCGAATTCGAGTCCCGCAACGCCCAGGTAATCGGCGTGTCGGTGGATTCGGTCAACAGCCACCAGGCCTGGCTCCGCACCCCGAAGAACGACGGCGGCATCCAAGGCGTCACCTATCCCATCATCGCGGATCTCACCAAGTCCATCTCCCGCGCCTATGACGTGCTGGATGAAGACGTGGGCATCACCTACCGCGCCACCTTCATCATCAATAAGGACGGCAAGGTAATGGCCCAGAACATCAGCCATCGCCCGATCGGCCGCAGCGTGGAAGAAGCCCTGCGCCTGCTCGACGCCGTCCAGTACAACGAGGAGCACGGGGAAGTCTGCCCCGCCGGCTGGACCAAAGGCAAGAAGGCCATGAAGGGTTCGAACGAAGGCGTCAAAGCCTTCTTCCAGTCCAAGTAATCCGCCTTCGCCCGCCTGGCTGGCTGTAAGCGAAAAACCCGCTCCGAGTCAATCGGGGCGGGTTTTTTAATGGGAGATTTTCAGGAACCGGAGCGGCTTTCCAGGCTCAACCCGGCATGCACTATCTCCACGATTTCCACGGCGGGCTCGGTGGCTCCCGCCGTCAAGACCGGCACCTCCCAGCGGCAGGGCCAACCCTTGTGGAATATCCAGTGCGCCACCAACTGCCCCTTCCAATCGAAGATGAAAATGCTGCCGTCGCGCTTCTGGGGATCCCGATCGATGACGGATTGGCGCCAGTTCCACAACCCGTTGAGGAGCGGATCGTAAGGACGTTTCAGGATCAGGCGGGAGCCCTTGAGCGGCCCGGGCGCTTCGGCCATGCTTCCGCTTTCATCCTGGACAATCACTTCGGATTGGGAGGCGAGTCCTTCCACGGACTGGAAGACGCCCTGAGTGACGCCTTCGATTTCCACCTTGATGGTGAAGGGGCCGGAACCCGCATCGGTACCGGGCCGTACGCCGGCGGATGCCGGTAGAGCCAAGGCCGCCGCCCCCAAAAAGGCCAGCGACAGCAAGCTGCAACGGTTCATGTTTACTCCTGTAGGGACGCGCATGAAAAGCATAACTATTTTCGCATGGAATGGAAGCATACGCGCGTTACAGCGTGATGCGGAGCACAATGCAATCGGAGGATTTTGCCGGAATCAGGGCCGAATCTTCTAGATTCGGACGCTATCGATGGCCGTCAGGATGATTCCCTTGCAGCCCAGTTTGGACAGGGAATCCATTATGTTCTGGGATTGGCGCTTTTTGATCATGGATTTGATCGAGAACCAGCCGGACTTCTCCAGGGACATCACCGTGGGGGATTCGATGCCCGGGGTGATGGTGCAGGCGGCCTTGAGCAGAGCCTCGGGGGCATCGTACTCGACCATCATGTATTCCTGGGCCAGCAACTTGCCCTCGATGCGGCTCTTGAGGATAAGCACTTCATCCTGTTTCTCGCGTCCGGGATGGGCATACAGGGCCGCGCGGGACTCGAATAGGGGTTCCCCGATGATGCGCAGGCCCGCCTGTTTCAGGGTGGTGCCGGTCTCGACGATGTCCACGATGGCGTCCGCGATGCCGAGCTTGATGGAGATTTCCACCGCGCCTTCCAGTTCCACCAGCGGGTTGCCGGGCAGCTTGGCTCCGACGATATTCGGGAACGAGGTGGCGATCCGCATCCCTTTCAGATCCGCCAGCCCTTTGGCGGCATGGTGTTCGGGAACGGCCGCGCACAGTTTGGAAGCCCCGAAGCTGAGATCCACCAGGCAGGCGGGGCTCACGCCTTTTTCCGCCACGAAATCCTTGCCGGTGATTCCCGCGTCCAGGATGCCGTTGGCCACGTACAGGGGAATGTCGCCGGGGCGCAGGAAGAAGAACTCGACCTGGTTTTCCGCATCCAAAGTGCTCAGGGAACGCAGGGACTTGCTGACCTTGTAGCCGCATGCCGAGAGGATATCCATGGTGGGTTCGAAGAGCTGGCCCTTGTTGGGCAAGGCGACCTTGATCATAAGTGCTTGTAAACCTCTTCCAGGGACACGCCCTTTTCCGCCATCATGCAGGCGACGTAATACAGGACCTGGGAGAGCTCCTGGGACAGGGAATCCTTGCTTTCGAAACGGGCCGCCATCCAGCTTTCCGCCGCTTCTTCCACCAGCTTCTTGCCGATGCCGTGGGCGCCCTTTTCAAACAGGGCCGTGGTGGATTTGCCCGCGGGCATTTCGCTTTTCCGGGCCAACGCCAATCGGCACATTTCTTCGAAGGTCATGGAAAGGAAGGATAGAAACGGGCCGTAGGGCCGTCAAAGACGGTGAAAAACCGGGATGGGGCCGGCCAGCCCCGCTAAGGTTTGAATTCTTCGGGCTTGGAGGGATGGAACCAAGGCAACCGGGGGCCCAGCAGGCTGCCGGCGCGCGCTCTCGAGGGAAGGACGCGGTCGAAGGAACCGCCGCTCCACCGGTAGGCGACGTAGAGCAGCAGGAAGGCGACCAGCGCGCGCTTCCAGGGGAACCCCTTGTCCGCGTACGGGTCGCTGGAATCCCTGCGGGATCCGGGGGGAAGCTTGGCGACGCTGCTGAGCGTGGCCCCGAAGGGGACGTTGAATTTGGCTTTCGCGTTCACGGCCCAGCCGTTGGCATCCAGGATGGGACCCAGATTGCGCTTCCGGAGTTTGATGTACGCCATGATCACGGAGGGCATGGAGATCAGAAAAACCACCCCGGCCAAGGCGGCAAGGGTCGGGAAAACGCCAAGCTTGAGAATGCCGGCCAGATAGCCGATGAGAGCGGTGACGAAGGTTCCAATGGCGCCGGCGGCGACGCCGATGGCCGCCACCGTGCCTACGTCGATCTTCTTGGGCACCGCCAACTTGGCTTTGTCGGCATTGACGGTGGTGGCCGCCGTCGCGGCAAGCTTGTCGTGGGCCTCCGCATCCGCGGCCGCGGCCCGCTTGTTGACCTGCTCCTCTAGGAATCGGACGAACTTCTTGTACGGGGACCAGAAAGCCTGCCGGATGCTGATGGGATTGTCCACGATCTTGACGATGGTGGCGTCCCAATCCCGTCCTTTGCGGTCGTAGAAGATTCCGTTCCGCCCCACCATCAGGTTGTCGGAGTCCCCGGCCGTGAAAGCCGCCACGATTTGCATCTTCTCGTTCGATTCCTTGCGCGTGCAGTCCAGATACGCGAGGTACGCCCCGGCCAATCCCGCCATGATGGCGTGCTTGGCGGGATCCTCGACGCGAAGGCATAAGCGGCATTCCCTTTGATCGAGGTACAGCGTGCCGCACTGGAAGATGGAAGGTTCGGCGCCGTCGTAGAAGTCCTTGAAGTTGACGAAGTTGGTGCAAAGCAGGGCGATGTCCCGGTAATAACGCACCAGGCGTTCGACCTGTTCGATGCTGGCGGTTTCGCTTTCGAGGGCTTTGTCCTTGGCGACAAGATCGTTCAACTGGGCGTAAAGATTCGATTCCAGGATTTCCCGGATACGCTTCTCCCCGAGCTGCTCCACCTTGAGTCCCGCCTTCTGCTCCTGCCAGGCCCGGTATGGAGCGACCTTGGCCATCACGGCATGCCATTCACTCTCCGTGATCTTGTCGCGGGTCCCCAGGATCGGCTTCACCGCCGCGACCGCCAGGTTGGCGAGGGCCGCCGCATGCGCGGGATTCACGGGCCCCATCAAGGGCAGGGGCCGTTCCGGACCCACGTGGGAAAGGGGGAAGCCGGCCACTTCCGCGGCCGTGATGCTCAGATCGTTCGCGGCCAGCGCCAGATACTCCTCTTCCTTGCGGTTCAACACCTGCTCGGTGCGGGGGTCGTAGGCCGTGAGGCGGCATCGGGCGAAATAATCGTCCACCTTGGGCTTGATGGCGGTGATGACCGAGACGGCATCCGCCGTGCCCAGCCGCCCCAGCGGGAAGACCGCGGTAGCTTCGGCGTCGCCCTTCACGTACCAGGCGTCGAAGGCTTTGGCCTCCGCGAAAAAGGCGTCGATCATTTCGGGCAGGATTCCGGGCTTGCCGGAGAGATCCGGGACGCAGCCGATGCATTCGATGATCTCGCGGATGACCGCGCGGACCGGCTCGGTGGAGGCGCTCAATTCGGTAATGATGCCATCGCCGTTGAACGCGGTATTCGCGAAGATCCGGGAACGGTCCGATACGTCTTCCACGGAAAGAAGCAGCGCCTCGGGTTTGCCGATATTGGAGAGGATTTGGCGGGCGGAGGACAATAGCACCTTGCCGACGGGATTGGAATCGTCGATGGAGGCCAGAGGCAGGCCGGGCTCGCCCTTCAGAAGGTCATCCGGATTCTTCAACTGAGCGGCGGCGAATCCGATGGCTTCAATAAGCTCCCCGGGACGGATGCGGCCGTTCTTGTCCGAATCGATCAGGTCCAGGGTGCGCGAATCGATTTCCAGGCCGCTGGTGGGACATGCGAGAGCGACCCACAGCTTTTTGTCCAATTTGTCGAGATTCATCAGGTCCGCGCCGGACTCCAGTTTGACCTGATCGAAGCCGCCGGCGCGGAAGAAAGTCCATTTATGTTTTTGCGCCATGACGTGCTCCCGTGAGTTCACCAAAGCGGGTAAGATAACCTGGAGAGCGGGACTTCCCAAGGTGGACCGGGAACCGCTCGATTCGGCCCCCGGAGTGTCCGGGGGCATATGACGGCATATAGCTTTTGCTTCGGACTGTGGGCGTTATAGAAACTATAAGGAAAGGAAGGAAATCCCGATGGAGAGGCCTTCCCGCGTCTGGGTATCCAGGGACAGATCGGAATCGTAGAGCACTTCGTACTCGACATTGGCGCTGACCAGTTTGTTCACCTTGGCCGTGACTTTATTGGCCCAGCGTCCATCGATGTTGTCGATGCCTTTGAAATTCACGAAAACGTCCAGGCGGGTGGAAGCGTGGATGTTTTCCATGATGCTTCTCTCATATTCAGTGGTGGAGCTGACGCCGTATTCCTGCCTGAAGTCCCGGCCCGTGCGGACGCCGTTTTCCTGGAAGCCGAAGGAACCCACCGTTTGCTTCATGGTGGCGCCCAGGCGCTCCTTCAAGTCCTTGACGGGTTCCACTCCCAGACCCGCCGTTTCGGTAAAGTAGGCGGGATTGAAGTAGTCGGAGATCTGCGTCCTGGTAATGGGAGCTTCCGTATACGCATATCCCGGCATGAACTGGGATTGGGCCGTGACCGAGGCGAAGGGGTTGACATGGATTTTGAGCAGGCGGGTGTATACGGACTCGAAATCGAACTGGTCCGAGGACTTGCGGGAAGCCAGGGAACCCAGTTTGGTTCGGCCATAAATGGCCTTGGCCTTGGTTTCCCATTGGTAGTCCGGTTGCTCCAGGTCGATGGATCCGCCGAAATTCCATTCGTAGGCAAGATTATCGGTACCGCCCTTGGCCCACTTGTCGTAATAGGCCTGGCTCAGATTGAGCATGCCGCCGACCCGATGCTTCCATCCGAATTTGGCCGCTTCCGCCGCCGCCGCACTGTCCGTGGGTCCTGCCGTGGCCTGAGCCTGGATGGCGGCTGCCGACAAGGTGACAATGGCTGCTAAGGCGGCTATGCGCCCCGATCGGATAGAAGAACGGATCATGACAAAGGTCTCCATCCTCCCCGGATTGAAAAAGCAGGCGCGGGGAAGGCGGGCAAAACTTAACACTTCTTTCCATTACTCTCAATCCGCTTCGCCAGGCAGCGGCAACCCGCCCTAGCGGCGATCGGGGGCGCCCACATATCCCTGTCGGATCGGGTCCGTTTTCATCTTGATGTCCATCCCGCTTCCATCCGGTTTCCGCGCTTTCGGAATCTTCTTCGTCGGGAAGCCTTTGTATTATCCGTCACGAAAATTATCCGTCCCGCATTTTTTGCCGCTTCCGAACCGGGAAATTCCGCGCGGATGTTCTCCATCAAATGCACAGGAATGCGATTGCAATGGCTTGACGATCGATCCCCATAAGGGCTTTTTTATCCGCGAACGCTTTCACAATGGAGGACACGATGAATAGCGTAGAAACCCGAAGAGGAAAACTTGCGGCGATCTCGGCATCGCTGCTGCTTGGTTGGACCGCGTCGGTCCATGCATTGCCTGCGCCCTGGATCGACAAGGACATCGGATCGGTGGGAGTGGCGGGCAGCGCCGCGGAAAGCGGAGGCCTCTGGTCCATTTACGGATCCGGAGCGGACATCTGGGGCAATGCCGACGCCTTCAATTTCGCCTACCAGGCCCTGAGCGGCAACACCACCATCATCGCCAAGATCAACAGCGTTGCGAACACCAATGCATGGGCCAAAGCCGGAGTGATGATCCGCCAGGACCTGACTGCCGGAGCCAAGAACGCCTTTGTGGCCGTCACCCCTTCCAACGGCGTGGCCTTCCAATACCGCGCCGCCTTGAACGGCGCATCGGTCAACACCAATACTACCGGACTCGCGGCGCCCTACTGGGTGAAGCTGGTCCGCAGCGGGGACGCCTTCACCGCATTCCGCTCCCCGGACGGATCGGCCTGGACCCAGATTGGCGCGGCCCAGACCATTCCCATGACCGGCACCGTATACGTTGGCCTGGCGGCCACCAGCCACGATAATACCCGGCTGGGATCCGCTTCCGCCATCAGCGTGCAGATCATCAACACTCCCCCGCCCGCAGGCGTTTTGTTGGTAGCGGGTTCCGCCTCCCTGACCAGCGCGGACGCTTTCATCAAGCGCAGGCTGGAGACTTTGGGTTATGCGGTGACCGTCAAGGCCGCCGCGGCCTCCGTGTCCGGTGATGCCGCGGGCAAAGGCCTGATCGTCATTTCTTCCACGGTCAGCTCCGGGGACGTGAACACCAAGTTCACCACCTCGGCGGTTCCCCTGATCACCTGGGAGAACGCCATCCTGGATGACCTGGGCATGACCGGCACCGTGGGCGGCACCGATTACGGCACTACGGACAACCAGACCCAAGCAGCCATCTTCACTTCGGCGTGCGATCGCGCCACCATGTACACGGCCGCCAAGAACTACGCGGACGGCTGCCAGGACCTGGCCGCCGGGCTTACGGGCACCTCCACCCTTTACAACCAGCCTGCCCAGATCTCCTGGGGCAAGCCCGGGCCCAACGCCATCAAGATCGCCTCCCAGGCGGACAATACCGCCAAGGTCATCGACTTCGCCTATGACGCCAACGTGGCCATGCCCGGCCGCACCGCCCCGGCCCGCCGCGTCTTCCTGTTCTTCAGCGACCTGACCCCGGGCGCCATCAGCACCGGCCGCGCCCTGGCGCTGTTCGACAACGCCGTCTACTGGGCCACCAACAACAAGTACTACACGGTCAAAAAGGCCCTGGTGCTCACCTTCTCCCCCATCCTGACCACCCAAGGCAACCAGCGCCTGCATGAATACGGCAGGGCCCATTGGAACTGGGACAATCCCGTGGTGATGGCCACGGACTACCTGGCCGATTTGACTGAGGCCAGCGGCGGCTACGTGCGTTGGAAGGTGGCGAACTATCCTTCCATCCCCTCCTTGCTCAACACCTGGGGCCCCATCACGGGATCCGTTCAGTTCAACACCCCGCAATTCACCGAATCGGACTACCTGAACGCCTACCAGTACGCCATCAACACCGGCGATTGGGTGGGCGCGACGCAGCGGATGCCCAGTCAAGGCAATTACGGAGCGGACTACAACGCCCTGATGGACCAATACGGCGTGGATGCCAAGGTCAACGCGGGCGAAGTGGACGAAGTCATCGTCTGGGGCTTCCCCTATGCCGGATATTTCGAATCCGCCATGGGAGGCAGCACCTCCTATTGGATCAACGGTACCCCGTTCACCCGCCCCACTCCGAACTTCTTCGTCATGGGCTTCAACTACGAACGCACCGTGGGCCTTGCGGAACACGCCTTCGGCCACCGCGCCGAACAACTGGTGGGCGACCACGCCTTCGGCACGCCTCCTCCCATTCCCTACAATGGCTGCATGTGGCCGGATTTCACGGCGGGTTGCGGCAGCCGCCAGCCCACCGTCATCCGCAACATCTGGGACCGCTTCAGCGTGGTGGAAGGCAATCTGCCGGGCCAGGCCGGCGTGGGCGTCATCCACTGGCCACCCAACCTGGTCAACCATTCCCAGGAATACGTGTATTGGTCCTTTGACAACTACTACTCCCAGGCCGACGACTGGTTGTACAACTATCCCCTGCTTCAGGGCGCGTCAACCAGGCGCCTGATGAACCAGAACGAATGGCTTCCCATGGCCCAGGACGGGGAGATCCAACGGGGCTTCGTGAAATGGTATTTCCAGCACTATCCCCGCGTGACCGGCCGTTACTCGGATGGTACCGCGGCCAACAGCAACCGCCTGAACAATTGGTGGGAATACGCGGTGAACTTCAACCTGTATCCGGAAACACAACATTGACAGTACGAATGGAATGAAAAAGGCCGGGGATGGACTCCCCGGCCTTGTTGTTTTCTGAATTCTTTCCGGAGATGAAACAGGTTGAGGCAGTGTGTACTCTCTGTCGGGTCGGTCCTCTGGAAAGGCGTTCGCGTCGGAAACATGCCTTGGGGCATGTTTCCGAGCCGCTCACTCCTCGTCCGCTCTCAACTTCGCCAACACATTCAAGTCTTCCAAGGTGGACATGTCTCCCTTGGTCTCCACTCCATTGGCCACGTCCCGCAGGAAGCGGCGCATGATCTTGCCGGAGCGCGTCTTGGGCAGACTGTCGGTGAAATGGATCTGGTCGGGCATGGCGAGGGGGCCGATCATGTTGCGGACATGGGCCTTGAGGGCGTCGGAAACCTTCGGGCTTTTTTCGTGGCCTCTGCCCAGGGTCACGAACGCGGCGACGCCTTCGCCCTTCACGTCGTGCTTGAAGCCCACCACGGCGGCTTCCACCACGGCTTCATGGGCGACCAACGCGCTCTCCACTTCCATGGTGGACAAGCGGTGTCCGGACACGTTGAGCACATCGTCGATGCGTCCCAGGATCCAGATGTAGCCGTCCGCGTCGCGCACGGCGCCGTCCCCGGCCAGGTACCAGCCCTGCCTGGCGAAGCGGCTCCAGTAGACGTCCTTGTAGCGGTCGTCCGCGCCGTAGAGGGTGCGCAGCATGGAGGGCCAGGGTTGCTTGATGACCAGGAATCCTCCCTGGTTCACGCCCAATTCCTCTCCCTTTTCATTCACGATGGCCACGTCCACGCCCAGGAAGGGGAAGGTGGCCGATCCGGGTTTGGTGGGCGTGACTCCCGGCAAAGGCGAAATCATGATGGCGCCGGTTTCCGTCTGCCACCAGGTGTCCACGATGGGGCAACGCTTGCCGCCGATGACCTCGTGGTACCACATCCACGCTTCCGGATTGATGGGCTCTCCCACCGACCCCAAAAGGCGCAGGGAGGACAGGTCATGCTTCCTGGGATGCTCATCGCCCCATTTCATGAAGGAGCGGATGGCGGTGGGAGCGGTATAGAAGATGTTCACCTTGTAACGCTCGATGATCTCCCAGAAGCGATCGTTGGCGGGGGCGTTGGGCGCGCCTTCGTACATGACGGTGGTGGCGCCGTTGGCGAGAGGACCGTAGACCACGTAGCTGTGTCCGGTGACCCAGCCGATATCGGCCGTGCACCAGTAGGTGTCCTCTTCCTTGATATCGAAGATATGTTTGGTGGTGAGATAGGTGCCCACCATGTAGCCGCCGGTGGTATGCAGGATGCCCTTGGGCTTGCCGGTGCTGCCGGAGGTGTAGAGAATGTACAGGGGATGCTCGGAATCCAGTTCCGCAGCGGGGCAGACGGCATCGGCCTTGGCCATCAGATCGTCCCACCAGAAGTCGCGGCCTTCCGCCATGGTGACTGCGTTTCCGGATCGCTTCACCACCACGGCGCTCTTGACGGTGGGGCAGCTTTTCAGGGCCTCGTCCACGGTCTCCTTGAGCTTGAGCACGCTGCCGCGGCGGAACCCCCCGTCCGCGGTGATGACCAGTTTGGTGGAGGCGTCATGGATGCGGTCCACCAGGGCGGGAGCGGAAAAGCCGCCGAAGATGATGGAATGCACCGCGCCGATGCGGGCGCAGGCCAGCATGGCTATGGCGAGTTCCGGGATCATGGGCATGTACAGGGCCACGGAATCCCCGGACCCGATGCCTTGGGCCTTGAGGACGTTGGCGAACTTGCAGACCTGGCGGTGCAGTTCCAAATAGGTGAGCACCTTGCGATCGCCCTCGGGTTCGCCTTCCCAGATGATGGCGGCTTTGTTTTTGCGCCAGGAATCGAGATGCCGGTCCAGGCAATTGTAGGAGATGTTGGTCTTGCCGCCTTCGAACCACTTTGCGAACGGGGCATTGTCCCAATTGCGCACCCGGTCCCACTTCTTGAACCAGTGGAGATCTTCCGCCACTTCGCCCCAGAACTTTTCCGGATTCTTGATGGATTCCGCGTGCAGGGCCTGGTATTGGGCCCAGGATGAAATCGACGCCTTTTTGCTGAACGCTTCCGGCGGGGGGAATTTCCGGGTTTCATTCAGGACACTTTCAATGTTGCCGGACATGCGGAACCTCGATTTTGGGTGAGTGCACGGGAGGACCCGTGGGCGCAAAAATATAGTAGGCGGAAGGCGGTGGAGAAAGGGCTCCCGGTCCCGGGAAACGGAAAGGTATTCCCAATTCCGCGCCTGGCATCCCGAATTACCGGGCACAGGCTGACCCTGGCGGGTCCTTGGCATGGAGAGTACCTTTAGCGGCATGGATTGGTTGCGGATTGCCGGCGGATTGGGGTTTCTGGGAGTGGGCCTGGGGGCCTTCGGAGCCCATGCCCTGAAAGCGAAGGTACCGCCGGAAATGCTGACGGTCTGGCATACCGGAGTCCTGTATCACCTGATCCACGCCCTGGTCCTGCTGGCGCTGGCCTTGTTCGCCAAAGTCTCCGGCGCCGATATCCGCTGGGGAGCCCGTTTCTTCGCGGTGGGGATACTGCTTTTCTCGGGAAGCCTATACGCCATGACCCTGACCGGTATCAAGTCCCTGGGCGCGATTACCCCCTTGGGCGGAGTCGCTTTTCTGCTGGGCTGGGGATGGGTCGTCCTCCGGCTCGCCGCCCGCCCGTAGTCCCGGCTTCCGGCCGCGAAAGCGGGCCGCTATTCCCCGTCCCTCCGCAATCCTATTTTAAAATCAGGGCCCTAAGGCGATTGTTCCGCCCTCCATTCCGGGCCTCGCATGGAATGGAGGCATCGAAGGAGTCTCCATGGAAGAGGAAAAACGTTTTCACGGGATACGCAGCGGCATCGGCTGGATAAGCAGAGCGGACTTGACCTTGGCGGAAGCGCAGGATCTGATTGAACGGCATCTGCACGGCGCCAATCAGGAGACCGATTATTCGCTGGAAGAGGAAGGCGATCACCTGATCGCGGAGTTTTCCGATCGGAACCAACCCGATTCGTCCAATACTCCCGGGAACAATGAGTTCCCCAAGGATGGGGTTTGGGGAACGGTGCGGGGCGAACATTCCGACAAGCGAAAGGAATACCCCAATCGTTGAAGGAGCAGGCGGGCGCTGAATAGGCCCGCCGCTTTCGTTACTTGCCGAATGCGAGCCTTTGGCCGGGCCTTTTCAGTTGGTTACTTGCCAAAGGCTTTCGAATCTTCCACGAAGGCCTTCATTCCTTCATCGCTCAAGGGATGGTCCGCCACCGTGTTGAGCACGGAGGCCGGCACGGTGAGGATATCGGCGCCCGCCAGCAGGCATTCGGTCAGTTGGACCTGGTTGCGGAAGCTTGCGGCCAGGATTTCCGTCTTGATCTGGTAGTTGGCGAAGACGGTGGCGATCTCGAAGATGAGGCGCGCGCCCGCGTCCTTCACCGCGCCGCCCGAGGCCACGTATTCGGTGTTGTGCATGACCTGGTCGCCCTTGGAGTTCTTGTGATCCTCCACCCAGTAGAGGGAGTTGCCGGGCTTGCGTTCGGGAGTATCGTGCTTGTAGGCATAATCCGCCAAGCGGCCCAGGAACGGGCTGACATAGCTGGCGCCGGCGTTGGCCGCCCAGAAGGCCTGGTTGGTATTGAAAACCAGCGTGGTGTTCACCTTGATGCCGCGCTCCCACAGGCGGCGGATGACCTTCAGCCCCGTAAAGGGATCGGCCGAAGGGCTGATGGCGCGATAGCCGCCCACGGGAACCTTGATCACGGAATTGTCCCCCAGCGCGGAAAGCTCCTCAGCCTGCCGGACCATTTTCTCTTCCTCCAGTTCGGTCAGTTCCAGCGAAACCGGGAAAGGGCGCAGCAGGCTGCAGAGCTCCTTCATGATCTCCTTGGCATGATCCCAGGATTTGGCGCCCGCCTTTTTCAGCAGCGAAGGATTGGTGGTGAGGCCGTTGATGATGCCGGCCTTGAACAACGGCTCGATTTCCGAACGGGTGGCCGTGTCCGCGAAGATCCGGGGCGCCTTGGGGGCGGGATGGTGGAGCGGGTTCCCCGACTTGTCCGGGTTTACCACCGGCATCAGGTTTTTGCGGTTCAACATCGCATCGCTGGAAAAAGCTGGGGTGAACATGGTGGAGGCTCCTTGGTGGTGTTTGCCTTTTACCCGACGGGGCGGGATCAAGTTAAAACTATTTGGCCCCGGAGAGATCGAAAACCAGATCGAAGGACAGGGTGAGGGTGTCCCTGGCCTTGGCTCCCATAAGCGAGGGCGGCGTCACTTTGTATTCCTTGAAGCTGACGGGGAACGACCCGCGGACCACGGCCTTGCCGTCCTTGATTTCCGGTTTGGCCGCGGCCTCGATCGGGCGGGTCTCCCCATGGAAAGTCAGATCACCCGCCAGGGAGTAGGGCCCCACCTTGCCGTCCTTGGGCTTCACCGTTTTGCTGGTGAACGTCACCAACGGGAACTTGTCCGCCTCCACCGCCTTCATGGCGTGGGAGTCCCGCAAGCCGTTTCCGGTTTTGAAGGAGCGGGCCCGCGCGCTGGCATGAACCAGGAACTCCGTGGTATCCGGATTCACCCAGACTGTGCAGGCGGGAGCGTGGGACACTCCATGGACCGTGGCGAAAGGGTGGATGGCCTTGAACGTGATCGTGGAAAGGGCGGAGTCGCAGATATAGGCGCGCATGCCGGGTTTCCCGCCTGGGGCTTCAGCACCCGAGGCTTTCCCGGCTGGGGCCACTTTGCCCGGAGCGTCCCCGGCAGAAGCGGAAAGGACCGCCAGCGACAATGCGAAGAGGACGGACAGGATTGGCTTTCTCATCCCCGGAAATCAAACTTATCGTCGGCCGGATGGCAAGCGGTCAATCCGGGACGGTAATGATTACGTAACCGGAGTGGATCTGCACCGGGTAGGAATCCAGGGAGGACCGGACGCAGGGACCGAAATCGCAGTATCCGGTATCCGGCTGGTAGACGGCCCCATGGGTCTTGCACATGATGCGATCGGCCGCGGCGTAATAAAAATCGCCATCCCCCATATCCAAGGCCACGGGCCAATGGCAACATTGGTTGAGATAGGCGTGGAAACCGGCATGGTACCGGATCAGGAATCCCTGGGCCGGACGCCCATTACGGGGGAAGTCGAAGGTTCGGGTTTCCCCGTGGGCCATTGCGTCGGACCCGTCGATGCGGATTTCCATGCGGTGTGTTCAGGCCGCCCGGTTCAATTCGGGTGGAGCAGGCCGAAATAGGCGGAAAGGACGACCATGCAGGATCCCGCCAGGGCCAGGGAAATCCACAGCCATGCGGGGACCGGTTCCGAGGCTTCTTCTTCCGGCGCAACCGCCGCCAGGACAGCGCTTTCTCCCTGAGGGCCGTCCCAGGCCGCGCCGGGCGCCGCGTTGGGTGAGACTTCCCCATCCGAGCGGCCCGGAATCATCGGGGCGGAATGGGCGAAACGACGTTGGGCATGCGCCTCTTCCACGATCCGATCGCCCAGACGGGCGAATGCGGAAAGGGTTTTTTCACCCTCATCCTGGCCGGGGCTCTCGGCTTCATCGCGGCCGGGGGAGTTCTCACGGATCCAGGGGTTGGCGCCGCCGGCCGGCGCATCGGCGCCGGGAGGTTGAGGGGGAGGCGTGACTCCGCGGGAGAAATCCGAAACGGAGAAGGCTTCGTCCGGATTGTGGATGGTCTGCATATCGGAACTGACTTCCAGGGCGGAATGGGCCTGCGGGGCCATGGTGGCATTCAGGGACGGCGGCAGACCAGGGATCTCCTCCTGGGGCCGGGCATTCAGCAGCGAGGACTGCAGGGACACCACCGCATTCTTGAAGGCCTCGACGGTACCGAAGCGATCGAGAGGCCTGGACGCCATGGACTTCAGGATGATCTCATCGGCTTCGATGCCGAAAATGCGGCTGAGCTCGCTAGGCAGGCGCAACTGCGGCGCGGGAGCGCGGCCGACGAGGATTTCGTAGAGAATGGCCCCGATGGAGTAGTAGTCGCTGTGGGGAAGCAGATTGCTCCAATCCTGCCTGAGCTCCGGGGCCATATAGGGCAGGTAACGGCGCGCGTAGGAATTGAATTCGAACTCCTGCGGGCTCAGGAACCCCACCACCCCGAAGTCCGTGATGACGGGACCGTTGAGGGTGATGAAAACGTTCTCGGGCTTGACGCACCCGTAACATCCGCGTTCATGGATGGCCTCGAACGTATCGAGCAGGGAACTGATGATGCCGAGGCCGGGCAATACCCGGTTCTCGAAATTGAGGCGCTCCATCAGCCAAAGACGGAGCGGAACCCCTCCCACCCATTCCATGGTGTAATAGGGCGCGCCTTCATGCCGGCCGCTGTCGTAGATCTTGGCGATGCCTTTGTGATCGTATTTGGCCACGGATTGGGCGAGGAACAGAAAGCTGTCCGCCAGACCCGCCTCCGCGGCTTTGCGGGCGTGCATGACCTTGAGGACGACTTCCTGGTTCCCGGCGCCCAGATCGCGGCACAGGTAGGAATTGCAGAGAGCGCCCAGTCCCAGGTATTTCTCCACGCGGTACCGGTTGGCGAAGGTCTCCCCCGCTTGGGGCAGCGCGGACTTGGGAGTCTTGACCCCCTGTCCCGCAAGCGGCGATCCGCCGACATTGGCGGGCGCCGGGTCCTGGGATATCAAGGGTTTGGTCTGGGGACGGATTGCCGGAGCCTGGCCGGCCTGGGCCGGATCCTTGAGCCGCGCCGCCTGAACGGGCGTCACCTGCCTTGTGCCGCAAGTGGGACAAAACGAAATGTCCGCGGCAATCGAAGCTCCACATTCACGGCATTGCATGCTCACCCCCGGTCATCGGTAAATGTAGCTAAAAAAGGTTATAAATTATAAGCATGCGGGTATTCCTCATCACCGGCTTCGCTCTGGACAAACACGCCTTCGACTTCATGGATCTTCCCGGGGAGACGTACCATACCCTGGACCTGATTCCCATCCTCAAGGGGGAGACCCTGCGGCAATATGCCCTGAGAATGGCCTCGGAAATCGGGTTGGCGGCCGGGGACGTCATCGGCGGCGTCTCCCTGGGGGGCATGCTGGCGTTGGAAATGGCGAAAGCCGTGGACGTGAGCGGTGTGGTCCTGATCGCCTCCACCACCCATCCCCGGCATATCCGGAAACGCTTCAAGATGTGGGCTCCCCTGGCGAGATGGGTTCCGGAACCCGTCATCCGCATCATCTTCACCATGATCCCGCGCATCCTGGCTTTGCAGAACATGCTTTCCCCGGAAGGCCAGGCGCTGCTGGGGGACATCATGGGCAAATTCCCGCCCAAGCTGCTGAAGACTTTTCCCATGATGATCCTTGGATGGCCGGGATGCGAGCCGCCGGCGAATTTCCGCCACATCCACTCGGACGGGGATTGGCTGATCCGGCCCGCGGGAGATCCGGCCACTTTGACCCTCCTACCCGGGAAAAACCATTTGATCACGGTTTCCCATCCCCAAGAAGTGCGGGAACTGGTGATGCGCGCGGTGGAGGGCTTTCAGACTTCCACGAAGTCCAGTTTGGGCGCCGCGTCCAGGAAGCCTTCCTCGCCCGCCAAGCGGTAGAACAGCTCCAGCGATCGAGCGTGCTTGGGCGTGAAACCGTAATCGGCGGTTTCGTAGAAGCCCAGCATCAGGGGGCGCGGCAGGCCGGAAGGATAGACGGCCGTCCACGCGTCCAGGGCCTTCCCCATATCGGCCCGGAAGGAAGCCAGCGAATCCAGAAGGATGCGATGGAACTTCGCCACCAAAGCGGCCTTTTCCGCGAGCGCCTCCCGCCGCACCATCCACAGCCCGAAAGAGAAAGGCAGCTCCTGCCATCTGGCCCAGACGTCGGCGAGGTCATAGCGGTGCTTCCATTTTCCCGAAAGGGATTCACGCAAGGCCCGGTCGCCGATGAACACGCGGCCCACGGCTTCGACCACGGCGCTTTCCCCGGTGCCGGGAAGCACCCGCGGCTTCACCCCGAAGCGGCGGCCGCATAGGATCCGGAAGAGGACGTTGGAGGTGGCCGAATCGGAGGAGAGCCCCACCGGGGCGCCCTCCAGATCCTCCCAGGGGACCTGGGACAGGAAGAGCACGGATTTCATCTCCATGGTACTGGAGGTGGAGATGCCCGGAAACAGCTTGTAGTCGCGGTAGTGCAGGCCGTATTCAAAGCTGGAGGAGGGCGCGCAATCGGCGCGGCCGGCCTGGAGTTCTCCGTTGAGAAAACTGGGCACGCCGTCCACGAAACGGATGCCATCCGCACCGCGCAGGCTGGAATGAAAGAATGGGGCGCAGACGAGAAAGGGCAGGCGGCCGACTATCAAGGGGTTTTGCAGGGGAGCGGGATTCATGCTTCCAAATTAACAGGATTGGCCGCGCCTGGAAACAAAAAGAGACGGCCCGCAGGACCGCCTCTTTTGTGCCGGAGAGGACCCGGAGGTCCGCTCCCGGGCTATGCGAAAATTACTTCGCTTTGGCCTTCTTGGCGGTTTCCTTCAGGGCCACGCCGGCCTTGAATCCCACGGTCTTGGAAGCCTTGATCTTGATCTCGGCGCCGGTGGAGGGATTGCGGCCTTTGCGGGCGGCGCGAGTCTTCACGGAAAAAGTGCCGAAGCCGATGAGCTGGACAACCGAGTCCTTCTTGATTCCGGTTTCGATGGCGCCCAATACGGCGTTGACGGCGCGTTCGGCGGCGGCCTTGGTCTCGATGCCGCTCTTGTTGTCTTCCAGCACAGCCTGCACTAATTCTTGCTTGTTCATGCGCTTTCCTTTCAATGGTTGGATCTGGAGATCGGTTTTCGATCTCGCGAAACCGGAAATCCGATCTCGGTCCCATTATATACCTCCAAAGCCGCGAAAAGAAAAGCGCTAAATGAAATATCTCGCGAAGCGATACGCTGCAAGCCTAGGGGCATAGGGTCTCCGGAGCTTTCACCCTGCAACATCGGCGGGACGGGGCTTGCAGGGAACGTCCCCTGCAGGCCCCGTGGACATTGACCCGTAAGCGATCGGGTTTTCGACCGCGCATACATCGCCTACATGGGCTAAGACATTGAATTTCATGGGATTAATTCGCGCGCGGAACCGGCCGGCGCGCTTCCCCTGCGTGTTACGGTATCCGGCGGATACCCGCGCGCTTCCCGATAAGGGAAACCCGCGACGACGCCAAGCATTTCCAGGTAGATCAAGGACTTAAGCGGACAGCCTTACGGGGCCGGGGCGGCCAGGCGGTCGCGGAGCAACTGCGGATCCATTCCCTCTATCCGGAAGGTCTTCTCCCGGGAGGTTTGGCCTTTTTCCAGGCGGAGCGCGCTGCGGGGCCGTCCAAGCACCCCGGCCAGGAAGTCCCGGGCCTTGTCGTTGGCGGCTCCGTCCACGGGTGGCGCCTGGATCCGGATCCGCAATACCCCGTCGGCCACCCCGGTGATTTCATTGCGGGAGGCTTTGGGGGTCACTTTGACGCGGAGCAGGGTGAACCCGTCGCCGGAGCGCAGATCCAGGGTGGCGAGATCCTCTTTGGAGGGCGCGCCCAAGGGATCAACCGGCTTGCAGCAGGGCCAGGGCTTCGGCGGCAGTGGCCACGGGAAGCTTGCAGGTGCGGTCGCGGCAAACGTAGATGGCGGTGCGATCCGCGGCGAAACGGTCCGCAAGCAGAGGCAGGGAGCCGGGAGACGCGGAACCGGCCATCAGGGTGTTGGGCAGGTAGTGGCCGGCGATCTCCCTGCGCCTGGCTTCCGCGTCCGGGCCGGTGATGACCACTTCGTGGAAGGGCGCGGCCAGGTTGAGCGCGAGCATGCCCCAGTTGGAGTAGCCGGAAGCGTAGGCGGGCATTTCCTCTTTCACCTGGTTCAACATGGCGGCGGCCATATCCAACCAGCTTTGCTCGCCGAAGCAGGTGCCGACGGCGAACAGGGCCTTGGCCATGCTGGAATTGGAAGCCGGCGTCACGTTGTCCATGATTTCCATTTTGCGCGCCACCAGGGGCTTGTCCAGATCGGAAGTGAAGTAGAACAGACCGGAGACGGGATCGCGGAAATGCGCGATGGCGTACTCGATCAACTCCCTGGCGGCCGACAGCCACCGCTCCTGGAAAGTGGCCTGGTACAACGCGGCCAGGGCTTCCGCCATGAAGGCATAATCCTCCAAAAAGCCGTTGATGGAAAAGCGACCACGGCGATCGAAGCGATCGCCGTGGTCGCTCTGGTCGCCAGGTCCAGCCTTGTAGGTGCGGAAGAGACCGCCGTCGGGCCGGCGGCCGGCGGCCAACAGGAATCCCAGATTGCGCACAGCGGCGTCCAGATAAGCCGGGTCACCCAGGGCCCGGTAGGCCGCCACGTAGCCTTTGGCCATCAAGGCGTTCCAGGAGATCAGGGTCTTGTCGTCCAGGCCGGGATGGATCCGCTTTTCCCGGATCGGCAGCAGCATCGCTTTGGCCGCCTCCAAGCGGGAACGCAACTCCGCTTCGCCCATGCCGTGATCGGCGGCGAGCTCGGCATCCCTGCGTTTGCGCAAGGGGATGTAATTGCCCTCTTCCCAGAACCCGATGGAATTGATGTTGTAGGCATCGCGGAACAAGGGGAAGCCGTCCCCAAGGATGGACTCCAATTCCTCTTTGCTCCAAACGTAATACTTGCCCTCTTCTCCTTCGCTGTCCGCGTCCAGGGCGGAATAGAACGCCCCTTCCGGAGAGGTCAATTCCCTGGCTACGAATCCGGCGGTCTCGCGCACCACCTGCGCATACAGGGGATCGCCCGTGGCCTGGTAGGCCTCCGCGTACAGTTCCAGCAGTTGGCCGTTGTCGTACAGCATCTTTTCGAAATGCGGCACCTTCCAAAGGCTGTCGGTCGAATAGCGCGCGAACCCTCCGCCCACCTGATCATAGATGCCGCCGAACGCCATCTTGTCCAGGGTGAGCCGCACCTGATCCAGCGCGGTCGCGTCGCCGCTGGCCTTCCAATACCGCAACATGAATTGGTAATTGTTGGGCAAGGGGAATTTGGGCGCCCGATTCATGCCCCCCTCGCTCCGGTCGAAGTGCGCCTGCCAGGGTTTGTAGATGGCCTCCAACTCGGCCAGGGTGAAAGAAGCGGAGTCGGGCGCCGCTTCCACCCATTCGCTCTGGCGCACGCCCTTGGTCAGCTGTTCGGCATAGCGGAGCACCTTTTCCGGTTCCTTGGCGTGCAGATCGGCCAGGCTGCGCAGGATCTCGCGCCATTGTTCGGGGCGATAATAAGTGCCGCCGTAAACGGGCCGCCCATCCGGCAGCGCGAAACAATTCAACGGCCAGCCCCCGTGCCCGCTGATGAGCTGAACTGCGTTCATGTAGACCTGGTCCACGTCCGGGCGCTCTTCCCGATCCACCTTGATGCAGACGAAGAGTTCGTTCATGATGGCGGCGGTCTCTTCGCTTTCGAAGGACTCGCGCTCCATGACGTGGCACCAATGGCATGCGGAATAGCCGATGCTGATGAGGAGGAGTTTGTTCTCCCGCTTGGCCCGGTCCAGGGCCTCGTCGCCCCAGGCATACCAATCCACCGGATTGTGCGCATGCTGCAACAGATAGGGACTGGATTCGTGCGCGAGCCGGTTGGTATGGGACATGGAGGTAGAAGTTAAAATCATAACGGCGGAATGAATAAGTAAAAGTGGGACTTTTCCGGGGAAGCCTCCTACGAGCAGCCGCTGGTGCCGCCGCAATTGCCGCAACGGAAACAGGTGCCCGCCCGAATCATCATGGATCCGCAATCCGGGCAGGGGGGCGCATCCATCTCCACCGGAGCCGGCAAGGACCCGGGAGCAAGGTTTCCCGCCGACAAGATGGCGTCTTCCCCATCCCCTACCGCCGCCAGGCCCTCCTCCGTGGGCATGAACTTGAGGGCCAGCCAGCGGAAGATGTAATCGGTGATGGATTTGGCCATGCGGATCTGGGGATTGTTGGTGAATCCGGACGGCTCATAGCGGCTGTGGCTGAATTTGTCGATCAACACCTTCAGGGGCACGCCGTATTGCAGGGCCAGGGAGACCGCGGTGGCGAAACTGTCCAGCAGGCCGGATACCACCGAGCCTTCCTTCGACATGACCACGAACAGTTCGCCGGGGCTTCCGTCTTCGTACTTGCCCACCGTCACGTAGCCTTCATGACCGGCGATGCTGAACTTGTGGGTGATGGCCTCGCGTTCATCCGGCAGGCGGCGGCGCGCGGGCTTGGCTTCCCTGGCAGCCGGCGAAACGGAAAGCGGCTGGGTGCGTTTGGATCCGTCGCGGTAGACAGCCACGGACTTCAGCCCCAGCTTCCAGGCCTCGGTGAAAACCTCCCGGATCGCCTCGGCGGTGGCTTCCTGGGGCAGGTTCACGGTCTTGGATATGGCTCCGGAAAGGAAGGGCTGCACCGCCGCCATCATGCGCAGGTGGCCCATGGGTTGGATGGAACGGGTGCCGCCCTGGGCCGTGAAGGCGCAATCGAACACGGAAAGATGCGCCTCCCGGATATGCGGCGCCCCTTCCAGGGAGCCGTTCCTTTCCAGGTACGCGATCATCTCCGAAATCTCGGCCTCGCCATACCCCAGGCGCCGCAAAGCTTCCGGGACGGAACGGTTCACGATCTTCATCATCCCGCCGCCCACCAAGCGCTTGAACTTGACCAGGGCGATGTCCGGCTCCACGCCGGTGGTGTCGCAGTCCATCATGAAGGCGATGGTTCCTGTGGGCGCAAGCACGGTAACTTGTGCGTTACGATAGCCGTGGGCTTTCCCGAGGGATACGGCCTCTTCCCAGGACCGGCCCGCCGCCAGGGACAGATCCCGGGGCACTCCCGTGGCCTCCAGCGAGCGCGCCGCGGAAGCGTGCATTTCCATCACGCGCAGCATGGCCGAGCGGTTGGGCGGGAATCCGGCGAACGGGCCGCGCGCGGCGGCTATGCGCGCGGACATGGCGTTGGCGCGGCCGTGCATGAGGGCGGTGATGGCGGCGGCGAAATTGCGGCCTTCGGCGCTGTCGTAAGGAAGCCCGCGGGCCATCAGCAAGGCGCCGAGATTGGCGTACCCCAGGCCCAGCGGCCGGTAGTCGTGGGAATTGCGGGCGATGGCCGGGGTGGGATAGCCGGCCTGGTCGACCAGGATTTCCTGGGCCAGCAAGGTGATGTCAACGGCTTGCTGGAAGGCGGGAACGTCGAAGGTCCCGTCCTCGGCGCTCCCGGGGCGTTGCTTGCGGAAGCGCATCAGGTTGAGGGACGCCAGGTTGCAGGCCGAGTCGTCCAGGAACATGTATTCCGAACAGGGGTTGCTGGCGTTGATGCGCCCGCTTTCCGGGCAGGTATGCCAACGGTTGATGGTAGTGTCGAACTGGAGGCCCGGATCCCCGCAGGCCCACGCGGCCTCGGCCATTTCCTTGAGCAGATCGGCGGCCTTGAAGGTGCCCATGGGGCTCCCGTCCACGCGGCCGTGCACGGTCCAGTCTCCGCCCGCCTGCGCCGCGCGCATGAACCCGTCCTTGACCCGCACGGAATGGTTGGCGTTCTGGAATTGGATGGAATCGTAGGCGCCGCCCGCTTCGTTGAAGCCGCCGGAATACCCCGCGTCGATCAGGGCGCGCGCCTTGGCTTCCTCCACCGCTTTGCTGCGGATGAAGGCGAGGATATCGGGATGATCGGCGTCCAGGATCACCATCTTGGCGGCGCGGCGCGTCTTGCCCCCGGATTTGATCACGCCCGCGAAACTGTCGAAGCCGCGCATGAAAGAGACCGGGCCGGAGGCGGTGCCGCCGCCGGACAGCCTTTCCCGGCTGGAACGCAGGCGGGAGAAATTGGTGCCGGTACCCGAGCCGTACTTGAACAGGCGGCCTTCGGTGCGCACCAGCTCCAGGATGCTGTCCATGTTGTCTTCCACCCCGTTGATGAAACATGCGGAGCACTGGGGCTTGGATTCGATGCCCACGTTGAACCACACGGGGGAATTGAAAGCCATCTTCTGGTCGAGCAGGAGATGCATGAGTTCATGGCGGAAATGCAGCGTGGACAGGGAGGAGAAGTATCCTCCCTTTTCCCCCCAGGCGGCGATGGTTTCCGCCACGCGGGAGATCAATTGCTTCAGGGAATGTTCGCGGTTTTCCCCGGAACCGTGGAAGTATTTCGAAGCCACGATTTGGGAAGCGGACTGGGACCACGTCTTTGGGAACTCCACTCCGCGCTGTTCGAAAATGATCCTGCCGTCTTCGTCTTCGATGACGGCGTCGCGGCGCTCCCACTCCACCGTGTCGAACGGATGCCGATCTTCCCGGCTGAAATAAAGCGGGATTTCCAATCCGGCCGGGGAGACGGCCGGACCTTGCGTGTTACGGGAAGGGTTGTTCGCGTTTTCCGGTTCCATGGGCATGCGGCCGCGCTCGCAGCCGTCCTTGTCGGTCCCCTTGGGAATGGGAACCGTCCATGTATGAAGATATCACGAAACCGACCGCCGGACAACCGGTAGCATGCCGGAAACCCTTGATTTTACGGGGATTACGAGCTTTTTGCGGCGCTTTCCCGAGGGTTGCGGGAAGGATCATTCCACGCGGATTTTTTCCCTGAGAACGGCGCCCGCGGCGGTTCCCGACAGCAGGTAAATCCCGGGCGTCAGCTTGCCGGTCGTCAGGGTTCCCGGACGGTCCCCCCTAGCCTCGGCCACCTTCCCGCCGTCCAGTCTGAGCAAGGCCACCTGATAGCCGCCCTGGAAGGGCAACTCGATGGAAACCCGGCCGGCCTGCACGGTGGAACGCACCCGCTTTTGGAAGTCCCCCACCGGCCCGATGGCCGTGGCGGGGCCCACATTGTTCAAGGTGTAGTAAGCCACATTGGTATAGGGTTGTTCCGCCGTGGTGCTCGTCACATTGTTCATGGTGATGGCATACATCCTGCGGGTTTCCAGGCTGGCCAGTTGCAGGCGGACATGTTTTCCATCCTGGCTCAACGTGGCCGAGGACACCTCCACGGTGACGTCGTTGTCGGAACCATTGGCGTCGCCGCCATAGGCCTGAACCGGAGTGAACACGGTGGTCTTCACCTTCCAATTGGCCTTGTCTCCGGCGGAGGCGCCCGCCGGTTGCGTCAACTCCACGTCGAACCCGTTGGGAAGGGAACGCACCGCCAGGATTTCGAAAGGCGCCTTGTCGGTGGGAGTCAACAGATCCAGCCCCCTGCAGGTACCGTTCCAGTTCCAGTTTCCGGACCCGCCCAGATTGCAGGTTCCCCCCCCGATGCCCGCCACCAGCAGGGATCCGCCGGGGGTGTACAGGAATTGGTTGATGCCGAAATTGACGCCGCCGCTTCCCGCGGTCATGAAAGCGAAAGCCGCGCCCTGGTATTCACCGTTCACCTTCTCCAGGAAATAACGCAGCGTCCCGCCATGGAATACGTCTCCGGAGATCATCTGTCCCGCATAGGGACCTGCCTTGATCAGGATTGGCCGCGTAGGGGAATTGCTGAAGCCGCCGTAGGGAATCCAGATGGCGGGGGGATATTCCTGATCGTTGGAGCAACTGATCCCCGTAACGGAGGGAGGCGTGGTGCCGCAGGCGTTGTTGGCATTCGTGCGGAAACCGAAAAAACGGCCGTTGGTGGGCACGTTGGCGGTGGGAATGTGGTAGAGCGCGTCGGCGGGTTTCCAATGGCCTTGGTTTTCCGGCACGAAGAATTCACCGTCCGGTCCTATGCCGACGCCATTGGTATTGCGGAGGCCGCGGGCGAGCTGGGTAAAGCTCCCTCCGGCCAAAGGGACTTTGATCAAAGCGCCGCGCTGGAGCGGATCGTTGGGATCGTAATCGTATGCCGTGCCGGTGGTGAACCAGAAGGCATTGTCGCGGACCACCAGGTTGAATGAGAAATGATGCCATTGATCATCGTTGTACCAGGTGGTGGGCAGGCTCCAAAGCGTGGACTTGGTCCAGGTGGAGCCCGATCCGGCGAACTTGGCGATGCGCGGCTTTTCCATGACGAAGAAATCGGATCCCACCACGGCCACGCCGAGGGGTTCGCGCATTCCCGTGGCCACGCGCACGGGGGTGCCGGGCGCGCCGCTCGCCAGATTGGGGATGATCCAGACCTCTCCGTTGCTCTTGCTGGACGTGCCCGCGGGCTGCTGGCTGCCGCCCCAGGTGCAGATGGCGCCGTCGCCGTTGGGCAGCAGGCCTATCCCGCCTATGCCGCCGATATTGTTCAGCTCGGCGGGCATGATATGCTTGATGGTGAAATAAGGATGCAGGTTGCCGAGAGCGTACACGGACGCGCTGCCCGGCCCGAATGCCAGGACCAACGCCACCGCCAGGATCGGATTCCATTTTTTATCAGTCGCTCGTATCATGCTCTCTCCCCCATTGTCCGCCTGCCCGACGGATTGCATTCAGATGGCGAATCCCATCTGGACGCACCAATACCAGTTCTTGCGCACCGGCATCACGGCCCGGTCGTTGATGTGTCCGAAATAATCCACCATGCGCATATGATCGTTCGCCACCTGCCCGGAAAGGGTGAAACCCGGATTGATGATCTTCTGCGCGTACAACGTCCATTTGACGTTGTCCCCGTTCATTTCCCTGCCGGTGGGGTTCGGGGTGGGAGAAAGATTGAGAGACGCATTGCCCGCATCGTTGGGATACGGGTTGGAGCAATACTCCCACTCGGCGGCGAGGACGTCCAGGATCCGGAAGGTGGGGAAATTGAACCCGATGGAATAGACCATTCTGTCCGCCATCTTGGTGTAGTAGAAGGGACGGTTCTCCACTCCCAGCAGGATGCCTTCGAAGTAGAGACGCAGATCCTTTTCCGAAAGCATGGGGCTGGCGATCAGCTTGCCGAAGTCCAGGGAACCGCGGACCATGACCTTCTGGCCCTTGAAGGTCAGGCGCGTGGAATCCACGGCCGAGTCCACGGCCGGATCATAGGGGATGTCCGTGGGGTTCTGCGGGGTTTTCATCTTGCGGGTACCGTCCTTGAGCGTGTAGTAAAGGTCGAAATCCTTCACATCGTACTTCCCGTCCGCTATCTTGCTGGGGTCGTAGAAATTGTCCAGCATCACGCCCGCGCCCAGGGTGAGGATGCCGCCGATGGAATAGGACGCCATTTCCGTCAGGCTCAGGCTCGCCGAAGGGATCTGATCGGTCTTGACCGTCACCAACAGATCGTTGGTCAGTCCTCCCAGGACGGTATTCAAATCGAACCCGCCCAGTTGCGCCGAGGCGCCGTTGACGCGGGTCAGTCCGCCGGTGAAAATCACGGTGGGATAGGTATAGGTCCGGAACATGTATTCGCCCAGGTTCTTGGCATTCTCATTGTATTTGAAGGGGAATACGCCGGCCTTCAGCAACAGCCCATGGCCCCCGTTTTCCCGGCGCCAATATTCGAATTCGGCGTGCAGATCCGTAAAGGCGAATGCGGAACGCTGTCCGATGCTGTATTGGTTGCTCTTGGAAGGGAGGATGAAGAAGTAGAATCCCCCCACCCCCGCGAAGAATTTGCCGTTGTCGGACAGCCTCGCTTCTTCCAGAAGCCAGACCGAACTCGCGCTGGAGATTTCGCGGAAATAGCCGGAAGGCGTGGACCCGGGATCGGGAACGAAGCTTTCGATTTCGGCGGCTTCCCAATTGGCGAAAATCTTCAGGGGCGCGAGCCTGGACGCGGTCTCTTCGGCCATCAGGCCCTGAACCGCCAGGAACAGCAATGCGATTACGGCTGAAAATCGTATGGACATCGGTTTCCTCGTCTTAAGGTGCTGGAACTTCAAGGGGACGCGCGCCGCCATCCCCATCAAAGGGCGGCCGGGTCCGCCGGGAAGGCGGGCAGGATGGAAAGGATGACGCCGTCATGCCGGATCCTCCGCCCGGTCAAGTCGAACCGGCCCATGGGTCCGAACCCGTTCCCGAACTTTTCCCCATGCAGGGGTTTGATGACGCCGTCCCGGATTCCGGTCACGGAGCCGATGATGGTGGAATAAGGAAGCGAGGCCACGGTCGCGTTGGGGATGAACCAGATATTGTTGTACACCACTTCGTTGCCGTGGTTCTGCAGATACAGGGGAGAAGGCACCAGGAGGTTGCCGCCTATGCCTGCCGTGGTCACGTTGGGGACGGGGGTGGCGTCCTGAGTCATCACCCCGTTCGCATAAATCGTCATCAACGCGGCGCCCGCCGCATCGCCTCCGGATCCGGACGAGCGGGGCGTGAAATAAATGTCATAGGTATGCCAGGTCAAAGGCGGCAGGGCGGCGTTGATGGAAGGCGCTTTCACGGTATAGACCGCGCCATACTCGTCCAGGGCTCCGGCATTGCCGAAGGAATCCAGGACCTGGGCTTCATAGTGGCCTTGCAGATAGACGCCGCTGTTGGCCCGGCCCTGTCCGGTGGCGGTGGGATTGAAGCAGCCCTGGAACTCGATGTGGAGCAGGCCGGCGCCATGGGAGGCGGCGCTCTGGACGCCGCGATAAAGGCATTTGCGGCTGAGCTGGACGGTGTTGTCCTTGGTCGCCCATTTCACCAGGTCGGCCTGGCCGGTGGCGGAGTCGAACCACATGTTGGCGGTGCCCCAGGCGGGTTTGGGTTTCATGTTGTGCGTCGGGCTGTTCCGCACCACGCGGTTCAGGGAAAATGCGGCGCCGGTGGGAGTGGTTCCCGCCATCACGCGGGCTTCCCCGGTACCGGAAATGGAGGTCGCCTTATAGTTGCTGGTGGTATTGACGGCAAAGGTGGACCCGGACAAGGCCGCGCTGCCGCTGAAGGTGGATCGGTTCCAGCCGGTTTGCACCCAACCCCCGTAGGGCTGGCCGGGCAAGGTCAAGAGGCCGCCCGGCAGAAAGACCACGGTATAATTGTCATTGCCGGTGGCGACGAGCCAGGCCCCCAGGTTGCCTCCACCCGCCACGGTTCCATAGTATTCGCCTTGGACCTGCCATTGGGACAGGGCGGCCCCGGACAAAGGGGGCACATAGTCCGCTTGGGCGCGAACGGGCTTCGCCGCCAGACCGATCCCTAAGATTCCCAAAATCACCGCTATCTTCAGCCCTTGAGCCATGATGCAATTCCCCCTTGGACGTGGTCGGACGCCCATGCCGAATCTAGGGTGGCAACCGGGAACCGGGGACCGCCGGGACCGGAATAGTTAGGCCAAAAAGGCCGCACTCGCGGCCTGAACCCGGCCCGCGGATTCCGCGGCGAAGTGGTATACTTGGAAAACCGGCATGCAAATCCAACCCGCCCCTCCTTCCGTATTCGAGTACCTGGATTACCGCAGGTATCTCGCCGATTACCTCACGGCGCGCGGGCTCATCGACGCGAAATTCTCATTGCGCGCCTTCGCGGTCAAGGCGGGATTGCCGCTCTCCAATTCCAGCTTCTTCTCCAAGGTGATCGCCGGAAAGCGCAATCTCACCCTGGATAAGCAGTTCCGCCTGGCCAAGGCCATGAAGCTTTCCAACAACGAGATCAAATATTTCGGGTTGCTGGTGCAGTTCAACCAATCCAAGGACCCGGAAGGCAAGCAGCACTTCTACGCGCAACTGGCCAAGCACGGCAAGTCCAAGGCGCGTATCATCGACAAGGAAGGTTACGAGTACTATTCCAAGTGGCAGAACACCATCGTCCGCGCCTTTTTCGGGATCGATCAGAAAGAGGCCAACCCCGCCATCATCGGCAAGAAGGTATTTCCCCAGGTTCCGGCCCGGGAAGTGGAAGAGGCCGTCAAGCTGCTGCTGCAACTGGGGATGATCAGCAGGACCGCCAACGGATTCGCCCTCCGCGATCCCAACATCGAAACGGAACGCGAGAACAAGGATTTCGTCGGCAAGCTGCGCATTCTGGAAATGATGCGCCTGGCCCAGGACGTATTCAACCACTTGCCTCCGGAAGACAGGGAATATAGCGCCATGACGGTGTATATTTCCAAACAGGGCTACCAGGCCCTGAAGGAGAAAATCCGCGTGTTCCGGGAGGAAGTGAAGTCCCTGGTGGGCGCGGACAAGGGCGAAGACAGGATCTACACCATGGGCATGCAACTCTTTCCGAACAACCGCCTGCCGCATTGGGAAAACGGATCCGGGAAGGCCTGATGAACGCGCGCGCCTTATCGGTCCTGGCCGCCCTGCTGTGCACCTTCTGCACCAGGAAGGATCAAGTTGCGGGCGGATACGATGACGTGGAGAATCCCGCCATCCAGGTGTCCTTGCTGGATGACCAGCAAAAGCCCTATGGCGCGGGCGAACTCCGAATCTATGCGCGCTACCAGATCCCTTCCAAGGATTCGCTGCCCATCATCGATCAACACGTATCCGCGGGAACCGCCGTCACCATCCGGGATTCGGCCCTGGTGTCCGCCATGGTGCGGGCGCAAACCCTGGGAACGCCTTGGCCCAACCAGGACACCGTGGAATTCAATGTGAACACCGTCGCTCCCGACGGCGAGGCATTCCTGGGAAACTTTCTCATGGCCAGGAAACCGGGAGGCGCCTTTAGCATGATGAGGCGGACAGGCGGAACCCTGGTCCATGCCGACACCAAAGGCGTCCTCGCGGTGAGCCCGATCATGGCCGGCCCCGTCCTCCATCAGCGCGGCAACATCGGCGCGCACGGCCTGGAGTTGGGATTGCAATCCGTATTCGTCCCCGGCTCCCCCTACTGGGCCCAGGTCCAAAGCGACGGGTCTTTCGTGCTGGCGCGCATGGCCGTGGGGAGTTACGAAGTGAAAGCCGTCTCCGCGGACGCCAAGGTGTATTCCGCGGCGGATTCCCTGACCGCGGGAACCGAGTACCTGCCGTCGGACTGGTCCGAGGCGGACCTCATCTGGGTCGAGTGAACGCGCTCAATCCCTGAGATAGCCGAACAGGCGCGGCCGCACCAATACGGTTTCCCCCTTGACCCGCACCATCTCTCCGCCGGGGCCGTTGACCACGGCGCCGTCCCGGGTCCACATGCGGCCCTGCACCACGTAGGCTCCCGTGCCCAAGCGGCTTCCCGCTTGGGAAACCGGATACCACATGAGACGGACCCAGGTGGTGTCTCCGGGGCTGGCGGCCTGCATGGCCTCCCATTCCGCTGCGGTGATTTCCCTGTCGACCGAGTTCACGTAGGCCCCGAGATGATCGTGGAAGGCGAGTTGGATCCGGGAGATGGGGACCAGGGCCGGGAACTCCAGCACGGGCCCGCGCGAGGCGGTCCATTTGCGTTCCGCATCGATGTTCCCCAGGGGCTGTCCGGTCGCGGAAACGGGAACCAATGCCCGGATCCCGGCTTCCGGATTGAAGGATGCGCCGTGGACGGGATTTTCCCGGATGCGCAACGGCCCCACCGTCTCTTCCAGGTTACGGGGAAACAGCAAGGGAATGAAATGGGGCGCGGCGGGATTGCCTTTCCCATCCTTCGCCGCCGGGGAGAGGGAAACGCTGTCGCCGGGAAGCAACCCTCCGGTCGCCGCTTCCGGTAGCGGAAGGAAATACCGATCCGCCTGGATCCGCATGCCCATCGCTCCCGCCGGGTTGGGAAGCGAACCATCCTTGCGCTTCCACATCAAGCCGGCTTGCATGGAATCCCCCGTTCCCATCAGGCTTTCCGAGACCTGCAAATCCACATAGGCGGGCTGTCCGTTCATGGTCCCCCAGCGGAACCACGCCCCCGTAAGCACCGGACTCACGCCGTCGCGCAGATCCACGCTCAGGTCCGAAATGCGTGTGAAGAGGGTCTGCCGCGTTGAGGCGGGCACGTTCGCGAATCCCGTGATGCCGAAGGGGCCCGTATAGTCGGCGCCCAGCCGGCCGGTCAGGGTCCACGGGTCCGCGCTGTCCGGGCGCACCCAAGCATACCGGTGCAGGCCCGCGAAATCGAATTGCATTTCCAGGCCGTCCGGCGCGGGACCCGCGGCGGTATCCAACTTCATCTCCACGGCCTCCGCCCGTCCATCCCCGGACAGCACTCCCCGGGTGGGCCGGGCCAGCCGGTACAGGGTGAGGGAAATGCGGCTGCTGTGGTCCTCCGCCTTGGCGGTGAGATTGATGCGCGTGTTGTTGGGAAACATGGAAGGATCCAGATCCAGGCAGGCCTGGCCGCCGTCCATGGACAGAGTGCGGCCGTTGAGATCCCAATCCGCCGAGAGAAAGCTCAGGTCGGGCGGCAGCTTGTAGTTGCCGCACATCTCCTCCCCCGGCGCCTGGAAAAAGGGGCGCGCGCACAGTTTCGTCTTGCCCGTGATGATGTCCTTGCTGGTGATGTTGGCGCCCAGGCTGTCGACTATCTGCAGGCTTTTCACCGACAGGGGCTTCAACTCCACATTCGTTTCCATGCCGAACACGGCCGTGGCGGGCTGGCGGCTGCAGTAGTAGATGTCCAGGTCCATGGTCTTGCCGAGCTTGCCTTTCAGGAAAGGCAGGGAGTCCAGGAGCGTTTCGCCGTCGAGGGCGAAGTGGATGCCGCCTTCGTCCACGGCCAGGCGATTGTCCAGGTAGACCCACACGTCGTCGTCTCCGTGGAACTTCATGGACTCCCCGCCCCGATAGGTCATGGCCGCGTTGATCTCCATGCAATAGGCGTAGTCGTTGGCGAGCGTGCCGCCGCCGGGAAGCTTCCAGGTGCGCTGCCGGCTCGATCCGTCCATGGGAAAGAAGTCGCTGTCATCCATTTTCCAGACGGGGTTGCCGGCCGGGCCCACGTTGCTCAGGAATATATTGCCGCAAGAAGCGGAGCGGGATTGTGCGGGGTCGAACCATTTCTCCAGGCTTTTGGAACACCCGTCCACGGCTCCCCGGAGCGGGATCTTCTTGCCCCTGGCGGCATCGAAGATCAGGGTGTCCCTGACCATGCCGGTGGCCCACTTGTTGATATCGTAGCTGCAGCCCGTGACATTGGTCGCGGAAAACTCCCCGAAGTCGCCATAGTCGTGATCGAAAAGGGTGGCCTTGAGGGTGAGGTACTCCTGGGCCGAAAGCGCGCCCGCGCCCAGGGCCATCACCGCCATGCAAATGCGGAAATACCGGGAAACGGTCCGCTTCCCGGCAGGCAAAGCATGCTTGCAAAATGGGAAATTTGCCGCCGATTCAACCAATGGGTCCCCACGCCCGGGAAGCCCCGGTCCATCCATAAGATAGAGTGAGGCGGGTGGTTCCGGCACCCATTTTCCTTGTCCATCGGGGCGTGACTGCGGCTTTTCCGGGTTCCTGGGCGGGAGAGAGACTCCCGGCCGGACTATTTGAGGAAGGCCAGCACTTCGTCCACGTGGCCGTTCACCTTAACCTTGGGAAAGACTTTGGCGATCCGGCCCTCTTCATCAATGATGTAGGTGGTGCGCACGATGCCCATGAACTTGCGGCCATAGAGGGATTTCTCCTGCCAGACGCCGTAGGCTTCCAACGCCTTGTGATCGGGGTCGCTGATCAAAGGGAAGTTGAGCCCATGTTTGGCCTTGAACTTCTTGTGCGATTCCACGGAATCCCCGCTTATGCCCAAAACCGCGGCCCCGGATTTGGCGAAACGGTTCACGTTGTCGCGGAAATCGCAAGACTCGGTAGTGCAGCCGGGAGTGCTGTCCTTGGGATAGAAGTACAGGATGACTTTTTTGCCCTTGAAGTCCGAAAGGGAAACGGTTTTCCCGGAATCGTCCTGCAGCTTGAATGCCGGGGCCTTGGCGCCGGGTTGCGGCCCGTAGGCCGACCTCTCGGTGGCCGGGGCGGAAGGAGCGGCCTTGGCTTTGACGATGGTCTTGGCGGCGGGTTTGATGGTGGGGGCGGAAGCTTTTTTGACAGCGGGCATGGATGACTCCGGAAGGGAATCCGCCGGCCGGAATGACCGAAGCGGAAAGGCGGAATGCTTCCGCCCATGGAAATAGAGCCAATTCAGGAAAGAATGGCAAGCAGGGATGAAGCCAGGTGATCCGAATAATTGCGGGACTGAGTAAGTGCGGATTTGACGCAGCAGAGCTTTGGAGCAGGTTTTCTTAACGCCCGACGCCCGACGCCGAGGGGCGGAGCATAGGTTCCGGAGGGCAGCCCGTACGCCCGACGGGCTCACGCTAACGGAGCGCCCACAGTCACGTTCCGTCGATTCACTTCAATGGGATCTTGGTCTGACTCAAAAGGCCTTGGTGGCCTGATCCGCGCGGCTGGGCGTGACGCTGGCGAAATGTTTGAACTCGGAGGTGGACATGCGCGCCAGCAGCAAATCCCGGTGGTCGCAGAATTCCTTCCACTCGACCTTTTCCACGCCTTGCTTGGATTCCATCTTGAGCGAGGCGGGATTGATGTACCTGCCGTTGAACTCCACCCGGTAATCCAGATGCACGCCCGTGGCCAGGCCGGTCATACCCATGTATCCGATCACCTCGCCCTGCTTGACGCGCCTTCCGGAGCCTACGCCGGAAGCGAATCCGTTGAGATGCGCGTAGTAGGTGTTGTAAACGCCGTTATGGCGGATCTTGATGGTCTTCCCGTAGCCGTTGACCCACTTGGAATACTCCACCGTGCCGTCCCCGGCCGCCAGGATCTTGGTGTTCTTGGGACCGCAATAGTCTATGCCCCAATGGGGCCGGACCACGCCGAGCACGGGATGCAGCCGGGCGGCGGAAAAGCCGGAAGAAACGTGGGCGAAATTGAGGGGGGCTTTCATCAGCATCTTTTCCATGCTGCGGCCGTCCTGGTTGAAATAGGAGCCCTTGTACAGGATGCCGTAATAATCCTTGCCGCGGTTCACGTATTTGGCGGAGAGCACCTGTCCGTAGCCGCGGAAGCTGCCGTCTTCCCCGAACTTCTTCTCCACCAGCAGGCTGAACTCATCGCCCGCGCGCGGGTCCTTGAAAAAGTCCAGGTCCCAGGCGAAGATCTTGGTGACCTGCTGGATGAGCGCGCCCGTTTCGCCCCGGGAGACGAAGGCCTCGTAGAGATTGGAGCTGAGGACTCCGTTGACCGCAACGGTGTCCATGCGCACGGGAATGTCGACGATTTCATAAGCGAATGGGTTCGCCGGGCGTGCGCTCGCCGGAACGTTTTCCGGCTCGCGCGGCAAAGCGGCATTGCCGGGGGAAGGGGCGGAAGCGGCGGAGAGCGCCGCATCGCCGGACATGGCCGTTCTGGCGAGCACATGCTTGCGCTCCGAATACCGATCCTCGAGGATGAAGGAATGCAGTACCCGGCCCGATACCGTAACCTGAAAGATAACCTTGTAGGATTGTCCCGCGTAAAGCTTGAATCGGAAGTTGTCCTTGATGCCGGCAAGCAGCAGGGACGACTCCGATTCCGGGAGCCCCATGTCATGGATGATGGAATTGAAGCTTTCCCCCGTTTTGATCCGGCTGGAAAGGGTATCGTAGACCGCTTGGGAAGCTTGAGGCCGGCCATCCGCCTTGGGGGTCCCGTCTTTCTGGCATCCGGCCAGAAAAGCCACCCCGCAGGACAGCATCAGGGCCTGGATCAGGCGGATTCGCGCCAAAAAGCGTGGGGCGGCGCATTGTATTGTTTTCGGATTCATGGCCACCTCCGGACACTGCACCCCAGATGCATGGCCCGATTTCCTTAAAATGATGGATTCTGATTATCCGCCCTGGTTGGAGTTGTGTCCTTCCGGGTCTTGGAGAATATCGGGGCTTTGATTCCCGATACCATCAATATACTCCATGGTCACAAATGCCGCCAAGCGATCCTTTGAGATCGCCGTGAACCTGCATGCGCGGCCCGCGCGGTACTTAATGTCCCGATTAAGGAAGTTGAAGCGTCGGGAAATTTGACGGGCCTATGGAGGGGTTCGGGGAAAGGCCGAATCAGGCTTGCTGACCGCGGGCCGGAGTCCCCGAATCGTATTCGGCTTGGACAACCTGGCAAGCGGTCTGGGGCCGCCCCATGGTCGCGGCGATGGGTTCATCGAGCATGGTCACGCAATTGCCTTTCAGTAGTTTGGCATCCAGCTTTCCCAAGGTGAAACGGAAGGTCTTGGAAAAATCCCCGGCTCCGTCCTCCGTCACCACTTTCACGGTGAGACCGTAACTTCCCTGTTCCCAATAGCATTTCTGGTTCAGATCCGTGTAGGCGGTCACGCAAGCATCCTGTTTCTTGAACTCGCCGATCAGGTCCTCGTGATCGCTCTTGCTGTCGGGGGGAGGGAATCCGGCGCCGCCCGAGGGGGCGGATCCGCCCCGGCGCTGGCGCCATTCCAGGATGCGCCTTTCCGTCTCGCGCCATTGGTGGTAATAGGATTGCAGGATACCCTTCACTTGCCGCGATCCGTCCACGTCATGGAACACGGCATTGTACTTCCGGGTGTCGCCCGGCGAAACCAGGAAGGGATGGGGCATCTCCCAGGCTTTGGCGCCGGCCAGCGGAAGCAGGAAATTGGGCTTGAATGCAATCCAGCGGAATTCGCGCTTGGCCTTGTCCCTGTCGGAGATGAGGGTCACTTCCATCGATTGGACGAAAACCTCCTTTTCCAACGGGCGCAACACGCCCGCCAAGGCCAGCAAGGGACCGTTGGCGTCGAAGCCGATTTCAACGGAGCCGCTTTCATATAATTCGATGTGTTTCCGCCCGGCGGATTTGCGGAGCAGGAACCAGAGCCAGAATTGGGCCACCGCCAGGATCGAAATGATCCAGGGACCCTGCTCGCGGAGGAATGCCATCAGGTTTTCTCCGAAATCCCCTGCCGGGTTATCAACAGGCAGGCCCGGGTTTCGGCAAAGGCGATTTCCAGATCGAACAGAATGTTGGAGAGGAAGATCGCGGATTCCTTGCCTCCCGATGCCGAGATTTCAGCGGACGCGGCGAGATCGCGGATGGAAAGGGCGCCGATGTTTTCCGCCAGGCAGCGGAGGATGTGGGCGGACAGGGCCGCCTTCTTGAAATCCTTGGCCTTGCCTCCGTCCCAGGCTTCCTGGATGCGCATGGGACCATCCTTGAGGAACAGGTCGATGAGTTTCACCAGGAACGCCTCCGATCGTTCTTGCTTTATCTTGGACAGGACGTCGGCATCGAGGCATTTCGCGGGCATGGAGCACTCCCCCTTTAGGAACCGGAACCGTATCCGGCCCCATCCAATTGTATCCCACGGGCGGACCTGGGGGCAACGACGAACGCGCGTATGAGCGCGTATATGCAAATAGGGAACGGTATTGAAAGGGATCCCGGAATCCGGGATCAGGTTTTTCGCAGGATATTCCGCACCCGGGCCACCAGTTCCAGGGGGGAAAACGGCTTGACCAGGTAGTCGTCCGCTCCCAATTGGAATCCCCGGGCGATGTCCTTTTCCTTGCCCAGGGAGGTGAGCAGGAGAATGGGCAGGTTTGCGGTGGCCTGGGTAGAGCGCAGCTTGGGCAAAAGCTGCATTCCGTCCAATCCGGCCAGTTTGGCGTCCAGGATGCACATGGAATAGGCGCCCGTGGCCACGGCTGCCACCGCCGCCGCGCCGTCGGAAACGTGCTTGATGCCGAACCCTTCCCGACCCAACCGCCCCTTGACGATGGTGGCGACGGTTTCGTCCCCTTCGGCCAGCAGGATGGACCGGGGCAGATGGACCGGCTTGTCCGTGGAAGTGAGCACGCAATTGCGGCCTTGGGCCTTGGCCAGGTACAGGAACCTGTCCGCTTCCGCGATGGCCTCTTCCACAGTCCAGGCGGCGGCGATTTCCGTGACTCCGGCGGAAAAGGTAACGTGAAAGGTACGGCCTCCGGAAGCCGTGAACGTCTGGGCCGACAACGCCTCCAGGGCCTTGCGCACGGCCATGCCCGCGCCATCCAGGGCGGTGTTGGGAAACAGGGCCACGAACTCCTCCCCGCCCCAGCGGGCCAGGAGATCGGATTTGCGCAGGGCGCCGGTCATGATGGCGGAGGCGCGCCGCAGCACCTCGTCGCCGGCGGCGTGGCCGAAGGTATCGTTGATGTATTTGAAGCGGTCCAGATCCAGGATGGCGGCGGAAACCGGTTCCCCCCGGCGGCTGGCCAGGGAGGTGTTGCGCGCGTAGGCTTCCCGGAAGGCCGCACGGTTGGGCAGCCCGGTCAGATGATCGCGGCGCGATTCGCGCAGGTTGCCTTCCGTGCGGTAGAGCCAGGCGGATACGGCCGCGCAGATGGTCTCCACCTCGAAGGGCTTTTCATAATAGGCGTCCGCGCCCAGGGCGAAACATTCGGTTTTGGGCTGCGCCCCCAGCTTGGCGGAAAGCACTATCACGGGGACGTTGGCGGTGGCGGGCTTTTCCTTGAGGCGGACCAGGAAATTGCGGCCGTCGGTATCGGGAAGGATCAGGTCCAGAAGGATCAGGGAGACTTTCTTCTCTTCCAGCACCGCTTCGGCTTCCTTGGCGGTGGCGGCGATCAGGATTTCCCGGTTGGAGGACTCCAGCACGGTGCGGAGCAGATCGGTGATGTAAGGGTCGTCGTCGATGAGAAGGATGCCCGCTTTGTCCTCCATCTCCGAGACGGCGCAGATTTCCTGGATGGTCTCCAGGAGTTTTTCCAGGGCGCGGGGAAAGTCCTCGGCGGTGGCATCCTCGAGGGCCGCGGCGTTTTCGGTGATTTCCGGGAAACCGTAGGTGGCGCCGGTTCCGCGCAGGGTGTGGGCGATGCGGCGCACGGATTCGATGGGCTCAAGGCTGCCGTCCAACTCGCGCCGGGCGGCCTTGAGGGCCTCGATGCGGGTGGCCAGGCCCGCTCTATACCATTTTTTAAGATCTTCCACTGGTTCCGACCGGGAGGAGGGCACCCCTTGCCATCAAGGGACGCCGGCAGGGATGTTCGGGCGTCAAATCAAATTCATCCGGCGCGGTATCCGAATGTGCTTTTTTCCTTTTGCAGCCAGGATTTCGCATGCCCAAGCATATCATCCAATTGGCACAATAGGGGAAGCACGATATCTTTGGCGCCGGCTTCCGCAAGCTTATTGATCCGGCCGGCCATGTCGCTGATTTCCGTAGCACCCACGTTACCGGCGGCCGTCCCGATGTATTGCACCGCGCGGCCGAGGCCGTTGAGATCCCCGGCGCGCCCGCGGTCGCAGGCATCGTCCATCCGCAAAGGGACCTTTTCCAGGAACTGATCGATGACCTTGGCCATCAATGCCACTCCGCCGGTGCGTTCCAGGCTGTCCAAGGCCCTTCTGTCGTACGGTCCTTCCCTCATCGCAAGCATATCGAACTCCGGGTGCGGGTAGCTGAAATCAACGGGTCGCATTCCCATTCTACCACGCGGTTTTCGCCTTTGCCTAGTGGGAGACGGCGTTGGAAGGTTATTTAGTAGTAAAGGGGCGGAAGGACAGCGGAGGGTTTATGCTTGAATTCATTTGGTTTCTGGCGGTCGGCGCCATCGCCGGTTACTCGGCAGGTGCGCTGTCCGGGTTCCGGCGCTTCGGGTTGGCCGGGGACATGGTGATTGGAGTGGTCGGATCCTTCCTGGGCGGCTATCTGCTTGCGGCCTTTGCGAACAAGACCGGCGACCTGTCGGGTTCGGTGACCTTGGCCGTGCTTGGCGCCATCATCGTCCTGGCCCTGGCGAACCTCGCGACCAGACCCAAACCGCTCCGGTGACATCCCGCCACCCAACCGGCCCGGCGAGTCCAAGGATTTGGTTTTTTGGGATTTGCCCGAGTCGGATTTATCCTGAAGATATGTTCATGAACCGCTCCCGATGGGAAGCCGGACGTCCGTGAGGGTAATGCCGTTTGGGCCCGTCTCCGCCCAATGGGCATATACCTCCAACCCTTTGGTCCGGGCCGCGCGGAGGGTTTCCGCGTAGAGCGGATCGATTTCCCCGGCCGCGCGGAAGCCCAAAAGCCCATCCGGGCGCTGGACCACGAAAAGCAACACGGCCCGGTCCCCTTCGGCCTTGGCCGCCAGCAATTCGCGGATGTGTTTGACCCCCCTGACGGTCACCGCGTCCGGAAAGGCGCTCATTCCATCCGGGCCGACCAGGGTGACGCTCTTGACCTCCACGAAACATTTCTCCTGGCCGCGGGTCAGGAGAAAGTCGAAGCGCGTGGTCTCGCCGTGGCGCACTTCCCGGGCGAGGCCGGAATAGCCGGCAAGTTCCGGCACCACTCCCGCGCGGATGCCTTCTTCGGCCACGGCATTGGCGAAGGAGGGATTGACGCCGATCCAGCAAGCTCCGTTGTGCACCAGTTCCAGGGTATGCTTCAGCTTCCGGGAGGCGTTGGGGCTTTCGCTGATCAGGACCCGCATGCCGGGCTGGGCGCATCCCAGCATGCGGCCGGGATTGGGGCAGTGGATGGTCGATTCCCCGCCCGAATCCAGACGCACATCCGCGAGGAAGCGTTTGTAGCGGCGGAGCAGGGTGCCGGGGATCAGGGGCCTGGGAAAGTCCATCTTTTATGCGGCAAGCCTCCTGCCTCCCAAATGTAGTCGATTGGTGAAACCCCCCCATTTTTAATAGAATTAACCCTTCCCCAACCGGGATAGGGAATTGGGCAAAGACGATTCGGGCCGGGCATCTCGCCTGGGCGCCATTTTCGATTGGGACGGCGTAGTCATCGATTCCTCGCGCCACCACGAGGAAAGCTGGAACCGTCTGGCGGCCGAGGAGAGGCGCGTCCTTCCCGAAGGCCATTTCCTCAAGGGCTTCGGCATGAAGAACGAGGTCATCATCCCGGGCATCCTGCATTGGACCGACGATGAAGGCGAGATCCGCCGGCTGTCCCTGCGCAAGGAAGTGCTTTACCGCGAGGTCATCCGCGAGCGCGGCCTGGAGCCCCTGCCCGGCGTGCGGCCCTTCCTGGAGCGGTTGCAGGCGGCGGGAATTCCCCGGGTCATCGGTTCCTCCACCCACCGGCTGAACATCACCACGTCCCTGGACATCCTTGGGTTGGCGGAATTCTTCACCGCCATCGTATCCGCGGAAGATGTCCGCCAAGGCAAGCCGGACCCGGACGTTTTCCTGAAGGCCGCGGCCAAGATCGGCCGGGAACCCGCCGATTGCGTCGTCTTCGAAGATGCGCCCATGGGCGTCGAGGCCGCCCTGGCGGGAGGCATGAAGGCTGTGGGAGTGGCGGGAACGCACGGATCCGCCGTCCTGGAAAAAGCCCACCGCGTGGTGCGCCGTCTGGACGAACTGGACGTCGCCGACCTGGAGGCGCTTTTTGCCTGATACCGCCGCCCTCTCCCCGTCCGCGGATTCCGTTGGCCGGCCGGCCAACGTGGGGCTCCTCCTGACCCGGGAACAACGCGAACACGTGCGCAGCGAAGTCATCCGGCGCACCGTGGAAGACCATCTGGAAATGGTCCGCAAGGCCAGGGACATGAGCCTGGAAGTCATCATCAACGATGCCGTCTATCAGGAGCAGGAACGCCTTCGCAATGCCAGATCCCGACAGGACCGGGAGGAAGCGCGCTTCTGGAACAAGGTGGGCCATGAATTCCACCGGGTTTCCGAGGCCGAGCGCGAACGCATCCTGGAACGCATCGCCGGAATGTACGTGGACGAAATCATGGGGTACTTCAACCCCGTCCTCCACAAGGTAGCGGCGAAGGTACTCCCCTGGGGGCTGAAAGCCATGCTCAGCCGGTTTTCGCCCGCCGCCTGGCTCAAGTATCTGGGCACGCGCCTCAACCTGGAAGAGAACCTGGTCATCAGCGGCCCGCTGGACCACATCCGCGAGCTTGCCGGACGCGCCACCCTCATCATGACCCCCACCCACGTGAGCAACCTGGACAGCGTGGTGATAGGGCTCGGCCTCTACCAGATGCGTCTGCCCCCGTTCACATACGGCGCCGGCCTGAACCTGTTCGGCAACCCGGTCATCTCCTTCTTCCTGAACAACCTGGGCGCCTACAAGGTCGACCGCCGCAAGAAGAACGGCATCTACAAGACCGCGCTCAAGCATTACGCCACCCTGTCCATGGAAATGGGCCAGCACAACCTGTTCTTCCCGGGCGGCACGCGCAGCCGCAGCGGAGAGGTGGAACAGAAGATCAAGCTGGGGCTGCTAGGCTGCGGCGTGAACGTGTACGTGTCCAACCTGCTGGCGGGCAAACCGAATCCGGACCTGTTCGTCATTCCCTGCACGGTCTCTTGCGGCCTGGTGCTGGAAGCCCGTTCCCTGATCGAGGACTTCCTTAAGGAAACGGGCAAGAGCCGCTTCATCCGGGTGCGAAGCGATTTCAGCCGTCCCATGCGCGTCCTCAAATTCTGGCGCAATCTGCAGAGCATGAACTCGCGCATCCAGCTGCATTTCGGCGAACCGCTGGACCTGTTCGGCAACCGGGTGGACAGGAACGGCGTCAGCCGCGATGCCCACGGCCGGCCGGTCGATCGCCGCAAATACGTGGAGAACGACGGCAAACCCGTCCACTACCCGCAACGGGACCAGGAATACACGCGGGAACTGGGCCGCAGCATCCTGGACGCGTACCGCCGCAACAACGTGGCCATGAGCACGCACACCGCCGCATTCGCGGCCTTCAACGTGATGCGCCGCCGCAATCCCCAATACGATCTCTACCGCGTGCTGCGCACGGCCGGGCCGGACCATTCGGTGCCCCTCCGGGATGTCCACGCCGAGTTGGCCATCCTGCTGGCCCGCCTCCGGGACATGGAAAGCAAGGGCGAAATCCTGCTGGCCCCGGAAGTCAGGACGGGCAATGCGACGGACGTCTTCGCCAAAGCCATGGAACATTTCGGATCGTTCCACGATCAGGAAGTGCTGTTGCAGGGTCCGGACGGGGTGTACACGAACAACATGAAATTGCTCTACTATTACCGCAACCGCCTGGATCATTACGGGCTGGACAAAGTGTTGGACAAATCCGTGTCGGAAGACCCGGTATCGGAAAAACCGCAGGAAACAAGGAGCGAAGGCTAAGGGCATGGAAACCATCGGCATCATCGGCGGCGGCAGCTTCGGCAGCGCCTTGGCGGACATGGTAGGCACCAAGGGACATCCCGTTTTACAGTGGTTCCGGACCGCGGAGGCGGCGGATCGCTTCAATGCCACGTTCGAGAACGCGAAGTACCTGCCGGGCCTCCGCCTGAGCGCCAACATCACCGCCACCGGGGATCTGGAAAAAGTGGCCCGTTCCTCCAAGCTGCTGATCGTTTCCGTGCCCAGCCAGCATTTCCGCGAGATCGCCCGCAAGCTGGGCGACTGGGTGGACGGAGGGCAGATCCTCGTCTCCACCACCAAGGGCATAGAGGCCCACTCTTTCAAATTGATGACGGAAATCCTGCGGGAGGAAACCTGCTGCCTCAAGATCGGCGCCATAAGCGGCCCCAATCTGGCCAAGGAGATCGCCGCCAAGAAGCCCAGCGGCACCGTGATCGCAAGCCGGTACGAGGAAGTGATCCAGAAGGTGCAGGAGGTCCTCTCCGGTCCCTACTTCCGGGTCTACAGCAATTCGGACGTGTACGGCGTGGAGCTGGGCGGCGTTCTCAAGAACGTGTACGCTATCGCCACGGGCCTGGTGGCCTCCCTCAAGATGGGCGACAACACCATCGGCATGCTGATCACGCGCGGCCTGGCGGAAATGAGCCGCTTCGCGGACAAGATGGGATCCAATCCCCTCACCTTCCTCGGGCTTGCGGGCGTGGGCGATCTGGTCACCACCTGCACGTCCCCGCTATCGCGCAATTATCGCGTGGGCCTGATGATAGGCCAGGGATCGACCCTGGAAGAGGCCGTGGCCAGGATCGGCGAGGTGGCGGAAGGCATCAACACCATCCGCATCGTCAAGGAGAAGGCGGCCCAACTCGGGATCCGCATGCACATCCTGGAAGGCTTGCACGCCCTGCTGTTCGAAGGCAAGGACCTTCCCACGGTCCTGAAACAATTGATGAACGTTCCGCAGATGGAAGACGTCGAATTCGCATACCGGGCGGGCCAGAACGGCGGGCCCGGAAACAGCCCCGGCTGAGCCACTGGCGCGTCAGCGCCGACAAAGGAGATCTCCGTGCCCGCCCGTAGCCTCGTTCTCTTAAGCGTATCGGCCGGAGCCGGCCATGTCCGCGCGGCCGAAGCCCTGCGGGCCCAGGCCGCGGAAGCCTACCCGGACGTCAACGCCATCCACCTGGACCTGATGGAATGGGTGCCGGCCGTATTCCGCAAGGTATACGCGGACTCCTTCCTCTACGTGGTGGAACGGTATCCGGAAATCTGGGGATATCTCTACGGCAGGACCGATAAGCCCCCGCGCGAGTATTCCAAGACCGAAGGACTTCGCAAGGCGCTGGAACGCCTCAATACCGTGAAGTTCATGAAGGTGCTCAAGGACCTCAATCCCGATCACGTCATCTGCACGCATTTCCTTCCGGCCCAGTTGCTGTCCCGGAAAATCCGCAAGGGGGCATTCAAGCTGCCGGTCTGGGTCCAGGTCACGGATTTCGACGTCCATCGCCTGTGGATCCATTCGCACCTGGCCGGATACTTCGCCGCCAGCGAAGAGGTGGCGTGGCGCATGGCGGACAAAGGGGTCGACCCCAGTACCATACAAGTTACGGGTATCCCCATCATGCCGGTTTTCTCGTCCCGGCTCGACAAAGCCGCCTGCGCCCGCGAACTCGGCCTGGACCCTGCCAAACCCGTCCTGGCCCTGATGGCCGGAGGGGCCGGCGTGGGGGCCGGAACCGGCGGGGGCGGCCTGGATCAGACCGCGGCGCGCCTGTTGGCCATGCCCGGCGATTTCCAGTTGATCGCCATGGCGGGACGGAACGCGAAACTGCTCGCGGATCTCAACCGCCTGGCGCAAGTCCATCCCGGCCGCCTCTTCCCCATGGGCTTCACGCGCACCATTGAACGCATCATGAAGGCGGCCGATCTGGCCATCACCAAACCCGGCGGTCTCACTTCGTCCGAATGCCTGGCCATGGGCCTTCCCATGATCCTGGTCAATCCCATTCCCGGCCAGGAGGAACGCAATGCGGACTATCTCCTGGAAAACGGAGCGGCCCTCAAGGCGTACGATTCCGCGGGCCTGGAATTCCGCGTCAAGGATCTGCTCGCCAATCCGCGCCGGCTGGCCGCCCTGCGGGAAAACGCCCTGGCCTTGGGAAAACCGAAAGCCGCCGGGACGGTTTTGCGGCGGGTTTTGGGCGCGCCCTCGGGAACCGCTTCCAAGCCGGCCGCCAAAGCCGCCGCCACCCGGGGCTCCGGACCCTCCGGCGCCAAGGTCGGTTCTTCCTCGTGAAGCAGGTCCCGCTGATGGCGCACACGCCCAAACGGATTCGCATCGGGTTGCTGTTCATTGCGGCCGCCTGGATGGCCTCCGCGGCCTCGCCGGCCCCGGCAGCCTCGGCGGCGGCCCCTTTGGACACGGCCGAGGCGGCACTACCCGCGGCCACGCCCTCCCCTGCAACCGGTCCCGCTACGGCCGGCAAACCATTCGGCCTGAACGGAAAATATCTGGACTGCCACGTGCATACCGCCGGCATCGGGGAAAAAGGCAGCGGCTGCTTCATCTCCAAGCAGCTGCGCGAGAGCTACAAGTTTCCCATCTATCTGAAAGCCTTCGGCGTCAGCGAACGG
Source organism: Fibrobacterota bacterium (assembly GCA_028287505.1). Taxonomy (GTDB): domain Bacteria; phylum Fibrobacterota; class Fibrobacteria; order UBA11236; family UBA11236; genus Chersky-265. The sequence continues at coordinate 5,954 of JAQBPN010000093.1, read as the reverse complement.
GAATTGATGGACGAGGGAGACGGCTTGGTGCCGGACCGGATTTCCGCGAAGCTGGCGGAATCGAAAACCGTGGGCGGAGCGGTCCTGCTCGCCATGGACGGAGTGGCGGACTCGGCGGGCGGGCTCGATACGATCCGCACCCAGCTTTACATCCCCAATGCCTTCGTGGCCGGGGAAGCGCGCAGGCACGCCAATCTCTATTTCGGCGCCAGCGTGAACCCCGGACGCAAGGGGGCCGTGGAGGAATTGCGGCGGGTCAAGGCCGAAGGAGCGGTCCTGGTCAAATGGATTCCCTCCATCATGGATATCGATCCCGCCGACAGCGCGAACATCCCTTTCTACCTGGCCCTGAAGGAACTGGGCCTGCCGCTGCTGACGCATACCGGCACGGAGAACTCATTCCTGGCGGCCAAGGACAGCCTGTGCGATCCCTTCCGGCTGGAGCTTCCCCTGAGCCTGGGCGTGACCGTGATCGCAGCCCATGTGGGCACCCCCGGCAAAAGCCACAAGCAGGAAAACATGGAACGGGCCCTCATCATGATGGCGCGCCATCCCAATCTGTATGCGGACATCTCTTCCCTGACCCAGGTCAACAAATTGGGATACCTGAAACGGATCCTGCCCAGGAAGGAAGTGAAAGGCCGCCTCCTCTACGGAACCGATTTCCCCCTGATCGAAACCGCCCTGGTGTCGCCTTACTATTATACCTGGCGCGCGCCTTTCACGCGCCTGCGCGCGGCCGCGCGCGAGACCAATCCCTGGGACCGGGATGTCGCATTGAAAAAGGCATTGGGAGTGGGCGAGGATATCTTCGCGCGTTCAGGCGCGCTTTTGCTGCCGCAAGGCAAGTAACGAAAACGGGCGCCACGGCGTCTCGCCGCCGGTTCAATTCGAAACTTTGCGCTCGATCCAATTCTCGTTCGCGGCCCGTTCCGGATCGCGGCCGTAAAGCCCCACCAGTTCGCTGCGATCCAGGATGTGGCCCTTGATGGCCCCATCCAGCTGGGCCTTGGTCGCCCGCGAGGCCAGCGCCAGCTTGATGTCCAGGGCATATAGCCTGAAGATGTAACGATGCACGCCCCAGCGGGGACAAGGCCCGGCCCAGGCCGGCAGTTCGTAATCCGTATCGCCTTCCACGGATCCGTCCGGAATGCTGTTTTCGCTGATGACGCGGGTTTTGGCATCCATGTTCCACACGGTCCAATGCACCCAATCGCCCACCAGGGCATCCGGGTCCTCCATGATCAGCACCAGGCTCAGCGTCTTGTTGGTAACGCCCTTGATATGCAGGGGCGGGCTTATGTTCTCACCGTCGCAGGTGTATTTGCCGGGGATGTAACCGTTTTCCAGAAAGGCGGGACTGTAGATTTGCAGGCCCCAGGATTTACCGAAGATGGGGTCGTGCGAGCGGTCTCCGTACGGCCATGCCGCGGGAGCCAGTCCAATCAGGCAAACGAAAAAGGCGGACGGTTTCATGTCCCCTCCAGTGCTTGTTCGGCAAAGAGCGCATACTTAGAATACCGCATTCCGCGGAAAGTCCGCAAGCTTTGTGAAGCGGTATTTTGGGGAACCAGCGGAACTCGGGGGCCCGTTTAAGGGGCCGCGGAAGCCGTCCCCGCAATTCCCCCTGATTTCGAAGGCGGCCTGGAGGCCCCGTGGCCAGGGGTTTTCAGCCCATGAGGTCCCCGGAGGGGAGACCGGAAGGTTACCGGGACGTCACCGTAACGACGGCTTCATGGAGTTTTCACCAGGTGTAGCGGATAGTGTAGGTCACGATCTTTTCCTTGTCCTGGGCCAGCTTCAGGGGGAAGCGGATGGTGGTTTGATCCACCTTCTCGAATGGGACGCTGGACTTCACCATCTCCCATTGGCTCCAACGCCAGGGGTGTTCGTATACCATCACCTCGGCTTCGGACTTCTTGTGATTGCGCACTTTGATTTCGAAGCTTTCCTCGACCACATGGCCCGCGGACAGGCTGCGGAAGTCCGTTTGCGCGCGCTGGCCCACCACGTCGAAAGCATTTCCCAGGTACAGGCGGATCTCCTCGTCCTTGGGAGTGTGGTCCACCTGGTCCTCGCCTACGAACTGCTCGCGGCCGTCCTCGTCCTTCTTGTAGACCCGCACCTTTCCCTTGGGCAGGGGCATGCCCAGACCGGACTTTTCATCGTTGCGGAAGGTCACGTAGACGCCCACTTTGGGATTTCCCTGCTCCCCCAGATTCTGCTGGCTCCGATAGTCGGGACTGTTGACCCAATAGCGCCAACTTTGATCCATGCCGTCATAGATGAGAAGCTTGTGCGCCGCCGCGTTCACGGCGGATACGAGTTCAATCTGCTTGCTCTCGTTATTGGCCACGTCCGTACGCCGCTGCAGGCTGTAAATCTTGTATTCGAACAAATCCCTCTGCTGGAATTGCGGCGCCGGCGCCGAGGCCATTTTCGTCATACTGCGCAATCTGGCGCTTTGATCGTATTCCGGCCTCACGATATTCACGTCTCCGGCGACCAGTTTGAGGCCCGCGTTCCTGAATCCGGTCCCTGAATTGTTCACCAAGGTGACCCATCCCGTCAGATCGAGCCGGTCGTCGGTCTTGTTGAGCAGGGCCACGTAATCGCAGCTCCAGGAAATGCTGCCGGCCAGGTAGCTGATCTCGGCGCGCTGTTCGCCTTCCTTGGCGGATGTCAGCATCCATTCCAGCTGCGGTTTCAGGATCAACCCTTCCGGCAGGCTCGGCAGCACCAGGCGGCCCGCGGGATTCAATTCGATCTTGCCGCCAATCTCGGCCACCAGTCCCGGGTTGGCGGCGCCGCCCTCTCCGTTCTCTCCACCGTACCGCTCCGGGTTGCCGCCCACCGCCAGGATCCTGCCGGTTACGGTGTATTCCTTTTTCTTTTCCGGATCCAGGCGCAGGAACTCCACCGGTCGGCCCAGGTACTTTTCCAACAGCTTGGCCTGGTTCACCAGATCGTATTGGTAGTTCTGTTCCAGCACGCGCACTCCCGCGGGATCGGTCAGGCTGGAAAAATGCAGGGAGGTGGGATCGATGGTGGCGGGAATGTCCGGCACCTGCACACGGTTGGCGCCTTTGGCCAGGCCGATGGTCCTCTCCTCGCGCACCAGCGAGGTGCCGCCATTGTACACGGTAAGATCGACGGTTTTCCTTTCGCTGGCCATACGCGCGGCCAACTCTTCCTTGGCGGAGGGGACGTCGCCCTTGGCGGCTGAAACGGGCCGGCCCCACAGACCGAGCAGGGCGGCCGCGGCCAGTCCGGAGAAGAAGGGGATCCTGGAACCTACCGGGAGACATTTCATCGCATACCGCCTTTATACTCGGGAATATTCTTCAACTCAGACAAACAGGCAAGCGGAATCAGGCCGGCGCGGGAATCCCATGGAATGCCAGCACGGGCATCTGCCGTTCCACGTCCATGGGCAGGGTATCCGGGTTTTCCCCGTAGCCGCAACTCACCCGCACCGATCCCCGCGGCGCCTTTGCCAGGAACAGCTTGACCGAATCGCGATGGAAATAAATGGCTTTTTCCACGGGGACGAAACCGTCGTCGTCTTCCACCCGGAACGGCATCGCCTTGGGATCGTGCGATTCCAGGCGGCTCAACACGGGAGCGAAGCGCAAGCGCACCACGTGCCCGCCTTCCAAGGCCGCCTCGATAAGATCCGGAGCCTTCCATTCCAAGGGAGTACCGGCGCGTCCCTCCGGCAGGGCGCCGCGGATTTCCGGAACCGATCCGTAAACGGCGCCCAGGGCGCACCGCGCCAGCCTCGCGCCCAAGGTCATGTTCCCGGAAGTCCCGATATGGATGGTATCGTCCAAAGGCAGATCCAGCGCAGGCGTTACGCAGATGCGGGCGTCCCTCAAGGCCGCTTGGCGCTGGGCCTCGCGGACCTGGGACCATTCCCGATCCTCGCCGCCCGGCTTTTCGGACCGGTAACGCGCAAGCTGCACCGTGAGGATGGGAAGTTCCGCATGGCCCAATCCCTCCCGCCAACCGGCCGCGGACGCCAGGAACCGTTCCAGATAGTCGTGGGCTTTCCCCGGCTCCGTATCGGTTTCCCCCTGATACCAGATCATGCCTTTGACCCTTCCCCCGGCCTTGGCCACCATGGCTTTCAGATTGGCGAAGAGCGGACCCGTTCCGGGATGCCAGGCCTCAAGGGGCGATCCGCCCAGGGCGGCAGGCAGCAATGCGATGGGATGGCCCAGCTCGCGTTTCAGGGCGCGCGCGAAATGCAGAAAGGGAGAATGGCCGGTGTTGTAGGTCTCCCGGGAGGCCGGGAAGACGGAAGCGGTGGCGTCGCTGAGGGGATGGGCCGCCAGCGCCCAGGTCCCGTTGTGCCGCAACATGTGCAGGCCCAGTTCCGGGGCATCGTCATAGGGGCCGCGCCCGTAGCCGCTGGCGTTGCTCTGCCCGGCGATGATCCACAGATCCCCCACTCCCAGGAAATGCCTCGTGTCCCCGCGGAGCGACCACTCGCCCAGCTTGTTTCCCTTGGGATTGAAGCGCGTCTCCAATCGATACGGTCCGCCCGCGGGAACCGGATACAACTCCCCGTTCCAGCCACCATCGGCTCCCGTGGCGGCCCCGCGCCAATCCAGATCCCCGCTTACGGGCGCGCCGGAATCCTCCCGCACCAAGCGCAACTCCACGGTTCCGCCCGAAGCGCCCAGCAGGCCCATCGATTCCTTGGGAGCCCAGCGGCCCGAGGCCCGCAGGCGCGCGTAGCCGTCCGCATCCTGTTGCAGAACCTGCCAATCGCCCGGTCCGTTTTCGATGAACGCGCCCCATGGCTTATCGGCTTCAGTCATGCCCCGGAAATCTAGGAAGTTAAGCGACGGCTATCTATTTTGGTACCTGCCATGTTACTGCACTACGATATCCGCGTCTCGGGCCGGGTCCAGGGGGTTTTCTTCCGCGCCTCCGCGCGGGCGGAAGCCAACCGGCTGGGTCTGCACGGCTTCGTCCGCAATGAAGAGGACGGATCGGTCTACGCCGAGGCCGAAGGCGTCCGTGAAAGCCTGGATGAATTCCTGCAGTGGTGCCGCCAGGGTCCGCCGCATTCGCATGTGGACGCCGTCAAGGCCTCCACCGGCGAGGTCAAGGGCTTCCAGGGGTTCCACGTGCGCTGACCGGGTTCATTCCCCGCCGGTCAATTCCAATCCCCATTCCTCAAGGACCCGGCGCATGCGCTCTTCGTCGGGCTCTCCCGCCCAGGAAACCGCCGCCGCGCAGAGGATGCGCATCTCCGGCCGCATCTGGCCCAGCCGCTCCGTCAGTTCCAACGGCAGGCGGGCCAAGGTGTCGCGGTCCGCCAGCAGCAATCCGATGTACCCGACATGCCATTGGCAGATCATCAGGGCTTCCGGGAAATTGCGCGACTCCAGGACCTGCAGGCCTTCGACGCGCAAGAGCGAAGCGATGCCGCTCCGCAGATTTCCCTCGGGAACCAGCAGCAGGATGGCGCGATCGTTTTTCCGCGGCGCGGCCATGGCCGCGGGCGCCTGGCGGCGGATCAAGGCTTTCAGCCTGCGGACCAGGGTTTCCGGGGTAAAGGGCTTGGCCAGGAAATCCGCCTTCTCCTCGAGCACTTCGCTCTGCACCATCGCATCCGCGGGGTAACCGGAAATGTACAGGACTGCCAGGCCCGGACGCATGCGCCGCATTCCCTGAGCCAGCTCGCACCCTCCCATATAGGGAGGCATGTTGAGATCGGTGATCAAGGCGCGGATGGGTCCGGGATGATGTTCGCCTAGGAGAAGGGCCTCCACGCCGTTCTTGGCGGTGAGCACGCTATACCCCTGGTTTTCCAGGACGTGGCGGGCGAAGTCGCGGATGTGCGCTTCATCATCCACCACCAGAATGGTATGGGTGAGGCTATCCATAGGCGCCCGCCTTTCGGCCCCATGCGCGGGGCTAGGCTTAAATTAAAAGATTGC
>JAQBPN010000067.1 GCA_028287505.1 Fibrobacterota bacterium | reverse complement strand
CCGTGCCGGGAGCCGCCTTTGCCCATCTTTTTCCTTTCCCGGGGGTCATGCGGCCTTACCAAATCGGGATCGTCTTCGAGAGTGTGATAAGGAGGGCGATCTTCGGCCATTTTGGGCTCCTTGGTTTCAGGACCGGCGATGCATCCGGTTCCAGGGAAGACGGAGGGGCCCCGCCACCCGGTTTCCGGCTTTCCGGCCCATGCGATCAAAATAGGACTATCGGTCTTGCGGGAAAAGCGGCGGCTCGCTGCCGGAAAATCCCGCCAATCGGGCTTATGACAGCGGGGATGTAATCGATATCGCCGCGGGGACGCGGCTTGAACGGCCTACCGGAGCGAGGCGGCCAGCTTTTTCGGAGCGATGGCCAGATAGCTTTCCCGGATCCAATTGCGCAGCAGCTCCACGGGAACCTTGTCTTTTTTATGGAAGGAGGCCGTGACCCATCCGCTTTTGCCCAGACCATATCCCGTGGGCGCGGCGAAGGGCTGCATCAGGGCGAAGTCGGCGGAGTCCGGGAGCTTGACGGAAAGGCTGAGAACGTCCTCTTCGAGGGACATGAAGACGAAGGCTTTGCCTTTCACCTTCAGAGCGCGATGGCCCCAGGGGAAATCCTCGGTGGTTTCGGGAAAGGACATGCCGATTTTGCGGAGCTCGGCTTCCGGTTTCGCAAGGACGCTTTTTTTTGCAGCCATGGGAAAACCGGTTCAGGCCTGGACCGGATTCATGCGTTTGAAGATGGCATCCAATTGCTCCCGTCCGGCCCGGCTGCTTTCCGCCGAGAACCCGTAGGTGGTTTCCTGGCTGCCGCTCTTCAATTGCTCCCAGACGGAATCCATGAACACGCCCAGGGGCGCGCCGAAGGTGTGCAGGCCGACTCCTCCCAGGTCCGTATCCACCGCGGGCGGGATGATTTCCACCACGGAGATGGGCGTGCCGGTCAGTTGATGGCGCAGGGAAAGCGTGAAGGACCGGAGCGCGGCCTTGGTGGCGGAATAGACGGGCGTGTTCGCCAAAGGGGAGAAGGCCAGTCCGGAGGTGACGTTCACGATGGCCGGATCCTTTTGCGTGAGCAGGTGGGGGATGAAAAGCGCGGCGAGATGGATGGGCGCGTCCAGGTTGATGGCCAGTTCCTCGCGCAGTTTTTCCCAGGCGGGCGGTTCCCGCAGGGCGATCCGCTGCTGGATGCCGGCGTTGTTGACCACCACGTTCAACGCGGGAAATTCCCGGATGGCCCAAGCCCGCAGGGCTTCCCGCTCTTTCGGATCCGCCACGTCGCAGACGCGCGTATGCAGGCGGGGAAGCCTGGCTTTGGCTTCCGCGAGCTTGCCTTCCCGGCGGCCGCAGACGATCACGGTGTTTCCGGCCTGCAGGAATTTCTCCGCCAGCGCCAGACCGATGCCGGAGGCGCCGCCGGTGATGAGCACGGTGTTGGATTCTGTTTTCATGGTTTTCCTTTTTTCACGACGGTTTCAATAGGCCGTACGGCCCATCCGTTTTCCCAGCAACAGATAAAATAGCATCGCCGATCCAGCGATGCATGCTCCGATTTCGAAAGTAGCCGGCGCCCCTATGCGGTCCCATACGGACCCGGCCAGCAGGCTCGCCGCGATGGTGGCGATTCCCCCGGCCAGGTTGAACAACCCGAAGGCCGTGCCCCGCAGGGCCGGGGGCGCCGCCCCCGCGACCATGGCGGAGAAAATGCCTTGGGTCAATCCCATCTGCAATCCCCAAACCGCCGCGCCCGCTCCCGCCATCCAAGGGCCCCGGGCCGCCGCAAGCGTCAAATCCGCGATCACCAGGGCTATTATGCCCGCCGCCAGCAATCCGCCCCGTCCAACCTTGTCGGACAGGTAACCCACGGGATACGCCGTCGCGAAATACACGACGTTCATCGCCACCATCAGCAAAGGCGCATCCGCCGCCGCCAGGCCCGCGGATTGCCCGCGCATGAGCAGAAACGCTTCGCTGAAGCGGGCCAGGGACAATATCGTCCCCAATGTCACTACGAGCCAGAATGCCTCGCCGAGCCTTTTCAGGTCCGCGATCAGGATCGGAGCGCGGGCTTTGCCGGAAGTCCGCGGCTTGCCCGCATCCGGATGGCGCGGTTCCCGGACGCCGCCCGCCAGTAACGCCACGGCCAGGAATCCCGGCGCCGCCGCCAGCCAGAAGACCATGCGGAAGTTTCCGCCCGTGGTTTTCATCAGGACAAGCGCCAGCACCGGTCCCAACAAGGCGCCCACGGTATCCAGGGATTGCCGCAATCCGTATGCGGCCCCCCGGATTTCCGGGGAGGTCACGTCCGCGATGAGCGCGTCCCTGGGCGCGCCCCGGATCCCTTTGCCCACGCGGTCGACCAGCCTGGCGGCGAAGACCAGGTTGGCGGTCGCGGCAAGGGCGAACAAGGGTTTGCTGGCGGCTCCCAGACCGTATCCCAGCACGGCCAGGGCCTTGCGGTTGCGGAACCAATCGCTGAGGGCGCCGGAAAATATCTTCACGATCAGGGCCGTGCCTTCCGCGATGCCTTCGATGAAGCCCACGCGGGTGGCGGTGGTCCCCAGCACGGTGATGAGAAAGAGGGGAAGCAGACTGTGGACCATTTCCGAGGAAACGTCCATGAACAGGCTGACGAATCCCAGCGTCCATACGGTGCGCGGGATGGCTTTTCCGATCACGAAAGGAACCGCTCCCGGATCTCCGGCGTGGGGACCATGCAGGTTTCGCTCCGTCCGAAAACGCGGTACCGGTTCCGGGCGATCAGGTCGTACCCGAAATCGCGCAATGGACGCGGGATGAGGATGAAGACGTAAAGCGCCTTGTACGGCCAGCCCAGCGCGCGCAGGATGCGGAGCGCGGCCGCGGATCGCTGGTAATGGCGATCTCCCTCCACGAGCACCACTGAGCGGAATCCGTCCCTCGGCAGTCCCAAGCGTTCGAGCAAGGCCTGTCCCGCCGCAGACTGCAGGGGAGCGAAGCGGAACGCCTGCTTGCGGTCCCGTTTCAGGATGAAGCGGACGGAGCCGTTGCAGAGATTGCAGACGCCGTCGAAGAGGAGGATGGGGTTGTTTTGCGCGTTCATATCGGGACCTGTATGTCTTATGTAGACTCTTATGCAGTGACTGTGAATGACTCTTCCGGGGTAGGTCAGGTTCTCCTTTACCGACCCTTATAAAATCCTCTACAAACCCAAATCCCCTGGTCGGCTTACGCGATTATAGGCATAATTCGATTGAATCATGGCGAATAAATACTGTACATTTGTGCAGTATGCCTGCCTTGCCCCTGAAATCCACTCCCCCCGGCCTTGTCGATGCGGCTGTGTCTTCAGCCTTCGTCCATCTCCATGTCCATTCCGAATTCTCGCTCCTTTCCGGCGTTCCCCCCATCGAGGCCTTGGTCGCAAAAGCCAAATTCCTGGGTATGAAAGCCTTGGCCCTCACCGATACCAACCGCATGAGCGGACTCATCCTGTTTTACAAGGAATGCCTTGCCCAGGACATCCATCCCATTCTCGGGGTGGAGCTGAGCGAAGCCGCCCGTCCCGGGGAAACCGTGGTGTTACTGGCCCGGAATGCAGGGGGTTATGGGGATATCTGCGAACTGATCACTCAGCGGCAACTCGGCGCCAAGACCTTCTCGTTCGCCAAGGCCTTCGAGCGGGAATGGAAGGATCTCATCATCCTGACCTCCTTTCCGCGCTGCCTCAAGATCCTGGCTTCTGGCCCGAATCGCCCCCGCCTATACGGAGAATTGGTGCGCAATTCCCCCCAGGCGCGGGTTCGCAGCCGCGAGGTCGAGGCTGTATGCTTGGCGGAGGATCTGCCCGTGACGGCGGCCCATGATTGCTTCTTCCTGGAGCGTCGCGACTTCGAAACGCATCGCATCTTGCGGGCCATCGACCTCAATTCCACCTTGTCCCGGCTCAAGGAGGGGGAGACCGCGCCCGAGGGCGCTTGGTTCGCCTCCCAAGCGCAAATGTACGAGCTGTTCCAGGACAGGCCCGATGCCTTGCGCAACAGTGTTGCCATAGCGGATGCCTGCGACGTGCGCCTGGAACTGAACAAATGGATCATGCCCGAGATCGAAGTGCCGAAGGGCTACACGCCGGATACCTATCTGGCGGAATTGACGCGGCAGGGTTTGGAAACCAATTACGGCGGCAGCCCGGACTATCTCCAGGCTTGCGATATTCAGGAGAAAGAGCTGAAGGTCATCGGCAAACTGGGTTATTCGTCCTACTTCCTCATGGTCAAGGAGGTGCGTGATTGGGCCAGCGGGGAATTGGGCTCTCCCTTCCGAAGGGCCCGGGACTGTTCCATTCTGCGGGGCAGCGGCGCCAACTCCATCACCTTCTACAACTTGGGCGTGTGCAATCTCGATCCCATCGGCCTCAAACTTTATTTCGAGCGTTTCCTGAACGAGGACCGGGCCGCCCCTCCGGATGCCGATCTCGATTTCGGCTGGGACGAGCGGGACTTGGCGTTGCAGTGGATGGTAAAACGGTTCGGACGGGATCGGGTGGCCATTACGTGCACCACCAACCACTTCAATTACAAATCCGCCTTTCGGGAGGTGGCGAAGGTATTCGGATACTCCGATGCGCAGGCGACCGCGGTGCTGGACAGCTTCGACACGAATTCTCTTTGCTTGGATGACAAGGGGATACGGAACATACATGAGTGGGTAAAGCGTATACATAAAAAACCCCGCTTTCTGGGCCAGCATCCCGGCGGCCTTATCGTCACCAATGAGCGCATCTGCCGGCATGTGGCTTGCGAATGGTCGCGTTCGAGCGCGGATGGCGGTGGTGAAGGGCGCATCGTCACCCAGGTGGACATGCACAACGGCATCGATGAGCTGGGTCTCATCAAGTTCGATCTCCTCGGCAACGGATCCTTGTCGGTACTGCGCGATGCCTTGGGGCAGATCGAAGAACAACGATTGCCCGACCCGGAAGTGTGGGACTTGCAAAAATGCTTCGATGATCCGGCCGTACACAAAATGCTGGTGACGGGCAAGACCCGCGGCATCTTCTATATCGAAAGCCCGGCCCAGATTCGCCTCAATCAAAAGGCCAGGGCCGCGACCTTCCCGGAAATCGTCATCACCTCCAGCCTCATCCGGCCCGCCGGCACGGCTTATTGTAAAACCTTCGTGGAAAGGCATCGTAAAATGAAAGACGAAATCAAGGATTGGGACTTTGTGCATCCTTCTCTGGAAGGGCTGCTGGGCGATACTCACGACGTATGCGCTTTCCAGGAGGATGTCATCCGCATCTGCCATGAGGTGGCTGGCTTGCCCTACAAACTCGCGGATCGCATCCGCAAGATGATGAACAGCCAGCACGAAGGGGCGCCTTCGACGCAGGAGTGGGAAGAGATCCGGCTGCAGTTCATCGCGGGATGCAAAGACAAGGAGAGGCATAGGCCGCCGTTTAACGACGCGCAAGCCCAGGAATTGTGGAAGCGAGTCTCATCCTTCACCGGCTTCTCCTTCTGCAAGTCCCACAGCGCCAGCTATGCGGAGCTGTCTTTCCAATGCGCCCATCTCAAATCCCGTTATCCGGCCCAGTTCCTGTCCTCCGTCATCAGCAACCGGCATGGATTCTATACCCGCGACGTTTATCTGGACGAGGCCCGGCGCTGGGGGCTGCGTATCCTGCCCTTGGATGTCAACAAGTCGCGTCTCAAATACCATGGCAAGGACAAATGGATCCGGCCGGGCCTTATACCCGTAAGGGATTGCCGCGACACCGCCCTTACGGTATTGGTCCAGGAAAGGGAGGAGAACGGGGAATATCGGGACCTGATCGATTTGCTGCAACGGGTGCCCCTGCACAAGCGTGAAGCGGAAAACCTGATCCTGGCGGGCGCTTGCGGAGGCTTCAAAATGACGCAGCCGGAACTGCTTTACCTTTTGGACGCAGCCTATGGGAAGATCCGTCCGGAGCAGGCGGATCTCTTCGCGGCCCCGGCTTCCGCGGCTTCCATTTCCGGGACCGCGGTTTCCCAGGCTCCGGGCGAGGGAGGTTCCGGAGTGACGCCGAACGCGCGCCTGCGGGAATATCCTTTGTTGCAAAGATGCATGAATGAGCTGAAGATGCTGGGATATGTCCTTTCCGCCAACCTCCTCGACATCGTGGAGGATCATGAGGCTTCGGTGGGCGCCGTGCGCGCGGACGATCTGGGCTCGCACGTGGGCCGCCATGTCAAGGTATTCGGCATCCCCGTCACCGACCGTTTGCATCCCATCGTCCGTGAGAGCGGTTCCGATTACATGAAATTCCTGACCCTGGGCGATAAAACGGGTTGCGTCGACGTGATCTTCTGGCCCAAAGCCCTGGATCGGTGGAACGACGTCCTGGCCGGGCAGGTGCCGTTCAGCGGCAATTTGTTGGAGGTATGGGGAAAGGTCAGTGAGGATTCGGGCACCTATTCCGTTGAAGCGGAGCACGTGCGTGTCGTCAAATGGCTGCCCAACCAGATCAATTTCGAAATCGCCTCGCGGCGGCTCAGCGAGGGCCTCAGGAACTATCCCGCCTATGCCAACGGCGTGGAGTCCCTGGCGGCCTAGGAAAGCCGGGCTGTAGTGGGAAGAGCAGCTATTTCAATGCGGTGCAAGCGTCCGCGAGTTTCCCGTCTTCGATTATTTTGTTGAGCTTACCCTTCAAATCGCCGCTTGAGTCCTTGTAACCGCAATCCCAAAGCTCGACCAGCGGGGATTTGTCGATGATAAGACCGTACAATTCCTTGAGGGATGGCGTCGATTCGAGTTTCCCATAATCCTCATAGGCCAGTTTCAGGAAGGCGACATTTTTCCCGATTCCCCTGTTGTCCAATAAATAGCCTTCAGCCAGTTTGGTCGGGGTCGGGTATTGATCTCCGATTCTGACATCGGTTGGGTGAGGGTAGGAAACGATTCCGGATTTATCGTCTGATAAGCCGACCGGCACAAGCCGATCATAATCGCCGGCTGTTTTATAGACCAGCGCTTTGGGTCCGGATCCGGTTTGGGCCGATGCTTTTTCCATTCCACTTCCGTTTGGTTGTATTTTCCCGCCGGTTGTCCGGCAAGATCCGAGCAGCAGCAGGAATGCAATGAGTACGGTCCTCATTTGACGATCTTGAATTTTTGCGTATAGGTTTTATGGTCTGCATGCAATTGCAGGTAATATTGCCCTTCGCCGAGATTCTTCAAGGGTACCATGAGCAATTTATCGCTGCGTTGATTTGTTTCGGAAAAACCGGTTTTTCCATGCAAATCCAATATTTCAATTTTGTCGATTCTCTTGTTGAAACCGTTCAGATTGACGGCGACAAAGTCCTTGGCGGGATTGGGAAATATTTTGAACGTTCCGGGTCCGAGAATATCCCTATTCACACCCAGACCATTCATGGAAACGTTGATTTCAAGCGCGTAAGTACCCGTGCTGCCCGAAAAAAGAGGCGCTACCTGGAAGAACACCACCCCTCCGCGCAAGAGGAGTACGCTGTCGGGCATCACATCATCATATGCATCCGACCATGAGTTGCTATCCGTGGAGTAGGAAAATAATCCGTCCAGAGTAAGGGGATTCGCGTCATCATCGGTGTCCCTAAGTCTTGCGCTGATCTTATAGTTCCCGTTTGACGGCAAGGTCATCCGATAGTAATCGTAATCCGTCCCGTTGTGGATGCTTGCCCCCGTCGTGGTTATTGTGGCCACATTACCGGAGAAGAGGACGGGGAGGTCGCGAGCCTGTGCCGTTTTGTCATTCGGCTCAAAGCGATCCGCCGTCATGGGGGCTTCTTGCACGATTATTTTCACGGGATTTTTATAATGGGATGAGCCTACTATCGTCCATTCAGCGGCTGAAGTTTCTTTATAGACGACGCACAGCAAATAGGTCCCCGGATTCACGGTGCCGATGTTCGAGCTGAAGTTGAGGAACGGAGCGCCATAGACAAAGGTCGGTTCCAAACCGGCGCTCTCATCGTATGTTCCTATCGTCTCGGCAAACGATCCGTCCAGATTGTACAGGTTGAGCTGGTATTGGCCGACAAAAGAGGTTAAGCCGGTATTTTGGACGTTCATTTTGACGGAAAGGGGGGTGCCTTGCGTGAAAACGGAGCCCGGCGTGATTGTCATGCTTGAATACATTTCGATCGGACTGGGATTCACCACGTCAAGGGGCGCAAAATTGGTGTACGACCCGGCCGGGGAAACCGCGACCCATTCTCCGCCCGTAGGCCGATAAAAAATGCCGATGGTACACCTTTGCGGCAGAATGGTGAACAGCCCGGGGTTCGAAAACACCAGGTTGTTTTGATAGACATTCCCAGGCGCCAATACGGCTCCCGTTATCGTTTCCACATAGTCGATGAAATTGGAAGAATCATCGAAAATGGCCGCGCAGAAATCACCGTTGAATGACCCATTGCCGTTGTTGATGATGTTTGTCGATACCGAGAACGAGGCGCCATAGTAAATGGCGCTGGCGGACGGAGTGACTTGGGCATAAAGGGCCATGCCGGTTGATAGCGTGGTGGCCGGCGGCTCGATGCCGATAATCGCTTGTTGGAGATCGTTATATTCGCCAGACCCTCCTCCGGTGCCGATACCGTCCGGTTTCATGTTATCGATGGAGAAAAAACCGTTATACACCCCGCCCCACCCCCAATTGAAGTGGAAAAAATCATTGGCATCGTATCCGTCACAAACAAAAGCATGTCCCCCGCCGCCGGCGCCGCTCCAACCCGCATATAATACGGGCCGCCTAGCATCCAACTCACCCTTCAAACTGCTCGTCCACTGGGCATTTGAATAGGACGCTCTTTTTATTCCCTTGAGCGTATTCTTGTAGCTGAAATAGGTTGTCAAAGCATTTTCCGCGCTTTGCGCCCCGTCGGATTTAACCACCCAGGCGCGGCTGCCCCCGCTGTTCGCCGGCCCATATTGCATATCGACGCTGATCCCGGCATCGTGCATGATCTTCGCCACCTCCGGATTCCGGCTTGTGACAACGTCGGGCATTGAGCCCCATAGATAGGTGTCGTTCCCGAAATTCGCCGATAATGTGCCGTATTTTTCATGATTGTATGAATGGAACCCCGCGCCGTTGGCGGGATAGTTCCAGTATTTCATGATCTGAACCATTGCGGTGGCCACGCAGCCCGAGGGATCGGGCTCAAGCCCCGGGGCGTACTCATTGTAATAAGGGCTTTGATTCCATTTCGTCTTCACCAAGGGATCAACGCCGTTGGCGGAGGATTGGGCCGAGCGTTTCCCCAGGGGCCCGGCTCTCAGGTTATTCCAATCCTCAGATATTCCCTTTGTCGCCTGGATATTGTTCCGGAGGATATGGCGGATTCGGGTTTTGTAACCCTCCATCCACTTGGCGGCATTCGGCGGAATCCTGCCCGGATCGAATCCGGACTCATCCGAGTAGGCCAGAATCGGAGCGACATTGTCATCTCCCGAGACAATGACAAATCCTTTTGATTTGGCGCTAAGGATGTAATAGAGGGCCGTCGGCGGCGAGGTCTTCGCATTCCCTTGTAGCCTGGATTGTTCCGTGTAAATCAATCGCAAATCGGCGGCGATCGAGGTATGGTTCGTTTTGCCGAGCGCGCCGGATCCGGTTTGGCTTATGAAGCTGCGCCCGATATCGAGAGCATCATTTTCCGCAACCTTTTTTCCATGGACCCATCCCGAACAAACAACAATGCAGAGAAGGATGTGGTTGATTTTCATGCTTGTTCCTCGAATCGCTGCTTGACCACGATCCGCTTTCGTTATCGGTTATTGCGGTATTTTGGTTGCTTGAAGTGTGCCTGAACCCGGGAATACCAGTCATTGATGGTGTCCCATTCCAAAGGCGCGCGCAAGGCTTTCTTTCAACAGGTCCAAGTTAGTTCAGAACAGCCGCGTTTGCCTTGGATTCAAGATTTCAGTGGCGGAGAACCCGGGCTGCGCCATCAAGAAGAGGTTGGTAAACCTGAACCAGTGTCAGATACTGCCCATCAGCCGTCGATCATTTGCACTTCTGCGTGGCGCGCCAATCCCTGTCTACGCCGTCCAGCCACAGGGCCATGGCCCCGTCGGACGAATCGGGATGGGTCGCATCGGAGAAGCAGATCCGGTTGGACCCGACATTGAGATAGTCGAATTGCAAATCCATCAGGCCCGGCGGAAGCGTTTGCAACGCATTGCCGGACACATTCAGCCGCTTCAAGGCGCCCAGGACGTTTATGTCGGACGGAAGGCTGTCCAGCAGATTGCCGCTCAGGCCCAGCGTGGTGAGAGCCTGCAGGTATTTGAAATCGGGAGGCAGGGAATGGATCAGATTGCTGTCGAGGAGCAATACGGTCAGACCGGTGACGTCCACGTTGGTGGGCAGGGCGGAAATCCGGTTCCGGGTCAAATCGATATAGTATAGATGGGCGATGCGGAACCCATCGGGAAGCGAAGCGAGTTGATTGTTGCCGAGATTCAGATAGGTGAGTTCGGTAAGGGCTTCCACTTCCTGGGGAAGGCTGTGGATCCGGTTGTTGCCCAAATCCAGCCCCGTCAGTGCCGTAAGGTCTCCGATGGACGGCGGAATGGTATCGAGTCCGAAAAAAGAAAGATTGAGACTGGTGGCGCGGCCCGAGGCGTTGCGCCCCGGAACGAGCGTCTTCGGCCAGGGCTGTTTGTTGGCCTTGAGGATGGAGGCGATGGCCAGGGAATCCTCGGGCAGCAGGGCGGTGCCCGGCGCCGGCTCAAGGGGAGCGGAACAATTCAGGCTGGCGAGAAGCAGCACGCCGAAGACGGACGCGATCACCAGGGACATCAACGCGTTGGCGATCTTCACCGCGGACAGGCAGGATTTAAGGCCGGTGGATTGCGTAGTCATGGTAGATCTCCTTTTCCGGTGCGCGCGCAAGCCCGGAATCTTTGCATGGCCAAAGGCAGCCCGCGGAAAATGCCGCGTTCGGCGATGGTTCTTTTCGTGAAGGCGCTGCAGCTTTCCGCATTCATGGCATGGGCGTAGCTGCAATGGATTCCCAGAACCGGCGAAATGCGTTGCTGGTAAAAGGAAATCCCCGCTACGGTTATGGAACCCAAATTGCACAAGATCAGGATCAATGCGAAAAAAGCGATAAGCGGGCCGCGCAACCTCCGCTTATCCGAAATCGCCGCTTCGGCCGGAAATGGATTCGCTTCGCCCATGAGGACTATGACGTGCGTGGCCCGGGAATTGGAAACCGATGTTCATCCCGGCGCATCCCTCAGCTCCCGGAGATCAACACACCCGCCTGGGTGAACAGATAGAGCAGGCCGAGGCCCACCATGATGGAAACCACCGGACCACGGTAACTTACATGAAACGGGAGGGACATGGCGACGTCCTTGAATCCTTCCGTTCCGGCGTTTTTCCGGAAGGCCAGGAACAATGTGTCCGTCCTGCCCCAGGGCGGGTCGTAACTCTTGCAATAGAAGTTCAAATCGACCTTGGCATTGCCGCCGCGCCCGGGCGAAAGCACCAGGGTCCGGCCGGAATCCTGGAACCTCTTTCCGATGGCGGCCGGATCCGCGAGCATGCCGCCCGTATCCACCAGACAGGATATCCGTCCGCGGCCATCGGGACCTGCCGAGTCGCTCCGGGGAGAAACCGGCGCCGCCGCCGCGACGGAAACGGCGCCCGGGCCGAACCTCAGGGAATCCTGCGGGTTGGCATTGAAAAAGATCGGGAGCTGGAAGGAAAAGAATCCCTGGTTCCTCTGCCCATACGCGCTTTTGCTTTGCAGGAAGACCGGATCGTCCAGGTAGATGAAATCCCGGTCCACGGTCACGCGGTCCCCGTGGAAGAGACCGGCGCCGCAGGCCTGGAAAAAAAGCGCCGTGGCGAGCACGAGGAAGGTTCTCATCTGCTTCCGTTCAGGTTCTGGACGAAGGTTTCGATGGCGCCCAGGATCCGGCCCGGCTTTTCGATGTCCCAGTAGAAACGCCCGCCGAAAGTGGGCCCGAAGTCGGTTCCGCCCAGCATGTCATTGAAGGTTTCGAAGTAGAAGGAATCGATGTCGATGCCCACGGTCCAGAACAGTTCCCGGATCTCCCTGCCCTGGTCGTCCACGAAAAGCCCGGAATGGTAGGTGAAGTTGTTGCTCAGGATGATCCGATAGATCTTTTCCAACAGGATGCTTTCGATTCCGCCCTGGACCAGATAATATCCCGGAGCGAGCTTGTCGAAACGGGTATCCCGGAAGGGACTTTGCAGGATGCCTCCCACCCGTATCATGCCCGCTACCCTGATTCCCAGGTATTCCGTGGTCACCAGGGTCGGAAGCTTGGAAACCCCCAATTCCACGTATCCTTCCATCAGGGGGGATCCCAGGGAGGTCCCCACGCCCACGAAGAAGTTCGAACTGTAGAATTTCAGTTTGTCTTCCAATTCGATATTCGTGAACCGGTAGAAGATCTCGCCGCCCACGGCGAATTCCGCGCATCCAAGCCTGAGCGGATCCTCGCACCTCACGCGGTCCCGGGGAACGGGAGGGATGGCGCGATAGCCCTTGTGGATGACGTCGTTCTGGTAGAACTCCGTGAATTGATCCGCGTTCAATCCCAGGGAGGCGGTATAGCGGTACATCATGTTCGACAATTCCGCGGACCGGGAGTTCACGTGGTTTCCGTAGGCCAGGGACAGGAAGTTGAACCCCATGGATTCCGGATAGGGCGGCGCGGCGGAAGAGTCCGTGCGCGTCTCCCCGAAACGGCGGCCTTCCGAATCGTATTCCGTGAAGGACAAAAAGGTCATGCCGGACTGGAAGCCCCGCTTGAATTCGGGATAGTCGGACGCTCCCCAATGGGACGCCAGGGGAGAGCTGGTCTGCGCCCCTGCCGGCATCCGCAGCGCCGCGATGGCGAACGCCGCCATGGCTGTTCCGGCGCGTAACCTGCGGTTCCATTTCGTGCCGGGCGTCATTCCCGGAAAGATACTACCAAGGCGGCCCGGGCGGATTCGAAACGATTATTGGATAATTAGATTTGTTACAACCAGAACCGCGGGAACAGAACATGAGATTCAAAAGAATTCTTCCAGGCGCGGCGGCGGCAATCATTGCCGGCGTCCTCATCGCCGTATCCATCCAGGGCTGCTTGTTCTCGAGCGATAAGAGCGCGACGGGCGTGCCGGGAGACACCTACCACGGCTATTACTTCGTCAGCTCCCCATCCGCCGTTTCCCGGCTCTTCCTGGATTCCACCTACAAGGTGGACTGGAGCGTTTCCGATTCCTTGGTGTCTTCGGCGGTCGTCATTTCCCTGTATCAGGGGAGCCGCATGCTGGCGACCCTGGCAAACCTGCCGGCCGGTTCGACCACCTACTCCTGGAACGTTCCCTTGGCCAAGTCGACGAGCGGATACCTGTTCGGATCCGGATCGGGCTACCGCTTGCGGTTCACCTGCGCCGCGGATACGGCCAAATGGGACTATAGCCAATCGTTCTCCGTCTATTCCAGCTACACCGGCAGCCTCGCCGTCACTTCCCCCGCGGCCGATGCGGAGGTCAAGATGGACTCCGCCTATGCCATCCAATGGAAGTCCACCGGCGCCATCGGGACCTCGGTGGGCATCCAACTCTACAAGGACACATCCCTCTCCCGTTCCATCACCACTTTCTCCTCCAACACGGGATCCTACACGTGGTCGGGCACCAAATCCACCCAGGGTTCCGGAAACGATTTCCATATCCGGGTCTATAGCGCGGTCGATCCGGGCATTTCGGCCCTGAGCCCGGCCTTCCGCATCGCCTCCACGTACAACGGGTCGATCACGGTGGGGTTCCCGCGCAGCGGCGATACCCTGATCGCCGGCGTCGCTTCCAAAACCACCTGGACCGTCACGGGCAATCTCGGAACCTACGTCTCCATCGCGCTCTACCGCGACTCCACCCTGGTCAGCAACGTGAGTTCCTCCGCCCTCGCCACCTCGGATTCCACCAACTGGTCCGTCGCTGGCGGAATCCCCACTTCCTCCCGGTATCGCATCAAGCTGGCGAGCGTGTCGGATCCAGGCATCTTCGCCTACTCGGCCTACTTCAGCGTCAAGGGCACGGATCCGGACGAATATGAAAAAGACGACAGCCTCAAGCTGGCCAAGCCCATCGCCGTCGACGGCAAATCCCAGCAGCATACGCTCACTCAACTGGATACGGATTGGATGCGGTTCGCTACCGCTACGGGCAAGAAATACCTGATCAGCGTCCATTCCAGCCTGTCCCTCTATGTCTACGTGACCGACAGCGCCGGAGTCAACGTGACCAGCTCATCCTCCGGCTCCGTCACGCCCATCATTCTCGCCCCCGCCTATGCGGGCCGATATCATGTCCGGATCGTTTCCTCCGGATCCTCCTCCTCAGGCTACGGGCCGTACGCCGTTTCCGTCGCCGAATTCGATTCCCTGCAATCGGCTTTCCCGATCACCTTTTCCTCCCCGGATGCCAAGACCGTCTGGTCCGCGGGTTCGAATTACAAAGTCGCCTGGACCCCGGACTCGGCGAATTACGGAGCCTACGTGAACCTGTCGCTCTATAACGATACCACCCAGGTCCAATCCATCGGTTCCTCCGCCCCCAACACCGGGGAATATCCCATCAGCATCCTGAGCGGCATCTCCACATCCGATCGTTACCGCATCCGCATGTCCACTTCTTCCAGCTCGCAGATATACGCTTACAGCCCATTCTTCACCATCAGCGGGGCCACGCCGGATGCCTATGAGCCGGACAATTCCAAAGGCGCGGCCAAGACGATCGGCCTGGACGGCGCCGCCCAGTCCCGCAACCTTACGGCCGGCGATCAGGATTGGATCCGCATCGACGCGGAGAAGGGGAAGAAATATCTCGCATCCTTCGGCGGGGCGGCTTCCTTCTACCTCTACGCCTACATCCTGGATTCCCTCGGGACCCAAGTGGCCACCCAGAGCGGCTCCCAATTCGCCTTGCCTTTCACCTCCGCCTATTCAGGGCCGTATTACCTGCGAGTCAACCAGAGCGGCTCGCTGGGGAGTTATTCGGTCAGGCTCATCGCTTACGACTCCACCTCTTCCGGTTTCCCGGTGAAGTTCACGTCCCCGGACACGGCCACGGTCTGGGCCGCCGGCAATTCCTATCCCATAACCTGGGTTCCGGATACCTTGCTCTTCGGGGCCTACGTCACCATTGCGCTTTATCGCGACAATCTCCTGGTGCAAGCGGTCGCGCCTTCCGTCTCCAACAACGGCGCCTACACCGCCTCCATCCAGACCGGCCTGGCTACGGGCGGGAACTACCGCCTTCGCATGACCAGCGGCTACAACGTGCAGATATTCGGGCACAGCTCTTTCTTCTCCGTGAGCGGCATGGCGCCGGATACGCTGGAACCGAACGATACCTCTTCGGCCGCGAAGACGGTGGCTCCCAATTCCGGCCGGGTGCAGCTGTCCTTGAGTTATCATGACGTGGATTGGCTGCGCTTCGACGCGAAGGCGCAAATGCTCTATCTCATCCAGGCGACTTCGGAAGCGGCCGTGCCCACCACCATGCGTTTGTATTCCGGCCTGGGAACGGCCTTTCTGCTTTCCAATTCCAAGGTCGGCGGCGCGGATTCGGTGAATGCCATCGCCTGGGTCTGTCCCGCGACCGGGATTCATTCCGTATCGGTGGGACCCTACTCCTCGGGTACGGGCAATATCGGAAGCTACGGATTCGAGATCAAGGAAGTCGATCCCGCCGATTACAAGTACACGGTCACGGCTCCGGCCGCCGCTTCCGTGGTCCATGGCGGCGAAACGTTGGCCATCCAATGGACCGATCCGGCGGGCATCCGCGGTAGCGTGGACATCTTCCTCTACAACGGCGACGGCATAGTGCAGACCGTTATCGCCAATCTCACCGCCGGTACGGGTTCCTATGCTTTCACGGTGCCTTCGGGTTTGCCGGTCCGGCAGGATTATTTCGTCAAGGTCATCAGCCGCCTCAACTCCGGCATCAACGGCAACAGCGGGGCCTTTTCGATAGATCCCTGATTTTTTCCCGGAACCCGGCCTTTTTCCTGATTGATCAGGATGGAAAATAGCTGTACATTTGGGCAGTATGACCAAACCCGCTCCGCCCTCCCTGTTCCTGGCCTTGGAAGTCGAGGACTTCCCGGCCCAAGCCATCTCCGCCTGGGACGGCAAGTACAAGGATAAGGCTTTCGTGGTAGTGGACCAGGATCCGGAAAGCCATAAGACGTTCGTGATCGGATGCTCGCGCGCGGCCCGGGAGGCGGATTTGTCCGTGGGTATGCCCTTGGCGGCGATGCGGCGCATTCCCCGGTACGCACACGTGATAATCAAGTTTCGGAACGCAGCGTGGGAAACCGCGCTCGGCGAAGAGTTGCGCGCCTTGTGCGGCCGGTACACGCCCGCGTTCGAAGTGCGCGGGGGCCGGGCCCTGCTCGACATGACCGGTACGCCGGCGGCGCGCGCCTTGCAGCCGGAAGCGCTGGCGGCCAAGCTCCGCCGGGATGCGTTGTTCTCCGCGGGCCTTACGGACGCGGCGGTGGGCGCCGCAGGCACGCGCCTGATGGCCCGGGTGATGGCGCGCCTGGCCCTGGAGCGCAAGACCGATACCGGTTTCTGTCCCGCGGGCGAGGAGGCGGAAACGCTCGCGCCGCTGCCCCCCGGATGCCTTCCGGGCCTTTCGCCGCAATGCCGCGAGCGCATCAGGCGCTATTCGCTCGCATCCGTGGGCCAGATCCGCGGACTGGGACGCTCGGCCCTGGCGGCGCGCTTCGGCGGGGAAGGGGAGAAACTCTACACGCTCGCCTGCGGCCTGGACCTGGAGGAGGTCCGCATAGTGCATCGGGGCATCGTGGCGGAAACCGTGCTCGAAGAAGACATCAACGACGACGACGGGCTCGACCGCAAAGTCCGCCTCACCGCCGACAAGCTGGTTTTCCATTTGCGCAAGGCGGCCCTGCAGGCCGACAGGCTGACGGTGGCCATCCGTTACGCGGACGGCAAGGCCGCGCGCAAGACCGCCGTCATCCGCCCCCGCAGCGACGAGTTCCGCATCCTGGCCGACAAGGCCCGGGAACTCTTCCGCGCCCTCTATCAGCGCCGCGTGGCGCTCCGCTCCATCGCCCTCACCGTTCCCCAGCCCAAGCAGGACACCGGTCAGGTGGACCTGTTCGAATCCCAAGGGGACCGCCGCCAGAAGGCCTTGGGCGACGCTTTGGCCAAGATCCGCGGCCGCTCCGGTTTCGGAATCATTCTCAGCGGCGCCAATGTGGAGACCGGGGATGCGGAATGATTACTTTTGGGGAATGAACGGTTTCCCGCGAAAGAAAAAGTGCCATGAATTTGAAATTGCTTCTGATCCCGATATTCGTTTTCCTGCATGATTCCGAATCGGTCGAGTTTTCGCAAGCCGAATGGATCAATCCCGGCCAGCCCGGCAGTTCGCTCTGGCTCAAGAATCGGAAGCCCAGGCCCGTCATCGTCGAGTCCGCCTTCGTGCGCAACATCGGATTCCAGACTTCGGACGAAATCGCCCTGAGCGTGGGCCCGTCCCGGTTCTTCTTCAAAGCCGGAAAAGGCGGGCAGGGGCAATGGATCCGGCTCAATCCCAAAGGCAAGAAGAAGATCCGGCTCCGGGCCCGGGACAGTCTCATGATCCATGGTTTCGAATACGGAAGCCGCCTGAATGCGAAAAAACAGTCGAAGGTTCTGAGCGAAGAATACGTTCTGGACTTCAAACTGGTGGACAATGCCGGCGACTCCTCCGTCGTGAAAATCTCCGAGTCCGCGCCCAAGTACTACATCAATGGCGTCCCGGACGGAGCGGACCCGGGTCCCAAACCGGAGTGAAGGGAGAGCCTTGACCGAACCCTTGCCTGCATCGGTTCCTCCCTGAATGAACGGAACCGAATGAAAGCGGGAATCAAACCGGAACGGATAAGGCTGGCCTTGTATGCCGTCAAGTGCGTGCTCGGTCTTTGCATAGGCTATGCCTTATACAAGCTTTTCCCGCAGCATCAATTCTATTGGAGCATCATTTCCATCCTGCTGGTCCTGGCGCCGGACGGCGGCGATTCCAACAAGCTGGCTTTCGAAAGAATGGCGGCCAACATACTCGGCTCATCGATCGGGCTGCTGCTTTACCTGGCACACCGGCCGAACCTCTTTTTGCTATGCGTGGGCGTAGTCGCGACCATCGCGGTCGGCACCGCGCTCAAGCTGAACAATGCCATCCGATCGGCGCTGGTCTCCCTGATCATCGTCATGATCAACGAGCAGCAGAACAATTCCTGGAAAATCGCCTTGGAGAGGATTGGATGCGTCATAGCGGGGTGCGTCATCGCCATGCTGATCACGCTGGTCTTCAACCTTGCGTTCCCGGCCAAGGCCGGAGCCCAGGCGGCGGGCGGAGAATAAGGGAATCATATGACGGAAGCCCCGGGTCTTCCCGGGGCTTCATTCGTCAATCGTCCAAGGAGCCGAACTTGCCGCCATTGAAGTCCTCGACGGCTTGCATGATCTCCTTCTGGGTATTCATCACAAAGGGCCCGTAGGAAGCGATGGGCTCGTCGATGGGCTCACCGCTCAGCACCAGCACAACCGAGCTTTCTTCGGCCCGGATCGAGACGGCCTCGCCTTCGTTCGCGAACAGGACGAAGTGGTCCGCGGGAGCCTTGGCGGTTCCGTTGACGGTGACCGCCCCTTCGATCACCAGCATGGCGGTGTTGAAATTTTCCGGCAGGGAAAAATCCACCGTCGCGCCCGCTTTCAGATGCGCATTGTAGAGATGCACGGGAGTGAAGGTGGAGGCGGGGCCTTTGGTTCCCCGGAACTCTCCCGCGATCACTTCGACCTTTCCCGCGCCATCGGGCAGGGAATGTACGCCCATTCCCGCATGCGTCAGCTCCTGGTATTTCGGCGGCGTCATTTTGTGCGCGGCGGGAAGGTTCACCCACAGTTGCACCATCTGCATCAGTCCGCCCGCGCGGCTGAATTCCTTTTCATGGTACTCCTTGTGGAGGATTCCGGAACCGGCCGTCATCCATTGGACGTCCCCTTCGCCGATCAGGCCGCTGTTTCCCGCGCTGTCGTGATGGGACACCCGGCCATGATAGGCGATGGTCACCGTTTCGAAGCCGCGATGCGGATGGGCGCCCACGCCCCTGGGCCTGTCGCTGGGCGGGAACACGGTTTTGGCGCCGTAGTCCATCAGGAAGAACGGGCTCATCCTATGGATGCCGATCTTGGTTCCGCCTGGAAAGAAGTTGTGCACTTTGAAGCCATCGCCCACCATGTGGGGGGCCGATGGGGGAAGGACTTGTTGGACTGTTTTCGTTTTCATAAGACATAATATACGTCATAACGGTATTTGTTTCAACAGATAAAATACTGCGAAATCGCCTTTGAATCGGCCTGAAATGCTAGATTCCCCGAGATGGCGTTTTGGAGAGTCTTGGGTTTCCAGGTATATTCGCTGACAATGGAAAAATGACGGGCAGGTACGGAACATGAAAATCCTTGGCATCTCGGGCAGCTTGCGGGAGAACTCGTCCAACACCACCTTGCTGAAAATCATCCAAGCGATTCCCGACCCGGAGGTCGAGTTCGAAATCTACCGGGGCCTGGGCGGATTGCCTTTCTTCAGCCCGGAACTGGATGACGGCGATGCGTCCGATCCGGTGAGGGAACTCCGCGCAAAGCTGGCGGGATGCGATGGCATCATCATCTCCACTCCGGAATATGCATTCGGGATGCCGGGGGTTTTGAAGAACGCCCTCGACTGGGCGGTGTCCTCGGGGGAGTTCGACAAAAAACCCGTCGCGGCCCTGAGCGCCTCGCCGACCTCGGCGGGCGGAGACAAGGCGCATGCCTCCCTGCTCCTGGTGTTGAGCGCGCTGGGGGCGGATGTGGTGGGAGAGGCCTCGTTCCCGATACCGGCGGTCTATAAACGGATTTCCAAGACCGGAGAGATCGTCGATCCGGCGATTGTCGGATTGCTGTCCGGCGTCTTGTCCGGCCTGGCGCGCGCAATCAAGAGCGGACGGGAGTGATCCTGGATGCGGATCGCCCGGAAAGCCCGAAAAACGCGGGCCAAAGGCCGGGGGAAAATATTATGATGAGCTTTGGATGCAGGCGGATTTGCCGGCGCCCAAGCGAGGCGGTTGAATCATGGACCCCTACAAGCTCTTCGTCGAGTTTCTCTTCGGAATGATGGGCACCGGGTATTTCATCTATGGAAAGAAGCGGGGACATTACCTTTTCCTCGGCTGCGGTGTGGGGCTGGGCCTGTTCCCGTATTTCGTCGATAGCATGTGGGCCATAGTGCTGGTGGGCGCCGCCTTGACCGGCCTTCCCTTCCTGATCCGCATGGAGTGATTTCCGCGCCTATCCGCTTTGAGTAGATTTACGGTACAAGGCCGGCAGGCCAAAGCGCAAAGGAATCATCCATGACCATCCGCAACCAGTTCGATATCGAGGCTTTACGCAGAATCGGCCATATCGTGGCCGAGACCCTGGAGCTGATGAAGAGCAGCATCGAAGAAGGCATCACCACGCTTGAGCTGGATGCGATCGCGGAGGCGAATTTCGCCAGGTACGGAGCGGCCTCGGCGCCTAAAAAAGTGTACGGATTTCCCGGCCACACATGCATCAGCGTCAACGAAGCCATCGCCCACGGCATCCCTTCCAAACGGAAAATCCGCAAAGGCGATCTCATCAACCTGGATGTGTCCGCGGAGCTGGACGGTTATTTCGCCGATACGGGCTTTACCATGGCTTACGAAAACGATTCCAGGCAGGTCGCGAAACTATGCGACTGTTCCCAGCGCGCCCTTCGCAAAGGGATCGCCCAGGCGAAACCGGGGCGCAAGTTGAACCTGGTGGGTCAGGCGATCGAACGGGAAGCGGAACTGAACGGATTCGCGACCATCCGTAACCTGACCGGCCATGGTACGGGCGGCGCTTTGCATGAGTATCCCGATCATATCTTCAATTACTATGAGCCGAAGCAGAAGGACGTCTTCGCGGAAGGAATGGTGGTCGCCATCGAGACCTTCGTGTCCACCGGCGCCGACTTCGCGGAGGACGCCGGCGACGGTTGGACCCTGACCACGGCGGATCGCAGCTTCGTGGCCCAATATGAACACAGCCTCATCGTGACAGGAGAGGGGCCCATCATCCTCACCCAGGTCATGAAATAAGGCCGGAGAAGCGGGCTCTCCCTACAGCCTCCAAAAACCCAAACCGACCACCGCGTTTTCCCTGCGTTTGGGGCGCTTTCGGAAATCCATTGATCGATCCCCCGGATAGACTGTACATTTGTGCAGTATGGATGATTGGACCCCCGCCGAAACCACCTCCGCTCCCTTTCCGCCGCTGCCGGAGCCGAAATCCCCTCCCCCTAGGGTAACACCTATGTTACGGATGCCGGCGCCTCCGCCGCCCGCCGGTTTTTCCGTCGCCTTGCCGGGCGGGGCGGTTTCCGGCCGGCCGGGATGGAAACCCCTGGACATACCTCCCGACATTTCCCCCCTGGGTCTGCACGTGGGCACCGGCGGCTACCATTTCCAGGATTGGGCCGGCCGCTTTTACCCCGGCGCGTCGGCGCGGGAATGGTTCCCCTTCTACCAGCTTTATTTTTCCTTTCTCGAACTCAACCATACCTTCCATCAGGAACCCCTGGTCCAGCACTTCGTGGAACTGGAGCGGTGCAGCAAGCAGGGCATGATGTTCTCCGTCAAGGTCCATCGGGACATTTCGCATAAGGGGACCTGGGATCCGCGCGAAGGCCGATCGCTCATGCGCAAGCATGCGGCCGCGGTGGGGCCCTTGGCGGAAACGGGCCGTTTCTATTCCTTCCTCATCCAACTGGACGAGAGGGTCGAGCGCGGCTGCAAAGTGTTGGACTACCTGCTGGAGACGGCGTCGGCCGCGGTGTCGGAGGGACTGGACGTGCACGTGGAGTTCCGCAACCGCACCTGGCACCAGGAGGCGGTGCTGCAATCCCTCAAGGATGCCGGAGTGGGCATCTGCAATACGGACATTCCGGGACTGCCCCATGCCTTTCCCCTCAAGACCTACGCCACTACGCGCAAGGCCTACGTCCGCTATTGCGGCCTCAACCTGGCGGGTTGGCAGGCCTCCGGAGACGGGACGCAAAGGTTGCAGGCGCGCAATGACCGTTATGATTACCGGTATTCCCTGGCGGAACTGGAGGAGCGGGTGCGCGGCCAGATCCTGTTGCTGGAAAAAACCGGGGAGGTGGCCGCGGTCTTCAAGAACCACGTGGGGGCCAATGCGGCGCTCAACGCCGTGCAGAACATCCACCTGCTGCTCAAGCACCGGTTGTAGCGTCGGGATCAGTCGAAGCCGTTTCCGTCGCTTTCCAGCACGATCGTGCGCTCGAAGAAAAGGCAGACGGATTCCATCAGCTTGTCGGTATCCGCCCGCAGGAACACCCAGCCTTCATCCCACCATTTCTCGACTTCGCGCTCGATGACGCGGGCCATGGCTTCGGGCTTCCAATCGGGGGGGATGGGTATGAGGGACTCGCGCCTTTCTTTCATGCTTCCATTATAAGGAATCAGGAAGGCGCGATGCCAGATCCGGAACGGGCTACTGCTTGAGGGGCTTGCCGGGAGTGGTGGCGGGGGGCGAGTTCTTGAGGATGTGGGCGATTTTGCCCGTGCGGAACCCGGTTTGGCGGTTCGCCGACAATTCGCCCGCGAACACTTCTTCATAGATGTTCCAGATGCTCAGGAACAGCGACGCGATGATGGGGCCGAGGATCAATCCGGAGAGGCCGAATACGCTCAGGCCGCCCAGGGTGCTGAGCAGGACCAGCAAATCATGCATCTTGATGTCCTTGCCAACCAGGATCGGACGCACGAAGTTGTCCACGCTGGAAATGACCACGCCTCCGGTAATGACCACGGCCAGGGCGGCGCCCCAACGCCCCTCGAACAGGAGGAAGATGGCCGTGGGCGCCCAGATGGCCGCGGTACCCAGGGCGGGAATGATGCTGGCGAATACCATCAGGGTGCCCAGGAAAACGGGAGAGCTCAGGCCTACGGCCCAGAACAGGATGGCTCCCAGGACGCCTTGGATCATGCCGATGACCAGGATGCCCTTCAGGGTGCCCTTGCTTACGGAGACGAATTTTTCGATCAGGATCCGTTCGTATTCGTCCTTGAGGGGGGACCAGCGGATCAGGCGCTCCAGGATACGCTTTCCGTCCAGGTAGAAGTAGAACATGATGAACAGCATCAGGAAGAAGCTGAGCAGGTTGTTGGCCAGGGACAGGGAAATATCCGCGCTGTGTTTGAGAATGAACTGGAATGCGTTCTGCAGGCCGCTGATGGCCATGCCCGTCAGGTTTTCCGTGTTCACCCGCTGCAGCAGGGCCGGGAAGCGATCCCGGATGGATTGGATGGCGGACTCCAGGTGGGAGCGCCAAGTATCCAGGTCCAGGGAAGAGAAGAACCCCACGGCTTCCTGATAGGCGATGGCGCCCACGGCGATCAGGGGCAGGACCAGCACCAGCAGTATCGACAGGATGGTCAGCAGCGCCGCGAAGACGGGCTTGCGCACCTTGGCCAGCAGCCAGGTATATACGGGGTAGGTGAGACCGGTGAACACCGCGGCCAACAGCAGCGGCATCAGGAAATTCTGGAGCAGGTAGATGAAGGCCGCCGTCACCGCCAGCAGGTAGATCAGGAAGGACGCTTTTTGGAAGGTGGTTTGCGAGTTTTCCGGGGGAACAGTTTCCATGGAGAGAAAATGGATAACTATCCCGGTAAATGCAATGTTACCCGGCACGGGCGCGATGCAGGGTGTTCCGCCGGGAGTCCGGGCGCTTCCTTACCCCTTTACTAAATTTCCAGAAAGAGGAGACTGGCCATGACTTCGGAGGCAGGTTTCGGGAGGGCTCCAGCGGAGCCCTCACCGGCGACCGCGAAAGCCCAACCGGCGACGCGGCCGGTGGATTTCGTGAAAAAGGTGGGGAAGGGCAGGACCCTATCCGCGGATCTCACCGCCCTGGAAAGCCGCACCGCCTTCAACCAGCTTCTGGACGGCGCCTTCCTGCCGGTGCAAGCGGGCGCTTTCCTGCAGGCCCTGCGCATCAAGGAACTGACCCAGGAAGAACTCGACGGCCTGGTCGACGTGTTCCGCAGCCGCCTTGTTCCCCAACCGCCCCTGGCCGGGCGCAAGACCCTGGTCCTGAACCTCGCCTCGGACACCCAACGCAAGGGCGGCCTGGCCTCCCTGTTGGCGGCCCATCTGCTCCGGCGTTTCGGCGTGGGGGTGGGCCTGGTCCGCAGCGCCCCGGTCCTGCAGAAGAACCGGGCTTCCTTCGACGATACCTGGGAGCTGGCCAAGCTGCTGGATCCGTCGGGTCCCTTGTTTCCCGCCGCCGATTCGGCCGCCTCGGCCGCCGGCACGACCGCGGATACCGCTTCCCCGGCTCCCGCGCCCGTGCTCTTGGATTGCGGCGCGGTGATACCGGGTCTGGCCTCCCTGGACGAGCTTCGATCGCAACTGGGCTTCCGGTCCTGCCTGCACACCGCCGAGAAGCTGGTGAACCCATGGCCCGCCTCGCCCATGCTCCTGGGAATCTCCCACAAGCATTACGCCTTGCGCATGGCGGGGACCATGGCCGACCTGGGCCTGTTCGGCAAGATCCT
Source organism: Fibrobacterota bacterium (assembly GCA_028287505.1). Classification (GTDB taxonomy): domain Bacteria; phylum Fibrobacterota; class Fibrobacteria; order UBA11236; family UBA11236; genus Chersky-265. The sequence goes on along the minus strand of JAQBPN010000067.1, from coordinate 39,936 downwards.
CCTGGGCAACCACGGCACCGTGGACCTGGTGCTGCACAAGGAAACGGAATGCGTATCCGTGGACGCGGGAACCGGAGCCGGCAAGGGTTCCATCCGCGAGGAATCCGTCGCTCCGGCGGACCTGGGGCTGGAGCTTTCCTCCGACGTGTATTCCCTGGGCAAGTTCCCCCAATGGCGCGAATGGATGGATGCCATGGCGGGGGGCGGGACCCCGGAAGCCGATCGGGCCCGGGACAACGGGCTGCGCAGGGCGGTACAATATCATCTGGCGGTCCTGTTGTGGGCGGCCGGGGTGGCGGAGAATCCGGCGGCCGGACTGACCGCGGCGGGCGCGGCAATTCCTAGATTATTCCAGTAGGAGACGGAAGCGATGGAAGGCAACGGCAAGAAGAGGTCCTCGAAATCGGCAAGCCAGGCCCAGGCCGGCTTGGCGGGTTTCCCCATGCAGGGCATGCGCGAGGTCTTCGGGTATCTCCGCCGTTACCGGGATCAGGTCTTCGTCCTCAAGATAGACGATCACCTGATGGGCCGGCCCCTGTTCTCCCTGCTCATCAAGGACATCGTGCTCCTCCAGAAAATCGGCATCCGCATCATCCTGGTGCCCGGGGCCAAGCATTCCATCGACAAGGTGCTCAAAACCTATCGGGTCAACTCGACCATGAAGGACGACGTCCGCATCACCACCGAGGAGGCCATGCCTCTGGTGAAGCTGGGCGCCTCCAACGTCACCAACGTCCTCATCTCCCTTTTGACCGAATCCGGCGCCAACGGCGTGGTGGGCAATTGGGTGCGCGCGCGCGCCATGGGCGTGCTCAACGGCCTGGACTACCAGCATACCGGCCGCGTGGAAAAGGTCGACGTGGCTCTCATCAACAACCTGCTCGAAGACGGCCTGATCCCCATCGTTCCCAACATCGGGTGGAACCTGGTGGGCAAGGACTACAACCTTTCCAGCAGCGAGCTGGCCGTGGCCATCGCCAAGGCCCTGCGCGCCACCAAGCTCTTTTTCATCGGCGTGGACACGGGCATCCCCGTGGTCGCGGAATGCGATTTCGCGGACGCGGGGGAAAAGGCCAGCGGTTATTTCTCCAATCTGGACCTGGAGGAAGGCGGCATCCTGCTCAGGGATTTCTCCCAATCCCTCAAGTCCGAACATCGCGAACTGGTCTCCCTGGCCATGGACGCCTGCGCCGCCGGGGTCGATCGCGTGCACTTCATCGACGGATCCCTGGACGGCATCCTCCTGCAGGAGATTTTTTCCAGCGCCGGCCATGGAACCATGGTCTACGCCAATCAATACGACAAGATCCGCTCGGCAAAGCCGACCGACATCTCCGAGATCCTTCGCCTCATGCAACCCTATGTGGAAGACGGCATCCTCATCCAACGCTCGGCTGAAACCCTGGCCGCCGAATTGGAGAACTTCGTGGTCTTCAAGGTGGACGCCACCCTGCACGGTTGCGCGGCCCTGAAAATCTATCCGGACAAAGTGGCGGAGTTGTACGCCGTAGTCGTGGATGCCGGCTTCACCGGCCAGGGCACCGGCCGCAAAATCGTCTCCTACCTTCTGGACAAGGCGCGCAAGGCGGGCGTGAAAAGCGTCTACCTGCTGACCACGCAAACCAGCGACTTCTTCATGCGCAACGGCTTCCGCGAAGCGCCCCTCACGGCCATGCCCCCCGAACGCCAGTCCACCTACAACCCCGACCGCAACTCCAGGGTACTGGCCGTAACGCTTTAGACCCCGTTCCCCCGCGGTCCTTCCGCCGGCATCCCATGCCGGCGCGTATTCCACCGAACCATCGCCATCAAAGAATGCTTTTCTCCCAGCCCAGCCCCCAGACTTACCCTCACGCGACCACACCGCCCCTTCTCACAAGCCGGTGACCCGCCTCTCCTATAAGACCAACCGCCCCGCCGCGAAACAGCATAGGGGATGCCGATATGGGCAGGGGCCTGCGTCCGGATGCGGGGTCGGGGCTATCAGGCGGAAGCGAACGACCCGCCCCGCGGGTCGCTTGTAAGCAGGCCGGCGGGCATGGGCGCAAGCGAGTCAAGTCGCGAAAGACCCACCATGTCGAACGGCGTTTGCGAGCATGCGCGGAAGCCCGAACCAATCGGCCAGCCCACCGGCCGGAAGCATCAGAGTATCAGAAGCTTATTCGCTGGAGCCGTCAGCCCAGACCCCGCATCCGGACGCAGACCCGGGTGACTACCTGAATTCCCTATCCAGGACCGACGCGATGAAGCGTTCGAGACTGATAGGATAGAAGCGGGGTTGCGGGCACCAAATCACGCCCATGTTGATGATCTCCGCCCGGCTCAATTCGTTCATCACGGTATTCAACAGGTCCTTGTCCGCCTCCGGGAACTCCTCCACGGAAAGATGCTCGTTGCGGATGCGGTAGTTCTTCTTATAGGCCGTGCTGAAGGAAAACATGCGGGCCACGATGCTTTTGTCCATGAAGGGTTCGGCTTCCGGAAACATGTCCGCGAAGCGCTCGTCGTTGGGCGAAAGCGTGAGCAGCAGCTTGGGACTCACCATTATCTTTCCGGTGAGTTTCAGGGAACCGGGATTGGCTTTTCCGGAATCGGTTTCATCGTTGGGGCCGACCAGGGTGAAGGGCAGGGCATGGTATCCCGATACGATACCGGTGATGGGCAGGCGGCGGACGTCCGTCGTCTTGTAGATGTGTTTCAATCTATCCTGGTCTTCATCGTTGAATAGGTCCGCCATCGTATCCAATGTACATTTTTGCGCTCGCCGTCTTCCGGATCAAGGGCCTGCCGCAGCCTGGATCGGCGGCCGGCCGCGGCGGGCATGGCGCGAATTGTTGGCGCGGCCCGCGAACGCCGCAACATCCACGGGTCCCCCGGATCCGGGTTCCAGGTAGGGGATCCACGTTTCGCCCCCGCGATCGCAGGCATAGGTCACCGCTCCATCCCTGGCCGTCAGGAAGATCCGCGCATCCAGCCGCTTCAATTCGGCCACGGTAACCGTGCCCGGATGGCCGAAGCGGTTCTGCCGTCCCGCCGACAGGATCGCGATGGGAGGCCTGACCGCATCCAGGAACGGCAAGGTGTTGGAGAGATCGCTGCCGTGATGGGGCACTTTCAAAATGGCGCCCTGCATCCTGCCGTCGCCTTGATCCAGCAAACGGGATTCCGTCATCGGACCCATATCCCCCGTGAACAGGAAGCGCCGGCCGCGCAGTTGCAGAAAGGTTACCACCGAGTTTTCATTCCGGTCCGGAAACTGTCCCGTGTATTCCGGCGAAAGCACCGACAGGGTGACGCTCCGGCAGGCGTAGAGGCCCTGGCCGCGCGCGGCCTTTTCCATGGGCACGCCCCGTTTCGCCAGACACTCCCGCAGGTCCTTCCAGGCATGGGTATCCGCGTCCTCTCCCGAACAGATCACCTTGCCGATGGCGATATGTTCGGCCACATAGGCGAGTCCGCCGTAATGATCCAGATCGGGATGGGTGACGATGGCCATCTCCAATCGATTGATGCCTTGCTCCCGCAGGTAGGGAAGGATCACGTTCCGTCCCGCCTCGGGCGGTCCCGCATCGATAAGGATCACGGCGCCCGGAAGCGCGCATACGGCGCCATCGCCCTGGCCCACGTCCAGGTAAGTCACCGAGGCGGGGACGCGCCATGCCTCCATGGCTTGCGCGCAGAACCAGCGTCCGGAAAAGAGCGCCGCCCCCAACAGCGCCAGGGGCAGGCCGCGGCCGGTGCGGATGGCGAAAGGAAAGGAGCAGACGAGGAAGAGCAGGACCAGGCTCCAGATCAAGGGGAGCGACGGGACCGAAAGCGCGGCTCCGGGCCATCGCGCCAGGACATGCACGGAGGCCGCCAGCAGGGAGGCCAGGGCCCCGGCGCTTTCGCCGAAGCAGGAGGCCAGCGCGGATACGGGTTGGAAGAGCAGGGTCAGGCAGGCCGATACCAGCATCCCGGAGCTGATGCCCACCGTGGCCAGGTTTCCCAGGATGGAGGAGGGCGCGGCCGCGTGCACGGCGGAAGCCAAGATCGGATAAACTCCCAGGTAGATGACGATGGAAAGCAGCGGGGTGGAAATGAAATAGACGGCCAGGGCCCCATCGATTCCCAAACGTTTAAGCACCGCGGCCATGGGCCGGGAATACAGGATGAGGAAAAAAGTGGCCGCGAAGGAAAGTTGGAATCCCAGGGAGAGGATCTGGTAGGGCATGCAGATCAGGCATGCGGCGGCGGCCCATCCCAGGTTGTTGACTGCGAATGCGGGTCTTTCCCAGAGCACGGCGGGCAGGCAAGACCAGAACATGACGGCCGCCCGCAGCACGCTGATTTGCCCTCCGCAAATGGGGACGTACAATGCGAGCACGGCCCCCGTGAAGACGAAAGCGGCCTTGCGCGGCAAGCGGATCAAGGCGAAAAGCTGCAGGAGGATCAACGCGAAAATTCCCACATGCTGTCCGCTGATGGCCAGGATGTGGAGCATGCCGCTCGCCTTGAAGTCCTCCACCAGGGCGGGATCCAAGCCATCGGTATCGCCGAGCAGGGCGGCCCGCAGGAGCGGAGCCTGGGCTTTGGGGACGGAACGGGTCAGACCGTCTTCGAGCGCGGTGTGCAGGAAAAGGATCAGGCGATCGGACCATCCCGCCTTGGCGATCAAGACAAGCGATTCCGCTTTCAGGATGCCGTCGAGATTTTGGGAACGGAGATAAGCGGGATAGTCGAACTGTCCGGGATTGGTGGCCGGGGCCGCCGGAACGCTTTGGAAACGCCCGCGCAGCCTTTGCCCGGGTTGGATGGGAAAGTCGGGAGCCTCCGTTTGGACGCGGTAGGTTCCATGATCGCCGGCCAGGGAGAAGGTCAACAGCCGTTTCTGGGAAGGGAAGCCGGAGACCCGGCCCGTCATATCGAAAACGGCGTTCGATCCGGCGGATGGATCCGGGAAGGCCGGGGCCGCGCGCGCATCCGGATGGGCTGTCGCGAGAAAGAGGGACCAGACCAGGAAGCAGAACGCCTGCCAGGCCAACCGCCTCCCCATTCGGCCTTCCAGGAACCAGGCGCTCGCCAGGAATCCCACCGGGGCGAGATGGGGAACGAGGTAGGTATCCAGGCAGCCCCAGACGATGGGCAGGGCCGCGAACAGGCCATGCTGGCGGCGGTAGCCGGCGACGGCGGCCTTATGCCATCCCTGGATGAAACCGCTGCACGCGCGCATTCCCGCGCGGATGGTCTTTCGCATGCCCGCCTCCCCGCGCCAAGGTAGGCGAAGGATTCGCCGGCATTGTGCTATGGATCACGATTGGGGAAAAGATTTCCGGGGGCCGGAGGCGTCCATGCGCCAGGTCACGGAGGGAACGGCAATATCGCGCAAAAGGGATTCGCCGGGAACTCGAGAGCCATGTAAAGCGGTTGGAAAAAAAACGGGGGGAGAAAAGAGAAGGGGCCGGCAGAGCCGGCCCCGACAGAGATTACTTCTTGCCTTTTTTGGCCGCCTTCTTGGGGGCAACGCCGCCGATGGCTTCCTTCGCGGCCTTGGCCACGCGGAACTTCACCACTTTCTTGGCGGGGATCTTGATCGCTTCACCCGTGGCCGGATTGCGGCCCATGCGGGCTTTCCGGTTCACCAGGACGAGCTTGCCGAGGCCGGGAATGGTGAAACCATTCTTGGCGTTCTTGTAGGCAAGCGCAGATTGGCTCTCGAGGAAAGAGCGGACCTGCACCTTGGTGAGGCCGTTCGCGGTCGCGAGCTGATCCACGATTTGACTTTGGGTTAGGGATTTATCTGCCATGAGACATCCTTTCGAGTGGGTGAATGAGCAAAGGAAAAAAATACATCGGCACAGTCTTTATATAAAAAAATATCGTTCATGTTCAACTATTATCGCTTCCGGACCCGATAAAGATTGCTTCGGGACGCGGTGCGGGTTCTTCACTTGGCCAGGTCCCCGACCACGCGGACCAGGGTGTCCCCTCTGAAAACCATGCCCCGCTTGACCGAAACGCTGTCCGAACCGAAGTAATTCCACAGCGAATCCCTGCCGTCGACCACCGGCGCGGAGTCTCCCTCGGCGCCGCTCCAGCTGATTCCGTAGCGATTGTTTTCGGTCCGATCGGGCTGGCCATACAAGAAGACCACCATCTCCTTGGTCATGCCTTCGGCCGCTTTGCCCGCGACGAAATCCTCCTTAAGCCGTTGTGGTATAAGGGCTCCCGTCTGTTCCACATACTCCTGGCGCTCGTCGCTCGTGAGCGCGCCCTTGACCATGGCACGGCTGGAACAGCCGATGCAAATGGCCGCGAGAAGGGAATAGGGAATGTAGCGGGACATATGAGTTGGGATCATTCTATCATTTTTTTCCGGCAATGCTTGGCATTTTTGCAGATATCCCGATTTTCTTCGGGCCTGCCGCGGGCTTCCCGCTCCCATCCTACGGGCCCGGGAAGCTATCCCCATGCGCTTGGACCAGGCGGGCGGGCCCGGAAAAGTGTTCCCTCCCCGATATTCCTGTTACTTTTCCTCCCATGAACGAGTCCAATGACCCTGCGGGCATCCCGAGAGAGGCCTTTTGCAAGCGGGTCCTGGCCGTGCTCGCTCCCACCCCTCGGCCTTCCGAGGCCCTCTGGCAGGGCCTGGAAGCGGAGTTCGGCCCCATCGACTTCAAGGGCGGATTCCTTCCGTTCGACACTACGGAATATTACCGGGACGAATTCGGGACCGGCCTGTACCGCGGTTTCGTCTCCTTCCGCGGCCTGGAAAACCCCGATCGCCTGCCCGATCTCAAGCATGCGGCGGTCCGCCTGGAAGCGCTATGGGCCCGGGATGGAAAGCGCGTTTTCAATCTGGATATCGGATACCTGGATCCGGACAAGCTCGTGCTCGCTTCTTTCAAACGCGGACCCTGCAAAATGTATCTTAGGCATGGCGTTTACGCCGACCTGTTGCTACGATACTCGAAAGGCCGATTCGACCCGTTTCCATGGGCCTTTTCGGACTTTCGGGATGGAAGGTACCAGCAGTGCCTGCTGGTGATACGCGAGAAGCTGAAATCGGAGTTGCGCAAATCCCGGGACGTTCCCGGAGAACCGGAATGACTCGAATGCCCCGAAATGCGTCCGCCGCGGCCTCCCTTTCCCTGGCTCTCCTGATGTCCGCCTGCGGCACCTTCACCATCGACGATCCCAGCACCGGCAAGAATGTGGACCGGCGCGTCTACGTGAACGACCAGGCCGCCAACGACTCCCTCACCCCCACCATCGTGAAGACGGGGGTCAAATTCGTCCTGCAACCCGGCCGCGACTATGACCTGACCCTGGAGTCCACCGCCCGGACGTCGGACCAGCTTTCGGTCTATTATTTCAACGATGGCATCCCCAGGCTTTTCCGGACCCTGGCTTCGGCCAGCGACGGTTCCCGGGAAGTCTTCTCCTTCTCCTCCGATCAACCCTCCGCCGAGTTCTTTATGGCCCAGCTGAGGCCTCCGGAGGGTCTACAGGCCATTTCCAGCCTGCACCGCATCACTCTGGCCTCCGCCTCGGTCCTGGCCGCAGACACGCTCCACGTCCGCCTGATTTTCGTCCGCTTCCTGAGGACCCTGCCGGATTCCGCCTCCAAAATCGACTTCGCCAAGAACCTGTTCGTGGAAATGGGCAAAATCTATTCCCCCTTCGGTATCGTCCTCCAGGGTTCCTTCGATATCGTCGAACCCGCCGGGGCCGCGATAAACTTTCCCTTCAGCAATTCCTTTGTCCCCCTCCCGGGCAACCGTGTCCTCAACAACGCCCATCTCTACATGGTCGACAGCATTTCCATCGGCGATCCCGGATCCGGCCTGGTCGGCGAAGTCCTGGGGTTCGCCCCCCGGGAAGTGGTGGATCTGGACACCCATCGGGAAAGCCGCGTCCTCCTGTCGTCCCGGGTGCTGAAGGGCTTCTCCAAAGGGGACCCCGCCGCCGCCACCAGCCTGGCCATCACCGCCACCCACGAACTCGGCCACTTCTTCGGCCTCCGCCACACGGTCTCCACCCGTCACGACCTCCTCCAGGACGACGATTTCAGCAACAACGAAGACGGCTTCACCGACACCCGCTTCTGCCAACTCGACATCGCTCTTGCCAAAACCGCATCCCCAACCTGGGTCGACGGCCCCCGCACCCCCTATTGCCTCCGCATGGCCGACAACTCCTGCACCAACGTCAGCTGCGAAATCGACAACCTCATGTACCCGGTCGACTGCGGCCGAGGCACCCAAATCCACCTCTCCACCCAACAAATCGCCTTCCTCAAAAAAAACCTCGCCACCTACAAACACTGACCCGACCCTGATCGGGAACCCGACAAAGACCAATCGCCGCCAAATTCCAAGTGAGTTCATCCCATACCCCGCCGCACCGCCGAGTGGGTACAGAGTCCCTGTGTTCACAGCGTCCGCTCCAACATAGCGGCCTCGTATTGATCGGTCGATGATGTGCGAGCGGGGTCTGGGACCGCGAACATCCCAACAGGGGATGTGAGCCACCCCGTCGATTTCTACAACTGGGCTCCGGGCGGTGGGGGCGGATATCAGGCGCAGCCGACGGCCCGCCTCTTAGGCGGGACGCCCGGTCCCTTGGACCGGCTGGTTCGCAGGAAGGGATGCGGAAACGTGGGCTACGCGGCTGCGCGACTCCGGTCCATACTAACAGCGAGCTCCACTGGAGCTCGCCTGAAAACCTGAGGGGCGTCCATCTGCGGAGTCCACGTAATAGACCCACTCACAAGCCCGCAGCCCGGACAGAGAAACCAGCGTAATGAAGCGAACTCGGCGAAGCCGTAATCCACCCCCACCGCCCGGAGCCCCAGTCCCCGGCTCCACTCTCACCCAGCTACTCCATAGCCAAAGGCTGCAAAGAGTTCACGATATCGTAAAACGCCTGCACCCGCGCCTCCATGCCTTCCTTCCGCGCGCCGTGGTACCGGATGAACGCACAGTAGTTGTTCCAAAACGCATGGCACACAATCCAATACCGCTCATCGATCCCGATTCCCCGGGTCACGATGGTGATGATCTTGTAGGGGTTCTCCGTCATCACCGTTTTCAACGGCTGGATCTTTTCCTCTTGCAGGTAGTTTTCGTGGAAATCGGAAATCTCCACATCTTCGGCTTTCTTGATCTTGCGCGCCGCGATCAATTCGATGAAACAGGAATTGTCGTTGGCGGTCACCATGGTCTTGTCGGGAAGATCCTTGACCGCCCAACCGGAGGACTCGGCGAAATCGAAACAATACCAGGCGCAGGGGGAGATATGCATCAGCGGACCGTACCGAGATGATCTAGGAAATCCTGGAGGATATAGCACGCCGCCACCCGATCGATTTCGGCCTTGTCCCGGCCGTGGTCGCGGCGTCCGCGCTTTTTCCTGCCGCGGGCTTTAAGGCTCTGGGAGGCCATTTGGCTGGTGAAGCTTTCGTCCTCGCGATGCACGGGAAGGTGGAAGGCCGTTTCCAGTTTGGCGATGAATGCGTCCACGGCTTCGGTCTTCCCTCCGGGCACCGTCTTGCCGTCGGTGCGCAGGGGGTAGCCCACCACGATGGCTTCCACGTCTTCTTCGCGGATGATTTCGGCGAGGGAAGCCAGATAATCGGGTTGCCGGCGGCAATCCAGGGTGGTGAGGCCGGTGGCCAGGGTTTTGCCGGTGTCGCTGAGGGCCACGCCGATGCGCCTTTCGCCGAAATCAAGTCCTAGAATGGTGGTTGCTTTCATCGTGGTTCTTGGCCCAATCCATCAGGATCTTCTGGGTGTTCAACGCCCCATTGGGCGCGGCCGATACGGGTCCCGGATCCTTTTCATGGAACTCGAAAGACCCCGAGGCCAGGTTCAATATAGCTTCCGCCGCTTTCGCGCCGGAGAGGCCCCTCATGGAAGCCTTGGCGATGTCGCCTTTGTGGAGGATGACTTCGCCCTTGGCCGTTCCGGAAACCGCCAGCAACTGCCCGGTCTTTTTCACCGCGGCCAGGAAATGCAGGAGTTCCATCAGCGTCCCCGCATGGATGCCCCCTTTCAGGGCGACCGGTTTCACGGAGTAGCGGATTTTTTCCGGGGATTTCTTCAGGCACTGGACGATGGCTTCGCTGAGTTCCTTTTCGCTGGCATTGGTGTCCAGGTAGGCCCGCACGCCTTTGGCCGAAGTGGGCGGAGCCTTGCTGCTTTGCAGGTAGATGACGGGAGTATTGATCAGCATCGCGTCCGTTTCCACCATCTTCTCCACCGGCTCATGGAAGTCGAAGCCGGCCACGATCAGGTTGGGTTTGAAGGCTTTGCAGGAAGCCATGAACTTTTCCTGGTTGTTTTCCAGGTTGGCCACGTAACCGATGCTTTGCAGGAACTCCTTCAAGTCCACCTGATCCATCACCAGGTGGGAATGGATGCGCGGCTCGACATGGAAGAGAAGTTGGATTTTATTCTGCAGGCGGCGCTTTGCGTCCATCTGGGCCTGCCGGGTCCGTTCCCGGCTCTCTCCCCGGCGTTTGATCTGGAGGGATATGGCCAGGAACAGAAAGACTCCCAACCCCAGGCCGACCATGGTCAGAAGGACTCCTTTGACATAGCCCGGGTTCAGATCGACGGGAGGTCCGGAACGGGAAAGCGAGGTGGCCGGCACCCAGCCCTCCAGGGAGTCGTTCACCCGCACCTTGATCCAGTTTTCCGCGGTCTTTTCCACGGCCAACACCTGGCCCTTGCGGGCGAAGCCGCGGATGACGGCATTGCGGGTGGTGTTTTCCCGGATGGGGACTACGGTCTCTTCCACCTGCATCCAGGTATGCTGATCGGATTGCACGGTTCCGGCCAGGACGGGAGCGCCAAGGCACAGGGCCAGAAAAAGCGGGACAAGGGCCTTCCTCATGCGGAAAGCCGGAATGTCCCGGTAACGATGGGTTTTCCATCCATGTCCGAAAAATAACATATTCCCGATTGTATGACCTGGAGCGACCGGACGGCCAATAGCCATCCTGGCTATCCCTGCCGGGCCGGCAACCATGTGCGGGCAACCATGGAGCAATGGAGGGGCGGGAAATGAAAAATCCCCGGCTTGCGGCCGGGGATTCCGTTTGGCTTCTGGCTTTGCCCATCGGCGCGCGACGCGCCCGATGGGTTCCTATCGCTTAGCCTGCGCGCTTGCGCTGATTCTCTTCGAGCAGGATTTTCCGGATGCGGATGTTCTTGGGGGTGATTTCCAGGGCTTCATCGTCGTTGATGAATTCCAGGGCCTCTTCCAGGGACAATTGGCGATGGGGCGTCAGGATGGTGGCCTCGTCCGAAGACGTGGTCCGCATGTTGGTCAGCTGCTTGCCCTTGTTGATGTTGATGACCATGTCTTCGCCGCGGTTGTTTTCGCCGACGATCATGCCGGTGTAGACGTCGACCTGCGGGCCGATGAACATGGTGCCGCGTTCTTCCAGCTTCCACAGCGCGTAAGCCACGGAAACGCCGCGCTCCTTGCAGATGAGGGCGCCGTTGACGCGCTGTTCGATATGGCCCTTCATGGGCTCGTAGCCCTTGAAGATCTGCTGGAACACCGCGTAGCCCTTGCTCAGGGACATGAGCTTGGAACGCAGGCCGATGAGGCCGCGGGCGGGCAGATCATAGATGAGCTTGACCTGCGTGCCTTCCAGCTGCATGTCCTTCATCTCGCCCTTGCGCTTGTTGATTTCGTCGATGACGGCGCCTGAGTAGCTCTCGGGCACGTCGATGGTGATGGTTTCCACCGGCTCGTATTCCTCGCCGTCGATCTCCTGGGTGATGACGCGGGGACGGCCGACCGTGAACTCGTAGCTTTCGCGGCGCATCTTTTCGATGAGCACGGAGAGATGCAGCACGCCGCGGCCGGACACGATGTGCGCTCCGGCTTCCGGGGCCTTGACCACCCGCAGGGCCACGTCCGCAACGGCTTCCCGCTCCAGGCGCTCGGCGATATGGTTGGAAGTCAGGAAGCGTCCGCCGTCCTTACCGCAGAAGGGCGAATCGTTCACCGAAAACCTCATGGAGATCGTGGGCGGATCCACCTTGATGCGGGGGAGGGCCACCGGGGGCTCCTCGCCCGTCAGGGTGTCGCCCAGGGTGAAGTCGGGAATGCCCGCGAGGCAGACGATCTGGCCGGCGATGGCGTCCTCGACTTCCTTGAGCTTCACGCCTTCGGGGAACAGAATCTTGGTGACGCGCACCTTCTTGGCCTGGCCCTGCTCGTTGATATGCGTGACGGTCTGGTTGACCTTGAGGCTGCCCTGGCGCAGGCGGCCCACGGCCAAGCGCCCCATGAACTCCTGGAAATCCAGGCTGGTGATCTGCAACAGCGGATTCGGGGACGTGCCGATGGTGGGGGGCGGGATGCGATTGACGATCATCTCGAACAAAGGCATGAAGTTGGAATCCGGATCCGTCATCTCGCGGCGGCAGGTGCCTTGGCGGCCGGAAGCGAAGATGTGGCCGAAGTCGAGCTGCTCGTGGCTGGCTCCCAGTTCGCCGAAGAGATCGAATACCTTGTCCAGGGCCTTGTGGGGCTCGGAGCCGGCGCGATCGATCTTGTTGATGACCACGGCGAGGGTGAGTCCCATTTCCAGAGCCTTCTTGGTCACGAAGCGGGTCTGGGCCATGGGGCCTTCGAAGGCGTCCACGATGAGCAGGGCTCCGTCCACCGTGCCCAGCACGCGTTCCACCTGACCGCCGAAATCGGCGTGCCCGGGGGTGTCCACGATATTGATCAGGTAGTCCTTGTACTGGACCGATGCATTCTTCGAGAGGATGGTGATACCGCGTTCGCGTTCCTGATCGTTGGAATCCATGACGCGCTCGGTCATGACGGATCCTTCCCGGAACACGCCGCTCTGTCTCAGGAGGCCGTCTACGAGGGTGGTCTTGCCATGATCGACGTGTGCGATGATGGCGACGTTGCGGATATGCGAACTTTTCATGGAACAACTCGATGAATCGCCCGAAGGCGTTGGGTTGGAAAGGACAGTTTCTTTTTGCCGGCTTGTGTTATACGGGGCTACGCCAAATAGTGTACTGTTTTTTATAAAGTCAGGCAAATAAGAGCAGAAAACAGCGTTTCTGTCAACCAAACCGGGGCCTTTCCCGGGATCCGAAGCTTGGGGCGCTTGATCTGTTGGGGATGAAAACGGACGGATATCGCATTCCCAACCGGCTTTGAAACGCCATTGGGACCGGGTTTGGCCGGATTTGCAATCTTTGAGGAAGGGTTTCACTCCGCGGCGCCGGATCCCTCTCCCCGGGATTTTACTGATCTTTGCCAAAGACGGAAGGCCGGCCCCCGTCAGGCGTTTTCCACCGCCGAACCGTTGCCGGCCCGCTTCCTTCCGGTCCCTTTCACAGGCGGACCGGCACGGACTCCTTGCGCAGGCCATGCCGGGTCCACCATGCCAACTCCGCAACGTATGCGCCCGAATGCAAGGCGGCCACGTCCAACTGCACCGGAAAGTCCGTCTGCAAGGATCTCTTCACCAGCACTCCGGATGCCGAGTAGAGACGGAGTTCCACCGGCTGATGGGACGTGTTCGGGGGGAGGTGGAACACGATGCGCCCTCCTTCCCGCCGCGCATAGACATCGAACTCCGCCAGGGATGGGTCGTTGGGGGAATGGAAGCCCGTGGCCGGGGACGGAATGAAGATGTTCCAGGTCCCTTGCCAAAGCGAGGGAACCGTTTTCGCGAGCGGGATGATGCGATTGGCGGCCCCGGGTTCATCGGCTCCGTAGTCCCCCTTGATGTACGGGTCGCCTTCGAAATAGAGTTGCGTGGTGATGCTGGTATCGACCGTTCCGGAAGTCGGGGGAGTGATGATGACGTGGATGTGGCGGGGCCGGTAGGCGCTTCCGTTCAGATAGGCTCCGGGCAGGATGGATTCGAAGGCGTAGCCGCCCTTGGCGTCCGTGACCATCCGGCCGCGCAGGCGGAACTCATCGGGGTGGCCGGGAATGTCCGGGCAGACGTCGCTCGGGTGTTTATAGCATCCGCTGTCGGTGGCCTGCCACACGTCCAGGCCGACTCCGGCCACCGGGCCCGAACAATCGGAAACCGTTCCCTGGATGGCGATCCTCTGGCCCGGTTCGGCGTCCTGTGCCAATTTGAGGCGCATGGGCGCGTTGGGAGTATAGAAGGGACCCAGTCCATATCTATCCTTCACGGTAATGTTCGCGCAGGCTTGTCCCCTCAGGGACTTGGGAAGGGCCAAGGCGGCGAGCGCCGCGGCTCCGGCGCCTACGAAGGTTCTGCGATCCATGATGGGTCCTTTCATACGTGGTGGGGGACGGTTCAACGGAGCCCGGTTGCGGCGGCTTTCGCGTCGGGGAGAGGGATGGTCGGGAGAATGCGGCCGTCTGCCCCGAATGCGCGGCTCCCGTCGATTCCGAAAGCGGGCGCGGATCCGAAGAGCCGGAGAGAGCGTCCATTCCCGTCCTTGCGGGACGCGGCGTGAGGCGATATTCCAAGCGTTGTTCCGGAAAGCGAGAACAACCCTTCCTTGGTCAGCGCGAAGATCCGGCCTTCCGATCCCAGGACCATGGATTCGATGTGCAAATCGGTGAGTCCGCCATTCATCGCATGCCAGCTTTCGCCCCGATCCACGCTGTGGTACACCCCCTGGCCCCAGGTCCCCAGCCACAACGCGGTCGCGCCGGAAGCCAGGCGTTGCACGCGGAAGCAGGTGAAGAGGGAATCGGGAGCGCGAAGGTTGGCGTGGCGGAGCGTTGCCAGGGAATCGCCGTTCCAAACGTATTCCTCGACATCATTGCCGGTCGTTAAGCGACCGCCCGCCATCCAGATATTTTCCACGGGATAAGCCGGTTCCAAGGCCAAGATCCCCGTGAACGGCCACGTGTTCTTCGGCGCGTAAGGATCGGATTTGAGCTGGGCGTACAGGTCTTTCCAGGTCTTGCCGTCGTCCCGGCTCATGAACAGGCCGCCGAATTGCGACGCCGCGTACGCCGTTCCGGAACCGGAGAAGGCGAAGTCGGCGATGCTGGAGTAGCTGTTGCCGTGATGCACCACCGTGGGTTTGTCGCCCAGTTTCGCGGCGCGATAAATGTAGTCCGAGGAGCCCCCGAAGAGACAGTATCCATCGGCCGAGATGGCGGTAGCGGAATAGTATCCGTTGGAATCGCGTTTCCAGGTCGCTCCCCAGTCCGAACTGGTCCGGGAGCCCCAGACCATGGTTCCCTGAGGGCCGAGGACGACGGGAATAAGATGGTTCCAAACCCCGCTATCCACCACGATCGGCTTCTTTGTCCATTCCGTTCCCATCGCGGTGCCCACATACAGGGAATCGTCTTGGGAAACGAATAGGTTTCCGCGGGCATCGGCCGCCATGCGGCCGGCGCCCATCCCGTATTCGTGTCCCCAGCTATAATCCGGGGTCCATTTCACCCCCAGGCTCTTCCATTCGGGCGATCCCGATTGGGCGTGGGCTCCCGCCGCCAAGAAATGGGCGAGCAGGGCAGCGCCCGTGTATTTTCCGAGGGCGGGAATTCTCAAGCGGGCGATTGCGATGGACATGGTTCCTCCGGGGACGGGCGGGCGCATATTGCTGTCTAGAAGGTAATGGTTGCCCACCGGATCCGGATCGGGCCGGAGCGCAAATACCGTTGCCTCTTGTGAACACCCTTAACGAGGTTGTGATTCGGGGACGTTCTTCCCGGGAAGGGCGATGCGGCCATCGGCGCGGAACAGGTCGCCCGCGGCGTTTCCGAAGCGCGGCATCGGATGGATGGAATGGCCATCGCCGTTGGAAGCGCCGTGTCCATTGTCAGGCTTCCCGCGGTCCGGAGCGGTCATGGAGGCGGAGGCCGGCGCGATTGCGTATAGTCCCGATCGGGTCAGGACGAAAACCCGGCCTTCCTGGCCCAGGACCATCGCTTCCACATGGAGATCGGCGAGACCTGCGTTGGCGGCCTGCCAGGATTCGCCGCGGTCGAGGCTCCGGTATACGCCCTGGCCCCACGTTCCCAGCCACAATGCGGAAGCGTAGACACCGGGTTGGATCCGCAATGCCGTGATGGCGGAGTCGGGCAGATTGGCGTTGGCGTGGCCCACGGCGGACAGGGAATCCCCGTCGTCGCGGAATTCCTCGACCCTGTTGGTATCATAGGAGTTACCCCCGGACACCCACACGGACGATTGGGCGTATCCGGTTTCCAATGTCAGGTATCCGGAAACCGGCTTTCCATTCCTGGGGAGGGCCGGGTACGCTTTCAGGATGGACCGTCTCTCCTTCCACGTCTTTCCGCTGTCCCGGCTGATCAGGAGGTCATCATACTGGGGCGAGGCGAAGACCGTTCCCGAAGTGGAGATGGCGATGTCCACGATGGAGCCGTAGGTCCTCCCCCGATGCACCATGATCGCGGGAGCCTCCAGGGTCTCGCCCCGCCTCAGAAAATCGTAGCCTTGGCCGAAAAGGCAGTAGCCGGAGGGCGAAAGGGCGGCGGAAACGTTGTAACCCTGCGAGCCTCCGGTGGTGAGACGCGTCCAGGTTTCACCCCAGTCCGGGCTGGTCCAGGTGCCCCAGAGCATCCTTCCTCCGCTTCCCACGGCCAACGGCCTGCTTGCCACGCTTCCCAGCAAAGAAACGGGAGCCGCTTTCCATGCCTTTCCGGAAGCGGCCCCGACGTATAGAGAGTCGCCTTGGGACAGGAATAGCGTTCCGCGGGCATCGGAAGCCAGGCGGGACGGGGATTTGCCCCATTGCGGCCCCCAGGTTGCATTGGGCGTCCACTTCACTCCGAGCGGCTCCCAGGCTGCCGCTCCCGTCTGGGCGTGGGTCCCAGCGGCCAAGGCGAGCGCGAGCAGCGCGGTGGAAGCGGATATTCCGGAGACATTTTTTTTCCAACGGTCATGGCCAAGGGGCATGATTCCTCCCAGGGATCTCAGGATGTTTTAGGCGCGACGGGAAGCCTTATGACCGCCCGTTGGGTTGGTCGGCGCCCCCTGCTAACTAAGGGGTCACCGTGACGCCACTTTTGGTGGCGGCCACTTTTGCGGTATCCGCTACGGATGCCAAGGTCGTATCGTGCGCCCAGCCGGCGCGGCTTTCCACTACGAATCGCATGGCGCCCGCGGGAACGGAATCCACCGTGGATGGCTTCAGGCCGCCGCACCGGGTCAGGATGTCCGTGCCGGGGAAATAGGCGATTCCGGAATCGGCTATCTGATAGTTTTCCGCATGCAGCGAGAAAAGGAAAACCTTGGCCAAGGCGAGGGTGAGGGAATCGGTACCCGGTCCGGCCCTGAGGCCCGCGGCAAAAGCCCAGGACTTCTCCGCCGCCTCTCCGGCGATGACGTTGTAGGCGCGGCCCGTATCGATTTTCTCGAAGCGGAACCGGCCGGAGTCGTCCGTCAGTTCGTAGCGGATAAGCGAGGTATCCGGGTGGCTGGGGTCATAGTCGGCGGGAATGAGCTTGACGGAGGCCCCGACCGCGGGGCGCCCTGAAGGCGAGGAAACCAGGCCGGTCAGGGTTTCCGTATCGGACCCTCCGCCCTTGGCCGTCTTGTCATCCTGGGTGAAAAAGACGCAGGCCGCGGCAAGCAAGGGCAGGCCGAGGATGAGCGCTCGCAAGCCGCGCGTTGGCAAGGAGTTCATCCTTGGCCCCCTTTCGAGAGGGGAAACAGGTTCATGTTCAACTGAAAGGCCCGGGTGGGCTTTCCGTCCAAGCGGGCCAGTTCCAGCAGTTCCGCTTTCAATTCCCGGATCTTCTTCCGGAATAGTTCGAAAGTTTCTTCGGAAATGCCGAAAGTGGTCGAGGACATCAGCCTTTCCCCGGACGTGGCCCGGTCATAGGCATCTATCGCCAGTTGCAGCATACGTTTCTGGAACTCCACCACCACCGCCGCATCCACCTGGCCGTCCGTGGTCAGGACCGGATCCGATTGCCGCCAGCGTCCCTGGGCATCCTTCTTGGCCATTCCCAGGCGCGCCAAAAGGTCCAGGGATTCTTCGGCGAGCTTGGGGGAGATGGCCGGCGTCAGGCGCTTGGCCAGGGCCTCGAAGTCCCCGGTAAAACGCATGCATTCCAGGAGCTCACGCACGGCGCTATGGTGCCACTCCCCGTAAAAGGCGAATTGCGCTTCCCGGACCTTGCGTTTGTCATAGTTGCCCCGCAGCTTCGTCAGCTTGTCGAAGTAGAGGTTCTTTTCTTTGATGGTCTTGGCCTGGTTGAAGAATACCAGGTTTTCGAAGTACTCCGCATCCTTGTCCTTGAGCCTCAGGGCCGTGCAGGTCTTGAGAATGCTGGTCTTGGTGAGGTTGCGCTTCCCTTCCATGATGTATTTGTAAAAAGCGGAAGAGTTGATGCCGGCCTTCTGGGACAGATACCGGAAGGAGAAGTTGGCGTTGGCTGCCTTATGGGTCTCGTAATACTCGCGCAGGAACATGCGGTAATCCGAATACAAGAGCAGGTTGGGCTGGCTCACCGTGGCGTTTCCATGACGTATCCAGAAGGTAGTGGAAATGCCTTCCTCCGGTGTGGGCGCTCCTCCCAGAATCCGTTCTCGCGAGTGAACGGCCTGGGCAATCCGATTTAGCCCCGGGAGGACCGGCTGGAAACACCATTGTGGCTGGTGCCGCCGACCTGCCGGCAGGAAAGGTTTGGAAAATAGGGGTTTTCAGGCGGGGGGGATGAAAAATGGAGGGCCCGGGACCGGGGTTCGGGCCAAAAAGGACCAAAGGAGGGCTTAGTGCCGGCCCGGCAAAGTCAGGGTATTCCGGTTCCCATCGGCCATGAAATCGAGGTAAAGAGGAACATTTGGGAGCGCATGCAAGGGCAGCGAGAGCTTGTGGGGCCCGGCGAATTGAAAATCATTTCTCAAGGCGAAAAGGGTTTTGCCTTGGGCATCGTGGATGGAAACGGAAACGAGTCCCGGACGGTCCAGGGAATATTTGAGATTCCCATTCTCATCGATGCGATCCCGCATGCTTCCCGGCCGGGTCGGATTGATGGACGCACCGGATAGATCCGTCCATGTGGCCCCCCCATCGTGGGTCAGATAATTCACGCCGTCATCGCCGATCGCCCGGCCATTGTTCGCATCCGTGAATCGAATGGAATTTAATTCGTCGCTAGGGGTTTTTGCCATCACGACCCAGGTCACCCCTCCATTCAAGGTACGCAAAAACTGGTGTTCGGTACCGGCGGCAAAAGCGATTTGATCGCCGAGGTTTTGGACAAGGGTCATGTAGGGTATGGGATCGGATAGCTGCGCGCCTGGACCAGCCAAGAAGTATTGTTCGGCCCATGTGTCGCCACCATTCGCCGTCTTGAGGATCCTACTGTAGCTGATATTTTTGAAAGACGGTCTGGGCTCGCCCGCACCATAACAAACCAAGCCACTTGAGCAATTGATGGCATTGATCGCCATCCTGCCGATGAATTTCGACCAATGGGATCCCCCATCCGTGGTCTTGTGCAGGTACTGTCGTTCGCTACCGTTGTTTTCGATGACGAATCCGGAATCCGGGCGGGGGAAATAGATGAAAGTGAAATTAACATCCGCTTCGCTTGACTGGGTAATCCATGTGCTTCCTCCATCCGCCGTCTTGAGAATGGTACCGTTTTTCCCTGCCGCGTAACCGACTTTATCATTCGCGAAATGAATGGAATACAATTTTGATTTCGTACCACTGGGCATGGCAAGCCACGTGTCGCCTCCATCCATGGTCCTGCAAATCATCCCGCTGTCCCCGACCACGAATCCCAAGTCCGGGTTCAAGAAATAAACGGAGCTGGGAGTGGCCTGATCCGGAAGCCTTTGCGGAGTCCAGGTTTGTCCGCCATCAGAAGAACGCAGGAGGGTATCCAGTTCATAGTATTTCACGATGCCGAATTCACGGAGATCGGTGGAGAATGTGGTGGAAATGAAATAGCGGGGTGACTGGGCCCTAGAGGTTGAAACGGCAATTCCCAACCAAAAAATGCCGATAAGCATTCTGACAATCATGGGATTTCCTTCGTTCGCGGGCGCGGTGAATCGGCTTTTACCTCGACTCTGTTATTGGATAATATAGTACGCATCTCCGCCGAAACCTTGAGAAACTAGGGTTTTAGAAGCGAGGAGTAGGGTTGTATAAGCGAGGAGTGTGGCGTTTGCCCAAGCAAACTCCAGAGCGACGAGCCTAACCACGGTTGGTATATTGTTGGCAACCCAACCCTGGGGCGGGGGATAAAGCGTGGATAAAATGTTCGGAACGGCCCTAAGGCAATAATCTCAATGGATTTGCATCGGCTCGCTTCCCAGGCGGCCCGAAACCCCTGTTTTCGGGACCTCGTTGACTATCTTTTTCTCCCGTAATGGGGCAACCGGGACCCCTTTTAGTCTACTGAAAGCGACGAGCGTGGAGTTGGCATTTGTAGCGGTCTCGCGGGTGGCTCACAGCCCCTGTTGGCCTGTTCGCACGCAAACTCTATAGCGAGGAGCTTAACCAAGGATTGGCATGTACTTATCGAAGCTGCGGATTTTCGGTTTCAAGTCGTTCGCGAACAAGGTGGAAGTCAACTTCCCCGGCGAAGGCATCACCTCCGTGGTCGGTCCCAACGGCTGCGGCAAATCCAACATCATCGACGCCATCCGCTGGGTGCTCGGCGAACAACGGGCCAAGGTGTTGCGTTCAGGCAAGATGGAAGACGTCATCTTCTCCGGCACCGCAGAGCGTCCTCCCCTGAACATGGCGGAGGTTTCCCTCCTCATCAACAACGACTCGGGAGTCCTTCCCTCCGAATACACCCAGATCATGATCACGCGCCGGGCGTTCCGCAACGGCGAAACCGAATACCTGATCAACAATACCCCCTGCCGCCTCAAGGACATCCATAACCTGTTCTACGATACGGGAATGGGCGCCGCCTCCTATTCGCTGATTGAAGCCAAGATGATCGACAGCATCCTCTCGGACAAGGCCGAGGAGCGCCGGGTCATGTTCGAGGAAGCTTCCGGCATCAGCAAGTACAAACAGCAGCGCAAGGAGACCTTGCGCCAGTTGGAACGCACCGCCCTGGATCTGGCCCGGGTGGAGGACAACCTCAAGTTCGTCCAGCAGAACGTGACCATGTTCGAGCGCCAGGCCAAGAAAGCGGAGAAGTGGAGGGAGATCAAGAAGGCTTACGTCTCCCTGGAACTGAGTTACAACTACGACTCCTACGTCGAGCTGGAAGAACGTTTCCGGACCTTCACGGCGGATTCGGAAAAGGGCCTGGAGCGTTCGGGCGCCCTGCAATCCCAGATCACCGTCCGCGAATCGGAACTGGAAGAGGGAAAGCTCCTGATCCTGGAAGAGGAACAGGAACTCAGCCGCCTGAACCAGGTGGTGGCCGCGACGAATGCGGAAGTGGTGCGCCTGGAAAATGAACTGGACCGGTCCAGGGATCGTATCGTCCATCTGACGGAATCCATGCGCCGCCTGGAAGGCGAGAGCGAGCTGGCTTCCCGCCGCATGGGGGATTTCGCGGTGGAGAAGCGCGCGGACTTCGAGGAAATCGCCCGGCTGGAAACGGAAAAGGTGGCCCTGGCCCAACTGGCCGAAGGCCATGCCGAGGAAAAGACCCGCCTCCACCAGAACTATTCGGAAAAGCGCCGCCGCGCCGATGAACTGGCGGAAGAGCGCATGCAGGCCCTGGAAGAGCTGTCCACGTTGCGCAACCGGGCCGCTTCGGCCAATTCGGAATTGCAGCATCTGAAGGAAGATGAAGGCGAGCTGGACGCGGCCCTGCAGGACGTCTCGGACAGGTTCCGGACCTTTTCGGAAGAGAAGCGGGTCCTGGAAGAAGATGTCCGCAAGCTGGAAATCCAGGTGACGGAACTGGGCGGCCGCATCGGAGCGGGCTCGGCCCGGCTGGTGGAAATCGCCAAGGAGCTCGATACCCTGCGTCTGGAAGAGCGCGCGGGCACTTCGGAAAAGGTGGCGCTGGAAACCCGCCACGCCATGCTCAAGGGTTTGCAGGAAAGCATGGAAGGCGTGGACGGCGGCGTGCAGCATCTGCTGGCCAAGGCCAAGGACCGGATCCAATCCCTGTTGGCGGACGCCGTGCAGGTTCCCGACGATGCGGTAGTGGTGGCGGAAAAATGCCTTGGGCGCTATCTGCAGGCCCTGGTGGTCAAGGACCGGGGCACGGAACTGGAATTGCTGCGCGAGCTGAAGCAATCCGAAAAGGGCGAGGCGCTGTTGTTTTCCGCCGAGAGCGGATCCACGTTCGCGCGTCCGCGCCCGGATTTCTCCGGCGAGGCCGGATTCCAGGGTTGGATCATCGACAAGGTGACCGGCGATGCGGGCTTGCGGCCCTTGCTGGAATTGGCCCTGGGAAACTATGCGCTGGTGGAAAGCCAGGATGCGGCCTGGAACCTGATGCCCAAACTCGGCGGCCGGGACATCTGGCTGGTGACGCCCACGGGCGAAATGGTGCACGCATCGGGGCTGGTCCTGGGCGGTGCGCAGAAAAACCAGCAAACCGGTTTGCTGCAACGCAAGCATTTGCTGGAACAGACCGCGACGCGGCTGGTGGAAGTGACCGTCAAGGTGAAGGAGCTTTCGGAGCGCATCCAGGCCCTCGACTCGGAACGCAAGACCCTGGACGCGGGCCAGTCCAATCTTGGCCAAGAGCAGAAACAGGCCGAGCGCAGGTGGCAGGAGCAGAAGTCCAAGCTGAACTATCTGAACACCTCCATCGAAAACATGGACAAGGACAAGACCCAGAAGCGCATCAAGCTGGAAACGGTGCGCGAGCAGTTGGAGGAGCGGGAGCGCGGCCAGGCGGACATGTCCGGTCGCCTGGAAGAGGGCGAGGAATCCCGCAAGGTGCTCGAGAACCAGTTCCACCAGGCCCTGGAAGCCGTGCACAAGGCGGAAGCGGAACGGGCGCGTTTCGAGGAAGCCCTGCGGGACCTGGACAAGAACAAAGCCCAGAACGAATCCCAGACCAAGGCCCTCAAGCTGCGGGTGGAGTACCTCGACCGTTCCGAGAAGGAACAGTTGGAGCTGGTGGGCAAGAACGCCGCCCAGAAGGCCGAGTGGGAAGGCATGACCTCCCAATTGAAGGAACGCATGGACGCCCTGGCCAACCAGATCCAGGCCTTGCATGAGCGGATGACCGGAGAAGAGAAGCTTCGCGACGACGCCAAGGGCGTGTACGACGGCAAAATCGGCCGCCTGGACGAGATGCGCATCCTCATCCGCAACCTGAATGACGAGCTCCGCTCCGTCACGCAGGGGCATCATGATTCCTCGATGAAGATGGAGCAGGCCCGCGCCGCCATGAAGAACATCCGCGAGCGCATGTTCGAATTGCACGAAGTGGATCTTTCCCAGCCCACGCGGCCGAACGACGAGGGCGAGCCGATCCTGGTCTTCGAAAAAGTCGCCTACGAATCGTCCACGGCCGCCGAAGAGATCGCCTCCTACAAGGACAAGCTCAAGAACCTGGGCAACATCAATCCCGGCGCCCTCGAAGACTACGAGGCCGAGAAGGCCAAGCTCGACGAGGTGAGCAGGCAGTACAACGATCTGGAGAAGGCGCGCTTGGGCCTGGAGAAGGCCATCAAGAAGCTGGACAAGGTCGCGCGGGAACAGTTCCTGGCCACCTTCGGCGTGGTGCAGAAGAATTTCCAGGAAGTGTTTTCCAGCCTCTTCGAAGGCGGCGAAGCCCAATTGGCGCTGGAAGACAACGTGGATCCTCTGGACGCGAAAATCGAAATCAACGCGCGGCCCACCGGCAAGAAGATGCGCGGCGTGTCCCTGCTTTCCGGCGGCGAGCGCGCCTTGACGGCCATCTCCCTGTTGTTCGCCCTCTATCTGGTGCGGCCTTCGCCTTACTGTATCATGGATGAGGTGGACGGCCCTCTCGATGACGCCAACATCGGCCGCTTCGTCAATCTGCTGCGGCGCTTCGCCCACCAGACGCAGTTCATCGTGGTCACCCACAACAAGCGCACCATGGCCGCTTCGGACATGCTGTACGGGGTGACCCAGGAGATCAAGGGCATCTCCAAACTCGTGAGCGTGCAGTTGGACGAAGCCAGCCGGATCGCCGCATAGTGGCTCGTCGCTCCAGAGTTTGCACAGCAAACTCTACGCTCCTCGCTTGTATAAGTCCGGTGGCTCGTCGCTCCGGAGTTCGCTTCGCGAACTCCACGCTCCTCGCTTTCAAAAGTCTGGTGGCTTGGCGCTCCGGGGTTCGCCTTGCGAACTCCACGCTTCCTTGCAGGATTGGCCTCCCTTGAACGCCGTCAGGGAGTTGTTTCTCCGCGGCGTCCATGTCCTGACCCGACCCAATCCCGCCGAGCGGCGGCAGAACATCTGGTTCCAGGTGGAAGCCAAGGCCGAACGGTCCTCCAACATCATCCGGACCGTATACGTCCTGATCTGGGTGATCGCCACCATGGCGCATGCGCCCGGGAATCTCTACTGGTCCAACGTGGCCAATCTGGGCTGCGGCGGATTCTGGCTGGCCTGGTGCATGGGCTACCAATGGTATCTGCTCCGGCATCCATACCGGAAGGGTTTCAAATACCTCTCGACCACCGTCGACATGGTCGTCATCACCGCCATACTGGTTCTCTGCGCGCACGGCGCCGGCTACGCCTATGCCCTGAAGATCCCGACCTTCTACAACTATTTCTGCTGCCTGGGATTGGCAGCCTTGCGGTATCGCCTGCACCTGGCCGTCTACAGCGGCGCGGCCGCCGTGATCTGCTACCTGATCCTGTGCGTCTATCTGTATGCCAATTTCCCCATCCAGTTCGGCACCGGCCTGGAGCATGCCAACTCCGGGAAGATCAGCGCCAGCTACATCGGATTCAACTTCCTCTATCTGATCGTCTTCACCTTCCTCATCTACTTCCTGGTCTACAACGTCAAGCGCCTGGTGAACGTGCGCGTGCGGGAAGGGGAGGCCGCCTTGAAGGCCAAGGAACGCGCCGCCATCGCCGCCAACGTGGCCCACGAAATCAAGAACCCCCTGGAAGGCATCTACGGCGCCGCCCAGATCCTGAAGGAAGAAGGCAAGGGGAGCGCCAAGTTCATCGACATGATCCTCAAGGATTCCGTGCGCCTCAACGGCGTGGTCCATCAGTTCCTCCAGTTTTCCCGGCCGTTCCGCACCCGCATGTCCGATTTCGATCTGGTGGAGGCGGTTTCCGGTTTTTGCCGCGAGCAGGCCTCCGTCGCCGGCGAGGGCAAGATCCGCTACCTGTCCGATTGCGAATACGCTCCCATCCATGCCGATCAGGAGGGATTGCGGCAGGTGATGCTCAATCTCTACCAGAATGCCCGTCGCTACCAGGACGCGGGCAAGGCCGTCGACATCTCCGTGCGGGGAAAAGGCGGACTCGCCGAAGTGATCATCGAGGACGACGGAGAGGGGATTCCCGAAGAGAACCGGGAGCGCGTCTTCGATCCTTTCTTCACGACTTCCTCAAAAGGCACGGGACTGGGCCTGGCCATCTCCAGGAAAATCGCCCGGGAAATGGGCGGTGATTTATATTTTGAGCCGAAGCAGCCCGGAGCCCGATTCGTGCTGTCGCTGAAACCCGGCAACCCCGGAGAGACCACCGCTTGAGCCAGACCGAATCCGTGCGCGGACGCTTTCTCATCGTAGACGACGAAGAGCATATCCGCGAGATCCTGAAAGCCACCCTGGAACCGATGGCCCTTTCCGTCCACGACGCCGGGTCGGCGGAAGAGGCGCTCGATCTGGTCCGCGAGGAAAACCTCGACGTGATCATCTGCGATGTCCAGATGCCGGGCATGAACGGCCTGGAGTTCCTGAACAAGGTGAAGACCGAGCAGCCCTCGATCAAGTTCCTGATGATCACGGCTCACGGCACCATGGACACGGCCGTGAAGGCCCTGCGCTACGGCGCCTCCGATTTCCTCACCAAGCCTTTCGAAAACGAAGCCGTGCGCCAAATCGCCCGCCGCCTGCTGCGCGAGCGCAACGGTTCCGCCGAGCCCGTTCTGGCTTCCGCGGCGGCCGGTCCCGTCCGCAACGTGTTGGAAGGTATCGTCGGCAGGAGCCCCCCTTTCATGGCCTGCCTGGAAAAGGCACGCAAGGCATCCGCCGGGGACACCACCGTGCTTTTGTGCGGCGAAAGCGGAACCGGCAAGGAAGTGCTGGCCCGCGCCATCCACAATCTCAGCCGCCGCGCGGACAAACCCATGATCGCGGTCAATTGCGGCGCCATCCCGGAAAACCTGATCGAGAGTGAATTGTTCGGCCATGAAAAGGGCGCCTTCACGGGAGCCATCGCCTCCAAGCCCGGCAAGTTCGCCTTGGCCGACGGCGGCACCATCTTCCTGGATGAAATCGGCGAGATGCCCCTGCTGATGCAGGTCAAGCTCCTGCGCGTCATCCAGGAGCGCACGGTGGAACCCGTAGGCTCCACCCGCACGCAAAAGGTGGACTTCCGGCTCATCGCCGCCACCAACCGCAATCTCAAGGAAGAGATCAAATCCGGCCGCTTCCGCGAGGACCTCTACTACCGCCTCAACATCATTCCCATCGACCTTCCTCCCCTGCGGGACCGCGAAGGGGACGTGCTCATCCTGGCCCGGAACTTCCTGGCCTATTACAACGAACGCTACGGAAACCGCTATGCGCTTTCCGCGGAGAACGAAAGGGAACTCCAGGGTTACGGGTGGCCCGGCAACGTGCGCGAGTTGGCCAATGCCATCGAACGGGCGGTGGTGCTGGCTTCCGGGGACGGCCTGTCCTTCGCTTTCGACGGCGGTTCGGCGCCCTCGGGGCAGAAGACCGGCACGGCCATCAAGGACAAGAAGCAGGCCGTGGAACGGGAAGAAATCATGAAGGCCCTGGATCTCAACCGCTGGAACAAGACCCAGACCGCGGAATCCCTGGGGATCAGCCGGCGCTCGCTGCTGTACAAGATCAAGGAATTCGGAATCGCCTAGGGTTCCTCCTGCGGAGCATGGCCCCTGGCGCGGGTAACCCCTGTTATGGGGCCGGGGCCATGTCCGAGAGTGGCTCGTCGCTAAGGAGTTTGCGGGGCAAACTCCACGCTTCTCGCTTTTATAAGTTTAGTGGCTCGTCGATCTGGAGTTTGCCGGGCCTACTCCGTGCTCCCTGTTTTTTTGGTCTTGTGACTTTCCGGTTCGCTCCTCGCCTTTTCCGGTTTATGCGTCGTCGCAATTTTCGGCGGTGAGGCGGGGGGAGCCGGCTTCGCAGTGGATTTCTTCCAGGGAATCGCCCAGCTCGGTCTTGAGCAGGGCCACCTTGGACTGGAATTTCGCCAGGCGTTTGGTGATGGCCACCCGGGACACGCCGCAAATCTCGGCGATCTCTTCGTGGGTCAGGCCCACTTCAAAGCGGAGGAACACGACTTGACGGTTGGAGGCGTCCATGGTCTCCAGCAGGCGGCGGAAAAGCCGCTTGGCGGGGTTGTCCGGAGAGGTTTCGGGGGCGCGGCTGAAAGCGAGGTCGTCTCCGTAGCCCGCGAGCAAATCGGTCTGGCGCTTCTTCCAACGCAGATGATCCAGGCAATGGTTCGTGGCCACGCGATAGAGCCAGGTGGAGGGCTGGGAGTTGCCTTCGAAGCCCGCGAAGCTGCCATGGACCTTGAGGAAGATCTCCTGGGCCAGGTCGTCCGCTTCTTCCCTGTTTTTAGTATATCGGTAGCACACACGATGGACGAGCTGGAAGTACAACTCGTACATGTTCCGGAAGGCGTCATGGCCCAGGGTCTTGTTTGCGGTTTCGAGGGTCTTGGATTCAGTCTGGTTCGGCAGCGTTGTGTTCATCATGATTACCAGTTAAAGCAACGGACGTGCCATGGTGAAAAAGGCCCTTTTTGTGCCGACTAGGGGAAAATTTCGAGGTTTCCCGCGGGGTGTGCGCAAGCCTTTGCGCAGGTCGCGCAAGGGGCTCTGCGCAAGGTGAACGCGCTTCGGCGGCGATGCGGGCGACCTGCGGACAAGACGCGCAATGAGGGCCGCAATCATAAGGGTTATAAGGCTTGCCCGGGAGATGGCGGAATGGCCACAATGATGCGACCGGCCCCAGAGCCGCAGGTGCGAATGAGAATGGCAACGCTTTGCAGCGCGATGACGGTACTGGCGACGATGGTATTGATCGGTTGCGCGTCGGCGCCCGGCAAATCTCCCGCCGCCGCCGGGACCCCCCGCGTGGACGCGATCCTCCCTTCGGGACGGAACCTGTTCGTTTTCGATTTCTCCCAGTCCCGCTATCAGAAATGGACCCTGTCCCGGGGGCCGGCGGATTCCCTGGGCTTGTGCCGTGTTTTGGATACCCTGGCGGGAAATTGGGGCGACGCGTCCCATTGGCTCGCATTGCCTTCCCCCAGCCAACCGTTCTCTCCGATGTTGGCCGTCTGGGGGCCCAGCGGAAATTTCTTCCTTCTCGATCGCGCGGGCAAGCGGCTCAACCTCTACGATACCAGCGCGCAGTTCCTGTCCAGCTTCCCCCTGCCCGCGGAAATCCGCGAACGCAACCTGGATCGCTTCGAAGTGTTCTGGACGCGCGACGGGCAGTTCTCTTTCCTGGATCTGGGCGAAGGCAAGGTCTGGCAATATGCGGAACTGAGAAGCGCCGGAGACCAGGGCGATTGGCGATTGCGGAATACCGTCCACCTGCCGGTGGGCCTGGAAGCCTGCCTATGGGAACCGTTTTTCCGCGATCCTTGCTGCATCCAGAACGGCAAGGGCGTGTGCTTCGATAAATACTTCAATCCGGTGGCGCCATGGCCCGGGGATTCCGGAACCGCGGGCCTTCGCCCCGGCATGACGGCGGATGCCTCGGAATGGAAGCTGATCCTGGACGGCGGCGCCGCTTGCGGCTCGCGGCCGCCGGTCTGTTTCCAGCCGGATAAAGGCCTGCTTTCCACCTGCCCCGCGGAAACGGACGCTGCGCTTCCCAGGTAACATCCCGATGACGCTATCGGTCCTCGCCCTGGCGGCTCCGATCGCGCTTGCCGCCGCGGTCGAACCGGGCTGGTTGTGGACGCGCACGTGCTGGACGGCGCCCGCCGCCGCCGGAACGGATTCGCTGGGAACCAAAACGCGACCGGAGCCGGATTCGGCGGGAGCGCGATCCCATGCCGCCGCGGCTTGGCGCGCTCCGGATACGTTGCAGCCGGAAGGCGGACTCGGTTCGACGCGGAGGCTGCGCGTTTACCGGGGCGGCCTGCCGCAGCTTATCGATCAGGATTACCGTATCGCTCCCGGGGATTCGCTCGTGCTTCTGGCCGCGTCCATGCTGCCCGGGGAAAGCCTTTGCCTGGAGCGCGCCTCCACGCCCCTGATGGCCAATCCCGCCTTCGGTCTGTACCGGATGGACAATGTGCCCGTCTTCAAGAGCGGGTCCCTGGACAGCGCGTGGGAAGCCGGTGTGCATCTGACTCTGCAGCCCGAAGATACCGCCTACTCCAAGTATCGGCTGAACTATTCCGGAAGCAAGTCCATGGCGGTCACGGTGGGCAGCGGGGGAGGACTGGGTCTGGACGCGTCCCTGTTCATCAACCTCAACGGCCAGGTGGCCGAGGACGTGTTCGTGGAAGGCCAGCTCTCCGATCAGAACGTCCCCATCCAGCCCGAAGGCAATACCGCCACCCTTAAGGAGGTGGATACCAAATACATGAAAGTGTTCGGCAGCCATTACTCCTATACCTTGGGGAATTACCTGATGGATTACGGCGCGGCGGGGGAGGACCGCTTCACCGCCAAGGTGCAGGGAGTGGACGGAGCCTATTTCCGGAACGGATATGCGATCCACGGAGCCTGGTCCCTCAGCGACGGGCAATACCAGAGCGATACCCTGCGCGGCGTGGACGGCAAGCAACGCGGTTATTACCTGCGGGGCCGGGACGGGAGGCAATTCATCACGGTGCTGGCGGGCACCGAGCGGGTCTGGCGGAACGGCGCGCCCTTGAAACGGGGCCAGGACTACACCATCGATTACAGCGACGGCCGCTTGGACTTCCTCTCGCCCATGGTGGTCACCAGCGAGAATCTGTTCTCGGCGGAATTCCAGTATACGGAACAGGATTTCCAGCGCAGCCTTTCCGCGGGCGAGGTCCGCGACAGCTCCGGGGCGCTGACCTGGTCCTTGCGCGCCATCTCGGAACTGGAAAACAAGGATCACCCGCTGAGCCTGGTTCTGGATTCCACCTTGAGACGGCGCTTCGCGGGCCTGGGGGATTCGCTGTACGTGGATTCCGGCCGCGTCATCGCCATGCCGCATCGCCAGTCCGCCGCCGCCGCGGATCTGGCCCTGAAGTTTTTCGGATACGACGGACGCGGAGCGTTGCTGTTCTCCCAGCTCGATCGAAATCTGTATTCGGACAAGGATGACAATGACAACCTCGGGTTCTCCACGCGTTACCTGGGGACGCATACCCTGGGCAAGCCGATAAGTTCGGGAGGTTTCGGGAAAACGGATTTGACCCTCGATCACGAATTCCGGGCCGCCCATTACGAATCCTTCAAACAGCTGATTGAACCGCGGGGATTCCTGGAGACCTGGAACCTGGATTCGCGCGTGGCCCAGCGCGGCTTCATGGCCAACCGTTTGACGCTGGAGGAACGGCCGTTCTCCCGTCTCCTCCTGGGCGGAGAGGTGGGCCGCGCGGACGCCGATGCGGCCGCCGATACCGCCAATCCCAACGCAGCGGAGGGAAGCCAATCCCGGCGCGCGGCGGTCTCGGCGCATCTGGGCGGGGAGAAAACCTTTTTCGAGACGGCCACGGAATCCAAGCTGGCGCGCTCGCCCGATCGCCGCGACAATTACCGCCAGTACGGAAGCCTGCATTGGGAGGCCGCCGGGGTTTCGCCTTCCTTCACTTGGATCCGGAACGAATGGTTGGCGGATCTGCCGGGGGGCATGTTGAGCCGATCGGAAAAGCAGGAACCGGAATTCGCCTTGACGACGGTTCCCTTCTGGGGCAGGGTGGCGTTCACCACGGGACTCTCCGCGCTTTCCCAACGCGCGAATTTCGACGGACGGTTGGCGGAGCTGCAGGACTCGGTGCGGGATTGGGGCGTGAGCCAGAAGGTATCGGCAGCGGGACTGGGCCCCTGGAATACGGACGTGTTCTATTCCTACCGTAACCACCGGCAATGGCGGTTGGACGGGACGGGAACGTATGCCAACATTCCCGAAGAGAGTGATTTCAACCAGGCGGAATGGAACAGTCAATTGTCGGACCGGCGCAAGGGATACGCATTGACGTCCTCCTACCGCATCAGCCAGACCGCCGAGTTCCCGCTGGTGGAGGATTTCCGCGAGCTGAAGGGCCGCGGGGATTATGTGTACGACTCGGTGTTGAACGCGTACAACAAAGTGGAAACGGGCGGCGATTTCGTCCTGATCGGATTGAAGCGGGATACCACCATCGGGTCCAGGCCCTACCAGGATCTTTCCTGGAGTTCCAATCTGCAATTGACGCCGGCGAAATTCCCCTTTCCGGTCTCGGGAATTTTGGCGGACATCGAATTGAGCCTGGATCTGGCCTTGGACAATCAGGACACCAGCGCCAATCCCGGCCTGCTGCCATTGCTCACGGATGATCAGATCGACCGGGTGCGCAGCGGGCGCGCGCGCTACAGTCCGGCCCTCCATTGGAAATCGCCCGCGGGAGGCAAGGCCGCCAATCTCTACGTGGACCGCTCCTACTCCCGGGCGGCCGGTATCTATGCATTCCGCGAGCGGCTCTGGAACGAACGGGGGGATTTCCGCCGGGAAGTGGGGGAGGATTGGGAGTACTATCTGGAGCAGTCCTATGAAAACCGTTTCCGGGAGGGCGCGACGGGAGGTTCCGCGGGCGAGACCCGCAACGAAAACTACGTGTACGGGACCAGGGTAACGCGCAAATTACCCTGGACGCTTATGGCGGAAGGGCGCGCGCAATACCTCACCATCAAAGGGAACTCCTACTCCGGAGTCACCGATCTGCAGGGCGTCAAGCCGGCCCTGAAGCTGGAAAAGTCCTCCCTTTACAACGGCAGGGCCTTCTTGGAATACGGCCTCATCTATTTCTGGGGCCAGGGAGAAGGCAGCTTCTATTCCACCGGGGACTTCGCAAAGGGCCTGACGCACCGGGCGGAGGCCAACGCGAATTTCCAGGTGGGCCAGAACATCTACCTGAATTTCGATTACGTGATCCGCCTGGAACCGGGCGGCAACAAGCTGGTGCAGAAGATGACGGCGGAAGCCAGGGCGGTATTCTGATTCGCGGCGCACGGATGGAGGATTGGCTTTGCGCGGCCTGCCTTTGCGTCCGGGCCAAGGCCCAGGAACCGGCGGTGGATTCGCTCCGGGCCGGGCGCGCGGTATCCGATCCGGTCCGCGGACCGGCCGCCGATTCCGCCACCCGCGCCAACGCCGCCGTCACCGCATCCATGGCCTCGGGTCATCTCCGCGCCGCGCGCGATGAAAACGGTTCGCTGGTCCCGGGACCGCTCTTTTCCCTGGGAGCCATCCTGGTCCGAAGCACGCCTGCGTTCACGACGGTCCAGTTGGGCATCAATGCCTACCAGGGCGAGCCGGCATCCGCGTCCAATCTGAAAGCCATCGGCGATCGCATCCGCGCCTACCTCCTGGACCACGGCCATCCCTTCGCCTCGGTCGCCATCGATTTCGCCGCCCGCGGGGAGGCGCCGGTGGCCGACCTGTCCATCGCCATCGCGCCCGGGGACGGCTACAAGTTCGGCGGCTACAGGCATTCCGGCAGCCGCACGCGGCCGGACGTCCTGGACCGCCTGTCACTCCTGCGTTACGGGGAGACCTATAGCGAAGCGCGCCTGCGCCTGGCCGCGGAAAAGCTGTCGCGCACGGGATATTTCGAGGCCGTGGTGCCGGGGACCTTGTTCCGGGATTCCACGCGCAATCTCCTCTATCCCAGCCTCATCCTCACCGATTTGAAGGGAAGCCACGTGAGCGGCATACTGGGATACGACTCCGAGAAAAAGGGCGGGGCTGGGCTGAACGGCTTCGTGGACATCCACCTGATCAATCTGCGCGGCACGGCCCGGGATCTGGACTTCACCTTCGACAGCAAACAGACCGGGGAAGGGGCGGCGGACACCCGCGATGCGAGGCTGGCCTATACCGAACCCTGGCTGCTGAGCACGCGCGTGGGGGCGCATGTGGAGGGCCGCATCTCCATCGAGGATTCCGTCTATACTGAATCGGACGCGGAACTTTCCCTGTTCCAGGATCTGGATTTCCATTCCCGCTATCTGTTCTCGTTCGCGCGCCAATCCAACCATGACTACCTGGCCAACGCCGGGTCCGAGGCGGAAATCGCGGGGCTCGGCTTCCAGTACGATGCCCGCGACAGGGTTCCCGGGACGCTGCAGGGCGCGCGCTACTCGGTGCGTTTGAACGGCGTGCATCGCGATCTGGGGGACACGTCCTATTTCCTGGTGCAGAACCTCAATGAGCTGGCCCTATGGGCGAACGCCGGGCGCTGGGTGGCCTATGCGCTGATTTCCGGAAGCGGCAACTGGCCCCTGGAAGGCCGCTCCAACCGCGGCGAACTCTTCTCCCTGGGCGGCGCGAACACGGTGCGCGGATTCCGGGAACGGGAATTCCTGACCAACCTTTTCGTATACGGGAATTTCGAATTGCAGTTCCTGCTCGCTCCCAAAAGCCGGGCCTCGGTATTCGTGGTGCCGGCTTTCATCAACCGCCTGGGCGGCGATATCGATTGGCAGCGGGTGGCGGGCTACGGTCTGGGCATCGAGTCGGGAGCCAAGGATTGGACCTTCGGAATCAGCTATGCGTTGAACCCGGATCGCGCGGTCGGCGACGGGTTCGTGCATTTGCGCGTCACCAACAATTTCTGATCTGTTTCAGGGGGCGTTTTCCGTGCGCCGCGCACCCATCCCTGCGGGCGGCAGGGATGCCCGTGCGTGGTGGCGAAGGGTTCTGCCGTTGAGGTCCGCTTCCGCGTCCCCTTTCCGGATTCCCCGCGCCGCGGTAGGCCTGGTGGCGAGGAGCCGCGTCGTCGCGGTCACGGAGACCTGCCACGATGCCGAATCCGAAAGCAGTCCTTTCGGATCCTTGCGCACGACGTGCGTGGTGTCGCTCACCTTCACGGTGACCCGATGGAGACCCGCGGCCAGGGGCTTGGTGAAGGTTGCGCCCTGCACGTCCGCCTGGAGGGCGCCGTCCACGAACCAGGCCAAGGAAAGGTCGTGGAAGATCGGTTTCTTGGTTATCACATGCAAGGGCGGGACCTGATTCATGGCCACGGTGACCAGCGCGGTTTTCGGGAGCGCGGAATCCAGGGGGGACACTCTGTCGTACAGGGAGAGCAGCACGGCTTCCATGCATACCTCGCAGAAGGGAATGCCGTTTTCCCGCATGCGGCAGTTCTGCTTGGGGCGGTACCAGCCCGTGGCATTGTAGGCGGCGCCCTCGAACAGGCCGGAAAGCTTTTCGTAGGCGGGGGTCTCGGGGGTGGGCACCGGCGTGGCCGCGGCGATCCAATGGGTCCAGCGGATATCCTTGCGGACCGTGGTCTTGGTGGTGTTGGGGGCTTCCCAGGGTTCCACGCCCGGATAGTCGTATTCGTCGCCCAGGCCGGTAAAGGAATGCTGCACTTCGTGGGCGATGATTTCCGGCGAGGTGTAATTGGCCACGGCGATTTCTCCGCCGGAACCGCCGTACACCTCGCTGTTCACGATGGCGAACTGCATGTCCGCCTCCGGCAGGTATTTGTTGATGACGGCCATGCCCTTGCTGTTGTCGATGATCAGCAGCCGGGAGCCGTTCACGTAGTTGGCGCCGAAGTAGGTGTCGCGGACCACTCCAGGCGCCGAATTGTCCGCGCCCGTCTGGTTGGAGGCGACGAATATCCCGTAGATGTTGAAGTAGTCCGTGTAGTCCCACAAAGGGACGTCCTTCACGACGGCGTCCGCGATGGTCTGCATCTGCGATTTGAATTTGGCCTTGTCCGCGGTGGTATAACCGTCGCCGATGATGACCATGTTCACGCGCTTGTCGCGCGGTCCGGTTTCCTTGACCACGATCAGTTCGCCGGTCTGCGCCCACGGGCCGCCCGCGGACAAAGCCAGCGACAATCCCAAGGCGGGGAAGCGGGGGAGACGGGAGAAGCATGCCGGCAGCAACTTCATTCCAGGGGGAACTCCGCGATCAGGGTTTTGGAAGGCGCCGGTTCCGGTCCCAGGCCGGCCGCGGCCCCCTCGCTGCGTTTCGCCGCCGGGCCCGGCGTTCCATGCCGATAGAAACGGATCGCCTTCGCATTCGGTTCGGGAACCCGCAGGAAGATGTCCGAGGAATCCACGGGGCTTTGTTCCCGGTGCAATTGATGCTCGCCCCGATCCTGGACTTCCACCTGCCGGAGCCCCGGGTCATGCAGATACTTGATGGCGATGAGGGATCCGTCCGCCGAGATCACTTCATAGCTGAAAGGGGAGCGCGCCGTTTCCGTTCCCTGGTCCCGCGCATCCCGGTTCCGGGATCGGGAAACCTTCACCGCGGCCTTGACCCGCTGCGACTCGATGAGCTTCAGGGTGTCGTGGCGCCAGCGATAGTGCAGGAGAAGCAAGGTGCCCGACTTGGGGACGGCATCCTCGGCGCGGGAAAGCGAAACCGCCGCAATGCAGGCCATCAACAAGGGGATCCATCTCATGGAAGGAAATCTAGACGCAAGTCCAGGTTCGCGAAGGGGCTTTTTTCCCAAAAATCGTTGTCACTTGGACAACGGAACGACCCGGTGCGGGACGGCTCGCTGGTAGCTTCGAGTTATGCGGAGAGCGGGGTCTTGTAGGCTTCCCCCGCCGTCTCGCGCACGTAGCGGGGGATGGCGTAACCGGGAAGTTTCCCCCGCAGGGCTTCGATCAATCCGCGCCCGCGCGCCTCGTCGACCTCGAAGTGGGCCGTGCCCGTCACCCGGTCCAATTGGTGCAGGTAGTAGGGAATCACCCCGCAACGGACAAGGGTCCTGGACAGATCCGCCAGCACGTCCGCATCATCATTGATCCCCGCCAGCAGGACGGCCTGGTTCAGCAGCAACGCCCCGGCCTCGCGCAAGTCCTTAAGGGCCTGGGCGCACTCCGGTCCGATTTCGGCCCCGTGGTTGGCATGGACCACGACCACCAGGGTTTTCCGGTCCGCCGTCTTGCGCAGCAGGGAAAGCAGGCCGGGTTCGATGCGCGAGGGAAGCACGATGGGCAGGCGGGTATGGAAGCGGATGGTATGGATATGCGGCAAAGAAGCCGCTTTCTCAAGAATGCGCTCCAGGCGCCGGTTGTCCAAAAATAGGGGATCGCCGCCGCTCAGGACGATTTCATCCAAGCCTTCCGCGGTTTCCAGATAGGACCAGGCCTGGTCCCAGCCGGCCTGGCCCCGGGGCAGGTCGCCGTAGGGGAATTCCCGGCGGAAGCAGTAGCGGCAATGGACGGCGCATTGGTGGGAAACCATCAGGAGGGCCCGGGAGGCGTATTTATGCAAGAGGCCGGGTACGATTTGGGAGGCAAGGTCCCCTACGGCATCGTCCCGAAAGCCCGACGCGGCCGCGTTTTCCCGGGCCAAGGGGAGGATTTGCAACAGCAGCGGGTCCCGCCAATCCCCTTTTGCCATGCGGGAAGCAAAGCTTTTTGGGGTCAATAGGGGAAAGGCCGGATCGGGGAGGATGCCTTCCGGAGCCAAAGCCGGGTCCAGATCAAGATAGCGCAGCAGGGCTCCAAGGTTGCGGAAGGCTTCCTGCATTTCCTTCTGCCAGGCCACGGCATCCGCGTGGCCTTGGGGCGTAGCGTCGACGGCTTTTGGAATTAAAGGCATGATTTTTCTATATATCTGGGCCAAATTTCACTGAATATAATCAGATTCGACCCGGAGGCCACCTATGGGCACAGTTAGCACAAACGAATTCAGGAAGCGCTTGAAAATCATGCTGGATAACCAGCCCTGCATGATCGTGGAGAACGAATTCGTAAAGCCGGGCAAGGGGCAGGCCTTCAATCGCGTCCGCCTTAAGAATCTGATCACCGGCAGGCAGCTGGAAAAGACCTTCAAGTCGGGGGATTCCTTCCAGGAAGCGGACATCACCAATACCACCATGCAGTTCCTCTACACGGACGGCGTGAACTACACCTTCATGGACACCAAGTCCTATGAGCAGGTGGAGATCAGCAAGGAAAACATGGACGGCGCCGAAAAGTGGCTGCTCGAGAATACCGAGTGCGATATCTCGTTCTGGGGCGACAAGCCCATCTCCGTGACGCCTCCCGTTTTCATGGATCTCACCATCACCTACACCGAGCCCGCCGTCAAAGGCGACACCTCGAACAACGTGACCAAGGCCGCCAAGGTGGAGACCGGCGCGGAAATCCAAATCCCGTTGTTCATCGGCCAGGGCGACCGCATCAAGATCGACACCCGCACGGGTGAATACGTGGAACGGGCGAAGTAATACGAAGATTGCTCGAATGACCTTTAAGGGATCCGACGCTGTGGAGCTTTGTAGCAGCACATCGTCGGGCGTCGGGCGTCGGGCGTCGGGCGTTAAGAAAAGAGAAAACCGGGCTCGAATACAATTCAGAGCCCTCTTCGGTTTTCTCGCCCGACGCCCGACGCCCGACGCCCGACGAAATATTTCTACTTGCACCGCCCTTTCAAATCCCCCCCTCCCTCAATCAACCCACTCTTCAGTCTTATGAGCCCGTCCCACCGGCCCGATCCCGCCGCGCTGGCCTTCCGGGCGCAGGTTCTTCGGAACATCCGCGAATACTTTTTCCGGAACGGGGTGTTGGAGGTGGAAACCCCGGCATTGTCCCGGGGCGTATCCCTCGATTGCCATATCGATGTATTCTCGGCGGACTACCATCCGTCGGGGTTTTCCCGCGCCGAAGCCGGCGAATCCTTTTATCTGCAAACCTCTCCCGAGCCGCATATGAAAAGGCTCCTGTGCCACGGCTTTCCCGACATCTACCAGATTG
This sequence comes from Fibrobacterota bacterium, assembly GCA_028287505.1. Classification (GTDB taxonomy): domain Bacteria; phylum Fibrobacterota; class Fibrobacteria; order UBA11236; family UBA11236; genus Chersky-265. Next base: position 1,975 of record JAQBPN010000067.1, on the reverse strand, counting down.
CCAAGGCATTCCGCAACGGGGAGAAGGGCGGGCGCCACAATCCCGAGTTCACCATGCTGGAATGGTATCGCAAGGGCTTCACGCTGTCCGATCTGATGGATGACGTGGAAAAAGTCTGCCTGATCGCCACCGGTGACATGCCCAGCGTGCGCCGGACCTATCGGGACGTATTCCGGGAAGCCATGGGAGCGGATCCCTTGGAACTGGATCTTGACCGGCTGTTGACCCTGCCGGCTTTATCGGGTCGGCTTCCCTCTATTCAATCTTCGTCCTCCGCTTCCGAAACTTTTCCTTCCAAGAGTGACGCATTGGATTTCATCATGTCCCATATCATAGAGCCCGCTTTTCCTCCCGGGGTCCTGACCTTCGTTCATGATTTCCCCGCGGAGCAGGCCGCCCAGGCCCAGGTCCATCAGGGGGATCCCCGGTTGGCCCACCGCTTCGAAGTCTATGGAGGAGGCATGGAATTGGGGAACGGATACCTGGAGTTGGCCGACCCGGAAGAATATGATCGCAGATTCGATGGGGAAAACGCCAAGCGCCGGGCCCGGGGAAAGCCCGAATTGCCCAAAGACATGGCTTTATTGGCGGATTTGCGCTTGGGACTGCCGCCTTGCGCGGGTGTGGCGATGGGGCTTGACCGGATGGTACAACTGGGACTTTCCCGCCCGGACATCGCCTCCGTCCTGTCTTTCCCATGGGACGTCTGCTAGGCTCCGGGCCGGCATTTGACGGGGGTCGGGACCCCCGGTCCCACTGGACCAAATGGAGATCGGAACAAATCGCTCCGCTCCACTTTTTTACCTCGCCGGGCTAAAATAGTTATCTTTGCAGGGGTTTCCGGAAATCCTTTTTTGCCGGGGACTTGGACATTTTTACCGCCCCATTTTCTAGGGCGCGTTCACCTGGGGACAAGGCGATCACTCGCCTTGATTCGTTGGATCGAAATTCAGGTTGATGCCGATTATTCATTGTTGGAGATACCATGTCAAACTTTGCCTTCAACCGTAAACCATTCCATCTCAGCAACCTGCTTGGTTACGGCGCGCATTTTTTCGCCGCGCTCGGCTTGATTCTCGCCCTTGCGAGTTCCGGGTTCGCGGATGGGCCCAAGTCTGCGGAAGAGTGGTTCAAACGCGCGAATGAAAACTACCAGGAAGGAAACGTGGACGAAGCCATCGGTTCCTTGCAGGAAGCCCTCAAGCTGAAGAAGGACTACCTGGAGGCCCTGACCCTGCTGGGCGCCGCCTATGTGGAGTCCGGCGAGTTCGCCAAGGCGATCGAGCCCTATAAAGCGGCCACCGAACTCAGGCCCACCGACTATTCCATCCTGCTCGGGTACTCCAACGCCCTGGAAGGCGCGGGCAAGCAGGAAGAGGAGCTTCCCGTACTGAAGAAGCTGTTCAACATGAACAAGAACGATATGGTGACGGGCATCAAATACCTCACCCTCATGGAGGCCGCGGGCCGCGAAAAACATGTCGTCGATTACATCGCCGTTCTCGAGGATCTCCGCAAGCTGCCGAACTTCGATCCCACCTATACGGCCAAGCTGGCGCGCGCTTACAACAAGACCGGGGACTATGCCAAGGCCGTGGGCGTCTATCAGGAACTGATCAAAACCTCGCCGGAATCCGGCGAGTACTGGACCGGTCTCGCCAACGCCCAGGCCAAGGTCGATCCGGCCGCCGCCAAGGCTTCGTACAAGAAGGCGATATTGTATACCGACCGCGCCGATGAACGCGCCAAACTGGAAAAGGCCATGGCCTCCCTGGGCAGCGCCCCCGCACCCGCTCCGGCCGCACCCGCCGCGGCTCCCGTGGCCGCCGCTCCTGTCGCACCTGCCGCGCCCGTCGCCGCACCGGTAGCACCCGTGGTACCTGCCGCTCCCGTGGCCGCCGCGCCCTCCGCCGCCGACAAGGCGAAGGCCGCCGCTGAAGCCAAGGCCCAGGCCGCCGCCGATCGCAAAGCCGCC
>JAQBPN010000046.1 GCA_028287505.1 Fibrobacterota bacterium | reverse complement strand
GCGTCGGGCGTCGGGCGTTTAGAAAAAACCAAAAAGGTGGCGGAGCGTGTACTGGGGCGGTTTTTTTGTTAACGCCCGACGCCCGACGCCCGACGAAAGACCCAGCGCATCGTCCGCAGCGACTCTTTCAACCTGGTTGCAGCCCCTGCGCTACCGACGCTCCCGGGGGAGCGTGCGAGGCGCCTTGGGGGGAGGGATTGATTTCCTTGAACAGGGAGCTTGGGCGGTGATAGACGTAATGGCCCTGGAAATGGCGGTGGGAACCATGGGCCTGGAAGCGGATTTTGGCCAGGGACACTTCCTGGATCAGCTTGGCCACCGACAGGTCCACGTGGAATCCCGATTCCCATTCCGAGGCCCGGGGCTGGCGCCCGGTCTTGCCGGCCACTTCCCGCGATCCATCGTGATCGAGAACCATCAGGTAGTCGGCCAGGCCCAGCAGTTCGTCCGTGGCCCCCGCTTCCGGAGTGCCCATCCGGGTAACCCACAGGGAACCGTTGAACTCGCGGAGCCGCATCTTGAACTGGGACAGCCCGCGGAAGGTTTCCGCCTTGTCGTCCCCGCCGAACTCGTCCAGGTTGTCCAGGATGATGGCCAGGGGCATCAGGCCGTTGCCGCGCTTGCGCTGCTTGGGCATGTAATCGTGTTCCAGATATTTCAGCAATTGTTCCAGGCCGTCCTGGCGGCCGCAGGGGGCCACCTGGGGAGGATTGGGGAAGAGGGAATCGAATGCCTTGGACAGAGCGGAGGCCTCGGGCGTTCCGCCCTCCGGTTTGCCGGCCAGGGGATTGCCGCGATAGTGGCGGGACAGGGCGGAGAGGGCGAGATCGCCCAGGCTGCGCTTTTTGGAAAAGATGAGGACCTGTCCTGTGCCTTCCTTGGCGAAGCCTTCGGCGCATTGCATCAGGAATTGGAAGCCCAGTTCCGCGGCGAAAGGATCGCATTGGAGCAGAAGCATCTCGCCGCAGCCCGCGCCTTGGTGGATCTTGTTGAAGGCCGCGGAATACAGGGGCCAGCGCCATTTGCCCTGGGTGTAATTCTGGAACCATCCGGTCAGTTCCCGGTTGCCTTCCCGGGGTTGGTTGTCCGCGTAGTCGCCTTTGCCGCCGGAATAGTTTTTCTCATGTTGCAGGCCGGGCGAAGGCGCGCTTTCATACTGGGGTTCCTGGGTTTCCTGCCAATTCTGGCTCAGGCCCTGGATGTTGGCGGGAGTGACGTAGTTTTCCTTTTCCGATTTCGGCTTCTTGGCGTCGAAGATCTCTTCCAGCAGGGAGTTGACGGTGGCGTCTTCGCCCGGCTCCAGGGAACCGGAGGATGTCACCACCATGGTGTCCGTGGCTTCCGCCGAGAACATGCCGGGCAGGCCGGGCACGGGATCATGGATCTTGCCGGACACGGAGGACGTCAGGGAGAAATGCTTCTGTTCCTGCGGGGTCATCTTCTTTTCCAGCGCTTCCACCAGTTTCTTGGTGACCATGCCCAAAGTCATCTTGACCAACGGCCTGCGCTGCAGCGCGCCGGGGGCCCAGATGCGCACGGTGATGCCCGTCAGGAAATAATCCAGGCTGTAGCTGCGTATGCCCATCCGGCCCAGGATGGAGTCGATCTGGTAAACGATGTTCACCAATTGTTCGTTGTTCCCGCCTTGGACGTACAGTTCGCGGATGAGGTCCGGCTTGAAAAGTGCGACGAGGGAAAGCGAATGCGCGCGCGCCTGTTCCTGGGCGGGAAGCTCGACCAGGGCGCGATCGAATTGATTGTAAGACGGGCGCGTGGGGATCTGCGCTTGGGTGTAAGCGTAGTTGCTCAGGCTGAAATTGTAGCGCCCCACCAGACCGCGGCAGGCTTCCAGCAGGAAATCGGCGTCGTTGAAGAAACCCCGTCCTTCCACCTTGGAGGTCTTGCCGTTGATAAGCATCACTTCCAGATAGGCTTTGCCGGAATCGGAAAGCGGAGCGAAGGTTTTCAGGAGATCGGGTTTGCTGAATAAGGATGAAAACATATGGGTGGATTCATTTTCGCGCTATTCCGGGATTTTGGGTAGGGGTAGATTGGTGGGCCCGGGGGCATATGTTATCTTGCTTCCGTGGTAACCCTCGGCATTGAAACCTCTTGCGATGAAACTTCCTGCGGCCTGGTGGATGCCGGGATGCGGGTTTTGGCCAACCAGGTCTACAGCCAGGTTCCCATCCATTCGGAATACGGGGGGGTGGTTCCCGAAATCGCCGCCCGGGCCCATCTTGAAAAAATCGACCCCATAGTGAGGCTGGCCCTGGACGAAGCCGGTCTTACCCTGGATGGAGTCGACCAAATCGCATTCACCCGCGGCCCAGGCCTGTTGGGCCCGTTGCTGGTAGGCGCCTCTTTCGCCCGCGCCCTGGGGCGTTCCATCGGCAAACCGGTGGTAGGGGTCAATCATCTGGAAGGCCATCTCGCCTCGGCTTTTCTCCAGGATCCGGCCCTGGAACCGCCTTTTCTCTGCCTGGTCGTTTCGGGCGGCCATACCGAATTCGTCCAGGTGGACCCGGGGCTGGCCTACACCGTCATCGGCAAAACCCGCGACGATGCGGCCGGGGAGGCCTTCGACAAATGCGGTAAGGTCCTGGGGCTGGGTTACCCGGCCGGTCCGATTCTGGCGCAGTTGGCAGCCTCCGGAAAACGGGATTTCGTGCCTCTACCCAGGGCTTTGGATCAAAGGGACAATTTCGAGTTTTCCTTCAGCGGGTTGAAAACGGCCATGCTCCGCTACGTGGAGTCCAAGCCGGCCGAATTTATCCGGAACAATCTTTCCCACATCTGCGCTTCCGTGGAGTCAGCCATCGTGGATATCCTGGTCAAGAAGTCCATTAACGCCCTTTTTGACACGAAAATGCAGACGATTACCGTTGTAGGAGGCGTATCGGCGAATGGTTATTTACGGATACGCATGGAAGCGGAGGCGAAAAAAAGGGGATTCCGGGCGCTTTTCCCGGCGCCCCTGTATTGCGGGGACAATGGGGCCATGATTGCCGCTATCGGCCAATGGAGGGCCAACCACGGTTTGGTGCAATCGGAGGTGGGTGTAACGCCTTCCCTCAGGTGGCATTAAGGGCCAAAGGCGATTGACAATCCCGTCCCCTCAACCTATAGTATCAATATCCGCTTGGAGGTTTTATGTCCGGAAAAATCCTGCCCGTTCTCGTTGCCGTGGCCACCGTAATGGGCCTGGGCCTGCGCGTGCGCGCTGACGAAGCCGAAGTGCGGGCCGCCGCCGAAAGGACCAAGGACGCCAAGCTCAAAGCCCATTTGATGGACAATATCGACATTTTCGGCAAGTCCGATCTTCCCGCCATCTACATCTTCGCCCCCGGCGGTTCCGCCGAGGATGAAATCAAGGGCGAGTTGCTCACGCGGGATTTCTCCCGGGATCCCTTTTTCATGCAGAACGTGGATCGGGAAGAGTTCGAGCTCAAGGTCGTCCTCCGCGAAATCAACGGAGATGAGGACAAGGATAAGTTGAAGGAAGCGGCCGCCACCCGCTGACCTGAACCGGACCTTCGCGGTCCCGTTGTCTTCCGGTAAACCCTCGCCATCGGCGGGGGTTTTTCATTTCCGGACTTTCCCAATTCCCCGCCATCGGAACAACCTCACGGGAACCTGGGCGCTTTCCTCCCGCTCGCGCGTCATATTGGCCACCAGGAGGCCGGCCTTGAATGCAAAATCCGCTTACCGTTTTGGTTTCCCGTTCTTCATTTCCATCTGCTGCATAGTCCATTGCCGGGAGGCTTCCCCGCCCAAGGCGGACCCCCCGGGCCATCCGGGCCGTTATTTCGAGAATCTGGGAGACAAGCGGATATTCTCCCAATATCGGGAAAACATCGAAGCCAGATCGGCTTGGACCCCGGATCAGGTACGGCAACGGTATCCCGCCGCTTTCCAACCCGGACCGGGCTATGCATCCGGCACGATCGAATTCGAAGATCCGGTGGGAGCGGCCTTGAAAAGATGGGCCGGACCCAAGTGGGACAAGGATACCTTCATGAAACGCGTTCGCAGGGACGGTATGGCGGTGGTGTCCGCGGTCGAGTTTCCGAATTACTCCCAAGCCTTGGATCGGATCCACGAGGCCGATCTCCCGCTCATCTTCACCACCGATGCCATGTTGCAGACCATTTATCTCAGTTATGACAACCTGCTGATGCATCTGGAGTACAGCCTGTTCTCGCCCCAATTGGAAAAGATCCTGGATTCATCCCTGGCCTATGCCAAGGCCCATGACAAAGGCCGGGATTACCAGAGGGACGTCGATGAGGTCCTGACCACGGCCCTGCTGCTGCTGCGCCCTGAAAGGTCCAGGACCGGAACGACCCCTGCCGTGAACGCCCACTTGGAGGATATCGGGAGCCTGGCTCTCAAGCAGACCGAGGTGTTCGGAGGCCCCGCCTTGGTTGACTTCTCCCAATTCAAGCCGCGCGGCCATTACACCAAATCGCCCCAGCTCACCGCGTATTTCCAGGCCATGATGTGGCTGTCCCGCGCCGATCTCGGGTTCGCCCTGGATCCGCGCGAGGCGGGTGGGGACGAGGCGTCCCGGGTACGCCGGAAAAAAGCCGCTTTGGCTTTGTGGGATTGCGTGGTGAAATCGGGATCCTATCCGGCCTGGCGGGAGATGAACCATTACCTCGAATATCTGGTGGGCAAAGGCGACGCACTGGACATGGACGGGATGGCCAAGGTGGCCGAGGCCTCGGGGATCCGCGATGTTTCCTCCGCCCTGGAGGCCTTCAACGAGGTCCGCTTCGATGCGGCCCTGGCGGCCGGCGGCTTGGGGTCCCAAGCCATTCTTTCCCAGGCGAAAGCGGCCGACAAGCCCGAAGCCTCGCTGTCCGCCGCCGTCTTCTCCTTCATGCCCCAGCGCTTCGCACTGGACTCCTATACCTTGGGGCAGATGTGCCATCCCAACGTCCAGGAAAAGCCGATGCCCTCCACCCAGGAAATCGCCTTCGTGCTGGGGGACAATTCCGCATTGGAGGATTTGCCTCCCCTGCCCGCGGGCGTCAAGAACGCGTCCGGGGTGCTGGCTTCCCAGCGCGAGTTGTACGACGGGATGTCGGCATCGGGATGGCAGGGAAATCTCTACAATTCCTGGCTGAACTTCCTGCGGCAGTTGAACGGCGCGGAAGCCAATCCCAAAGCCGCCCCTGCTTTCCGCACCATGGCCTGGAGGAAGAAGATGCGCAATACCCAGCTGGCCTCATGGGCCCAGTTGCGGCACAACACCATCCTCTATGCCAAACAGTCCTATACCTCCATGGCCATGTGCGAGTTCCCCAAGGCATACGTGGAACCCTATCCGGCATTCTATCAAGCCGTGGAACTCTACGCGCAGCGCGGACACTCGGTTTTCGATGGCAAGGATGCCGAAATCATGGGCTACTTCATCCGCCTGGAGAAAATCGCCGCGCGCCTCAGGGAGGTGGCGGAGCGGACGGCCATGGGCAAGGCGCCCACCGATGCGCAAACGCAATGGCTGCGGCAAGCGTTGAAGGTCGAGACCATGTCGGCCGGATGCACGTCCATCACCGAATACAACGGTTGGTTCATGGACCTGATCTTCGACGGGGACCGATCGATTTCCGACAAGAACGATTTCACCATCGCCGATGTGCATACCAAGCCGGTAAGCGACAGGCTGGGGCCGGCCCAGGTCCTGCATGTTGCCACCGGGCCGGTGCAAATGATGGTCGTGGCGGTGCGGTTGGACAATTGCACCACCCTGTTCGTGGGGCCCGTGTCCTCATACTACGAGGTCAATATGCCGGATCTTATCCGTCTGAACGATGAAGAATGGAGGAGCGAGGTGGGCCACCATACCCGCCTGGCCGTGCGTCCGCAATGGGCGGGAGCATTTCTTTTTCCGTGAGGCCGTTTCCGTGAAACGCGGTCAGTCGCGGCGCGCGTAGATGCGCATCTGATCGCCCCAGCCCGGGGCCGTGACGATCCCGCTGAGCACGCCGGCGATTTGCTTCCGGATTTTCTTCCACGCGCTTTCCCGCCCGATTCCCTTCAGGTTTTCCCGCCGGGCCTCCTCGACGGCTTCGCGGCCGCGCAGGTTGTCCAGCCATTGGCTGCGGGCGTCCAGGCTGCGATCCACCTTGTTGATGCCGCTGAACCAGCCGCGCAGGGAGGACAGGCCGGAGGTTTTCACGGTAACGTCCCGGAATCCTGCCTGGCGGAGCAGGGCCGTCAGGGTCGCGGGAGTGAAATAGCAGAGATGGCGGGACGGTTCGAAATAGGGCCAGCGTTTCCGCAGCAGGCGGCGCGAGATGCTGTTGTAGTTCGGCGTCGATAGCATCAACTGGCCGCCGGGTTCCAGGTGATCGTGCACCCAGCGCAGGAATTCCAGGGGATGGGGCTCGCGCTCCATCACGTCCCAGGCGGCTACGACGTTGTAACGGTTGTCCCAGGGATCCCGGAAGATATCCGTGGCCGAGACCTGCAAATCGAAGCGTTCCCGGGCGAAGGCGGCGCGTTCCTTGGACCACTCCAGGCCTTCCACCGAGCGATAATGGGGCCGGCACAATTGCAGGAAGTGGCCCCAGCGGCACCCGATTTCCAACAGGGTGGCCGATCGCTTGTTCATGCCTTCCACCTTGGGCATTTCCCGGTGCATCCGCTCCATGTGCTCCGCCATCTTGTGGCGCAGCATCAGGTTGCGTTCCGAAGACAGGGGGGAGGGTTCGCGCCGGAGCATTTCCTCCCGGACCGAAGTGGCCAGGCGGGGGGAGATATAGATCAGGGAGCAGGATCGGCATTTGCGCAACAGGGTGGGGCCCAGGCGGCCGAGGATGCGCGCAGGGAGGTTGCCGCAGGCGGGGCAGGGGGTCTTTTCCAGGAAGTCATTGTCTTCCCCGGACACCAGGAGCCGGCTCCAGAAGTCCTCGATCGGGCGGGCTTCCCGGGCCTGGCCTTTGCCCTGGCCTTCCGGACCGCGTGAACCGCGCCGGGATGGGTCCCGATCGTTGCGCCGCGGCCATCCGCGCTTGTGCCCGCGATCATGGCCATTTTCCCGGTCCTCCCGGTTGCTGTGGTCGGGTCGGCTGCCGCGGGGTCGGAATCTTCTCTTCTTCACGTTGAAATAATACGTTGCTTTCGCGTACGATTAAAGCCCGCACGTTACCCTTCGCATTTATATTGCCGGGCGTTATTGCTACTCTTGGGGCTATCGGCCCTCTGCCGGGCCGCGGAACAACCCCAAGGAAGCGGGATCGCGTGGACACCTCGACTCTTATTCAAAGCGCTACGGTCATGACCCCCCAGGGCCCCGTCGCGGCGGACGTTTTGGTGGAAAACGGCGTCATCCGATCGGTGGGAACCTCCCTCAAGGCCCCGGGCGCGAAAATCATCGACGCCAAAGGCCTCACCCTGATTCCGGGCGCCATCGACCCGCAAGTGCACTTCCGGGAACCCGGCATGGAATGGAAAGAAGACCTGGCTTCCGGTTCCCGCGCGGCCGCGGCCGGAGGCGTCACGGGTTTCCTGGAGATGCCGAACACCTCCCCGCCCACCGTGACCGCGGAACTGATGGAAGCCAAGAAGAAGATCGCCGCTTCCAAATGCCTGGTCAACTACAACTTCTTCATCGGGGCCACTCCGGACAACGTCGAGGAGCTCCTGGCGGTCAAGAACGTGTGCGGCATCAAGATCTTCATGGGCGCCTCCACCGGATCGCTGCTGGTGGACAAGCTCGCGGACCTGGAGCGCATCTTCTCCCAGGGCCGCCGCCTTATCGCCGTGCACGCCGAGGACGAGGCCCTGATCCGGGAAAACAAGACCCGCTATGCCGGCGTCACCAACGTGGCCGATCATGCTTTGATCCGCAGCCCGGAAGTGGCCTTGCGCGCCACCCGCATCGCCGTGGAGCTCTCGCGCAAATACCGCCGGCGCCTGCACATCCTGCACATGACCACCCAGGAGGAGGCCGAGTTCCTGGCCAAGGAAAAGGCCGGCTTGCCGGTTTCCGCGGAAGTGTGCCCGCAGCATTTCCTCCTGACCGCCCCCGAGTGCTACGATACCCTGGGCACCTACGCCCAGATGAATCCTCCCTTGCGCGAGAAGCGCCATGGCGAGGCGCTTTGGCATGCCCTCAAGACCGGCGTCATCGATTGCATCGCCACCGATCACGCTCCGCATACCCGCGAGGAGAAGGACAAGGGATTTCCCCACGCCCCTTCGGGCATGCCCGGCGTGGAAACCTCCCTGCCCTTGATGCTCAACCGCGTGAACCAGGGTCTCTGCTCCCTGGCCGAGGTGGTGCGCTGGATGTGCGAGAATCCCGCCCGCCTCTACGGGCTCAAAAACAAGGGCCGCATCGAGGCCGGTTATGATGCGGACCTGGTCCTGGTGGACATGGCCAGGGAGAAGACCATCGAAAACGGAAAGCTCCAGACCAAGGTGAACTGGAGCCCTTACAACGGCTGGACGACCAAGGGCTGGCCCGTCATGACCATGGTGAATGGAAACGTGGTCTACCGGGAAGGCGAGTTCTTTACTGAAATCCTGGGCCGGGAAATGACCATCGATGCGATCTGGGAGAACGGAGGAGCGTTTCCTTGAATGCGACGACTCTCAAAACGGCGGTTTTGGACAATCCCTATATTCCCTTGTGCACGCCGCCAGTGCTCATAGTCCTCCAGTTCCTGGTGATCCTCGGAGTCTTGGGTGGCGGAGTTCCCGATTACATGACCCGGAGCAGGATGACCTCCATCCCATTGACAGGGGCTTTTTTCGGCCTTTGGGCCTTTTGCTTCCCTGCCATCATGCTCGGCATCCGTAATCTGATCTACAGCCCCCACAAAGTGGCGCCCGCCTTGGGAATCGCGCTCAATCTGGTCTACATGGTCGGCTTCCTGATTTTCTTCTTGATGCTTATCGTGCTCAAAGTCGCTTAACGCACCCCGTTGTTTCCTTATGCAACCCGCGTATCCCAAAGGATACCGCGTAGCCCATTCCGCCTTTCCATTCTGGGCTTCGCCTTTCCGGAAATCCATCCCGTAGGCAATCTGGCACAACGCTTGCGTTGAATATCCTCCTTGGTATTGGCCAGGGATGCCGCGATTTTGGATTTCATTAGAAAGAGGATTCACATCATGCCCAACCCGGAATGGACCCCATCTGAAACCGTCAGCGTTGCGCCCGGAAACGACGGCCCTCGCGACGACGACAACCTGCTGGACGCATACTCCCGCGCCGTCATCGGCGCCGCGGACAGGGTAAGCCCTTCCGTGGTCTTCATCGAAGTCTTCCATCGCGAGGAAAAAAAACCGGCCGCCGGGAAGGATGAAAATCCGCAACCGCCCGCGGAGGGCAGGCCGCCCGCCGAAGGCAAACCTCCCGGCGAGGGCAAGGAGCGCAGCGGCACCGGCTCCGGATTCATATTCACGCCCGACGGTTTCATCCTGACGAACAGCCACGTGGTGCACGACGCCTCCCGCATCGAAGTCGCGCTGCTGGACGGCTCACGCTACGAGGCCAGCCTCATCGGCGACGATCCGGATACCGATCTCGCCGTCATCCGCATCACGGCATCGAATCTGGTTTCCGCGCCCCTGGGCGACTCCCAGGCCATCCGCGTGGGGCAAGTGTTGATCGCCATCGGCAACCCGTACGGCTTCCAGACCACGGTAACCGCGGGGGTGGCCAGCGCCCTGGGCCGATCCTTGCGGACCACTTCGGGCCGGCTCATCGACAATGTGATCCAGACGGATGCCTCCCTCAATCCCGGCAACTCCGGAGGCCCGCTGGTGAACTCGCGCGGCGAAGTCATCGGCGTGAACACCGCCATCATCCGCCCGGCGCAAGGCATCTGTTTCGCCATCGCCGTGAATACGGCCAAGCGGGTCGCCTCCCAACTGATGCAGCGCGGCCACATCACGCGCGGCTACCTGGGCGTGGGCGGACAGGATGTTCCCCTGCACCGGCGCATCGTCCGCTACCACAACCTGGAAAAGGAAGAAGGCATCCTGGTGATCTCGGTGGAAAAGGACAGCCCCGCCCAACGCGCCGGCCTCAAAGAGGGCGACGTCATCGTCTCCATCGGCGGTAGGGCCGTGAGCGGCCTCGACGATCTCCATCGCCTCCTGACGGAAGATCGCATCGGCGTCGTTACCACCCTTACCCTCATCCGCCGCTTCTCGGAAAAGATCGAACTCGAAGTCCAACCCTCGGCCCGACGGCCTGCCTGAGCGGGCCCGGACCATCTTGACTGAAGCCGGCGCAGGTTACCACACCTGCATTGTTGAGATCTCCTCCCCCGTCGCGCCATGGCCGTCGGGTACAACTTCTTTGCCTCAAATGGGATCTTTTCCACAATGATGGGTTCAAATCGGATGTTCCCTTCCGGTCAGGGAATGACCCGCCCACGGAGTGGGTGGGTGCGTGGGTGGGGAGATGAGGCAGGCGGCGTATCGCGTCGCGTCGACGACCCGGCCTGACCCGGCACACTTTGGACCTGCCGGGTCGCTTGGGCGGAAGCTGAATTCAAGCGGCGCAGGTAAGCGATCCCGGGACCCGAGTGCGTTCGGCTCAGGTTCGCGAACCAAGCCGGCAGACCCCGTCAAAGCCTTGAATTCAGCCGGAAAACCCAGGGAATCGATCCGCCTCGACGCAGAGCGTCCTAGCCGCCAGCCTCATCTCCCCACCCACGCACGCGTGTGCGCCCAAGGTGAGTCCCTCCCCGGAACGAAAAGTATATATCTTAATTTCAAGATATATTGATATAATCCGATTATGGCCAAAGTACTGCAAATCGACGTCCTCACCGGCGTGTTCAAGCTCCTCTCGGATGAGACGCGCTTGCGCATCCTATGCGCCCTCAGGGAGTCCGAATTGGCCGTGGGCGAACTCCAGAAAATCCTGGGGCTGGGCCAAAGCACCCTGTCCACCCAACTCGGGCTCCTGAAAGAACAGGACCTGGTGGCCGGCCGGAAAGAAGGCCAAAAGGTCCTCTACCGGATTCCGCGCAACGGCAAGGAAGACCCCAAGCTGGACATCATCGAGAACGCCCTGCAAAGCGCGCCGGCCGCCAAGTGGTACGAGCGCGACATGCGCAACCTCCAGAAAGTCCTGGAGGAGCGCAGCGATCGTTCGCGCGAATTCTTCAATACCCAGACGGTGCAGAACATGCCTTCCCCGGGACAGACCTGGCGGGCCCTGTGCAATGGATTGATCCGCCTCATCCGCAATCAACGCATCGTGGATCTGGGCTGCGGCAACGGCCGGCTGGCCATCCTGCTGGCCCAGGCCGGGAACACGGTGACGGGAATCGACAGCAGCGAAGAACAGATCCGCCTGGCGCGCGAAAACGCCAACGGCCCGGATATGGAGGTCGCGGACGGGAATCCTTCCTTCAAATACGCGCCCATGGAAGATACCGGGCTTCCCGCAGGCTCCTTCGACGTGGTCATCATGTCCCAATCCCTGCACCACGCGGCCAAGCCCAAGGAAGCCATCGCGGAATCCCATCGCCTGCTTGCGCCCGGCGGCCGCATCCTTATATTGGATCTGCTGGCGCACGGCGAGGAATGGATGCGCACCAAGTTCGGCGATTTCTGGCTGGGCTTCACCCGGTCCGATCTGGAAGCCTGGCTCAAAGAGAGCGGCTTCTCCGCCGTCCATTTCGAGATAACCGGTCCGTCCAAGGACTATCCGGAAATAGAAGGGCTGCTGGCCCAAGCCGAGAAAATATGACTTACAAGACAAAGGACCTATAAATGCCTTTCCGCCCCCATCCAGCCATCAAGGACCTTCCCGTCGTAAAGGAAGCCCAGAAACGCATCCTCATCCTGGACGGGGCGATGGGCTCGATGATCCAGACGCATCCCCTGGACGAGCACGACTTCCGCGGAGAACGCTTCCAGGCGCACGTCTGCGACGTCAAGGGCAACAATGATCTGCTGGCCATCACGAAACCCGATGTCATAGCCGGGATCCACCGCGCCTACCTCGAAGCGGGCGCGGACATCCTGGAGACCAACACCTTCAACTCCAACGCCATTTCCATGGCCGACTATCACATGGAGCCGCTGGTGTACGAGCTGAACCTGGCCGCGGCGCGCCTGGCGAAAAAAGAGGCTGATGCATTCACCGCCAGGAATCCCGCCAAGCCCCGTTTCGTGGCGGGATCCATCGGGCCCACCAACCGCACCCTGTCGATGTCTCCGGACGTCAACGATCCCGGCTTCCGCGCCGTCACTTTCAACCAACTGGTCGACGCGTACCACGAGCAGCTCCGCGGCCTCATCGACGGCGGCGCCGATCTGCTGCTGGTGGAAACCATCACGGATACGCTCAATTGCAAGGCGGGCCTGTTCGCCATCGAGAAGATCTTCGAAGAGCGCGGCATCCGCCTTCCCGTCATGATTTCCATGACCATCGTGGACAAGAGCGGCCGTACCCTTTCCGGCCAGACCGTGGAAGCCTTCTTCATCTCCATCAACCACGTGCCCATATTCAGCGTGGGCATCAACTGCTCCCTTGGCGCCGAAGACATGCGTCCGTACGTGCAGGAAATCTCCCGCATCGCCGATTGCCTGGTCAGTTGCCATCCCAACGCGGGCCTGCCCAACGCTTTCGGCCAGTACGATCAGACCGCGGGCGAGATGGCCAAGCTGATCGAAGACTTCGCGGCCAGCGGGTTCCTCAACATCGTGGGCGGCTGCTGCGGCACCACGCCCGAGCACATCGCGCAGATCGCCGCCATTGCCGCCAAGTATCCGCCGCGCGCGGTTCCGGAACTCTCACCCTACACCATGTTGAGCGGCCTGGAGCCCTTGATCATCCGTCCCGAGGTGAACTTCGTCAATATCGGCGAGCGCACCAACATCACCGGGTCGCCCAAGTTCAGCAAGGCCATCCTCTCCGGCGACTACGATACCGGCGTGGCCATCGCCAAGCAGCAGATCGACGGCGGCGCCCAGATCTTCGACGTGAACATGGATGAAGGCATGCTCGATTCCGAGGCCGCCATGACGCGCTTCCTCAACCTGGTGGCGGGCGAGCCCGATATTTCCGCCAAGCCGGTCATGATTGACTCCTCCAAGTGGAGCGTGATCGAAAAGGGACTGCAATGCGTGCAGGGCAAGCCGGTGGTGAACTCCATCAGCCTCAAGGAAGGCGAGGAGGCCTTCAAGAAGCGCGCGCAACTCATCCGCCGCTACGGCGCCGCGACCGTGGTGATGGCTTTCGACGAAAAAGGCCAGGCCGATTCCCTCGCACGCCGGATGGAGATCTGCAAGCGCAGCTACGATATCCTGGTCAACGAGGTGGGCTTTCCGCCCCAGGATATCATTTTCGATCCGAACATCCTCACCGTGGCCACCGGCATGGAGGAACACAACAATTACGCCGTCGATTTCATCGGAGCGGCCAAGTGGATCAAGGAGAACCTGCCCGGAGCCCACGTGAGCGGCGGCGTCTCCAACATCTCCTTCTCGTTCCGCGGCAACAATCCCGTGCGCGAGGCCATGCACTCCGCCTTCCTCTATCACGCCATCAAGGCCGGCCTGGACATGGGCATCGTCAACGCCGGCATGCTGCAGGTGTACGAGAACATCCCCAAGGACCTGCTGGAACTGGTCGAGGACGTGCTGCTCAACCGCCGCCCGGACTCGACCGAGCGGCTGGTCAACTTCGCCGAGACCGTGAAGAAGACGGACAAGGTCAAGGTGGAGGATGAAGCCTGGCGATCCGGCACCGTCGAAGCACGCCTGAGCCATTCCCTGGTCAAGGGCATCGTCGAGTTCATCGACAAGGACGTGGAAGAAGCGCGCCTCAAGTACGACAAACCCCTGGAAGTGATCGAAGGGCCGCTGATGGCGGGCATGAGCGTGGTGGGCGATCTGTTCGGATCCGGCCAGATGTTCCTGCCCCAGGTGGTCAAAAGCGCGCGGGTGATGAAGAAGGCCGTGGCCGTGCTGCTGCCCTATATCGAAGAGGAAAAGCTGAAGAACCCCTCCACCAGCCGCGAGGCGGGCAAGATCCTGATGGCCACGGTCAAAGGCGATGTGCACGATATCGGCAAGAACATCGTGGGCGTGGTTCTGGCGTGCAACAATTACAAGATCATCGACATGGGCGTGATGGTCCCCGCAGCCAAGATCCTGGAGATGGCCAAGGCCGAGGACGTGGATGCCATCGGACTCTCCGGCCTCATCACCCCGTCCCTGGACGAGATGGTGCACGTGGCCAAGGAGATGCAGCGCCAGGGATTCACCATCCCGCTGCTCATCGGCGGCGCGACCACCTCCGTGGCGCATACCGCGGTCAAGATCGCCCCCGTCTATTCGCACCCGGTTGTGCACGTGCTGGACGCCTCCCGCAGCGTGCCCACCACGGGCAGCCTGCTCAACCCCGCCCTGGTCGGCGCCTTTATGGCCAAGATCAAGGAGCGGTACGACAACGTGCGCGAGGATCACAAGAAGAAGCTGACCGAGCGCAAATCCATTTCCATCGCCGAGGCCCGCAAACGCAAGCCCGTGATCGATTGGGCCGGGGCGCAGGCCAAATTCGACGTGGTCCGCCCAAAGTTCCTGGGCGTCAAGACCTTCGAAAGCTATCCGCTCGAGGATCTGGTCCCCTTCATCGACTGGACGCCGTTCTTCCAGACCTGGGAGTTGGTGGGCCAGTATCCGAAGATCCTGAAGGACGAGGTGGTGGGCGTGGAGGCCACCAAGCTGTTCAATGATGCCCAGGCTTTGCTGAAGAAAATCGTGGCCGACAAGAGCCTCACGGCCCAGGCCGTCTTCGGCCTGTTCCCGGCCAACAGCGTGGGCGACGATATCGAGATCTACGCGGACGAGTCGCGCGCCAAAGTGTTGACGATCGTCCACTCCCTGCGCCAACAGGTCGACCGGGCGGGCGGCGAACCCAATTTCGCCCTGGCGGACTTTATCGCACCCAAAGCCTCCGGCGTGGCCGACTACTTCGGCGCCTTCGCCGTGACCGGTGGCGTAGGACTGGAAAAACTGGTCGCCGCCTTCGAAAAGGATATGGACGATTACAACAGCATCATGGCCAAGGCCATGGCCGATCGCCTGGCGGAAGCATTCGCCGAACATCTGCATCAGAGAGTGCGCCGCGAATTCTGGGGCTACGTGAAAGTGGAAAACCTGACCCAGGAAGACCTGATCCGTGAAAAATATCAGGGAATCCGCCCTGCCCCCGGTTATCCAGCCTGTCCCGATCATACGGAAAAGTCCACTCTTTTCGATCTTTTGGAAGTCTCGAAGCAGACCAAAATCCAGCTGACGGAAAGTTTCGCAATGATGCCTGCGGCTGCGGTGAGCGGTTGGTATTTCGCGCATCCTCAAGCCCGTTATTTCGGCCTCGGAAAAATCGGGAAGGATCAAGTCGCTGATTACGCCGTCAGGAAGAAGATGGATCTCGAGACCATGGAGCGCTGGCTCGCGCCGAACCTGGACTACGATCCGGCCTGATCACATCCTGCGTGAAGGGTCCGTTTCGGTGCGCTGAAAGAGGATCCTCGCAGAATCGAATCCAACATTCCCACTAGTCGGCAGGAATCGGAATCATTCATCCCGATTCATTCACCCCGATTCGCCCATTTCACTTAATTGGCGGAACGGGCTCCGGAATTGTCAGGAACGTTCAGGTAATTATTACATTTCTACCGTCTTTTTGACACCACAACCAGGGTAGCGTGCCTACCCGGACATTTTAGGAAGGACTAGAAAATGACTAAGCACACCTTGTCGAACCTCGCTCTGTCGATGGCGGTCGTTGGCCTCATGGGAGTCTCCCAGGTTGTAGCCGCTGACGCCGCTGCCGCCAAGCCGGCCGCCGCTGCTGCTGCCCCTGCCGCCGCTCCCGCTGCCGCGGAAGCCGCTGCTCCCGCCGCCACGGAAGCCGCCCCGGCCACCGCCGCGGTTGACACCAAGGCTGCCAAGAAGAAGTCGGCCAAGAAGCACAAGGCTGCTCCCGCTGCCGCCGCTGAAGGTGCCGCTGCACCCGCCGCTGCTCCCGCTGCCGAAGCCGCCCCTGCCGCTGCTCCCGCCGCCGGTGCCGCCAAATGAATAAGTCCACCCTGTTGGCGAATCTCGCCATCGCAGGCATCGCCGCCGGTATGATCTCGGTCGCTTCGGTTTCCGCCGAAGAAGCCGCAGCTCCCGCCGCCGCGACCTCCGCTCCCGTGGATACGTCGAAGCATGCGAAGAAGGCCAAGCACGCGAAGGTCCATAAGGATACCACCGCTGCCGCTGCTCCCGCCGCCGCCGCTGGCGTGGCTCCCGCCGCCGCTGCCGCTCCTGCCGCCACCGCCGCCGCTGAAAAGCACGCGTGCAAAGGCCAGAACAGCTGCAAAGGCAAGGGTGGATGCAAGATGGACCAGGCCGGCGTCGACGCCGCCGCCAAGAAAATGGGCATGGCCGCCGACAAGGCCGGCAAAGCCCATGGTTGCAAAGGTCTGAACGAATGCAAAGGCTTGGGCGGCTGCAAAGCCTAACCCCCCTCCTGAACATTCGGCCTCAGCCGAACTGTCCGAAGAACCCGCCCCTAACCAGGCGGGTTCTTTTTTTGCCCAAAACCCACCCAACCCCCTTCCCGATTCCTCCTTTCCATCCCCATCTTCCTCGCGCCCCACTCCCATCCGAAGATCCGCAGTCAGCGCCCCAACACTCAGGTTCCCTCTTCTTCTTCCTCTTCGCGGCCCACCCCTGCCCGAAGGTCCGCAGTCTGAGTCCCAACACTCTAGCCCCCTCTTCTTCTTCGAGACCCACCTCCCCGAAGGTCCGCAGTCCCGAGGCCCAACCCACCCGCAAAAAATCAACGGCGGCCTACTCCCTCCGCGTTCGCGCCGCACCCGTGTAGTCACGACGCATCGGTTTTTCTTCGCCGTCGCACCCCCCCAGTGCAGCAGGCCAGGGGGATGGACTCGGGGGCGGGCGCGGGGGTCGCCGGCCGAATCAAGCGCAGCCTGCAAACAGCCTTTCCAAACGCGCAAAAGCGCTGCTACCGCGACCCCGCGTGCGAGTGTCCTCGATCAGCGCTTTTAAGCAATTGAAACAGCGGAACGGTTTGGAAAGGCCGAAAGACCCAGAGGACCTGACCTACGAGACCGACGCGGAGCTTGCCTTGAGGCCGGCGACCCCCGCGCCCGCCCCCGAGACCAAGCTCTTCGCCTTCAAAACCTCAGCATGCGTCTCGGAGAAAGAGGGAATAGCATCATCCCACTCCACCATGGTCGCCGCCCCCCCGCACCCGGAGTAAACCGCCTTGAAGATATCCCATACTTCATCCCGCACCGGATGATCGTGGGTATCCAGGACATAAGTCCCATTGTCGCTGTGGCCTGCCAGGTGGATCTGGCACACCCTGGACAAATCCAAGCCCCGCACGTATTCCATCGCATCGAAATGGTGGTTGCGCGATGACACGTAGATGTTGTTCGCATCCAGCATCATCCGGCAGTCCGCCTTCTCGACCACGGCGCGGTAGAATTCCCATTCCGGCATGGTTCCTGCCGAGAACTCCGCCACCGCGGAAAGATTCTCGATCCCCAAGGGAATCTCCATGAAGTCCTGGGCGATGCGCGCCTTGTCCGCTACGTGCCGGACGGCTTCGTCCGTATAGGGCAACGGCAGCAGATCGTGGAAATGGTGGGCTCCCGAACGCGTCCAGCATAGATGATCGCTGAACCAGGGCGCATTGGTCTTGCGCGCCAGGGCCTTCAGCTTTTTCAGATACCCGAAATCGAGTTCCCCCGGCGCTCCCAGGGACATGCACACACCGTGCATCACCACGCGGTAGCTTTCCAGGATCCGATCCAGGTTGTAGAGAGGGATGCCCCCCGCGGCCATGAAATTCTCGGAGATGATTTCGAAGAAATCGACCTGGGGCCGATGCTCGAAGATATGGGAGTAGTGGGGGATGCGCAATCCCAATCCGAAACCCAGGTGGGGCGTTTTGCCGGTCATGGAAATAATGTAATCGGTTTGCAGGCCCCGGAATCCGAGATTCCGGGGCCGAAGAGGCCTGAAGCGGTCTTTAGAACAGGATGATGAAGTTGAATCCGTCCACGATGCTGATCCTGTCGCCGATGGTGCTGAACACGAATTCCGGGACCAATTCCATGCCCGCGCCGAACATCATGGAAACGGCCAGATGCGGCAGCAACACCACTTCCGGCTGATAGCCGACCTTGACGGACAGCGAGCCGCGGTTGGCGTTGCCGAAGGTGCCGGGAAGGGGGTTTCCGAACGCATTCCGGCTGTCATCGCGGAAATAGGCGCCGGCATTGAGGTAGCCGGTCAGCTTTTCCCAGGAGTGCAAGGCCAGCAGGAAGCGGCCCGACAGGGTGAAGTTGGCCTTGGCGTCGCCATCGGCCTGGTTGTTGTAATAGAAGCTCGTTCCGGCTTCGACATGGTTGTATCCGCCCAGGCCGAGGCGCCCGACGATTTCGCCATTGTTTCCATCCCAACCGATGCCTTCGAACTGAGCGCTGGCGGCAGCGGTAAGGGAGAGAACCAACGCGGCAAACAGGGAAAATTTCTTCATGTAGAGAACTCCTTTTCGAGTGGATGAAGACCGCGCATTCGCGGAACGGAGAGCGGTTTTTTTGCCGAAACCGGGCTTCCCCGTATACCTGTGGAATGTTCGTCTTTGCGAACTAGATAAATTTCATCCCGCGCCGTGTCAATTTTTAAGCGGGACTATTGCGGGAGGTATTTTTCCGGAGGATGTTCCGAAATGCCCGTGAACCTGGAAGGTACCTATTGCACCGGAATGACCGTATTCACGGAGCGGAAATCAAGGGATGCCTTCCAGGCCTCCCAGATCGCGGATCTCCTGATCGCTGTAACCGGCGGCTTTCAGGGGAGCCAGCACTTCCTCGCCCAGAACAGGGAGGTAACTGACCAGTATCTCCGAGTCCGGAGCGGTTTCCCTCATTTTGGGATTTACGCAGGCCGCCGGCACCAGCACCGTTTCGCCCAAGCCGATGGGCATGGCCTGGCCTCCGTCCCAACCCAATTCGAAACTTCCCCGGACGCAGGTGAGCACGCGGAAGCGCCCGCGATTGGCCAGAGGGACCGCGCCCTTGCACTTGGAGTACCTGACCACGGCGAAGTGGCGGCAGGCCACGCGGAACTCCTCTTCGTGGGTGGCGCGTTTGATGACCAGGGGCGGAATGCGGTGCTTGCCATGGCGGCGGAGGTCGATGACCTGCTCCGATTCGTTGAGATGCAATTGCCGGGGTTTGCCGGCAGGATCCAGGCGATCCCAGTCATACAGGCGGAAGGTCGTGTCCGAATTCTGCTGCACCTCGTATAAAAGCAGGCCGGCGGTGATGGCATGCACGGTTCCGGCCGGGATGAAAAACATGTCGCCCGCTTTGACCGGCACCTTGTTCAGCACGGTACGGCATTCCCTGGTGCGCAAGGCGGCCAGCACCGATTCCCGGTCCCCGTCCCCGGCGATCCCCAGGATGAGCTCTCCGTCCTTGGGCGCGTCCAGGATGTACCAGCATTCGGTTTTGGATTCGCCCAAAGGCGAACCCTCTCCGGGATGGACCTGCACGGAGAGGTTTTCCCGGGCGAAGATGAATTTGAAAAGCAGGGGGAAGCGCGCCATGGTGGGGGAGTATTGGCTGCCCAGGATATCGCGCGCATGGATGGAGAACAGGTCGCGCAGGTTCTTGCCCGCGAAGGTCCCGCCGGCGATCACATTGGCGTTGTCGTCCCGATCGGAAAGCTCCCAGGATTCGCCGATGTCCTTGTCGGAAGCCCGGCCCTTGCCCAGCACGCGATGGAGGCCGTCTCCGCCCCAGATTTTGGATTGGAGGATGGCTTTGAACTTCAGGGGTTCACGCACGATCGCGGGCTGTACCATGGGAGTAAGGATAGTTTTTTTCGCCCCGCGAGGCGAGTGGAACGGGACCGGCCGGGCCCGCGCGGACCCGGGACGGCGCCGGTTCAGGCTGCGTTTTTTGCCGAGCCGGGATGGAGCGTAAATCTAAGCCGCGTTTTTGGCCGCTCCATCTTGGAAGCGGTGTTCTTCCGTATTGACGATGGAGGATTCGGCGTTGAACAGGTTCAGGGCCAGGCCCTTGGGTTGCAGCACCTTGTCTCCGAACTCTTCGAAGGACGTGAAGATCCTGCCGCTGAAGATGATGTTGAAGCCGATGGTGGCGAACAGGAATTGGATGTAGTCGGAAGTGGAGACGATGTAGATGTCGCCCCCGGTCTCCTGGACCTTCTTCATGTTGTACACCAGCGCGCCGATGCCGCCGCTGCACAGGAAGGTCACTTCGTCGAGATTGAAGATGATGTGCGAGCAACCCTTCTCCACCATCTTGTGGATCTGGGTGTCGAGGATGCGGGAGTTATCCCATCCGATCTTCCCTTTGACTATGAACAGGGAGATCTTTTCATTGCTGGTTATTCTCAGTTCCATCGGGCACTTCCGCGGTTATAATGGCTTTGCTTTGGGCCCCTTGATTATAGAGCAAGGATTTCCTGTCTTCAAGCCATTTGGACAGCTTGGAGAAAACCAGTTCCCGCGTGTCCCGGTTCAGCTTTCCCGCCGCGCCCGGCAGGTCCCCGGTGGCCTCGTGTGCCTGATCGAAGCCCGCGCCCACCGCTTTTTTAATCTGTTCCGCGAAGGTATCCAGGTCCAATCCCGAAATCTCCGCCATTTGCGTGGCAAAATGCACAATCCTATCCGACGTGTTCTCCGCGTTCCAATAAGCCGGCACCTGCGGCTCGTCGGCGGATCCGGCCTTTTCGGCTCCGTCCTGCGACGTCGCCATGAAGACCATCAGGAATTTTCCGTCTCCGGATTCCACGTGCCTGCCGGATTGCTTTAAGGTTTGCTCCAACAATTTGTGTTGCTGTTCGCTGAGCTCGCGCATCACCTGCTTGGCCCACGCGCGCAGGTCGGCGAGCTGCTTGGCTTTCGGATCTTCCTCCGCCGCGGAGACGTCCTTGCCATCCGCGGCCGCGTCCGTATTGCCCGCCGCCAATGCCCTGGCGGTCGCGCTGAAGCGCACGGTCTCGCTGGAGTAGGACTCTTCCGTGGACTGGGATTGCAATTCCAGCACGTCTCCATCCCGGCTCGTATACTTGAGGTAAAGGGATTCGCTGTGGGAGGAATAGGTGGTGGTGTTCGACTGGTAGTTCCAATCGGGCGCCCAATTGTCCACCTGGTTCCCGCCGTCTTGGGCGGCCGGGGCGACGGCGCCCGGGGCGGAGACGCCCTTGGGGGTGTCCTTTGAGGAGTTTAGGTTGGCCTTGGGTTCCACTCCGGATTTCAAGGCGTTGACGGCGTTGCTGATCATGTCCCTCTCCCGGTGGGGCCCCTGCAAGCGGCGGGCTTCCTTCCTTCATCGGAAAAGTTGAAGCATTACTTTAACTATTACTGCGTCCGGCCCGAGTTCGGCGATGGCCGGGTCCCCTCAAGGTTCCTTCAAGGTCTCATAAGGCAAGCGTGGCCGGGCGGATGCGGGGTTTCCGGGCCGGATGCCGAAGCGCGGCCGGGCATGGATTTGCGGGAGTTGGGGGCCGGAGGCTTTTTCCCTCAAAACATCGGCTCGAAAAAAGGGGAGCAATTCTAGAATCATTTAGTGGGAAGGATCAACCGCAATGAAATTTTTTTTGTGCACAGGCTGTTAATACCGCGTGGATAAAGTAGGGAGAACCTCTATGGAAAAAGCCTTCCGATCCGGGAAGCTCGAAATAAGGATGATTGGCGCGATCCAAAAAAATCTTCACGGGGCTTGCCCGTGCAAATCCAATTATTCTTAAATTAACTCGCCTGACATCAATGGGTTGGACCGGGGCAAGGGAGCACGATGGGAAACGGAAAATGATGGGCGAGCACACCTTGATTGAAGCCGAAGAGAGTTCCTTGTGGGCGCAGTGCCTTTCGGCTCTGCGGTCCCAGATCTCCGAGTCCGCCTTGAACACCTGGTTCTCGGCCCTGGAGATTCTCGAGTCTTCCGGCGGGGAGATGGTCATCGGGGTTCCCAACGGTTTCGTGCTCGAATACGTCTCCCATCATTACCGCGGCGTCATCGAGAAAACCCTCGAAGACATCCTCCACAGCCCGGTGCGCATCTCCTTCACGGTACTCTCCCGCTCCCCGCACCTGGAAGTCTACCAGGCGGATTTCCGTTCGGGCGAAGGCCGCTCGGAAATGCCCGGCTTCCCCACTTCCGGATTCCCCACCCAGGACGCTCCCTGGATCAAATCCCGCGGTCCCGTGCGCATCGAGGTCACCGTTCCCCTCAACGACCGCTATACGTTCGATGATTTCGTCATCGGAGATTGCAACCAGTTGGCGCATGCCGCCTGCATGGCCGTGGCCGAAGCGCCCAGCCACAACAATTTCAATCCCCTGGTCCTTTACGGCGGCACGGGCATGGGCAAGACCCATCTGGTGCAGGCCATCGCCCACTTCTGCATCGAGAACGAGACCGTCCGCAAGGTGGTCTACCGCACCTCGGAAGAGTTCACCCGCGAGTATATCGAGTTCGTCCAGAAGAACAAGGACTCCCGCACCTTCTACCAGGTGTACAAGGATGCGGACATCCTGCTCATCGACGATATCCAGTTCCTGGCCGGCAAACAGAGCACCCAGGACGAGTTCTTCAACATCTTCAGCATCCTGCAATCGTTGAACAAGCAGATTGTCATTACTTCCGATCGCCCGCCTTCGGAGATCAAGGGATTGCACACCCGCCTGCTTTCGCGCTTCGACACCGGCCTTTTGGCCGATTTGCAGCCGCCGAACCTGGAAACCAGGCTGGCCATCCTCCAGAAGAAGAGCGAAGGCGACGGGGACAGTTGCGTCACCGGGGACGTGCTGACGTATGTCGCCAACCAGGTCACCTCGAACATCCGCGAGCTGGAAGGCACCTTGATCAAGCTGTCCGCCTACGCCAGCATCACCCATATGCCCATCACCGTGGACATCGCCAAGCAGATCCTGGGGGATACCCTCCGCAACGTGAACCAGCCCGTGACCATCAAGCGCGTGCTGGATCAGGTGGCCATGGAGTACAGCACCACGGTTTCCCTGCTCACCTCCCAGACCCGCAAGAAGAACGTGGCGGAACCCCGGCAAATCGCCATGTACATGGCCCGGCAGCTCACGGACAATTCGCTGCACACCATCGGACTGGCCTTTGGCCGGGACTACTCCACCGTCATCCACAGCATCAAGAAGGTGGAACAGTGTCTGGAGCGGGATCCGGACCTGAAGAAGCAGGTGGACAGGCTGATGGAATCCTTAAGCTAAGATCCTTCGCGGCCAAGGCTGCGCTCAGGGGTTAGGGATTAGGGTAAGACCAGAAGCAAAACAAGATGGGCGGCTCGGGCCAACGGCAGAGCGCTCAACCGCCGCTTCACAGAAGTCACAACCAAGCCTACAGGCCTACCGACCGGACAAAGATTGTCCACAGACGCCCCCTAATCTCTAGCCCCTAGCCCCTAACCCCTTCTTCCTCCCCCTCTTCATTTCCCATTCCCTCCCAAATTGCTAGTTTAACCTCTGTTTCCATGCGGTCACCGCCGCTCCAATCACTCTTAACCGGGTATATCCATGCATTCGGTCATCCTGGAAATCCTAAAGCAAGCGACGGGTTCCACCTTCGCCATCGTCGGCCTCATGTTCCTGCTCTCCATAGGAGTGTGGGCCACCCTGGTCCAGAAATGGTTGGCCAACGGGTCGCGCAAGCGCTCCTTCGCCAAGTGGCGGGAGTTGATGGGCGAGCGTCCCACTTTCCAGGACCTGCTCAAGCTGTCCAAGTCCATCCCGGATTCCCCCATGGGACGCATCACCAAGTCCGCCCTTTCGGAAATGGAAGGCCTCTCCGCCTACGTGTCCTACGACTCCCTGGAGCACCGCGGTGAATTGGTGCGCGAATCCACCGAGCGCGCCGTGGACGTGGAAAAGGAAAAGAACGAACGCAGCCTGGTCTTCCTGGCCTTCTGCTCGGCCACGGGCCCCCTGATCGGCCTTCTGGGCACGGTTTGGGGCATCATGGATTCCTTCTACCAGATCGGCAAGCAGGGGTCGGGCAATATCACCGTGGTGGCGCCCGGTATCGCCGAGGCCCTGCTGGCCACGATGGCCGGCCTGCTCGTGGCCATCCCCTCCTCCGTCGGCTACAACGCCTTCGCGGGATTCAACCGCAAAGCCGAGTCCCTCATGTTCAACTTCGGTTCCGAGCTGGTGAGCCTGTTCAAGCGCGGCGACCTTTCGGCATTGGAGCGTTCCACGGCCAAGAAAGCCTAGGCCCCCAGGCCCGGACCCGGACAAAACATGCGCAGACGCGAATCGCTCCGACCCAATCCCGAACTCAACCTCGTCAACCTGATCGATGTGCTTTTCGCCATCCTGATCGTTTTCATGATCACGGCTCCCCTGATGAGCCAGGGCGTGAAGGTGGAACTGCCTAAAGCCCAGGCGGCCAGCCTGGAGGAGAAGAAGGCGATCCAGGTGACGGTGACCAAGGAACGGGAAATCCTCATCAACGAGACCGCTTCCGATCCGATCGGGTTCGAAAAGGACTTCCGCAACGTATGGACCGGGGACGATGAGACCGCCATCATCATCAACAGCGATCAGACGGTGCCCTACGGCTTCGTGATGGAACTGGTGGCCGCCGTGCAGCGCCAGGGAGGCAAACGCCTCGGTTTCCTGACCGATCCCGGGGGCGTCGTCCGCGCCGAACCGGCCAACCCCAAGGCGCGGCACCGCTGAAGGGCCATCCGTAATGGCTTCCACCCCCAAAGAATCGGTCCAGTCCGGAGCCTTCCCCGCTTCGGAAGGAGGATCGGATGGACGCGGCGCCTCCGGTCCCGCATTGAATTCGGCCTTGGGCAAGGAACCGCTCACCGAGAACATCGCCGTGCTCATCTCCGTGCTCGTGCACGGCCTGGCCATCCTGTTCATCGGCCTGTCCGCCCTGCTGGCGCCCCACCGCCCTTCGGCGGTGCCGGTGTTCGAGCTGGTGAATCTGGAGAAGCCCAAGCTCCGGCCCTTGGTCCCCAAGGAGATCAAGCCCCCGGAACCCAAGCCTCCCGAGCCCGAACCGGTCAAACCCCCGGAAGCGCCCAAGCTGGTGACCAAGCCCACCAACGCCGTGCAGCCGAAGAAGCCCGAGCCCAAGGTGGTCAAGCCGAAAGAGGATGACGACATCAAGCCCGTGAAGGAAGTGGTCCAGGAGCAGCAGGTGCTGACCCCTCAGATTGTCTCCCACGTGCCGGCCGATCCGCGCTTGTCCTTCTGGGCCAGCCGGGTGAAGAAGTCCGCGGAACTGCTGTGGAGACCTCCCACGGGCATCGACATTTCCGGGAACGTCAAGGCCGTCATCAGCTTCAAAGTGAGCCGCGAAGGGCAGATCCAGGATGTGGAAGTCGCCACCGGGAGCGGCAATTCCGATCTCGACGATTTGGCCAAGCAGACCATCATCCGTCTCGATCATACGCCCCCCATTCCGGAGAATTTCCCGGAAGATTTGATCCAGGTAAGCTATGAATTCGTCTACGCAGGGCAACAGTAACATGCATAATACCTCCGCGGCTTCCTCCCATAAACGGTCCCTTGTCCGCCTGTCCGGGACGCGCGTCCTGGCATCGGCGGCTTTGGCGTTCTGCCTGGCCGGCCTGGCTCCTTCCAGGGCGGCGGCGGCGGACGTGGTCATCACCTCCGAGAACAAGGGCGCGGAATCCCTCTCTCTGGGCTTCCTGGACTTCAAATGCACCAAGGGCGACGCCAACTCGCTTCCCTACTCTCCGGGCACGGTCATCGCCTGGGACCTGGACTTCAGCGGCCGCTTCAAAATCAAGACAGCGCCCCAGTTCGACAGCACCAGCAAAGGCATATTCAAGGGCGACGGCGCCCTGGCCTACGTGCGCGGGGAATACACCCTGGAAGGCGACAACTTCACCCTGAGTTGCGAACTCATCGATATCGACACCCAGGAGCGCATCCTGGGCAAGAAATACTCCGGAAAGAAGGCGGAGCTGCGCCAATCCGCCCACAAGTTCTCGGACGAGCTGACCTATCAGCTGTTCGGCGAAAAGGGAATCGCGCAATCCCGCATCGTCTACGTGAACAAGCGCGGCGGCAACAAGGAAATCTCCGTGATGGACTACGATGGTTCAAGCGTTACGGAAATCACCAAGAACAAGTCCATCAACCTCATGCCCTGCTGGGTGGAAGGCAAGAGCAAGCTCGTCTATACCAGCTATGCGGGCGGCCAGCCGCAGTTCTACCTGAAGGATCTGGAGAGCGGCAAGAACGCCGTGTACTTCACTTCCAAGGGCATGAACACGTCGCCCGGATGGAACAAAATGGACAAGGAAATCGTCTATGCTTCCACCATGGACGGCAACACCGAGATCTACCGCCGGACCTTTCCGGACGGCAAGGCGCAACGGCTCACCTTCTTCGGGTCCATCGAAACCTCCCCGAGCTGGTCCCCCAACGGCTACGAGATCGTTTTCATATCCGATCGCGGCGGCAAGCCCATGGTCTACGTGATGGACCGGGACGGATCGAACATGCGCGCCCTCACCCACGACGGGGATTATTTCGGCTCGCCCTCCTGGTCGCCCAAAGGGGATCGCATCGCCTTTACCACCATGGACGAGGGCAACAACATGAACATCATGACCATTTCCCCGGACGGCAAGGATCCGGCCAAGCTGACCACGCAGGCGGGCAGCAATGAGAATCCCAGCTGGAGCCCGGACGGACGCCACCTGGTTTTCATGTCCACACGCACGGGAAGCCCCGAGATTTTCATGATGAACGCGGACGGGACCAACCAGAAGCGGATCAGCTTCTCGGGGGGGAATTATATGCCCAAGTGGTCCGATTACTGAAAGAGAGTTGTAACAAGTCCCGGCAATAAGGGCCAATTAGCGGGGACAAAGCAGGGGCAAGCCGCCCAAATGTGAAAAACCTGTAGGGGGTATCGCGGAGAGCACCCCCCAAGCGGCGGCCAAAGGGTCGCCGGCGTGTATGGACGGAAAGATTGCTGGGAAAAATGCAGGGAAATTTTAAATTTCCCCCCTATAAGTGTTAGATTTCAGGAAAAAGGAGATGGATATGAATTTGAAGCATTGGACCCTACTGGGTTTGGGCGTATTGGCCTTCGTCGGCTGTGCCAAGAAACCGAAGCCCGAACCTGTGGCGGAGCCCCAGCCCCCCCGCATGGAGCAGCCGGAAGCTCCCCGCGCGGAACCGCCCAAGGTCGATGAGGAGGCCCTGCGCCGTCAGCGCATCCAGGCCCGCATCGCAGAGGTGTTCAAGCCCATCTACTTCGGCTACGATCAGGCCACCCTTTCCGCGGAAGGTCAGTCGACCCTGCAGGAAATCGGCAAGCTGATGAAGGAAGTGCCGGAAATCACCGCCCGCGTCGAAGGTCACACCGATGAACGCGGATCGAACGATTACAATCTGGCTCTGGGCGAGCGTCGCGCCAAGTCGGTGAATGATTACCTGGCCAGCTACGGCATCCAGGGCACCCGCCTCAGCACCATCAGCTACGGCGAAGAGAAGCCCGCCATGGAAGGCCATGACGAGGGTTCCTGGGCCAAGAACCGCCGGGTAGAGTTCACGACCACGTTTTAATTCCACCCTGTGATTTCCGTCTTCCACCGTGCAATAGGACTCCGGGCCCGCCTTCCAGGCGGGTCCTGGCGTCCCATGCCGGCAAGGGATTTCCTCAAATCGTTTTTGCCGCGCCTGGTCCTCCTTTCCATCTCCATCCTGTTCTGGACCGGGTGCTCCGCCATCACCATGATGCGCACGGAAGAGCTTCGCAAGGTCCAGGACCAAGTGCGGGCCACGGGCAAGCAGATCGAAAATCTGCAGAAATCGGTGGATGAGCTCAATCTGGCCCAAGGCGGCTCGACGAGCAAGATGAAGGCGGATTTGACGCTCATGCTCACCCAGCTGGAGTCGCAAATCACCCGCCTTCACGCGGAAATCGACGAGACCCAATTCAGGTTGACCCAGCTCAGCGCCAAAATCGAGAAACTGGATCAGAAGAAGTACATCGTCGGCGGGGCCGGAGCACCGGGTCAGCCTGGGACGCCCGCGGGAACGCCCGGGGCCGCTCCCGCAACCGCGGTAGGCCCGAATGGCGAACCGGTCCGCGTGGTCGAAGGCCTGGACCTGGAAGCCTTGTTCAACCAGGCCCGGGACGATTATATCCGCGGCAAATACGACCTGGCCCTGGCCGGTTTCAAGAACGTATACGAGAAGGACGCCGGGGGAACCTGGCGGGAACTCGCCATGTTCTGGCTGGGTGAGACCCTGCTCAAGCAGGACAAGCCCGACAAGGCCCTGGAAGCCTACGCCCGCGTGGCCAAGGAATTTCCCCGCGGCACCAAGGTCTGTTCCTCCCGCTTCAAGATCGGCCTTATCTACCACCAGCGTAAGGACAAGACCAAGCGCGATGAGGAATGGTCCAAGCTGATCAGCGAATGCCCCGGGACCAATGAAGCCCAACGCGCCCAGGAAATGCAGAAGGAATAGAAAAGCTGCTTTTGCCTGAAGAGTGCGAACCTGCAAAGGTTGGGGCTTTTTAACAGCATTTCGTCGGGCGTCGGGCGACCGGCGCGTCCCCGTTTAACAATTGATTAAATGTTGCTTGGCGCCTTGGCGTCGGGCGTAAAGAAAAAGCCAGGAGGTTATCCCCCTGGCTCTTTTTCTTTCGCCCGACGCCCGTCATCCGACGGACCACCTCCGGGACCCACCTGAGACCACTACGATTGAATCGCTGAGAAGTCGGCGATTTCACCCACCAGGTCCCGTACCCGGCGCAGAAGCAGATGCCGCTGACGCTTCAGTTCCGGATCCGGATCGTTGACCATGGCCGCGTCGAACAGGGCCGCCACGTCCCCGCGCAGGGTTCCCACGGCCTCCAGCACGTCTCCATAGCGCTTGGCGGCCAGGCCCTTGCGGACCTCCGCTTCCGCTTTGGTGACGCCGGCCAGCAATTGGATTTCCGCCGGGAGTTTTAGGGCCTTGGCGTCCAGTTCGCCGTCCACCTTGGGATCCAGGATGTTGGAAACGCGCTTGAAGGTTTCCGCGGCCTGGGCGAAGGTGGGTCGCTCGCGGAAGGCCTGCAGGGCTTGGAGGCGGGCCACCAGATCCGTGAAGTCGCGCCAGCCGGCTTTGGAAAGGGCCGCCGCTTCGATGGTGTCTTTGGCGAAGCCGCCGGGCAGGCCGGGGCGGGGCGCTTCCTGAAAAAGGTTTTTGGCGCGGCCGAGGAAGAACTCCAGCAGCTTTTCCGCCAGGCCGTCGGTTTCCCCCGGCTTCAGGATGGGCTGGTAGAACTCCGCGATGGCGTACCGCAACACTTCCCCGATGTCCATGCGGAAGCCGCGGTTGACGATCAGGGCGATGCTGGACCAGCATGCGCGGCGCAGGGCGTACGGGTCGGAGGAGCCTGTGGGCGCCTTGCCCTTGGCGAACATGCTGATCAGGGTGTCGAGCCGATCGGCCAGGCCGGCCAGGGCCGCTTCGTCGCTGCCGGGAAAGGTATCGTCGGCGTTACGGGGCAGGTACTGGTCGCGGATGCCGTCGGCGACGATCGGATCCATGCCTTCGGCGATTGCGTAGTAGCGGCCCATGATGCCTTGCAGTTCCGGGAACTCGCCCACCATGTTGGTGGTGAGATCGCATTTGGCCAGGCTGGCGATGCGGACGGCCCGCTCCCAGCGGGATTCGTCGAGCTTCAGCAATAGCGCGCCCATATAGGCGGTGAGCATGCGGGCGCGGGCGACTTTCTTCGCCAAGGTGCCTTCCGGCCCCAGGTCGGCGGTGAAGGTCACCTTTTCCAGATCCTTGCCGCGGGTTTCCAGCTTGCGCAGCCGGTCTTCCTTGAGGAAGAATTCAGCGTCCGAGAAGCGGGCCCGCAGCACCTTCTCGTTGCCCTCCTTCACCAGGTTGAAATCCGCGCAGCGCATGTTGGAGATGGTCACGAAGGCATTGGCGAGCCGGCCGTCCGGCTTTTCCATGGCGAAGTATTTCTGATGCTCGCGCATTTCCGAGACCAGCACCTCTTCGGGCACTTCCAAAAGCCGTTCTTCGAATCCGCCTAGCACCGGCACGGCGTATTCCACCAGGAAGGTCACCGTTTCCAGCAACTCCTCGTCCTTGCGCCAGTGCAGGCCGGCCTTGGCGGCGGCGGCTTCGGTAAGCTTGCGGATCAGGGCTTTGCGCTCTTCCTGGTCGGCGAAAACGTCCGCCTTGCGGAGGGCGTCCAGATAGCCTTCCCGCGCGGCGGGCACCGGGATGCTGCGGTTATGCAAAAAGCGGTGGCCGCGGCTGTGGTTGCCGGAAACGATTCCGGCGAAGGTCATGGGGATCACCCGGTCGCCCAAGAGGGCGGCCAGCCAGATGACGGGCCGGACGAAAGGCGTGACCTTGCCGTCGCCCCAGCGCATGGTCTTGTACCAGTGGATTTCCGAGAAGATCTTGGGGAACAGTTCGGACAGCAGGTCCAGGGCGCTTTGGCCCTTTTTGTCCGCCTGGGCGAACAGGTATTCCCCGCCGCCGATTGTCCGGAACTCCAGTTTGGCAGGATCGAGCCCGGCCTTCTGGGCGAAGGCGAGGGCGGCTTTGGTCCAATTGCCTTGGGCGTCCTTGGCCAGATTGGCGGGCGGGCCCTTCAATTCCAGCTTCAGGTCCGGCTGGCGGGTGAGGATGGAACCCACGGAGATGGCGATCCGGCGCGGGGTGACGAAAATCCTGATGTCCTGGGCCTGCAACTGGGTGGGCTCCAGATGTTTGTTCAGCAGGGTGGGGAGCTCGCGCAGCAAGGGACCGAAGACGCGCGCGGGCATTTCCTCCACGCCCAGTTCGATCAGAAGCGGGGCGCGTTCCGGCAAGGCTCCGGAAATGGCTCCGGAAGCGGAAGGCGCAGCTCCGGATGGGCCGGTAGCGGCGGGCGCGGCCAGGCCGGCCATGGCGGGACGGGCCCGGGCCAGCAGGGGATACCCAAGGTCCTCGCGGTTCTTCATCCAGGCTTCGGCCACGGCCTTGGCCAGGGTGCGCACGCGGAGGATGTATCCCTGGCGTTCGTTCACGGAAATGGCCCCGCGGGCGTCCAGCAGATTGAAGGCATGGCTGGCTTTGAGGCAGTAATCCAGGGCCGGGGCGGGCACGCCGGCTTCGCACATGCGGCGGCATTCGGCCTCATAGGCGTTGAACAGCTTGAGCTGCGCGTCCACGTCCGCCAATTCGAAATTGTGCTTGGAGAACTGGACCTCATTCTGGTGGTAGATGTCCCCGTAGGTGAACCGGTCATTGTACTGCAGCTCGAACATGTTGTTCTTTTTCTGCAGGTACATGCAGATGCGCTCGAGGCCGTAGGTGATTTCGCCCATGATCGGGGACAGATCGAAGCCGCCGACCTGCTGGAAATACGTGAACTGGGTGATTTCCATGCCGTCCAGCCAGACTTCCCAGCCCAGGCCCCAAGCGCCCAGGGTGGGGGATTCCCAATCGTCGTGGACGAAGCGGATGTCGTGCTCTTCCGGTTTGATGCCGATTTCCTTCAGGGACCCGATGTACAGGTCCAGGATATCCAGGGGACTGGGCTTCAGAACCACCTGGAACTGGTAATAGTGCTGGCCCCGGTTGGGATTCTCCCCGTAGCGGCCGTCCTTGGGGCGGCGGCAGGGCTCGATGAAAGCGGCGTCGAAGGGCTCCGGACCCAGGGAGCGCAGGAAGGTGGACGGGTTGAAGGTGGCCGCCCCCTTCTCCACGTCGTACGGCTGCGCGAGGAGACAGCCGCGGCTGCTCCAATATTTCTGAAGGGTCAAAACCAGGTCCTGAAAATGCATCCAACCTCCGGAGGGGCTAAGTCGTTAAAAATGCCAATTTTAACGGGAAAGTACCAGCCCTGCGCGGGGCCAAAGGGGCCGATAAAGATCGAGATGGCTCTTGGATATCGGTTTTCATAGGGTTTTATAATAGGAACATCCGCCAACCGGGAGGTGTTTGTGAAGGTGTTTTCGGACCTTTCAAGCCTTAAGCGCCAGCATGGATACATGCTGCTGCTGGTTCCCGTGGTCCTGGTGGGCATCTCCGCGCTCACTTTCCGCTCCATCAGCCGATCCAAGGTTTCCATGCGCATCGCGGGAGCGCAACTGAACTCCCTGCAGACGCGGCTCTGCGCCGAACAATGCGCGGCGGTGGCGGTCAACGCGACCAATCGCACCCTCGAAGGTAACGGACACGTTACCCAACGCGGCGAATCCTGCGAATGCGCGGATCACAACCCCGGCAAATCCATGGCCTGCGCCACTTCCTACGCGGCCCCGCAGGAAGGCCGGGAGACCAATTGCTACGGGCTGGAGGTGGCCAGGACGGACGTGGACATCGGCGTATCCTGCCGGGAAGGGGAGAGCCAGTCGGTGACCCTGAACGAGAACGTGAGCTTCCAGGAAGTCCCCATTTTCCAGTTCGCCGTGTTCTTCGATCAGGTGCTGGAGCTATATCCCGGGGCGGACATGGACATCACCGGCCGGATCCACTCGAACGACACCTTGCGGATCTTCCCCAGCCAGAACAACCTGAGGATGTACGATTGGGTGACTTCCGCCACCGTGATCACGGGGCAGTTCTCCAAGGACGGATCGCCCTCCTGGGAGGCGTTCCCTTTGATGGACGGCTCCGGTCCGGATGCGCCCATGGCCTTTTCCAACCCGGTCCACCGTCCCCTGCACGAATTGATTCCTTCCTGGGACGCCTGGCAGAAGAACCACCGGGTGGCCTACGGGTACCGGGCGGGCGGATGCGGCCACGTGGACCGCTTGGACCTGCCCGTGAAAGGCCTCACCAACCCCCGGGCCCTCATCGAGTGGCGGGACGGCTATTCGGACGGAGATGAATTGCGCCGCCAGAAATACGCCTGGCGCGCGAACCTGATCTACAAGGGTGGATGGCTCGACAACACTCTGGCCTCCGTCTCCCTGGCCAAGGAGCCGGTCGGCATCGCCGGGCCCAAGGTCCTGAAGGATGCGGGCGGGGTCCGGGTCGCATTCTGGAATTCCCAGGAAGACATCACCGTACGCCTGCTGCCCATCGACGTGGCGGCCCTGCAGCAGCGCCCGGGGGATTCCATCGTATACCTTTACGACAGCTTCATCGACGCGGCCCAGGGAGGCAAGGACGCGGGCGGATTCTTCCTGTACAACGGGAAATCCCTGAAGCGGCCCCTGACCATCGTCAGCAATTCCCGCCTGTACAACTGGGGGGACTTCAACGTGGATTCCTCCTACGTATTGCCGGGCGGAATCAAGAGCCCGTATCCCGCCTCCCTGGTGTCCGACTTCTTCACCCAGCTTTCCAACGAATGGGACGGCGCCCTGTTCGCCAAGGCCCAGGCCAAGGGCGGGCCCTCCATCAAATCCAAGAAAGCGGACGCCGTGACCATCCTCAATAGCTGCGTGATGGCGGGCATGACCGAGCGCAACGGAAGCTGGACGGGGCAGGGAGGCTACCAGAACCTGATCCATTTCACCGAGGATTGGGGCGGCGTCCCATTCCATTATTCGGGATCCACGGTATGCCTGTGGTCCTCGCGGACCTCCACGGGGGCCTATTCCACGGCATTCTACACGCCTCCGGTCCGGCCGTGGAATTTCGACGCGATGTACAAGAAGATGGAAAACATGCCTCCGGGCACGCCCCGGCTGGTTTCGCCCAAGTTGAACACGTGGGAGATTTCGCGGTACTGATACGCGCCTTTACCTATCGAGGCCAGGGACCTTTTCCAGGGAGCACTATGAAAGCCAGATCGCAAACCGGCATCAGCCTTTTGGAAGTGGCAATCGCCGTCGTCATCTTAGGGATAGCCGGGTCCATCCTGGCCGCCGCCTCGAAAACCTCGGTAACCGGGCAGTTGCGTTCCAAGGCCTACGGCGACGCCGCCACCGCCACGCGGGAAGTGCTGGAGAACATCCAACTGCTTTCCCTGGACTCGGTTTCCCGCCTCTTGGGCACCCCCATGGGCCATTCCCAGGGACCCACGGTCACGGTATCGGCCACGGCGCGCGGGGTGCTTCCCTCGGACGTTTCCGATTTCGGAGGCCTGGACACCAGTTCCCTGCGCTACCTGACCTTGCTGACGCGTTTCAAGAGCAAGGCGGGCGGCGACGTGAACAAGACGTTCACGACCATCGTGTTCAAGCCTCAGGACTAGCCTAGCCTAGGGCCTGGCCGAAATCCTCCAGCAGGTCTTCCGCGTCTTCGATGCCCACCGACAGGCGGATCATTCCGTCCTCGATGCCCATGCTGGCGCGCCGGGCCGGTCCCATTTCGTAAAAGATGGTCTGGGCTACGGGGATAATCAGGGTGCGGTTGTCCCCCAGATTGCTGGAGCAGATGGCCAGCCTGAGGCGGTTGATTTAGGCGAAGGGATCGACGCTGTCCGCCAGCACGAAGCTCAACAGGGCGCCGGGCCGCTTGAAGAGCTCTTTGGCCAGGGAGTTCTGGGGATGGGAATTGAGGCCCGGATAGTGCACGGCCTTCACCCGCCGATGGGTGGACAGGAACAGGGCGATGCGCGAGGCGTTGCCGCAGGCCCGGTCCATGCGCAGCGCGAGGGTTTCCGATCCCACCGAGAGCACGTGCGCCGCCTCCGGCGCCAGGGTTCCGCCGAAATCCCGCAAGCCCTTCTTGCGGAGCTGCAACATCGCGTACATGGTCGGATGGGTGGGCGGGACCTTGTAGATGTCCAGGATGTTGGGAAAGGCGGCCCAATCGAACAATCCCGTGTCCGTCACGCTGCCGCCCAAGGCGTTGCCGTGCCCGCCGAAATACTTGGAGAGGGAGTTGATGGAAAGGGAGGCTTTGACGCTCTTGGGCAGGAACAGATACGGGGAAGTGAGGGTATTGTCGACCACGTAGATGAGGCCCTTGGCCTGGCAGATGGCCCCGATGCGGGCCATGTCCGCCACCTGGGTGGCGGGATTGGCGATGGTTTCCACCAGCACCATGCGGGTCGCAGGCTTGATCGCCTCCTCCACGCGCTGCGCGTCCGTGGCGTCCACGAAGGTCACGTCGATGCCGATTCCGGCCAGGGTGTTCAGGAGACTGTTGGTATTGCCGAACAGGAACGAGCTGGAAATGATATGATCGCCCTTGCGCAACAGGGCGGTGAATGCGGCGGCCATGGCGGCCATGCCGGTGGAGAAGCAGACGCTGGCCACTCCCTGCTCCATGGCCGTGATCTTAAGCTCTAGCGCGGAGACGGTGGGATTTGCCTGGCGCGCATAGGCGTAGCCCTTGGCTGTGCCTTGGAAAACCGCGGCCAGGTCCTCGGCCTTCTCGTAGCCGAAGGCGATGGACGTGTGGATGGGTTTATGCAGCGATCCGTGTTCGGGCTTGCCCAAGCGGTCGGAGTGGATGCTGGTGGTGGTGAATCCTGGGTTCTTCATGGCTTGAATCCTTAAATCGCCGGATGCAGGGATCCGGCTTCCTGATCGTTTAGAAAATCCCCAGGTTGAACCCGACGAAGTAGCGGGGCTGTTTGACCTGATCGATATAGTTTTGGCGGTCCGCGGCGTCGTTGGCCAATTGCTCCGGACCCGGAACGAAGCTCCCGTCCGCCGCCTGGGCCGAGGCTCCGGTATGGGGATAGTCGAACCAGAAGAGATTGTCCGCTTGCAGCTGGTTCCAGGGCACGAATACCTGCGCGAAGATGGAGAACGGAATCTGATGGTACAGCTTGAAGTTGGCGGAAATCCGCGCGCCGTAGTCCAGCAACAGGTGTTGCTCGCCGTTCAGGAGGCTCCGGTAGATGTGGGTGGGCTGGGTCTCCAAGGTGGTGCCCCATTCCCCCAGGCCGGTGAACATGATCTGTTTCAGGGAGGTGGTGGGCAGGCCGGACAGGAACAATCCGGTCTTGATGGGGATTTGGAAGCCGGCCTGGCCGAAGGTGTACGATGAACCTTCCATGATATCGCGGCCGCGGTAGTTGAAGTTGTACGGATAGCCGGACATGCGGTAATACCCCAGGCGATAGGATATGACCCAGAGATTGGGATCCTGCTCCTGGGTAACGCTGGTGTCGTACTTCTTGTTTTCTCCGTCGTACGTGAT
Organism: Fibrobacterota bacterium; assembly: GCA_028287505.1. Taxonomy (GTDB): domain Bacteria; phylum Fibrobacterota; class Fibrobacteria; order UBA11236; family UBA11236; genus Chersky-265. The sequence goes on along the minus strand of JAQBPN010000046.1, from coordinate 1,409 downwards.
ATTGCCGGGAGCGGACAAGGTGGGGTACTTGTTCAGGAACGCGCCCGCCTCCATGTTGGCGAACAGGGAGATATGGCGACCGATCGAATACATGCCGCCGCCGCCCAGGTCCAGGGTCCACGGGTCGAATTCCCTCTGGGTCAGCGCCAATTGCGGGGTCGGCTTGCCTTCCAGGGCGCGGGTTATCATGGTCAGGGTATCGACGCCGGTGGCGGTGGATGCATAAGTGGCCCAGTAGTGGTGGACCATGCTCCAAACGCCGCCGCCCGTGGGCAGAAAGGTCCCCAGCATGCCTTTGGACCAGCTCCATCCCAGGTTGGTTTCGAAATTCCGGTGTTGTTGCGCGCCGTCGTAAAAATTGAGGCGCGGGTTGTTGATGTACGAAGTGTCCGGTTTGGTGACTACGGGATTGGCGTTCTCATGGAGATTGACGAACTGGACGGATTGGGACAAATCAACCGTCAGGTATTGCGAGAAGTAGCTGCCGCCCACTCCGAAGTTGTAGGGCAGGGGCATGAAGGCGGATGCGGCATAGCGGCTCCAGGTGGCATAGCTGAATTCCTCATCCACGAACTTAATCGTGTCCACCCCTTGGCGGAAGCCGCTTCGGATCACGTCATCCGTGTTGGACTGCACCACGTCATGGTACACGTTGTAGTACAGGCTGACGGGCCAGGAGGAGCTCGTGTGCTTGATGGATTCGGAGGAAATGAACCCGGAGTACGAGAACTGATAGTTCATAGGCGCGTCCAGGCTGGTCCGCTTGGTGATGGCGCCGGAAACCGATTGCATCCAGGATCCGTAGGCCTCGCCGAAAGACACGTTCAGGCCCAGCGCCAGGTCCGTGTAGGAGCGGTTGCCGGAAATGAAGACGGGCTGCACCGCCAGGAAGGGCGTGATGTCCAGGGCCACCTTGGTGCCGGTGTATTCGCCGGTCTCGAAGACCTTGGTGAAATCCTCCTTCTTCGGCTTGGCGATGGGAAGGGAATCCGTTCCCGCGCCCAGGAAGGTTTGCGTCCGCGTCAGCGCCAAAGGCTGGCGGAGGATGCGGAACTGTTGCTTGCGATAGCCCTGGTAATACAAGGTTCCCTCATGCGTGATCGGTTCCATGGCCTGGCCGGCCACGTGCGTAGCCCGGTATACGGCCGAATCCCCCGGAAGTTTGGCGTAGACATCGTACACGCTGTAGGCGCTGTCCAGCGCGTTGGACGAATAGAACAGGGTATCGCCCGCGAAGCGCAGATTGCGGAAGGCGCCTTTCTTGAACGCGGTCACGAAATTGATCTTCTGGGTCTTGGCCAGGGACAGGGAGTCCGGGAACACGGCGGAATCCTTCAGGGTCAGGAAGGGATTGTAGCCGGGCGCGTCCGCGTTGATGGAGACGATCGCCTCCTTGTCCAGGATGCCGA
>JAQBPN010000045.1 GCA_028287505.1 Fibrobacterota bacterium | reverse complement strand
TGGCAGGGGCAACGGGGGGACCCGTGGGCCGGGGCTCCGTGGATGCGCATGGGGCAAATGCCGCTTCCCGGGACGAGGCCTATCCCCTTCTCAATTAGATGGCGAAAACACACGCGGCCCGGGCCGCCGACGAACTGGCGCGGCTACGCCAGGAAACGAGCTCGCTGAGGGAGTATCTGCAATCCATCCGCGAGCAACACGACGGCGCGATAGAAGAACTGAAATCATCCGGCGAAGAAATTCTTTCCAGCAACGAGGAGTTGCAGAGCACCAACGAAGAGCTGGAAACCGCAAAGGAGGAGTATCAATCCGCGAACGAGGAACTCACCACCGTCAACGAGGAGATGTCTCAACGTAACCAGGAGATGGGCCGACTCAATAACGATTTGAATAACCTGCTCAACAGCATCAACGTGCCCATCGTCATCGTGGGCGCCGATTTGCGCATCCGCCGGTTTACGGCTACGGCGGAAAAGGACCTGCATCTCATTGCGACCGACGTGGGACGGCCTCTCGGGGATCTCCAATGGGACTTCACCGATCCCGACCTTGGAAAAGCCGTGCTGGAAGTGGTTTCCAAAGCAGCTCCCCGGGACTACGAAGTTCGCAATCGCGAAGGACGCTGGCAATCGCTGCGGATTCATCCTTATCGGACCAGCGAAGGCCGCATCGACGGCGCCGTGATCATTCTGATGGATATCGATGTCCTGAAGACCTTTCAGGATAAGCTCCAATATGCGGAAGAATATGCCCGCTCCATCGTAACCACGGCCCGGGAGCCTATGCTTATCCTGCGGAATGATATGCGCATCAACACCGCCAACACCTCCTACTACAAATTGTTCCGCACCACGCCGGAGGAGTCGGAAGGACAACCGCTTTTCAAGCCCGGAGAAACGAGGTGGAGCGCTCCCGGCTTGCGGGAATTGGTGGAAGGATGCCTGCTTCGCGACGGCGCCTTCGACGGCTTCGAATTCATCTTTGAAGATCCCGTGACCGGAAGGCGCACGCTGCTGCTCAATGGACGCGCCCTGTTGCGTGAACCCGGCATGGCCAGGATGGTTCTCTTGTCCATGGAGGACATCACCGAGCGCAAGCGGGTGCGTGATTTTCTCAAGGTCGAAAGCTCCGGTTTCGAGGAGGCGGTACGGGAACGCACGGCGCAACTGCAAGCCTCCAACGAGGAGATGGAAGTATTTTCCTACAGCGTCTCCCATGATCTGCGTTCGCCTTTGCGCGCGATACGAGGTTATGCCGAAGCCTTGCTCGAAGACTTCGGAGATCAAGCCGACGAAGGCGCAAAGGACTATATCCGGAAAATCATCCAATCCGGTTCCCGCATGGACCGGCTCATTCTGGATGTGCTCACTTACAGCCGTACCGCTCTCGCGGAGGTCCATATCCATCGGATCGATTTGGATTCGCTCATCAATGATGTCATCCGCCAACATCCCGATTTGGAGAGTCCGGGAATCACCCTGACCGTGGAAAGCCCGCTCCTTCCCGTCATGGGCCATGAATCCTCCCTGGCGCAATGCCTCTCCAACCTGCTGCTCAACGCGGTGAAATTCGTGCCTGCCGGAAAGGCGCCCAGCATACGCGTGCGCACCGAACCGGTCGGAAACGACGTGCGGCTTTGGATAGAGGATAATGGCATCGGCATTGATCGCGAACATCACGAGAGGATATTCGGCATGTTTGAAAAGTTGAATGTAGGCGACACCTATGCGGGCACGGGCATCGGATTGGCCATCGTGAAAAAATCCATCGAACGCATGGGAGGCAAGGTGGGCATCGAGTCCGAACTGAACCAGGGCTCCAGGTTTTGGTTGCAGCTTCCGAAGGAGCATTTGCCGAAGGAACAAGATCCCCAAGAGCAAGTTCCAGAACAAATAGCTCCTCCTGACCCTCATGCAGGGCATTTAGCGGAGGACAAGTCCAATTGATATCCAGCAATAAAACCATTGCCTTGGTGGAAGACAATGATGACGATCTTTTTTTCATGCAGCGGGCGCTCAAGTCGGCGGATATCGAAAATCCGCTGCAGGTGCTGAGGACGGGCCATGAGGCCATCGAGTATTTATCGGGTCAGGGCCGGTTTTCGGATCGGGTGAAATATCCCCTGCCTTTTTTGCTGCTGCTGGATTTGAAGCTTCCGGACATCAGCGGTTTCGAAATCCTGAAATGGGTCAAGGATTTCGAAAAGATGCACAAGCTGGCCACGATCGTGCTGACTACGTCGGGGGAGTCCAAGGATATCGAGAAAGCCTATGAATTCGGGGCCAACTCCTTTCTGACCAAGCCATCCGGATCAGACAAGCTCCTGAACCTGGTGATGGCCCTGAAACAATATTGGTTCGTCCACAATGACTTTTCCGGAATAGCGCAGTGAATGCGGGAATTGGATAGCAATATGGAAATCGGAAACGAAGCCAAAATGGAAATCGAAACCAAGGTCCGTGTGCTACTGGTGGACGATTCCCCCGAGCAACGACGGGAAATGATGACCGCCATTGCAGATCCCCACTTGGAAATCGTCGAAGCGGATTCGGGTCAGGTGGGTTTGGACCTTTTGCGATCAGGCGATTTTGCCGTGGTCCTGATCGATGTCCGCATGCCCGGCATGAGCGGTTTCGAACTTGCCGAACGCATCCGGTTGTTGGAACCGGGCCGGATAGTTCCGGTCATCTTCATCACTTCCACCAAACCTCCCGAATCGTACATGCGCAAAGGCTATTCCCTGGGGGCCGTGGACTTTCTGTCCTTTCCGGTCGTCCCGGAAATTGTCCGCGCCAAGGTGAAAGTCTTCGTCGACATTTTCCATAAGAAGGAATTTTTGGCGCGCCAGGCGGATCTGCTGGAGGAGAAGGTACGGGAACGGACCGCCGAACTTAATTACCGGAATACTGTTACCAAAATCATAACTGACAATACCGCCTCCGGAATGTTCATGCTGGATGAGGAAAAACGGATTACCTTCATGAACCCTGCCGCGGAGTGGGCGCTCGGCTATTCCTTCAGCGAGGTGCAAGGCGGGAGCATCCACCCATTCGTCCATCCCCCGGGCCTGGAAAACAATCCTTGTCCGGGCTCGGAATGCCCTTTGGAAAAAGCGTTGGCAGCCAACCTGCCGGTTCAGAACCTGGCCGAAATCTTTCATCACAAGACCGGACGCCCCCTGCACGTTTCCTGCGCGGTGGCGCCCGTGGCGACCGAAAACAAAGCAGCCGGACAGGCCGGAACGGTGCTCGAGTTCCAGGATGTGACCGAACACAAGAAAGCGGAAGACAAACTGGCATGGTCCGAGGACCGGTACCGCAGGCTTTTTGAAACCGCCCAGGATGGCATCCTGATTCTGGACGCCAAGGAGGGACGTATTCTGGATGTTAACCCCTTTCTTATGCGGATTCTGGGCTACTCGCACCAGGAACTGCTGGGCAAGGAGCTTTGGGAAATCGGCCTTTTCGGGGACATCAAGGCCAACCGGGAGGCGTTTCAAAAACTTAAGGATCAGGGTTATGTCCGCTACGACAACCTGCCCCTGCAAACCAAGGGTGGGCTCAAGCGGGAAGTGGAGTTCGTAAGCAATATGTACTCCGTGAAAAGCGAGGCCGTGATACAATGCAATATCCGTGATGTCACCGAGCGCAAGCTGACGGAAGAGGCTCTGCGCGTCTCGGAGGCGGATCTGCGGCAATCCCAGAAAGTCGAGGCGCTGGGCAAGCTGTCGGGCGGCATCGCCCATGATTTCAATAACCTGCTCACGGCCATCAACGGGTACTCCGACTTGTGCCTCAGCCTACCTAACGTGGAAGGGGCCATGTATGACTATCTCTCGGAAATATTCAAAGCCGGCAAGCGGGCCGCCGACTTGACCCACCAACTCCTGGCCTTCAGCCGCAAACAGGTCCTTGAGCCCAAGATCCTGGATATGACCGATGTGGTCAAGGAAGTCATCACCCTGCTCCAAAGGCTTATCGGAGACAACATCCGGGTGACCTCGATACTCGATCCGCAGCTGTGGCTTATCCGCGCCGACCCGGCCCAGATGAATCAAGTGCTTCTGAACCTGGCGATCAATGCCCGCGATGCGCTTCCCCATGGCGGCGAAATCACCATTCGCACCCAGAATTTTGACGCGGATGGCAGGGATGGTCACGGGCCGGTTCACACGCCCATTCAATGCGTGGTGTTATCGATCACGGACAACGGAACAGGTATGAAGGATGTGGTGAAGGATCGCATCTTCGATCCCTTTTTCACAACCAAGGATTTCGGAAAGGGATCGGGAATGGGGTTGGCTATGGTTGAGGGCATCGTCAGGCAGAGCGGCGGACGCATTACGGTCGAGAGCATGCCCGAAAAAGGATCCACCTTCAAAATTTATTTTCCGCGGGTCGAAGGCACGGCAAAGAAACATGTCACGACCATGGCCATTCGGGTTGATCAGATACAGAGAACGGAAACCGTGCTTTTAGCCGAAGACGATCCCATGGTCCGGAGTTTTGTGCGGACCGCCTTGGAAATCCATGGTTATAAGGTTCTCGAGGCCGAAGATGGCGAGAAAGCGATTGAGTTGGCCGAAACTCACCAAGGCGCCATTCATATCCTGCTCACCGACATCCTTATGCCGGGCATGAATGGAAGGCGGTTATCCGAGCTATTCAAAAAAGCACACCCCGAAGCGCCGGTTTTGTTCATGTCGGGTTATACGGACGAAGTGATTGTGGATCAGGGGTTGCTCGAAGAAGGATCGTTCTTTATCCAAAAGCCCTTCGCTCCCGCTCAATTGATCAAGTTCTTAAAAGAGGTTTTGGACGGTAATTTGCAACACGCTTAAAACAGAATAGAAAATCCGCCTCGGTGAGAATTTCCATTTTCAGCTTCAAGCTATCCAAGCGAGCCTTCAATGAACTGCGTGCTCCGGCATTTTTTGAAGAAGATGCCTCCCAGTCCGCGGTAAATGTCCATCGCGATTTCCGGACAAAACTTCACACGCATCCACAACTTGGCAATATTTTTTTGTTCCGCTTGTAACGGAATAATGTTTGATTGTCCCGGATACATCGGGGCTTGCCGCAGATATCCATCGTATCGCCGTCCACCGAATAAATAAAGGGGACGAGCTTGCCGCTTGAATCCATGCGGCAATCCGGGAGTCTTCGTGTCATGGATTATCCGCATAAACCGGGAAGGCCAAAAATGGGGACGAGAAAACCTTCCAGGCTGCCGCGCCTGCTCACGCTTTCCGCCGCGATCATCTTGCTATCCGCCGGTCTGGCCTGGATCCTGACCACTCAGGCGGCCGCGAAGCCTCCGTCATCCGCTACCTCAAGCGAATCCAAGGCCAAAATAAGAAAGGTCGCCATGTCGACCGATTCCGCCGATATTGAAATCCGCCCCTTCCGCATCAATGTTCCCGAAGCGGACCTTGTCGACCTTCGCCGGCGCATCGCGGCCACCCGGTGGCCCGACAAGGAGACGGTCAACGATCAATCGCAGGGGGTGCAACTGGCGAAGATCCAGGACCTCGCGAAATACTGGGGAGCGGGCTACGACTGGCGGAAGTGCGAGGGGAAACTGAATGCCTTGCCGCAATTCACCACCAACATAGACGGCCTAGACATCCACTTCATCCATGTCCGTTCGCGCCATCCCGGCGCGATGCCGCTGATCATCACCCACGGTTGGCCCGGATCGATCCTGGAAATCGTGAAAGCCATCGGCCCGCTCACCGATCCGACCGCGCACGGCGGACGCGCGGAAGATGCATTCAACGTGGTCATTCCTTCCATGCCCGGTTACGGCTTCTCGGAAAGGCCGCAGGACACGGGTTGGGGTCCCGACCACATAGGTCGAGCCTGGCACGAACTCATGGGACGGCTGGGGTACACGCGCTATGTCGCGCAGGGCGGCGATTGGGGTTCGGTCATCAGCGACGCCATGGGTCGGCAGGCGCCTCCGGGATTGCTCGGCATCCATGTCAACATGCCGGCAGCCGTGCCCGGGTACCTCATGAAGGGCATCCTCGCCGGGGATGCTGCGCCCGCCGGTCTGTCCGCGAAGGAGAAAGCCGCGTATGAACAAATGTCCGTTTTCTTCGCGAAGAATGGGGCCTATGGCTCTTTGATGGCGACCCGCCCGCAAACCTTGGGGTATGGTCTCGCGGATTCGCCCGTCGGGCTGGCCGCCTTCCACTACGACAAGTTCAACCAATGGACCTTCAGCGGTGGAGACGCCGAAAAGTCCCTCACCAAGGATGAGATGCTCGACGACATCTCGGTATACTGGCTCACGAACACCGCGGTCTCCTCCGCGCGGCTGTATTGGGAAAACAACAACAACAATTTCAGCGCCGAGACGCAGAAGACGAATGAAATCAAAGTCCCCGTGGGCGTGACCATTTTTCCGGGCGAAATCTACCGTGCGCCGAAGAGCTGGGTCGAGAAGGCGTACCCCACTCTCACCTACTTCAACGAGGTGGATAAAGGCGGGCACTTCGCGGCCTGGGAGGAACCCGAGCTCTTCGCCAAGGAGCTCCGGGCGGCTTTCAAACCCCTCCGCTAGCGGGTACGCGCTAAACCCCTTGCTTGGGTGGCGAAGATGAATTTTTCTTCACTATATACCCTAGCTTCCTTTCGCCACCTCAGTCTCGTCCAACCGTCTTGAATCCAATGAAAGGAAAATCGCCATGTCGAACAATGCAACGACCGAAGAAATCGAAGTCCGTACTTTCCAGTTCAAGGCTTCCGATGCGGATCTGGCCGACCTCCGCCGTCGCATCGCGGCCACCCGATGGCCCGAAAAAGAGACGGTAAAATTTCCAGAAAAGGACACATTAAGCGTTCCGTCGCAAGGCGTACCGCTCGCGACGATGCAGGAACTCGCGCGCTACTGGGAGAAGGATTACGATTGGCGGAAATTCGAGGCGAAACTGAATGCCCTGCCGAATTTCATTACCGAGATCGATGGGCTCGATATCCATTTCATCCACGTCCGTTCCAAGCATGAAAATGCCCTGCCCCTCATCGTCACGCATGGATGGCCAGGATCGATAGCCGAGCTGCTGAAGATTATCGATCCGCTCACCAACCCCACCGCCCACGGCGGGAGCGCGGCGGACGCGTTCCATCTGGTGATTCCGTCGCTCCCGGGCTACGGATTCTCCGGCAAGCCGACCACCGCGGGCTGGAACCCCGATCGCATCGCCCGGGCCTGGGTAGAGCTGATGAAGGGCCTCGGCTACGAGAAGTTCGCCGCCCAGGGCGGCGACTGGGGCGCGATTATCTCGGAATTCATGGCGGTGCAGGCTCCTCCGGAACTGATCGGCATCCACACCAACATGGCCTGTACCCTCACTCCGGAGGTACTCAAGGCGCTCGCGCCAGGCGCCCCGGCGCCATCCGGTCTGTCCGCCGAAGAGAGCCGCGCGGTGGAGCAGCTTGCGCTCTTCAATGCGAAGGGCCTAGGGTACTCCTTCGAGATGACCTTGCGTCCGCAGACCTTGTATGGGCTCGCCGATTCGCCCATCGCGCTCGCCGCCTGGATGCTCGATCACGATGTGCGCAGCCTGGAGATGATAGTGCGGTCCTTTGCCGGAAAGCCCGAAGGCCTTACCCGGGACGACGTGCTCGACAACATCACCCTCACCTGGTTGACGAACACGGGGGTTTCCTCGGCCCGTCTCTACTGGGAGTGGAAAGGCGCCCCCTTCTTCAACTCCTGGGGCGTCAAAATCCCGGTCGCCGTCAGCGCCTTCCCGGATGAGATCTACCAGGCGCCGCGGAGCTGGGCGGAAAAGGCCTATCCCAAACTCATCCATTACAATAGACCCGACAAAGGCGGCCACTTCGCGGCGTGGGAACAGCCGGAGCTTCTCGTAAAGGAACTCCGATCCGCTTTCAAATCACTGCGCTGATGTGGAAAGGGAGGACGCGTTTGCGTACTCCCGGCGGCTTCGCCGGAAGATAAGGAGGTTCCCGATGAAAACCCCGCAAAGACCGATAGGAACGGGATTCGATGAAAAAAGCACGGCAAAGGATGTCATTGCCGGAATCGACATGGAAGGCAAGCGCATAGTCGTAACGGGCGGGCATTCCGGAATCGGACTGGAAGCGACAAGGGTCCTATCGGAAGCCGGAGCATCCCTGGTGGTAGGAGCCCGCAACGTTTCCGAAGCGAAGAAGGCCCTGGCGGGAGTGGAAAATGTCGAGGTATCCGAGCTCGATTTATCCGAACCCTCGTCCGTCGATGGCTTCGCGGAAAATTTCCGCAAAGCCTACGGGAGCCTGGACGTCCTGATCAATAATGCGGGAATCATGGCGACTCCCTTTTTGCGGAATAGCCAGGGCAATGAGATGCAGTTCGCGACCAATCATCTCGGGCATTTCCGCTTGACGGGCGGGCTTTGGGATGTGATCCGCAATGCGAAAGGACGGGTGATCACCCTGTCTTCATCCGGTCACCAGTTCAGCGGCGTCGACTTCGACGATCCGAATTTCCAAAGCCGGCCTTACGATAAATGGGTCGCGTATGGACAGTCCAAAACCGCTTGTTCCCTGTTGGCGGTCCACCTGGATGAAATCGGAAAGGAATCCGGGGTAAGGGCCTTCGCGGTCCATCCCGGATGGATCGCCTCTACGAATCTCGGCCGATTCATGACGGATCAGGACAGGGCCGCCTTCGCCAGCCCCGCTCCCGGAGCCGCCAAATTCGCGGCATCCATCATCAAGTCGGGTCCCCAAGGTGCGGCCACCACGGTTTGGGCCGCGACAAGCCCGCAACTGGAGGGCATGGGAGGAGTGTATTGCGCCGACTGCGACATCGCGCCGCTTATCGCCGATGAGGTCAGCCAACAAAATGGCGTCCGTAGATGGGCCGTCGATCCCGGAATCGCGGAACGACTCTGGGAATTGGGCGGGCGATTAAGCGGCTTCAGGTGGCCGGTGGAAATCCTTGCTTAGATGGCGAAGGAAAAGCAAGGCGCTCGAATCCCTTTGCTGAGGAGAAGATGGAAATGGCCCATTATTTCGATCTAAGCCGTCGCAGCTTCCTGGGCCAAGCATTCATGGCCATTGCCGCCGGAGGAATCCTCGGGCTCCGGCCCGCCAAGGCCCAAGAGCGGGAGGCGGGACCGCGCCCCGCGGCCTCTCCAAAGCCGGGCTCCGGCGCTTCCTTCGGTCCGTTGAAGCAAATCGACGCCGGAGTCCTGAACATAGGTTATGTCGAAAGCGGTCCCGCCCAGGGTCCCGCGGTAATCCTCCTTCACGGTTGGCCATACGATATCCATAGCTATGCCGAGGTGGCCCCCTTGCTGGCGGCGAAAGGGTACCGGGTGATCGTGCCGCATCTGCGCGGCTTCGGCACGACGCGCTTCCTTTCCGGTGCGACCTCCCGTAACGGCCAGCAGGCTGCGCTCGCCATGGATACCGTCGCCTTGATGGATGCGCTCAAGATCCAAAGGGCCATCCTCGCCGGCTATGATTGGGGAGGCCGGACGGCCGATATCATCGCCGCGCTCTGGCCCGAGCGTTGCAAGGCCCTGGTCTCGGTGAACGGATACCTTATCGTCGACCGCGAACGCAACAAGCTGCCGCTGCCTCCCCAGATCGAGCATGGATGGTGGTACCAATACTACTTCGCCACCGAACGCGGGCGGGCGGGCTATGACAAGAATCGGCGCGATTTCGTGAACCTCATGTGGAAATTGAACTCGCCGAAATGGAACTTCGATGAGCGCACCTTCGAGCGAAGCATGCCGTCCTTCGACAATCCCGATCACGTCGGCATAGTCATCCACAACTACCGCTGGCGGCTCAGCCTGGTTGAAGGCGAAGCTCGCTACGACGAGCTGGAGAAGCGCCTCGCGGCGGGGCCGGTCATCGCCGCGCCGGCCATTACGCTGGACGGCGATTCCGACGGCGTGGTTCCGGCCACCGATGGAATGTCTTATGCCGGAAAATTCTCCGGGAAGCGGTCGCACCGGATTCTCAAGGGCATCGGCCACAATGTCCCGCAAGAAGCTCCGCGGGCCTTCGCCGACGCCGTCATTGAAGTCGACGGGTATTGACGCGGCCTTGCAACGGATTCACATCTTCATTTCCTGGATGGCGCGCACCTCCACGATGGCGCTGTCGAATTCCTCCAGGATGGGACAGCCTCGGGCCAGCGAGACGGCTTCGTCATAGCTTTCCGCCTTGAGGAGAAGATACCCGCCCAAGATCATCTCCTTGCCCTCGACGAACGGTCCGTCGGTGACAGGCTGTTTGCCTGGGCGTACCTGCCTGCCGGTGGCGGTTTCCAGGGGCTGGCCGGAAACCAGTTTTCCCTGCTTGCCCAACTCGCCCATCCATGCGGCCCATTTCTGCATATGCCTTTGCGATTGCTCCGGGGTTTTCAAAATGTTCATGGGTTCGCGGGGGCCGTGGAACAGGAACATAAACTCTTTCATGACATCTCCTTCTGAAGTTTGGAACCGGGCCGGGCCCGATAGGCTTTCTACCTGCCTAATGACGAACGGGGGGAAGGGGATTTGGACAGGGGCGGAAAACTTTTTTCGGAAACCCGGTTCCGCTGAAATATCAGCTATTCCCAGGGTCGCAGAGGCGGGCCCGGTCCGGACAGCCTATCCCAGAAAGCCGCCCAAGGATTTGAAATACTTGACGGCATCCGCTGCGGAGGCGGCATCCGGTTTGGAGGCGGTGTCATTGGGATTGGATCCCTGAATATCGGAACCCATGAAGTCCATGAGACTGCTCTGGCCGGGGTTTCCGTCCTCATCGGAACTTCCATCCAAGGCCCCCAGCATATCCCCGAAAAGATTGGGCATTTGGAATTTGCCCGTAGGCGAAGTGTGGGCCTTTTGGTATTCCCGGGCTTCCGGGCTGAGCTCTACCGTATCGCCCTTCTGGTCGGACGATGTTTCCGGGGCCGGATTCCCGGGACCCGCCGCCGGCTTTTCCTCGGGGGGAACCGGTTTTGGAAGCGTGATTCCGAAGTTGACCCCGTATTTTTCGATCAGGGATTGAAGGGATGATATGGCCATGGGTTCTCTGCTTGGCTGAAAGGATGGGTTACCCGCTCTGCCTTTTATCGGCATTTCCCAGGGTACCTTGAGGAAGGGATCACTGCTTTTCCTGCCGATGGGGTGGATTGGCCACAACTCCCGTAACTTATTGCCCGGAATGGGATTAGAGTACCACCTGCTCCGTCATCGCTCCAGCATGGGGTCTGCACACCCCATGGACCCGCTCCCGGAAATTTGTGGAAACCCTATTTCCCCCGCATTTTCAAAGACGTATCCGATTGGATCCTCTCTTGCTATAAGGGGAACCAAGTTCACTCCAGCTTTGATGGATAAGAACCAGACCCCTCCATTTCCTGAAAGGGATAAACATGAAATCTCTTAGAATAACTCTCGGTCTCAGCCTGGTCCTGGCCACGGGAGCGCTCACCGGCTGTCTTTCCGGGGAAGGAACCACGGGGAATTCAACCGATGGCGCTTCTTTCCGGACCTTGGGCGGCGGCGCGGGAAGCAAAACCGGCGGCGGCGGCGGCGTAGCCAAAGTCACCATTTGCCATATTCCTCCCGGAAACCCGGCCAATGCCCACAGCATTACGGTAGGATCGCCCGCCGTCCCGGCCCATCTGGCTCACGGCGATTACATCGGCGCCTGCGGTGATGTTCCTCCTTCGGACAATCCTCCGAATGACAACCCTTCGGATGATAAGCCCCCGAAGGATAAGCCCCATACGGATGATCCCCCGGTGGACAACCCGCCCACCAACGATGGCGGTACCGACACGACCGTCGTTCCCGACCCTACCTGAACTCTTTTCCCCCGGATTCGTCCGGGGGAAACTTTTCCGTTCGCACGAAAGCCGGCCCCTGCCGGCTTTTTTATTTTTACCCGGATTATGACGTCCACATTCTGGACTGCTCCTTTCAATCAATAGGATGATCGGGGAGCAGGAGGTAGATTGGGGCCAGGGGCCCCCAGGCCTCACAACCTTTGCTGCGGGGAGCGTTTACGAAGAAAGCCGCCGAGGCTCCCACCAGTATGTGGGGGTGCCGGACCCCAACGGGCTGCTTGGATGAATCATGGAGTTGCCCTTATTTCCCATTCTTCGCCACGGGGCAGGCTGGCACTCCGCTTGCTTATGACAGAGACAAGCTCGTTTCCATTACGGTGGCAGCGACCGAAGTAATCCACTCCTTCGAAAAGGATCGAAAATGAAAGCTCTCATCTCAGCCTTCGGAATCAGCCTGGCTTTGGTATCCGGTGCGCTCGCCCAAGGGAAGCCTACCGATGTCCCCGCTCCGCGTGACAGCACCGGCAAGGCGATGTCCGCCACCAAATATGCGGATGCAATGGCCCACCTGCCCGCAGGCGTGGCCGAGAAAATCGCCGCCGCGCGCGAAGCCGCCAAGGCCGCCAAAGCCGATGTGGATGCGATGAAGTCCCAGGGCAAGACTCCCGATGAAATCCAGGCCATGATCACGGAAAAGAAGGCCGCCGCCCTTCTCAACCTGCAGAAAGCCTTGGACGCGCTGGACGGCCTTCCCGACGGCGCCAAGGATCGGGTCACGAAAGCCAAGGACGTGGTGTCCAAACGCTTGAACGACCGCAAGGCCGACGCGAAGAATCCTTAACGGATCCGGATGAAGGGAGGCCTCCGGTAGGGGCCTCCCGCTTGCGATATCAGGAGATGACGTATGTGGAAAGCTCTCTTTATCAAATCCATCTTCACCGGCCTGCTCTTGGCCGGCTTGGTCGCGGCGCAGGCCAAGCCGGCCGCTCCGGAAAAAACCATCCCTCCCAAAGACAAGGTCGAACCGCAAACCGCCAATCGCAAAGCCTACGATGCATTGTACTCCGATATCATCAAGACCCTTCCCCGGGATGGGAAAGCCAAAGTCGATTCGGTCCGCGGCCGCGATACCCAGCCCAAACAGACCGTGAATCCCCGTACTCCCGAGGACGTGAAAAAAAAGCATTTCGAAAAACGCAAAAAGGAACTTGATGAATTGCCGCTCGAGGTCAAGGCCCGGGTTGACAAGGTCCTCATCGACCTCGATAATAGAAGGAAGGAAAAGAAGACGGAGTTCAAGGAGCTTAAATAATGAAATCGGCCTTGCTGATTTTCGGAATGCTGACCGCCGCGGTTTTTGCGGGCACGGTATCCGATTCCAACCTGGGATACTCCATCGCTCTTCCCTCCAATTGGGTGCAATTGAAATCCAAACCGGATCAGCACTACTTTCGGGACAGCACCCGACACTATCGTGGCCAGATATCCATTCTCAAATACGACATCGACAAGGCCTCCTACCCCACTCCCGAAAACTGGAGTCAGGCCCAATTCATCGCCTATAAGCTGAGCGTCGAAACCTCCGTCTTTCCATTCGGCGCAGTGGAGTATTACGATTCCTCCTCCGCTGCGAAACTGGGCCCTAATTGGGCGCCGGAAGCTTTTTCAGTGCTGTATCCGGGGGATGGGGATCCCACCTATTGCGAATTCATCCGCTACTGCGCTGTGGGAAATGTTGGATACGAAATCTACGCGATAGGCGACTCTACGGACATGATCCAAAACGTAGACTTCTATGCGAGCGTCATCGCCTCCTTGCAATTCACCACGCCTATCGCCTCGATCGCCCATTTCTCCGATCCCATCCGGCACGGGATCGGAATCGCGGACCCTAAGGGCTTTTTCGATTTGGTCGGCCGGGAGCTTCCCGAAGGGCCCTTTTCGCGGGCAACCCATGCCATCGCGGGTCAGCGCCTGATCTCAAAGCCAACGCGCTGAATTCCGGCCCGTAAGATGGTATAATAACATCCATCATGTTGTTTAACTTCAGAAGCGTCCCATGGGCGCTTCCGATCATTTGCGGGCTCCTGGCATGTCCATCCCTCCATGCCGAAACTGAATCCTTACCGACTCATTCGGAAAACCCTGCGAATGGATCCCGGACCCTTGCCCTCAAGGGAATCGAAGCCCTCAAGGAAAACAATCCCGACTCGGCCCTGGAACTTTTCATGGAAGCCCACCGTAAAGGCATGTCCAAGGACAGCCTCTACTATTTCCTCGCCGAAGCCGCGCTTTCCCATGCCGCCTACGATACCGCCATGGCGTTCAACCTTTCCATCCGGTCGCCCGGGAAAGGACCCTTCCGGGAATCCGTGCTGGGACAGCGATACCGCCTCTATTCCAAATCCGGGTTGGCCCGGGATGCGTCCGATGTCTCTGATTCCATGGCCGTGAAACCGGCCCCGCTTTCCGGGGGGAACCATGAGTTCAACGTCATGTTTTCCTCCGGCTACTACCGTGACGGCAACTATCCGGCCACGGGCTATCCCTATATCCTGGACCTGGGCGGATTCCGGTCGGAAGGCCCGCAATATCGCAACCGCGCCCAACTCCTCTGGCCGATTTTCCAAACCGGCCCGGTCCCTTGGAGCGCGGGCATAGACTACGAATTGATCAAGTCCTATGCCAAGGATTCCTTGGACTACCGCACCGGCTTGGAGTTGAAGGCGGACAATCTTTTCCACGAGGGCGTTTCCGCGGACATCGCGGCTGAAATCGGCAACGTGACGGGGACGGGTCTGATATCTTCCTATAAGCTCGAATCTTCATTCCTATCTTTCTCCGGGAAGGGGATCACCATGGTCCAAGGTGGAATCGAATCGGAATGGACCGGAGCCGGGGAAAACCGCTTTTCCGGTTTCTGGGCCTCCTACTACCGGGATCAATCCCTGGCCACCGGGAAGGGATTCAATTACTCCGTTTCGGTTTCCGGGATTCGCGTCGACCCCATCACAAGCGGAAATGAGCCTCTGATGTTCGTCGATGATGTCACGAAGGCCGCTCCCGTCCACTATAAGAACGGGACCTTCCAGGATACCCTCAAGGGAAACAAAATAAACGGATTGGCTCTCTACCAATCGAATACGGAAATCCTCAAAACGTCCTCTTCATCCCAGGGATTCCTCACGCTCCTGCCCTCGCTTGGATATAGCTTTCCACTTCCTTGGGAGTGCTCGGCGGAGATAGGAAGCCATTACGTCCTCACCGTCTATCCCAAAGCATGGGAATGGAAAGAAGCGGTCTATCAGGACAGCTTCACCCTTGCTTCCGGTGACTTCCGGGGATTCGCCCTGAACCAGAGCGATGGAAAGTATTATACGGCCGTTATGATCAAGGAGAACGGGGGCTTTCAGGAGCATTACGGCCCGGATCCCGTGTCCGAAAAAAAACGCCTGCGGGTCGATAACCAATTGGGAGCGGACCTTTCCCTGCGCCGCAGTCTGGCGAAATGGGGCGCAATCTCCCTGGATGGAATGGCGAAAAGGAACTGGTCCACCTTGGCGGGCGTCACTCCCATGTGGATTCCCAAATGGGACATGGGCGCCGGCCTGCAATGGAGCCGCGGCTGGAGTTGGTTATGAAGCGATTGCCGGTGATATCGAAATCGGGCCGCACCCTGTTTGCCGCCGTAGCGGTCTTGAGCCTGGCCCTGGGGGCCTGCGACCGCAACGAACTCGAAAGAGGGCGCATCAATCTGAGCCTGGGGGATTATCCCATGGCCATCCGGTTCTTCCAGGCCTCGGTGGAAAAAAACCCGCAGCTCTACGATGGCCGGTTGGGATTGGGCCAGGCCTTGCTGCAGAAAGCCTTCGCGGAAAACGACAGCGCCGCTTTCGGATACGCCCTGGTCCAGCTGGAGGCCTGCCGGAGCCTGAGTCCCTCCCAGGATCTCTCGGAAATCCTGACCGATGCGTATTATGAACGGGCCCGCTCCCAGTTGAAGAACCAGGACACGGTCGCCGCCTTGAGTTCGTTGTCCAAGGCCATCGATCGGGGGCCCACGAATCCGAAGCCTTTCAACCTGGTGGGAATAGTGTACGGCAAGCTGGGCGAATCGGAGAAGGCCGAGGCCCTTTTCCGGAAGGCGCTGTTGCTGGACAGCATGGATGCTTCCGCGAATTTCAACCTCGGCATGATCGATTGGCAGGCGGGCGAAACCAGGCTGGCCCATGGGCATTGGCTCAAGGCCCTGACCGCCCTTCCCCATGATGAGGATGTCCTCTATTGGTTCGCCCTCTCCGAAAAGAAGCTCAGGGAAAATCCATGATCCCCCGGCTGCCCAAGGGGTTCTCGCATCCCATGACCATCGGCGAGGGTTCCTTCTCCTCCGTCTACCGCGTGCGCCAGAAAATCCTGGATCGCTGGGTGGCCGTCAAGATCCTCCATGAAAAAAACGGGCAACGGCGGCAGGAGCTTTTGAACGAAGCCCGGAACCAGGCGCAAATGTCCATCTCCTGCATCCCCGCCGTCTACGACGCCTTCTCGCAGGGCCCCCAGGTGTTCATCGTCATGGAATGGGTGAAGGGCGCGTCCCTGTTGTCCTTGTTGGAAAAAGGCATCCCGAAGGGGGAAGATCGCGCCGCCTTGGCCGGATCGATCATCGCCGCCCTGGCGGGATTGCATAAGCTGGGATTCGCCCATAGGGATTTCAAGCCCGCGAACATCCTGGTCTCGCCGGACTCGAGCATTTTCCTGGTGGACTTCGGTTTTTCCAAGAAGGTAGGCGAAGGCGGGCAATCCATGATCGGGATTGTGAAGGGGACTCCGGCCTACATGGCCCCGGAAATCTGGCAGGGACGCGCGAACGTCGATTTCATGAAAGCCGATCTGTACGCGTTGGGAAAGGTGATCCAGGAGCTGGCTCCGGGTCCGGAATGGGAAAGCCTCATCCAGCCGCTCCTCGCCATCCGACCGGAAGCCCGGCCGGCAACCGCGGGGGAAGTCTGGGACCTGTGCAGGTCCCTGGGACAATCCCGCATGTCCCACGATTGGAAGGCCTCGATCGGCCAGGTCTCCTCGGAACTGCTTTCCCGCCGGCTGCTGCAGGCCGCCAAGCAGCTCCTCTTCGCAAAGCGGGGAGAAGAAGCCTATTGGCTGCTGGCGGAATGCCTACAGGAAGATCCCGATGCGGTCGAGGCCCTGCGGCTTCTCGACGGCTTTCCGGCCATCTCGGAAGGGAAGAAGAAGAAGAAGAAGCGTTGGCTGGTTTCCACGGCCGCTTCGGCCGCATTCATCCTCGCTTTGCTGACGGCATTCCATTTCGGGAAGCGGGCGGAAAGGGAAAGCTTCTATCCCGCAATCGATCGGGACGTCGAAGCCCGGCTGCTGCTGCTCCCCGGCAAACAGAACGGGAACAAATCCCAACGGGCGCCGGTAAGGTTCCGGGAGTTCGCCGGGGCGGGAGGCCGGCTCGCCGGACTGTTGTTCGTGGATGGGGCCAAAGGCTGCGACAGTCTCTTCCTGGACGCGCAGAGCATCCCCATGCCGGTTCCGCGCGGGGGGATTCCCATGGAGTCCGGAGAACACTCTCTGCTCTGCACCGATAGCGCCGGCACGCTCGTGTACCGGGAAAAGCTGACCATGCTGCCTTTTCAAAGAAAGCTGATCCGGCTGGACAAAAAAACGCCCAAGCAGGAGGCCTGAGATGCCGCACCCGGCATACCCTCTCCTCCGCAACGAAGCGGACGGATCGGAAACCGCCCTCGCCGGCAGGATATTCACTTTCGGCGGATCCCGGGATTGCGGCCTGACCCTGTCCGGAAGCGGCCTCCCCGCCGTAGTCGGGCACTTTCTCTTCCGGGAAGGAAGCTACCAGGTCCAGGCGCTGACGCAGAACCTCCGCATCAAGGTGAATGACAAGGAAATTTCCGGAGCCGCCAAATTGCGCCACAACGATCGGCTCCAGCTGGGCCAGGCCGTTTTCAGGTTCCTCCAGGAACCGGCCGCAACCCGCGAAACGGGCGAAGCCGGAGAAGCCGCCGCTCCCGGAACCCCGGGGACGCAGCCGCTGACCGACCTTATCGACGCCGTGGTGACTTTGCTCCGGGAGCGGGATTCCGACGTCTTCCACTCCCTGGTGCTCTGCGTGTCGCGATTGTTGCGATGCGACGCCGCGCGCGTGGTGGAAGAGGATCCCGCCACCAATGCCAGATCCACCATCGCCAGGTATCCGTCCCATTCCGGGCTGGAACGTTTTTCGGATCGCGCCATCGACTGGTCCAAGGAATCCGCCCACGCCGTTCTCCTCAACGAGACGGATTGGGAGGACCAGAACTCCATCACCTCCCTGCACAAGAACGCCGTGGCTTCCGTCCTCTGCGTGGCATTGCGCGAGGGCGAGGGCATCATCGGATATCTCTATATGGACCGTTTGGGCGGGACCCTGCCCTTCTCCGAAAAGGAGCGTGAGCTCTGCGATTCCCTTGGCAGGCTTTTCGGCGAAATCCTTTCGCATCGGAAGGCATTGAGCAGGCAAAAGGAAGCCATCGCCAGGCTGCAATCCAACAGCCTCGCCACCGGCTCGGGTATCATCCATTCCTGCCCGGCCATGGTCAAGGTCCTGGACCTCGCCATGCGCATCGCCCGCACGGACGCCACCGTAATCATCCGCGGGGAAACGGGAACCGGCAAAGAAGTGCTGGCTCGCTTTCTCCATGCCAACTCCGTGCGTACGGGCAAGCCCTTCTATGCGCTTAACTGCGGGGCCATCCCCGAAAACCTGATCGAGTCGGAATTGTTCGGGCATGAGAAAGGCGCATTCACCGGCGCGGACCAGCGGAAGATCGGCCTGTTCGAATCCGCCCACGATGGGACGCTCTTCCTGGATGAAATCGGCGACCTGCCCCTCAATCTCCAGGTGAAGCTTCTGCGCGTATTGCAGGAATCGGAAATCACCCGGCTGGGAAGTCCCAACCCCGTCAAGGTCAACGTCCGCATCCTTTCCGCAACCCACAGAACCTTGGCCAACGAGGTCAAGGAAGGCCGCTTCCGCCAGGATCTCTATTTCCGCCTTTCGGTCCTGGAACTGGATCTGCCCCCGTTGCGCGATCGGGGTCAGGACGTCCTGCTGCTCGCGGATTTCATCCTCAAGAAATACCTGCAGCAGTTCGGCTTGCCCGCCAAGAGCCTGACGCCGGCGGCCCGCAACAAATTGCTCGGGTACGCGTTTCCCGGAAACGTCCGGGAACTGGAGAACGTGATCCAAAAGGCGATCCTGCTTTCCGACGCGAAGCAGATCAATGCGGACGACCTGCAATGGGAGGCCGAAGGGGCGCCCGGGGAAAGGCCCCGCACCTCCATCAAGACCCTGAAGGAAATCCGCTTCCAGGCGGAAAAGGAGGCCATCGACGCCGCCCTATCCAAAACGGCCGGCAACGTTTCCCTGGCGGCCAAAATGCTGGAAGTGGATCGAAAGTGGCTGATGAAGTTGATCGAGGAAGCAGGCCTCAACGCGGACGACTACAGGAAGTAGTCGGGACGGGTCCGCTTACCAGGAAACGCGGATCCGGTACTGGAAAGGCGAGGCTTCGTTCCCCAGGATCAGGACGCCTTCCTTGCCCTGGAAAAACACCGGCCCGGGACCCAGCTTTCCGCCGATGCGCGTCCCGTCCACGGAAGCTCCCAGCTCGCTTCCCCTGTCCACCACGCCTATCCTTCCGCCTTCGAACAGGATGCTCACATGATGGCGGGAAATCTGGGCCGGATCCTTGTCTTCGATTTCGAAGTGGTTGTACAGAAAGGGATCGCTGCTCTTCCTGCCGATCTTGAAAGGGAAGGTCTTGATGACGAAAGGATTCGCCGCGATGGCGCCGATGGCCGTGGGAGTCAACCCTTCGATGGAAAAGACCTCGGGCTTGCTGCCGGGATCCTTCAGGTTGGCCAGGCGGCCGGGATGCTTGGAATCCGGATCCATGTTCGCGATGACGACATTGGCTTCCCGCAGGCGCTCGAAAATGCTCTTGAGGAATTTCCCGAAGATGTCCGGGTTTTCCTTCATGGCCCCGTAGAGATCGTCCCGGTGGAACTCGCGGACCACGGTCTCCTCCACAGCCGTAACACTGGCGCTACGGGGCAGATCGTCCACCATGCTCATCTCCCCGAAGGTGGCCCCTTTGCCCAGGTAGGCGATGTGGACGTGCTTGCCGTTGCTTTCCTTTGTGATCGCCACCCGTCCCGATTCGATGATGTAGGCGGACTCGCCCGGATCGTTTTCCCGGATAATCAGATCGTTGGGAGCATAGCGCCAGGTATTGACCACGGGGACCTCCGGAAAGAATTTCGCCAAAGCCCCCTAATTATATCCTGATAAGGCCGGTTTTCAACCGGAATATCGCGGATCCATCCCGAATTACCGGCCTCAACTGATGGCGCCGACCATGGCTTTTTCGAAAAACTCGATGGTCCTGGCGTTGAAGACGGGGATATCGTCCGGCCCCCGGCTGGTCACCAGATTGCCGTCTTGGACCACTTTTTCATTCACCCAGTTGGCGCCGGCGTTTTTCAGATCCGTTTTGATGGACGGCCAGGAGGTCAGGGTCCGGCCGCGCACCACGTCCGCTTCGATGAGCAATTGCGGCCCATGGCAAATGGCCGCCACCGGCTTGCCCGCCTGGAAGAAATCCTGGATGAAAG
This sequence comes from Fibrobacterota bacterium, assembly GCA_028287505.1. Lineage (GTDB taxonomy): Bacteria > Fibrobacterota > Fibrobacteria > UBA11236 > UBA11236 > Chersky-265. The sequence continues at coordinate 95,896 of JAQBPN010000045.1, read as the reverse complement.
CCACGGCCCGGGAATCCATGCGCAATCTGTCCGGATTGAGGACGCCGCCCGGAATGAACAGGACGTCGAAATCATCCACGCGGGCCCGATCCAGGATCAAGTCGACGGGAATGGTTTCGCCCCAATCGTTCTTGTTCCAGCTTTCGATTTCACCCCAGTTCTGGGAAACGATCGAGACCAGGGCCCCCTCTTCCTGGTAAGCGTCCCGGGGACTGAAAAGCTCCACCTGTTCGAATCCGTCGGTGGCCAGGATGGCCAACCTCAGGTTTTGCAGTCTCGTTTTCATATCTGCCCCCTCGAATGATCGGTCCTGGAACCGTTCCGGGAATTGAATTCGATGCCCAGGTCTTCCATCGGATCATTGCTGATCCCCGTCAAAAGCAGTTCCGCGCCCTCCTCGTTCAGGAATTCGATGGGATCGATCGGGATCGACTCCCTGCCCCGGAATCTTTCCAGCAGGTGCCTGGGGAAATCCGGATGTTTGGCGTTTCCAGAGGCGTCAGAAGTGTCCGGATTCCTGACGCTGGTAGTGTAGCCGCCTTCCGGAGCGATTCCCATTTCCTCCAGCAGTCCGTTTTCCCGGATGGAGTCGTCCAAGGCATACACCAGATGGGTATTGTCGCGGTATTTCAGAAGGGCGTAAATCCCTTCTCCCACCTGCAAGGCCGCGGGACGGGCCCGTTTTCCCCGATTCCCGCTCCAACTCTCCTGCTCGACCAATTCGGCCCGCAATTCGTCCAGGGAGGCCATCACTTTGTCGATGGACGCCTGAATCCGCGGGCCGCTTTTTTTCAATGCGGGCGGATACTGCTTGCCCAGGTGGATCAACCGGTATCGGGATTTGCGCAAGGGATGCAGAACCATGAAGATTTGCCCCTCCTCCGCTTCCGCTCCGGAAATCCCGCTGTCCGCCCTTGGCCGGTAAAAAAAGAAAATCTCCCCCTCTTCCAATATCGTCGCCTGCCCTTTTTCCTCGAAGTTGCGCTCCATGGAAACCTCGTTTGCCGTTCGGGAGTAAGTATGCCCGTCCCATCCCGGAAGGATGGGGGGCCCCTACTTTGAAAATAGGTTCTGGCGGGTCGGCGAGTTACGGGAGGATCAGGACTTGGCGCGGATCAAAGGCTCGACGAGGCTGGGCGATCCGTCCTCGCGCAGGACGTCCACCTCCACCTTGAGCTTCTGGGTGCCGCCTCCGTAGAGCACGCCCCGCAAAGGACTGACGTCGGAAAAGTCGCGGCCCCAGGCCAAGGTGATATGCTGCGGTCCGGGCAGCATCAGGTTGGTCGGATCGAAATCGAGCCAGCCGGTGCCGGGCGCGAAGACGGAGACCCAGGCGTGGGTGGCGTCCGCTCCGACCAGCCTGGGCTTGCCGGGTTTGGGCTGGGTTTCGATGTAACCGCTGACATACCTCCCCGCCAGCCCCAGGCTGCGCAGGCAACCGAGCATGAGGTGGGAGAAATCCTGACACACGCCGCAACGGGTCTGGAACACCATTTCCAGGGTGGTCTGGAGGCTGGTGGATCCGGGAATGAATCGGAAATCCCGGTGGATGCGGCGCATGAGGTGGAATGCCGCCTCGCCCAGCGGCCTGCCTGCCGGGAAGGAGGCGGATGCGTATTCGCGCAACTCCGGGAATACCTTGACCAGCGGCGAGTCCAGCACGAATTGGATGGCGTCCTGGGCCTCCGGCGTCGCGGGCGTTCTGAGCGCCTCGGCCGTTTCCTCCCAGGCGGAGGTTTCCGGCGGCGCGTCCCGTTCCGCCCAGGATACGTCCACGCGGCTTTCCGTGCAAATCTCGAAGCGCTCGTGGCCTTTGGCCACTTTGAAGATGGCGGTGGGGTTGCCGAAAAAGTCGGGTCCCTCCTGGAAGTCCTCCAGCCTGGGCGTCGACTCCAGGGAAAATGCCATCAGGCGCTGGCCCGGCAATTCGCGGGGGCGCAGTCGCGCTTGGTTGACGCTCAGGCCGCATTCTTCGCTGTAGACGTATATGGTGCGATGGCGGATGGTATAGATGGGCATCAGGGATCCGGTTTCAGGTCCATTCCCGCAGGGATTGGGGCAATGGGATGGGCTGGAAGAATTCGCGCGACATGAAATCGGAAATGTGTCCCAGCCAGGTTTCCAGGCTGCTCAACAGGTGTTCGAACGCCTCGTTGCCTCCCGCGCCCAGGATGCCGCCGTGTTCGGCGGTTTCGAAAACCCGCACCGAAGTCAGGGCCTTGAGCACGGTTTTCTGGCATGCGGAGAGCAAAGCGGATTCCGCCAGGGGAAGCTGGACCAGCTCATCGGCGAAGCGCGCCAATTGGTAGGCGATGGATCGCGGATTGAGTTCGTCCGCCAAGAGCAGATCCGCCACGGCCACGGCCTGCACTTCCCGCTGGTAACGCTGGCGGTACATCAGGTCGCTATCGTGGAAGAACAGCAGCGATTTCAGCAAAGAGTCCGGAGGCTTCAGGTTGCCGCCCAGGGCGGCGGCCAGGACGCGCACGGTGGCCTGCGCCCTTTCCACCCTGCGGCCCATCATGATGAAACGCCGCACCGGGCCCAAGGCGATGCTTTCCGATTCCAGGCCCGCCAGTCCGCCCAGATGCAGGATGGCGCGATCCAGACGGTTCAGGGTGGAGGCGGGGCCGAACGATTCGGATTGGAAAGGATCGACGTCCAGAGCGGAAGCGTCCCCGGCCCCGCTGGGCATCAGGGAGTTCACGGCCAGCCAGCAATCGTCCGGCAGGAGATCGCGCACGGCCCGCGCCGTGCGGCGCAAGGCCGCATGGTTGAACGCGGGGGATCCCACCGAGGTTTCCTCGTGCAGGGACCGCGCCAATTGATCTTCCAGGGCGCGGGCGTCCCCGGAGAAGGCGGGAAACGCCGGTTGATAGGCGCGCAGGATCCTGATCCAGTCGGGCGCGCCTTCCATGGCCGGCCGGTACCATTCGCCGGCCTGGCGCAGGATTTCCCGCCATACGCGGGACTGGCAGGCGAGGCGCTCCTGGTAGCGGCCGAACCAGAACAGGTTTTCCATGGCATAGGCCGGCAACGGACCCTGGTGGCGGTTGGGGCGCAGCGGCGCGGAAGCCAGTTCCGGAGCGGCGGCCCAGGACATGGGTTCCGAGGAAAGGATCCAGGTATCCTTGCTGATACCCCCTTCCTGGCCCGTGACCTCGATGCTGTCCGGCAGGGAAGCCACGCGCGTGAGTCCGCCCGGCATCACGGAATAGGATCCGTCCACGGCGGTCAGGAAGCTGCGCAGCACCAGGGAGCGCGCTTCCAGACGATCGGAGATGAAACAGGGGGCAGTGGAGGGCCGCAGCGACTCCTGGGCCAGATAAAGCTGGGGCTTGGCGCGGATGCGGATCAAAAGCTTCTCGCGCTGTTCCCGCGTCAATTTGTTGACGAACCAGGTGCTGCGCTTGGGACCCTGGTACAAGGGCTTGATCACCATCTCGTCGAACCGGTCCAGGGCCGCGTCCCGCTGGGCCTTGTCCCCGCACCAATAGGTCTCCACGGAAGGCAGCAGCAGGTCCTGGCCGAACAGGTGCTTGCAGATGGCCGGCAGGAAGGACATCAGCCCGGACCCGCCCAGGATGCCGCTCCCCAGGGCGTTGCAAACCGCGACCTTGCGGTTCCGGACCGCTTGGAGCAGGCCGGGCACGCCCAGGAGGGAGCTGCCGTTCAATTCCAGCGGATCGCAGAAGGTATCGTCCACGCGGCGCAGGATCACGTCGACCTGGCGGGAGCCTTCCAGGGAAAGCAGACGGATGCCGCCGTCCTTGGGCGTGAGGTCCGAACCCTTCACCAGGGGAAGGCCCAGGTAACTTGCCAGATACGCCTGCTCGAAAAAGGTCTCGTTTTCCGGACCCGGGGAGAGGAGCACCACGAAGGGATCGCGGACGCCGGGAGGCGCGGCTTCCGACAGGCTCTTGCGGAAGGATTGGAAAAAGCCGTCCAGGCGGTGCACGCGGGATTGCCGGAACAGGCTGGGCAGGGTGCGGCTGAGCACGGTGCGGTTTTCCAGCGCGTAACCGTATCCGGAGGGATTCTGGCCGCGGTCGCTGACCACCCGGAAGCCGCCGTCCGAGCCCCGGACCATATCGGCGGAGTAGAACCGCAGCATACGCTGCTGGATGGCGGGACTGCCGCTGCAGGCCCGCTGGAATCCCGGATGCGAATACAGGAACAGGGCCGGAAGCAGTCCATCGCGGACCAGGCGGCGGGGACCGTAGACATCGCGGAGGATGGCGTCCAGCAGTTCCGCGCGCTGGATGAGGCCGCGCTCGGCAGACTCCCATTCCGCGCTTTCCAGGATCAGGGGAATGGGATCCAGGGACCAGATGCGATCGGCGCCCTGGCTGTCCCCGTAGACATTGTAGGTTACCCCGTTCAAGCGGAGCTGTTCGGCCAGGGCCTGTTTGCGGCGGCGCACGTCCTCGGAGCCGAGCTCTTCCAGGGTGGCGGCCAGTCCCGACCAGGTGGGGCGCACGGCGCCTCCGCGCGCCACCATTTCATCCCAGCCTTCGGAGGCGGGGTGGTAATGCTCGAGAAGGCCTGTGATGGGCCCGGTCTTATCGGTCGGTTTCGCGTTCACGTTGCCTGCTGATGATAACAAACCCGGGAGCCCGACTCAAGCCGGAGATTCACGTCCGGCATCAATGCCTGCGCAGGTCCAGGGTAAGGGGATGGTCAGGATTGACGGCCGCGGATTTCAGCCGGATGGGACCGGGCTGGTGGCCGCGGGCTTCGAAGCGCGCCGACCGCCTGGCTTCGGCCTCGGCCGCATTGACGGGAAAGGTCTGGTAATTGCGCCCGGCGGGATGGGCCACGTAATAAGTGCATCCACCAAGCGACCTACCACTCCATAAATCAATGACTTCGAAGGCGAGCGGGGCATGGATGGGAATGAGCGGATGCAGGCAGGAAGGCGGCTGCCAGGCCCGGAAACGCACCCCCGCCACCGCCTCTCCGGCCACGCCGGTGGGAACCAGGGGCATGGCGATGCCGTTGCAGGCCACGGCATGACGCTTGGTCCCGAATCCCTTGACCTTCACCTGCAGGCGCTCCAGGGAGGAATCGACGTACCTGGAAGTGCCGGAACCGGCGGCCTCTTCGCCCAGCACATGCCAGGGCTCCGCGGCCTGGCGCACCTCCAGGGAGATGTCCTTGAGCTGCAGTTCACCGCAGCGGGGAAAGCGGAACTCCAGGAAGGGAGCGTACCATTCCGGCCTCACCTCATATCCGCCTCGGGACAGGAATCCGATCACGTCCTCGAAATCCGCCCACAGGAAATGCGGCAGCATCCAGCGGTCGTGCAAGGCCGCGCCCCAGGGCTGCAAGGGCGCCGAATAGGGATGGTCCCAGAAGCGCGTGATCAAAGCCCGCACCAGCAGGCACTGGGCCGCGTTGAGGCGCGGATGGGGGGGCATCTCGAAGCCGCGCAACTCCAACAGTCCCAGGCGCCCGGAGAGACTGTCCGGACTGTATAGCTTGTCGATGCACAGTTCCGCCCGATGGGTGTTGCCGGTCAAATCCACCAGCAGATTGCGGAAGATCCGGTCCACCTGCCAGGGCTGCAAGGCTTCCTGGGAAGGGACCTGCTTGAATGCGAGCTGCATCTCCGCCAAGGCATCGTCGCGGGCCTCGTCCAACCGGGGCGATTGGCTGGTGGGGCCGATGAACAATCCGGAAAACAGGTAGGAAAGGCTGGGATGGTTCTGCCAGAAATTCACCACGCTGCGGAGCAGATGCGGCCGCTTCAGGAAGGGGCTGTCGGAAGGGCGCTCGGACCCCAATACGATGTGGTTGCCGCCTCCGGTTCCCGTATGCCGGCCGTCCAATTGGAACTTCTCCGCGCCCAGGCGGCAGCGGGCGGCTTCCCCGTAGATGATCTCCGTCTTCTCCACCAGTTCCCGCCAGGATGCGGACGGATGGATGTTGACTTCGATGACGCCCGGATCCGGCGTGATGGCGAAACTCTTCAGGCGATAGTCCTGGGGCGGACGGTAGCCTTCCACCCGCACGGACAGGCCCGTGTCCCCGGCCGCCGCTTCGATCACGCTCGCGAGTTCCAGGAAGGATTCCAGATTGGTGACGGGCGGAAAGAATACATAGAGATGGCCGCCGCGCGCTTCCACGCACAGGGCGGTCCGGATCGTACCAGCGGTCCTGGGAACGGCGGGTGGCGTCGGCTTTCCCGCTTCCGCGCGGACGGTTTTCGCAGGGCCGGTATCCGCTCCGTACCCGTTAGGCAATGGGAAATCGGGCAGCGGCGGACGTTCCGCCAAGGGAGAAAGTTGGGACGGGAATTCCGGAGCCGTGGGCCCCCAGGGAATGCTGTCCAGGGGAAGGCGGTACCCCAAAGGCGAATCGCCGGGAAGCAGGAAAAGCTGGTTGCGCCGGAACACCCACGCGTCCGATCGCCAGCGCGTGGCCGCGCCGTCGAAATCCCCCGCCAGCGGCAGCACGTAACCGGTCACCTTGTCCAGGCCGCCTTCCAGCAGCTTCAACAGGCGCGCGCGTTCCGCATCGCTCTTCCAATCCGTCCGCTTGGGATCGAAATCGGCGGGCAGGCGGCCTTCCTTCCACAGGTAATAGAAAGCGTCTTCATAGGCGGCTTTCAGGAACCCCGCGTCCAGCTTGAGGAAACGGACGATGGAACGCGCCAACACTTCCGCGTCCTTGCTTTCGTACTTTCCGGAATCGCCTTCCTTGGCCTGCAGCTTGGCGTTGCGCCATACGGGCTTACCGTCCGGACGCCACATGACCGTCAGGGCCCAGCGGGGCAAGGGCTCGCCGGGATACCACTTTCCCTGGCCGTAATGCAGCATGGCTCCGGGAGCGAACCGCTCCTGCAGCCGCCAGGTCAGCTCGTTGGCCATGGCATATTTCTTTTCGCCCAGGGCCGCGGTGTTCCATTCAGCCCCGTCCATATCGTCGATGGATACGAAGGTGGGCTCGCCTCCCTGGGTCAGATCCAGGCCGGCCGCGACCATGTCCTTGTCCACCGTGTCGCCCAGCGCCAACAGATCCATCCATTGCGCATCGTCGATGGGCGCGGTGACGCGGGGCTCTTCCCGCAGGCGGACCAACTCCATTTTGTGGTCGAAAGTGGATTCGCATACGGAGACCCCGCCCGAGATGGGCGCGGAGTCTTCCGGTGAAGGCGTGCAGCTCAAGGGAATGTGGCCTTCCCCCGCCATCAGGCCCGAAGTGGAGTCCAATCCGATCCATCCCGCCCCCGGCACATAGGCTTCCGCCCAGGCATGCAGATCGGTGAAATCGGCGACGGGACCGGCGGGCCCTTCCAAGGGCGGCTTGTCCGGTTGCAGTTGGATGAGATATCCGGAAGCGAAACGGGCCGCGATGCCCAGATGGCGCAGGCTCTGCACCAGCAGCCAGGCTGAATCGCGGCAGGAACCGGAAGCCAGCTTCAGGGTTTCCTCGCTGCTTTGCACGCCGCTTTCCAGGCGGATGCAATACTTGATTTCCTTGGGAAGCAACTGGTTCAGGTCCATCAGGAAATCCACGATGGATCTGGGCTTGCGATCGACCTTCTTCAGCCAGGCTTTGAGAAGCTCGCCGTCCTCGCGGATTTCCAGGTAGGGCGCCAGGGATTCCCTGAGCGAAGGGGCATAGGTGAAGGGAAACTTGTCCGCCTCCGGCTCCACGAAAAAATCGAAGGGGTTGATGACGGTCATGTCCGCGACCAGCCCCACCTCCACCTCGAACTCCCGCTGGGGTTCCGGAAATACCACCCGGGCCATGAAGTTTCCGAACGGGTCCTGCTGCCAGTTCAGGAAATGTCCCGCGGGTTTCACCTTGAGGGTATAAGCCTCGATCCGGGTCCGGCAATGGGCCGCCGGACGCAGGCGGATGAGCTGCGGGGAGAGGGTGACCGGCCGGTCGTATTTATAAGCGGTGACATGACGGAGGGATACCCGGATTGACATTCCTACGCGTAGCGCAAGGACCAAGCCAAGCGGTCATTGGCAGGAGATGTCAGGTGTTCCGGGGAATTTGGCAGGCCGAGGGCGGAAACCGCCGGGAAACCCCGAGCAAGAGATGACACTTGGTCAGCATCTGCCCCGAATTGGAAAGCCGAAAAGGGTCTACGTTCCCATCAATCGTTCATGGAATAGAGATTGAAGTTGATGGTCAACTTATCGTCGACCGGCATGAAAAGCAGCCGGGGCCGCTTCACCTCGAAATCGGAAAGCTTTACGTCGAATCCGCCGACGACCTGAACCTTGTGGGGAAGGAAATGCGGGGAAATGCGGAATTGTATGGGTTTCGTCTGTCCATGAAAAGTCAGATTCCCCGCAACCTTGTACCCGTCTCCGTCGCGCTTAACGGATTTACTCTCGAATTCCACCTTCGGGAATTTTCCGGGTTCGAGCATCTCCAAGGCGCGTGAGTTCCCCTTTGGGTTGCTGCCGTCGAAATGGATGGCGGCCGAGACCTTCATTTTCGACAAAGCGGCTTCCGGAGCCAGATTCACTTTGCACGTGAAGTCTCGTATTACGCCGGAAAATTTTTGCATCGGGTGCATGATGTAATAACTCAACGTGGATTCACCCTTGATGGATTGAAACGATTTCGCCCATCCGGATTGCACGAGAGCGATCCCGGCCAATATGAAGGGGAAAACGCCGTTGAAACGGGATTTGGGGGAAATATTCATTGAATATGCTCTTTCGGGAAAGCCGCGCATGAATGGAGGTTTTAAAGGGAGGATTTGAAGTGCTGTTACAAACTACACGGAAACACAAACAAAAAAAACCGCCCGCACGCGGATCCCGCCTGCTTTGCAATCGGGAAGCGTGGGGCGCGCAGTTACGAAGGGATTACTTGGTGATCTTCCAGTAAATGTCGTCCACCTGGTAGAACAGATCGGGATCGAACACGGCCGTGTCGGCCATGACCGGGTAGACCAGGCCGCAATAGACTTCGATGCTCGAGAAGTCCGTGCCGGTGAAGGCGGAGAGAGGCACGATCGACTCATGCCATTTGTTGTCGGGCAGGTACCCGTAGTCGCGCAGGTCGACCTTGACCGAGTTGCCGCCGGCTTGATCCGTGGAACCCATGGTGACGCCCACGCTGGTGGCCGTGCCCTTGACGGCCAGATGCATGCTGCCGTCCTTCCAGGCGGACATGTCTTCCGGAGTGCCGGGCTTGGACACGAAGCCCCAGGCGTTATAGGGCTGGGCGGCCACCATGGTGACCAGCCAGGACTGGGTGCCTTCGAAAGGCGACGGGGCATAGTCGCCCTTCAGCAGCGTGCCGCCGTCCCAAACCTGGACGTCGACATTGCTGCCCCAATCCACCTGGGGGAAGTTGCGTTCGGACACGATCTTCAAATCGCCCGGGGGAAGCTTGGGGTTGATGGACAGGGGAAAGATCCCGGTGAACTTGGTGAGGACTTTGGCGAAAGGCTTGAAGCCCTCCTTGGTGATTAGCAGGGAGTCGACGGGATCCGCCGAAACCTTGGCCAGACCGGTGCGCAGGAATGCCGCGTTCGCGAACAGGCCGGAGGATTTGGAGTTCATGCCCAACGTGGTCATCTTGAAAGCGGAGGACTGCTTGCCCACCCGCGCCCGGACCAGGTAAAGACCGCCGGACAAGTCCGAGGGAGCCGCGTTCAAGGTGTAACGGCCCGCCGTGGCCGTGCGGCTGACGAGATTGCGCACGTGCTCGCTCTTCAGATTGAATATGTCAACGGTGACCGGAGTGTTGTTCTCCGGAACGGTGAAGGACAGCTCGGTGCCTTTGAAGGACAACTCGGCCTTGCCCGCTTGTTTGCCGTTACGGACGCCGACCGCGCCGCTGCCGACCAGATGGAAATTGCCGCTGGCGTCCGTCGTGGTCGTGATGCTGGGATTGCCCGCCAAAAAGACCTTGGCTCCCGCCACCGCGGCCCCGCCTTTTGCGCTGTTGACCGTGCCGCTGATGTCCACGGAGCTCTGCGCATGCGCGAGGCAAAATGCGCCCGCCAGAATCAACCCACCCAGGATGTTTTTCATCTCCCCCATACCCTATTTCCTTTGATTATTCGTGTAACGGGAACCACCGGGGATCTCTCCACCATCCGGCCGTTCCTTTGAGGGGAGATCTATCTAAGGCGTCCATTTCAATCAGGCAGAATCGCTTCCCGGAGCGGGCAACTTTGACCCCACCCTCTTTTGCGGAATGGATCAGGGCTTCCCGGGCCTCTTGTTACGGGGTTGGCGGGGATACCCGGGATGTCCCAAAGTCCGCCCCGGGGTCAAAGCCGGGCCGGTCTTCGCCGCCCCTGGTTACCCCCGGATGGGAGTGGATTGGGCCCAGGTAAAGTTGGGGAAATGAGGCCAAGCGCAAACCTTTGAAGCCTTTGGGGGCGCCCGGTGAGGAAACCGGGACCGCGCGTCCCGGGTTCTGGCCGGGCAAAACCCCGGAAATCCGGCAAAATCACCGGTTTTTCTGGCTTCCCTGGTGAACTAGAGTTCATCACTTTCACCGGCAGGTCGGTGGACAAACCCCTCCCTGGGCCGTAGTTTTGCTCATTGTCCCGCATGATGCTAGTGGAGGGTTAGAGTGGCGCGATCAATCGGCAATTATCGGATGGGAGAGGAGCGTTCCCGGACCAGCGCTCTCGACTCTTGCCGCGCCAGTTTGGTCGCGCCCCTCTTATCCTCTCTTTCCAAGGCCGGAATTCCGGCTTTGATCGTTTCCACCGTTCTCGCCCTCGCGGCGGGATCCGCTTCCGCCCAGGTGATGTTGAGCCTGGGCGGCGATGTCCCGGCTACGGGACCGGGAACCAAATATCCCACCGTCCTGGCTTGCAACCGGACCAATGCGCCCCAGCAAGTGGAAGGCTGGAAGTTCAAAACCAAGGATTTCACCGGCTATACCACCTGGATGCCGGGCCTCACCAAGAGCGGCACCGCCCCGGTGGAATACACCCAGGGAGTCCCCACCGAAGAACAGCAAATGTCGGCGGGCACCTGCCGCGCCGTGCCCACGGACTATACCGGTACCGTGGCCGCCGGCCAGGACGCCACGCCTTTCGATATGCAGTCCCTGATCAAGACCGGTTCCTGCACGGAAATTCCGCCGTACAAGGATGCGGCCGCGCTGACCTGCACGGACCTGGATACCCCCGCGTTGAAGCCCGACTACGACAATGCGAAGTGTCTCATCGACACCATCGGTTCGAACGGCGGGGACACCTACGGCGGATTCGTTTCCAGTTACTACGGACAGACCCAGATCCAGGCGGTCATCCCCACCACCACTTTCGTGGTGAGCGGCACGGATATCCGCTGGAACCCGTATGCCATGGGCCCCCAGTACATGATGGCCTTGGGAATGGCCCAGGAGATCCTGAACGTGGACATGCAGTTCCTGGCCGCCATCGCGGGCAAGGAGACCGGGGCCGGTATGGTGAACGTGAACACGGGCGGCGTCCGTTCCGAGGACGGCAGCTATACGGACAACGGCACCTACAGCTATTGGCAGATCGAACAGGACACCTACGCCACCTATATCAAGGCCTATCCGCAATTCTTCCCCAAGTACGGTCCCTGCATTTCCAAATATCCGGACGTGACCTCGGCCCTGACCGCGGGACATTGCGCGACCAATTGGGGTGAAACGGCGAAGTTCTACATGCAACCCGCCGGCCAAAGCAAGATGACGCCCAACTCGCCGCAAATCACCAATGGCGCCCTCTCCTCGGCCCTGGCGTGGTACGGTCTCTATGACGCCCTGTCCAACTCCACCGACCTTTGCTTCGTGGAGGCCATCAAAAACGGCGTGGACAAGCGCATCGCCTTCGCGGCCATGATCGGCGGATACAACCAGGGCCGGTACACGGATTTCGCGGGTCCGCTAAAGGACTCGACCCTGTATAAGGATCCGAACGCGTCCTCCAGATTCACGGCCGGCAACAGCAATTACCGCGTGGACATCTACAAAATCCTGGATCAGTTGGTGAACGCTTCCAAGGCCAGCTGCGCCGCCCGCAAGGTCTACGACACCACCATCACCCTGACGGAAATGCAGCGCTTCCTCTTCGGCGGCAGCGGGGCGACCCCCGGCACTCCGGCCGTCCAGGCGGACGGCGGCTTGATGCTGCATTATCCCCTGACTCCGGAAGAACGCACCGATCTCTGGAACGACGTGACCTGCGCCTTCGGCAAGCTCAAAGGCAAGGCTCCCTCCATGACCGGCAAGGACGCCATCAGCTATCGCTACGATTACCTGACCCTGTTGCGGGTGGTCAAGAAGCACCTGCCCTTCCACATCCAGGACCGCAAGATCCCGGTGGAGCACGATTTCAACTACGTGGTCAAGTTCTACAGCCAGGGAACCCGCACTTGCAGCGGCAACAAGGCCAAGGACGGCGTCTACCCCTCCATGACCATCACTACCCCGGCCCAAAATTCCGCGGTGGCCCCGGTAATCGCTCCGGGCGCCAAGTTCGCCTTCACCGCCACCGACAACATCGGAGTCGCCAAGGCCGAATGGACTTTCGACAACAATTGGCTGGGCTGGAACCCCGCCGTCAAGACCACGGGCAACAACTATGAGTTCTATGTCTCCTGCGAGATGGCGGGTTATCCCAAGAAGGGGGCGAAAGATTCCCTGTGGATCCGCACCACGGACGGTTGCGGCAATTCCACCGTCCAGCAGCTCAACTTCACCGCCCATTCCACCGCCAATTGCGGCGATCCCCCCGTTCCCCCGCAGGTGGCCACGCCCACCGCCAACCCTCCCGGACCGAAGGATTTCTCGCCGCTGTCCCCGGCGTTGAACATCACGTTGACCATTGCGGCCAATCCGGATGCTTCCATTCTCTATACGACCGACGGAACGGATCCGGACACGGTGGTGCGCGGCAATACCAAGCAATATGCGGGCGCGCTCCCGATCACCGTCACCACCACGCTCAAGGCGCGCGGCGTCAAAGACGGCATGCTGCCCAGCGCGGTGATGACGGAAGTCTATACCAAGGTCGAGCCCGGCAAGGTGGAAGCGCCCAAGGCAACACCTCCCGGCCAGAGCTTCTCCGGTACCCTCTCCGTTACCCTGGCCTCCCTCACGCCCGGCGCATCCATCCTTTACACGCTGGACGGAAGCGTACCCGCCGATGTCGCGGGCGGCGCCACCCTGCGCTATACGACGCCCGTCATCCTGCTCGGGAGCGCCACCATCACCGCCGTGGCCTTCAAAGAGGGTATGTACAAGAGCGACGTCATGGTCGAGAAATACACCCTCATCCCGCCGATCCCGCCCGTGCCGCCCGTGGCCGTGAGCAAGGCCTGGTACCTGGATACGGACGGCGACGGCCGCATCGACAAGGCCATCGTCGTGTTCGCCTCGGCGCTGAACGCCGTCCCCGCCAAGCTCGGATTCAAGATCACGGACGAAGACGGTAAGGACAACGTCCGCGCGCCCGCCGGCGCGGAGATCCAACTGGCCCCCGGAGACGCGACCCGCGCGGTGGTCACCTTCGCGGAACCCTTCCCCCAATTCGTCACCTCGCTCAAGAACAGCGCCACTTCCGGCCAGGTCTTCAAGCAGGACGGCATTCCCCTCATCGATGGGGTCTTCGCCGTGGCCGACTCGGTGGCGCCGGTCATCAAGAGCGCGGAAGTCAAGGAACCCGGGGATGGCGGCGCGCTGAAGCGCGTCCTCATCACCTATTCGGAACCGGTCACGGTGGCGGCCGGCGGACAGCCGCTGATCTTCAAGCGCGAGAACGGAGAGGTCCCCGGCTCCCAGGTGATCATCGCCAACAGCGAAAAACTCGCCGACGACAGACACTACGCGTTCCACATCGATTCCAGTTCCTCCTTCTACCCCATCGTGGGGGACTCGGCGGCCATCGCCCTGAACGGACAGACCAAGGACCTGATGGGCCTTTCCCCCGCCGTGAAGTTCTTCCGCGTCCTCACCGGCACGCCGCCCTTGCCCAAACCCGTGCAGCTCACGGTGACCTTTCCCAACGGGAGCCAGGAGAATCCGGCCTCCGGCTCCTCCGGCAACAATCCCCCCAACCTCATTTTCATCCCCGTGGACAAGGACGGAAACGCTCTCGCCAAATGCCCGAACTGCGTGGCCAGGGACAATACCGGATTCGTCGGGCCGGTTTTCCACATCCTCACTCCCGGCCCGGTGGAATATGATTTCAAGATCTTCAACAACGTCGGGGAATTCGTGGCCGCGGGCAAAGGCAAAGTCGAGCAGAACGACCTGCCTTCGCTGAAGAGGACCATCAACGCCTCGGGCATCAACTATGAGGCCCCCATCGTATGGACGGGCGCGACCCGCTCCGGCTACAAGGCCGGCACCGGGGCGTACATCCTGAAAGCCCGTTTCATTTCCGAGAAAGACCTCACCACCGGCGCCCCTCAGGGCACGTTCTCGGAGAAGAAGGTTTTCGGATTCATCAGGAACTGATGCGGGTTTCGGTCGGATGGGAGCGGTAATGTCAAGAATGCGCGGAGCGAAACTCAAGCTGATGGCGGCCCTGATCCTGGCCTTCGCGGGCAGCGCCGCGGCCGTAACCATCCATGTCAAGAATCCCTGGCCGGGCGTGCCGATGTGGACCACCCCCCGGGTACTCGGATACTTCACCGGCGCTCCTGGCATCGTCATGACCGATGACGGAGACGGCTGGTTCTCCTACACCCTGGCGGACAACCTTGCCGGCAACGGTAACCTCTATATCGGAATGTATCCGCCCGCCGGCTACGATCCCAACCAGCCGGACTTCGGCGCGGAGCAAGATCTCCGGGCGAGCGGCATCGGTAAGACCGGGACCGATTTCGTGATCAGCAACATTCGCGCGGTCGGCGCCGATGTGTGGATTATTCCCCAGGGAGGGACCAAGCCACCCATCGTCACCGACATTCCCCAAGCCAAAAAAGTGGCATTCCTTTTCAACCCCTGGCCTGCCAACGCGCCCATGGATAAAGTGGGTGGTGCCGCGGCCTTCTCGGTAATGCACCCGGCCGCCGAGGCCAACCGTTGCGGCTGGTACGGATCCTACTTCAACAAGGCGCCCTTCACCGTTTCCTACAAGAGCCTGTTCGGCGCCGAAACCTACGGCATCGGAGGGATGGGGGACGCCAAGACCATCGACCTGGCCTCCTACTTCGCCACCTCGGACACCATCTGGCTGACGCCGGATCCCATTCCCGGCGGCGCCCCCAAGATCACCACCACCAAGCCGGCGGGCGTGCTGGGCACCTGCTCCTTCAAGCTGGCCGTGACGGTGCGGGACTTCTCCAAGGACCATCCCGATTTCGACGATGTCCAATTGGACCACCATGATCTGGCCACCAAGGGCATGGTGAAGCCGGACCTGGACCCGCAAAACAAGCCCCAGGCGAGCGCCACGCCCTTCATGCAATCCGATTTCCCCAACTGGTTCCGGGACAAGAAAACCGACGCCAATCCCAAGCTGAACAACGTCACGTATTGCAAGGATCTGCCTATGAGCAAGACCACCGCCGGTCTCTGGGGCTACAACTCCTTCAAGACGGAGACGAGCCATAGTTTCTTCCCGTTGGACGCGGCCGCCGACAATACCTTCGGCGAGACCGGGCCCAGCCAGTATATCGATCCGGACGGCATCGCCCACAACGACCCGACCGCCGGCAAGCATAATTTCAATTTCTGCATGGAGATGCACGCCAGCTTCAAGTACCAGCCGGGGCAGGAATTCAATTTCGTCGGGGATGACGACACCTGGGCCTTCATCAACAAGAAGCTGGTGATGGACATCGGCGGGCCGCATCCTCCCGTGGCCGGCAAGGTCAGGCTCGACACCATCGGGAACGGGGGAGGCACCAAGCTGATCGCCGGCACCGATTATCCCTTCGACTTCTTCTTCTGCGAGCGCCAGCCCACCGGATCGGATCTGGCCGTGGAAACCTCCATCTTCTTCGAACAGCAGCAGAACGTGTTCGTCAAGACCATCCCGCTCGGCAACGGAGCGGTCCGTTACGAGATCTACGAGATCACCTCCGGGGACGCCAGCTGCGGATCCAGCAAGGGCGGGGACACCACCCTTGCCAAATCCGACTTCACCCTTTCCGGGCCGTCGGTCAATCCGCCCGCCCCGCTCAACGTGGGCAGCAACTACGGCGGGATCGACATCAACCCCACCACCGATCAGATCACCGTGGATACCTCCAAGGTAACGGGCCTGCGGCCGGGCGATTACCTCATTACCTACACCACCAAGTCCGGCAAGGGCTCCACCCTGCCCTTCCACATCTCCGGAAATTTCGCCATCGAGTTCGCGGCCAAGCCCCCCGTCAACGTGATCCTGAATACCCTGGTTCCCGTCACCGTGCAGGCCACGCTGGGAGGCGTGCCGGACAAGCGCGCGGAGACCTTCCACTTCACGCCCCAGGCGGGGCTGACCGTCTATTCGGACTCCTCCCTGACCAAGCCCATCGCCGCCGGAACGGAGCTGGTGACGGACGCCGCCACAGGGACCCTGAAGGTGTACGTGTCCTCGGCGGCGGCGGGAACCTACAAATTGGACCTCATCGGAGGCTTGACCAAGAATGTCATGATGGACACCTACAACAACCTCACCTTCTTCGTGCAGCCCAAGGTGGCCACGCCCACGGCCTCTCCCGGCAGCCAGCTTTTCATCCTGCCCATCAGCGTGACCCTCAATACCTCCTCCGTGGGCGCCACCATCTTCTATACCACGGACGGCACCGAGCCGGCCTCCTCGGCCACGGGAACCACCAAAGCCTATACGGGGCCCCTTCCGCTCACGGCCACCACCACCATCAAGGCCAAAGCCGTGATGGCGGGTTGGATCGATAGCGACGTGCTCACCCAGGTCTATACGTACTCGCAGCCGCTTGCCATCAAGAAGGCCTGGTACCAGGACCTGAACGGAGACGGCATCATCGAAACCGTGGTGATCGATTTCGAGAAGGACATCCCCTACACGCCGGATAAGCTGACCTTCAAGATCACGGATGCCTCCGGCAAAAGCAACGAGAAGACCGCGGCCAAGGCGGAGATCAACTACGCCCCGGGCTCCAAATCGCGCATCATCGTCAAGCTCGCCAGCCCCTTCGACAAAGGCGTCACTTCCGTGGGCAACCCGACCGTCTCCGGCCAGATTTTCAAGCAGGACAACATCCCCAGCCTGGACGGTATATTCCCGGTGGACGATTCCGTCCCGCCCATCATCATCACCGCCAAGGTCATCGAGCCGGACAGCACCCAGCGTCTCAAGCGCATCCTGATCACGGTCAGTGAGGGGGTGACCCTTCCCCTGGGCAGCCAGACCGCCTTGATCTTCAAGCGCGAGGGCGTCGAAATGGGGGCTTCGGACGTCAAGATCCACCACATCGAAAAGACCGGCGATCGCGATTATGCGGTCTATATCGACTCCACCTCGAAGCTCTTTCCCATCGTGGGGGATTCCGTGGCCATCAATAGCAACGGCGAGGTCAAGGATCTGGTCGGCAATTCCCCTTCTGTGAAAGCCTTCCTCTATATGGACGGAAAGGTTCCCGCTCCCAAGCCCATGGACCTGTACGTCACCTTCCCCAACTCCAAGAAGGACTCGCCTTCGGACGGCGTGGAACCCCAGGGCAACACGGTATTCATTCCCGTGGACGTGCGCGGCATCGCCTTGTCCGGCGAAGCGGGCGACGGCAAATGCACGGCCAACTGCTTCTCCGGTGACAATACGAATTTCGTCGGCCCCGTCTTCCACATCCTGACCCCCGGTCCGGTACGCTATGAGTTCCAGATCTTCAACAACCACGGGGAATTCGTGGTCAAGGGAAAGGGGCACATCACGGAAAAGGATCTGCCCTCGCTGCCCCAGAGCAACGATGCCTTCGGAGTCAAGTACACGGTCCGCGTGGTCTGGACGGGGCGCACCATGGACGGCGCCAAGGCCGCCACGGGCGCGTACATCCTGCAGACGAACCTGATCTCGGACAAGGACAACAAGACCGGCGCGGCTTCCGCCAAGGACACCAAGCGGGTCACGTTCGGGTTGCTGCGCAGCTTCCGCGGCTCCTGAACGGAACACCCAAATTCCGCCAACGGGCGCCTGCGCGCCCGCTCTCGAAGTCCGCCATGGGGCGCGGCGGCTCCGGGCCCTCCCGACCGCCTGGAATCCCCTGAAATACCCCGATTCCGGGCGAATTCCTTCATCGCTGGTGAACAACGTTTCATCACTTCTTTCCCCGGGTCCATGGACAAAGGGGCTCCAGGGCCATAGTTTTGTGTGCAGGCAACGCGCAAAGAGGGCTTATGGGAAAATTGTGGCTGATATTGGTTGGACTTGGGATGGGTGCGGCCCTTGGCGCCGTGGACATCACCCTGGGAACGTGCGTGGCCCAGGACGGAAATACCACGGGCACGGGCATCAACAATACGCCGGATGTCTGGGACATGACCGGCATGAATTACACGGTCGCGGGCAGCGCTCTCCACGCCGATTTCCCTTCGAGCAATGGAACCCTGGTCCCGCCCAAAGGCACCCGGTCTCCGGACAATACGACCTGCGGCGGCAAATCCGGAATCGCTTACAACAAACAATTGCAATCCAAAATCGGATCCTGCAACGAACCCTCTCCGCCAGAAGCCCCCGTGGCCATGACCTGCAATGAAGGCGGCGCGGCGGTAGCCACCCTTTACGCGGACAAGTGCATCCAGGACGGCCTGGGCATCAATCGCGGCGACGGCTACGGAGGCTTCATCGATTCCTACCGGGACCAGACCCAGATCCAGGTGGCCCTGCCCGCGGGCACCTTCGCCATGGGCACCAAGACCGTGCGCTTCGACCCCGCCGCGTCGTTGAGCAGCGGTTCCTTTTACATGATGTCCGTGGCGGCCCTGCAGGAGTATCTGTACGTGGACATGCAGTTCCTGATGTCCCTGGGCGCCTCCACCTCCGGACTGGGATTGGTGGACGCCAACGGCGCCACCCTGTACCAGTCTCCGAACAACTCCGGCGGAGACACGGCAGCCTACGGCTCCTTCATGGTCACCTACCAGACCGCCGCGGGGCGTCTCGCCAAGGATTACTCCAAGTATTTCCCCACCCCGCTCGCCCTGGAAAAGCTGGTGGCTACGGACGGCTTCGGCGGGACCAATGCCAATTCGCCCCAGCAGATCAACTCCGCGTTCCTGGCCACCATGAACCTCTGGTGGCTCTTCGACGGCCTCAAGTCGGCGCAAGACCTGTGCTTCAAGAATTTCCTCGAAGAAGCCAAGGACAAATCCGCCGGCCTGAAGCTGATGCTGGGCGGCTATAGCATCGGCCCGAATCCCGTGGACAACGGAACGGGAAACACCAAAGACTATGCGACCCAGGTTTTGCCGACCACGGACCTGACTATTCTGAACGACGATGACGTGACGGACAAGATGAAACCCTTCCCGTACGATGCCGCCGCCCCGGGGAAACCCGCCGGTCCGGACTTCAATACCCGCAATTACATCACCCGGGTGTTCGATGTGGTGAATCAACTGGTTGCGGCCAATAAGGCGTCCAAGGCTTGCGGCGGCGCCAACGTGATCTACGATTCCCCCATTACCCTGACCCAGGTCCATGAACTGTTTTACGGACAAGGCGGCACGGCGGCTAAACAAGGCAACGGCGGATTGCTTTGGCATTTCCAGATCGACAATGCCGCCCGGGCGGCCCTTCTGGCGGACCTGGATTGCGTGTTCGGAAAGCTCAAGGGCAAATCCCCTTCCACCCTGGGCACGGAGAATATCAGCTATCGCTATGATTTCCTGACCGTGCTGCGCGTGGCCCGCCAGTATTTCGGCGGTTACGTCAACAAGTTCTCGGACCGCCCCACTCCGACCGATATCTACAGCTCGGACTATTCCATCTGGGTGAACAAGCACTCGCTGGTTCCCTGCGGCCGGACCACCCAGGACAAGATTTTCCCCGTCATGACCTTGGCGGACACGGTTTACCGCAAAGGCGATAAGCTGACCGGCGCCTTCACGGACAACAAAGGCATCAAGGAATACGCCTACTCTTCCGATTCCCTCTGGCGCCAATGGATCCCCACGGATGCCAATTTCGCGGTTCCCCCGACCCTTCCCGATGATAAGCACCTCTGGTTCCGAATCGTGGATTCCTGCGGCAATGCGGTCATCCAGCAGGTCAACGTCAAGAACCTCCCGCCGCCACCCCTTCTGCCGCCCCCTACGGCGGACCCCAAAGGCACCAACTTCTTCGCCAACCTGAACGTGACCCTCCAGGATTCCCTGACCACGGCCACGATTCTCTACACCACGGACGGCAGCGTGCCGGCCGCGGCGGCAGGCGGGGCCACCAAGCAATACGTGCCCGGCACGCCCGTGATCATCAGCGGGGTCACCACCACCCTCAAGGCCATCGCCGTGGCGCCCGGATACCGCAGCAGCGAAGTCATGACGGAAATCTATACCAAGGTGAACATGCCCGTGGTAGCTACTCCCGATGCGGATCCCAGGGGCTCAATCTTCTCCTCCTTATCCCCGGGAGTCCCGGTCACTCTGAAAACAGCCACGACCGGAACCGGAGTCGCCATCTTCTACACCACGGACGGCACGGTTCCCGATACCGCGGAACGGGGCAGCACCAAGAAATATACCGGCGCCCCCATCCTCATCACCGCCACCACCACGCTCAAGGCCATCGGAACCATGCCGGACCATCTGGCCAGCGGCGTGATGAGCGAGACCTACACGCGCGTGGTGCCGCCCACCGTGGCCACGCCCACCGCCGATCCCGCCGGCCGCAGTTTCATCGCGCCTCTGAGCGTCACCCTCACCACCACCGCCGGCGCCCAGATTTTCTATACCACGGACGGCACCGATCCGGCCAACTCGGCCACGGGAAGCACCAAGCTGTATACGGGCGCCATTTCCATATCGGTCTCCACCACTCTCAAGGCTATCGGTGTCAAATCCGACCTGCTGCCAAGCGCTATCATGACGGAGAAATACGTCTTCACCCCGCCCGTGTCCGTATCCAAGGCCTATTACCAGGACCTGAACGGCGACGGCATGATCGAAACCGTGATCGTCGAGTTCGAAAAGGAACTGCCTTTCGCCCCCGACAAAATGACCTTCACCATCAAGGATCAGAGCGGTCAGACCAACGACCGCACCGCGGCCAAAGCCGATATCGCCTTCGCCGCCGGCTCCAAGACCCGCTTGACCGTGACCTTGCCCACCCCTTTCCCCTACGGCATCACCTCCGTCCTCAACCGCGACGCCTCCGGCCAGCTCTTCAAGCAGGACAACATTCCCCTGCTGGACAATGTCTTCCCCGTGGACGACTCCGTTCCGCCCGTGGTGGCCAAAGCCGTGGTGCAGGAGCCGGACAGCGCCCATCCGCAAAAGCGCATCTTCATCACCATCTCCGAGAACACCAACATGCCCCTTACCAACCCGGCCGTGCTGATCTTCAAGCACGAAGGCGCGGAGGCGCCCACCTCCCAGGTCAGCATCAACAGGATGGAGAAGACCGGGGACAGGGACTTCGTGGTCTACATCGACACCGGGTCGGCCATCTATCCCATCGTCGGGGATTTCGTGGCCATCAGCGTGGACGGAATCGTCAAGGATCAGAATCAGAACGCGCCGTCCATCAAGACCTTCCGCATCATGGAGGGCGACGTGCCCAAGCCCAAGCCCACGGATGTCTACGTGACCTTTCCCAACTCCACCAAGGACAATGCTTCGGATGGGCCGGAGCCCCAGGGAGACGCGGTCTTCATTCCCATTGACGGGGCCGGCTTGGCCCTCAACGGCAGCCCGAGCGATGGAAAATGCGCGGGGACATGTTATCCGGGCGAGAGCGGCGGCAAGTTCGTGGGCCCGGTGTTCCACATCGTGACGGCGGGACCGGTAACCTATGAGTTCCAGATCTTCAACAATGTCGGCGAGTTCCTGGCCAAAGGCAAAGGACGCTTCGATGCGAGCGATCTCAAGCAGATGAGCAAGACCAACGACGCCTCCGGAGTCAAGTACGTGGCCCGCGTGGTGTGGACGGGCAGGACCACGCGGGGCGTCAAGGCCGGCACCGGCGCCTACATTCTGCAAAGCGTCCTGGTCACGGAGAAGGATACCCGCACCGGCGCGCCGCCGTCTTCCGAGAAGAAGCGCGTCGTCTTCGGGCTCTTGCGCGGATTCAAAGGATCCTGATGACCGACCGGACGCCCGCCACGCTTTCGAAAGTCGAACGCCATTTCCTGAACCTGGCCCAGCTTCCCTTCCTCTCCCTCGACGAGGAACGGATCCCCGTCGTCATGGTGGAGAACTATGTGCAGCTGGGGCAGCTGACGGCCCTGCGCTTCCTGGAATGGCTGCAGGACAATCCCGAGGGCCTGACGGCATTGCCCACCGGCAAGACGCCCGAGTACTTCATCAAATGGGTCCGCTATTATCTGAAGAACTGGGAGGAAGAGGCCGCGAGCGGCCTTCTCAAGGCCATCGGCATGCATGAAAAGGCCAAGCCCTCCTTCGGCAAGGCCCACTTCGTCCAGTTGGACGAATTTTTCCCCATCGACCCCTCCCATGAGCGCTCCTTCCGGCACTACGTGAAGAAGTATTACCTGGAAGGTTTCGGATTCGATCCCAAGCGCGCCCTTCTCCTCGACTGCTACCACCTGGACGCGGCGGGCGGGGCCGCGAAGCGCAGTCCGGCCCTGGCGCGCGTGACCAACCTGGAAGCCCTGTTTCAGGGCGATCGCTTCACGTATCTGGACCTGCGCGAGCGCCGGCCCAATACGCCTCTGGAAGCCCTGCAGAAAGAGGCCATCGAATATTTCGACCGCGTCTGCGAGGAGTACGAACGCAGGATCCGCTCCCTGGGCGGCATCGGATTCTTCCTGGGCGGCGTGGGCCCGGACGGCCACATCGCCTTCAACGTGCGCGGCAGCAGCCATCATTCCGCCACCCGCCTCACGCTCATGAATTACGAGACCATGGCCGCGGCCGCCGGAGACCTGGGCGGGATCGAATCGGTCCGCAAGAAGGCCGTCATCACCATCGGGTTGGAAACCATCACCCACAATCCGGAAGCCGTGGCCATCATCATGGCCGCGGGGGAAGCGAAAGCGAGAGTAGTGGCGCGCGCCATCGAAGAACCCGCCGACATCGCCATGCCGGCCAGTTGCCTGCAATCCCTCCCCAACGCGCGCTTCTTCGTCACCAAGGGCGCGGCCTCGCGCCTCAAGTCCCGCCGCTTCAAGCTGCTCAGCGATACCGCATTCGCCGGTTCCGGCGCGCCCGACACGGTTCCCGCGCCGGGCGGCCTGCGCGAGGACGAAGCCCACAAGCTGGTGGTGGATGGAGCCCTCTCCCTGGGCGCGGACCTCAAATCACTGGCCAAATCCGGCCTGGACGGCGCGGCCGGACCGGCGGCCGGCAACGCGGCCCTGCTATTGGCGTCCACGCTTTCGAGGAAGACCATTCCCGTCCTGGCGGAATCGACTTCGGAAAGCCTGATGCGGAAAATCCAGGCGGGACTGCGTCTTTCCGGGCTGGCGTCCAAGACGGACGGTCCCTTCGAGAACCAGCGCTTCCTGCACACCGGCCCGCATCATGACGATATCGAGCTGGCGTATTTCCCCCTGCTGCACCACCTGGTCCGCTCCGAGCGGAACTACAACCACTTCTGCTATCTCACCAGCGGCTTCACGTCGGTCACGAACCATTACGTATTGGAAAGGCTCAACTCCCTGCGCAGTTACCTGCGGGACGGCAGCCTGTTCCTGGCCATGAGCGCCGAGGAGCTCGGGAACGAGGATGCGCGCTATAAGGAAATCTACGGCTACCTGAACGCCATCGCCGGGCAGGACAAGGACGGGCAGGCCCTGTTCACCGCCTGCCGCATGTATCGTTTCTTCCGCAAGGAATTGGCCACCGCCTCCCAAGGGCTCATCCAAGCCGGCGTGGAACAACAGATCCGCCTGCTGGAACAGCTTTCCCCGGGCAAGGGCGAACCGGAAATCATGCAACGGCTCAAAGGCTGGCTGCGCGAATTCGAAGCCGAACTGGTCTGGGCCCATTTCGGGTTCGGTCCCGATCACGTGACCCACATGCGCCTGGAGTTCTATACCGGCGCCGTGTTCCCGCAGGATCCGGAATATGAGCGCGACGTTCTTCCCATCGTCGCCCTGCTGGAAAAGGTGAAACCCACCGTGGTGACCTTGGCCCTGGATCCGGAAGGCAGCGGCCCGGACACCCATTTCAAAGTATTGATGGCCATTTCCGCCGCCCTGGAAACCTACACCGCCCGCCACGGCGTGGGCGATCTGCGCGTATGGGGTTACCGTAACGTCTGGGCCCGCTTCCATCCCGCCGAGGTCAACACCATCATCCCCGTCTCCCTGAATTCCTTCGCGGTATTGAACAACATGTTCGAAAGCTGTTTCATCAGCCAGAAGTCCGCGTCCTTTCCCAGCCCGGAGCTGGACGGCACCTTCAGCGAATTGTGCCAGAAGAGCTGGGTGGAACAATTCCGCGATCTCACCACCCTCCTGGGCAAGGAAGCCTTCTACGGCCATCCCCATCCCATGATGCGGCGGGCCTACGGGGCCATCTACCTGAAGGATATGAGCTATGCTGAATTCGTGGAAGAAACGAAGCCTCTGAAGGCTTTGTCCAAGAACAAAGAGCAGGTGAAGTCGGACCTGGAGTAAAGGCGCCTCCCGCGCCGCCATCCCCCTCAAGTAAAACCGGGGCGGAATCCCATTCCCAAAGTTTGGAACAGGCCCCGGGACCCGTGCGGATGAGAACCGGTGCGGTGGTGAAAAACCGGAGGCCAAAGTCAACCCCCAAAAGCCCAACACTTGTGGAATTCGAGCCATATTGGGGAAAAATCGGCACTCTCTGGTGAAATAGAGTTCATCACTTTCGACCGGACCCGGGTGGACAATTGTCCTTCCCGGGCATAAGTTATACCCGGTGATAAGCGTATTCGACTATCTAGATTATCGGCAGTTCCTCAGGGACTTCTATAACCAGCAGAAAAAGACCAACGCGTTTTTTTCCTACCGGTATATTGGTAACAAGGTGGGAATGGATTCCAGCTTCCTGATCAAGGTGCTGCAGGGCCATCTCCACGTCGCGGAAGACCGGATTGAGAAATTCCATAAAATCTGCAACTTCAACGATAAAGAAGCCACCTACTTCGAGGCCTTGGTCCATTTCAACAAGGCCAAATCGGAGAAGGAGAGCAAGCTCTATTTCGAGAAGATGCTCTCCATCAATAAGGCCAAGTCCGACAAAATCGTCGAGAGCCAATACGAGTTCTTCCAGAAATGGTATTACTCCGCGGTCTGGGCCCTCTTGGACGGAGCCCCTTTCAAAGGCGACATCAAGGATCTCGGCAGCATGCTGACGCCCGCCATCAGTCTCAAGGAAGCCAAATCCGCCGTCAAGCTGCTTGAGGACCTGAAACTGATCGTGCAGGATGCGGACGGCGCCTACCGGGCGGTGGGCCTCAACCTCACCACCGGCAAGGAATGGCGCTCGGTGGCCATCATGCAGTACCAGCGCGAGATGATCAAAATGGCCGAGGAGTCCCTGGAGCGCTTCCGCAAAGAGGAGCGCGACATCTCCACCCTGACCGTGAACATCCCCGAAGCCGCCATCCCGGAAATCCGCGAGCTCACCGGCGAGTTCCGCGAATCCCTGAAGAAGCTGGTGAACAGCTATACGGAAACCGATCGCGTGTACCAGATGAACATCCAGATGTTCCCCCTCACGCAGAAGCGCAAGGCCCAGAAATGAACGCCAGGCTCAAAGCCGCGACCCTGCTGGCCGCGAGCCTTTCGGCGTTCTACGGCTGCGGAGAGCGCTTGGCCGGCGGCACCATCGAAACCACCAACGGCATCAGCGCGCGCGTGGTTCTGCCCAATGGCCGCCCGGCGGCGAACATCAAAATGTTCCTCTTGGACGAACAGAATTGGCTCGTGAAGACCAAGGCCGGCGAAAGCCTGGTGCTGGACAGCGCGGAAACGGATTCCGAGGGCAACTTCCGCATAGACTCCCTGGACACCAACCACACCGTCAGCCTGGTGGCGGACGTGGAAGACTACGGCGTGCTCATCCATGACGTGGACTCGACCCGCCTCAAGAACGAATACGACAATGTCATCGGCCTGCGGAAAAAGGTCAGCTACGAAGGCACGGTCAAGGACACCACCTACGAGGCCAAGAAAATCTTCCTGGCGGGTTCCCCCTACTCCGCGGACGTGGATAGCGCCACCGGCAAGTTCATCATCAGGGACGTGCCCCAGGAACAGTATTCCGTGGTCATCTTGCGCAAGCTGCCCGACGCGAGCCTGGAATACGTGGTGAGCGACAAGATCAAGCTGGACGAATGGACCACCGGCCAGCCTGCCGTCATCATCCCGGACACTTCCAAATCCTTCCTCATCGAGGACTTCGAGGACTCGGACAACCGCAACCTGCTCGTGCTGGGCGGCGGCTGGTGGACGGCGCTGAACGACTATCCGGGAGGCAACTCCACCATCCTGCAGCCCGCCAACGCGGCTCCCCAGAACTGGGTGACCGCCATCAAGGCGGGCCGCGGCAACGCCTCGCGCACCTTCCAGGTGTTGTACGCCCTGGGCACCAATCAACCCAGCGTGTTCGACAAGGAACCGCATGTGCTGTTGGAAAACAGCCTGGGCGGTCAGAATGTCCATTACAACTTCAGCGGCATGGATTCCCTGACCTTCTGGTCCGGGGGCAACGGCCGCGTGCAGGTGGAACTGGTCCAGGAGAACCCGATCGAATCCGGCGTGGAAATCTCCGTCATCGCCTCCAAAACCTTCGACCTGACCAACGCCTGGGAGAGGTACACCATCAAGCCTTCGGACCTGACCGTGCAGGTAGACGTGTTCCCGAGCGATCCCGAAAGCCGCAAGGCCGAATTCGACCAGGCGCGCCTGCCCGCGTACACCAAGAAACCGGAAACCTGGAAGGAGATGGGCGGCATGATCACGCAGCTCCGCTTCAAAGGCAAGGGCGGCAACGAATTCTGGCTCGACGACATCCGCGTCCACGGCATCACCGCGGGCGACCTGGTCAAATAGCCCGCTAGGGGCGCTTTAGGCGCAATAAGCGCCGGCCGCGGCCCCGACGAAGCAACGGAGAGACCCAATTGCGATTCACGAAATGGTTGGTCGGGCTGGCTGCCCTTATGTCCCTGGGAGCCTACGGACTTTGGTATTGCGCGATGTGCGCGGATCCCTCCAATCCCTCCAACAAAGCGGTATCCGCCGGGTTGCCGACCGCGGCGACAGGCACCGACGCCGCGCCCGGGAGCGAACCTCAGCAAGGTGAAATCGTCCTGCGCATCCCCAGCTGGCCCATGCAGAGCCTGGACCCCACGGTCTGGAAGCCGGAACTGGTCCTGATCCAGGGCACCGTGGCGGAAGGCCTGTTCGGCTACGACAAAGACATGAACATCGTTCCGAAAGTGGCCGAGAGCTGGACCATGTCCCCGGACAAATTGATCTGGACCTTCAAGCTGCGCCACGACAAGCGCTGGTCCAACGGCGACACCGTCACCGCCCATGATTTCATCTACGCCTGGACCCGCTTCTGCAGTCCGGAAACCCCTTCGGAAACCTGGGCTTCCATTTTCCCCGCCGTCTACAAGGCCATGGAATTCAAGGGCGGCACCTCCCCCATCGATTCCGTGGGCTTCAAGGCCCTGGACGCGTTCACCGTGCAGATGAAGCTCAGCCGCCCCAAGGCCCTGCCCTCCCTGTTGGCGATGGGTTCCGCCATGCCGCTCAACCGCAAAGGCTACGAGGCCGCCAAGAAGGAAGGCGAAGGCGACTTGTGGTGCATGCCCGGTCATTTCGTGGGCAACGGCCCGTACCTGCCCAAGTCCTTCATCCGCGACGGCGAAGTGGAGCTGGTGAAGAATCCCCTGTATGTGGGCGAATGCGGCAACGTGGATCGCTTCATCCTCAAGGCCATGAACATGTCCTCCCAGAACGTGCAGATCCAGCAGTACGAGGCCGGCGAACTGGACATCGCCCACGTGCTCACCCTGGGGGATTACGCCTATGCCACCAAGGCCGGACATCTCAAGAACCAGGTGAACCGGACTCCCGAGATAGGCTTTCTAGGCGTGCAGATGGCGCATACCGTCAACAAGCTGATGTCGGATCCGGATTTGCGCAAGGCCATCGCCCTGGCCCTGGACCGCAGTGAAATCGCCGACAACGTGATGGGCGGCCGCGTGGTCCCCACCTTCGTGCCCGGCCCTCCCCAGGACACCCTCTTCAAGGGCCTGACCATCAAGCCCCGCAACGTGGACGAAGCCAAGCGCCTGCTGGCCAAGTCCACCTACAAGGGCGAGATCATCTATCTCTTCACGCCTCCCGCCACGGACGTGCAGGGCCTGGCCATGGTCTCCGAGGCCGTGCAATCCCAGCTCAAGGCCATCGGCCTCAACGTGGTCATCGAGAACATGGAGCAGGATCTGCTGACGGGCGCCTTGGCCAGCTATGTCTGGGGCGGCGGCTACATGAAGGATGCGCGCTTCACGCGGCCTGGCCTCACCCTCTTCCCGGGCAAGGTGCTGTGGAAAGAGCCGGTGATGATGACGCGCGGCGCCGACCACGTCTGGTACTGGATGTGCTTCAACTATGAGCTGAAGGAATTGCGCAAGCGCATCACCCTGGAGCGCATCGACATCAAGAACGAAATGAAGGGCGATAAGCCCGAGGACTGGAAAGAGCTGATCCCGCTCAAGGACTCCGCCCACGTCTGGTTCAAGCGCATCAAGGAAATCGAAAAGGATCCCATCTACCGCGACAAGATAGCGGAAACCGATCCCGCCGACGAGTACGATCGCGTGCTGGCCACCATCACCCCCAAGACCCCGAAGGCGGACGCCATCGCCAAGTGGCAGCAGGTCAAGGACCGCATCCTGGAAGGCCATTTCAACTTCCTGACCTACCTGCTGAACGGGGCCGGGAACAACGACGGAAGCCGCATGCTGGCGGACGTGGAGTCCATGACCCTGGACGATCCCCAGGTCACGGAAGTATCCCGCAAGCTCATCCAGCACACCATGGACCAGGATTGGATCATTCCCCTGGTCTCGGAAAATCTGGTCTACCTGAAGCGGCCTTTCATCAGCGGCGAGACCATTTATAAGCTGGGAGTCTGGAACATGATGTTCAACCTGTCGCTCATCAACGTCGACAAGGACGCGTATTTCCACAAGACCAACCTGGCGGCGGCCGAAGCGCCCGCAAAGGCGAGGTAGGACGGCATGAATTTCCTGAAGTTCCTCTCCAAGCGCCTCGCCTCCATCGTCATCGCCCTGGTGGCGGTGGTGACCATCACCTTCTACCTGATGCACGCCGCGCCCGGCAACTTCATGGAAATGGAGCAGGTCCGGGAAGCCAAGGCCGCCGTGGACAGCAAGGGCCGCGCGGCCCAGCAGCAATATGAACGCGAGTTCAAGAAACGCTACGCCCTGGACAAGCCCATCTATATGCAGGTGGGCATCTTCCTGAAGAACGCGGCCATGTTCAAGTTCGGGCCCTCTTTCGGGAATCCCAACGTGGCCATCGAGACCTTGATCGCTTCCAAGTTCGCCATCACCCTGCAGATCGTCACCATCGGATTGCTGTTGGCCTTGCTGGTGGGTGTCCCCATGGGCGTGATTGCGGCCTTGAAGAAGAATACGGTGGCGGATTATTCCCTGATGGGCCTCTCCCTGGTGGGCCAGGTGATCCCGTCCTTCGTCATCGCCGTCGGCCTGATCGTGCTGTTCTCCGTGGTCTGGGGCGTGCTCCCCACTTCCGGATGGGGCATGTGCAAGCACCTGATCCTCCCCGCCCTGGCCATCGGCGCCGCGCCCATCGCAACCGTGGCCCGCTTCATCCGATCCAGCATCCTGGAAACGCTGGAACAGGACTACATCCGCACCGCCTACTCCAAAGGGCTTCCGGAAGCCACCGTTGTGATCACGCACGCCTTGCGGAATTCCCTCATCCCCCTGGTCACGGTGATGGGCCCCCAGTTCAGCTTTATGCTCCTGGGCAGCGTGCTGGTGGAACAGGTCTTCCGCATCCCGGGCCTGGGATCCATGTTCGTATCGGCCGCGCAGATGCGCGACTATCCCATGCTCGTCACCTCGACCCTGATTTTCGCCGCGGCCATCATGTTCATCAACCTGGCGGTGGACATGCTCTATGCCGTCCTCGACCCGCGGATCAAACTGGAGTAACCATGGCTACCGCCCTTTCCGAAGCCCTGCCCTCGCTGCCCCACGCGCAAGATCCCTTGCCGGAGGCCCGGTACGGAGGCATGGCCAAGTTCCGCAAGGACTTCCGCCGCTTCCGCCGCAACAAGCTGGCGGTGGCCGGCCTGATCTACATCATCATCCTGTTCACCGCCGCCTTCCTGGCCGATTATGTGGCGCCCTACCATTACTCCACGCCCAGCCCGCCCCATGCCCTGGAGACTTCCACGGCGCAGCATTGGTTCGGCACCGATGAACTGGGACGCGACCTGTTCTCGCGCATCCTCTATAGCGCGCGCAACGCCATCATCGTCTCCTTCGGGGCCGTGGCCCTGGGCCTGCTGGTAGGAGCCCTGGTGGGAGCCGTTTCCGGGTACTTCGGCGGCATCCTGGACATCGTGACCATGCGCGTGGTGGACATCATGTTCGCGTTCCCGCAATTCCTACTGCTCGTCATCCTGGTGGCCGTGCTGGGGCGCGGCCTGAGCACCATGTTCGTGGCCATCGGCATCACCAGCTGGGCCGGCTACGCGCGCCTGGTGCGCGGACAGATCCTCAGCGCCAAGAACAACGATTACGTGGAAGCGGCCCGCTGCCTGGGCGCCGGGAACGGCCGTATCATCCGCAAATACATCCTACCCAACATCGTCGGACCCATCATCGTGGCGGTCAGCTTCGGCATCCCCGCGGGCATGATGGCCGAATCGGCCATGAGCCTGATAGGCATGGGCCTGCGCCCGCCCATGCCCAGCTGGGGCAACCTCATCAGCGCGGGCATGATGGAGATGTACGGCTTCCCGCACCTGGTGATGTGGCCTGCTCTGACCTTCGGCGTGACGCTGCTGGCCTTCACCTTCGTCGGCGACGGCCTCCGGGAGATGTATGGCAAGGAATAGCGGACCCGTGCTGGACGTGCAGAAGCTGCAGGTGTCCTTCCGCGTGGAAACCGGCCTGCTGAAGGCCGTGGACGGATTGGACCTGGTCCTGGAACCGGGCGAAGTGCTCGGCATCGTGGGCGAATCCGGGTCCGGGAAATCGGTCAGCATGCTCAGCATCACCGATTTGATCAAGAAGGAAAACCGCGACACATCCGGCACGGCGCGCTTCCTGGGAGCGGACTCCGTTCCCCGGGACCTGCTGACGATGAGCAGGGACGGCCTCGGAAAAATCCGCGGCAAGGACATCGGCTTCGTCTTCCAGAACCCGATGAGCTCGCTGAACCCCACCATGCGCGTCGGGAACCAGATCGCGGAAGGCATGCTCCACCACGGCGCGGCCACCCGATCTGACGTGAAGGAAAAGGTTGTCGGCCTGCTGGACAAAGTGGGCATCCGCGAACCGGCCAAGCGCTACTTCTCCTATCCCCATGAGCTTTCCGGCGGCATGCGCCAGCGCGTCATGATCGCCATGGCCCTCTCCTGCAATCCCAAGCTCCTGATCGCGGACGAGCCCACCACGGCCCTGGACGTGACCGTGGAGAAGCAGATCCTGGAACTGATGATGAAGATGAAGGATGAGCTGGGCCTCAGCATCATCATGATCACCCACAACCTTCCCGTGGCCCTCAACTATTGCGATCGCATCCTGGTGATGTACGCCGGCAAGGTGATGGAAACGGGCACGGCCCTGGACCTGGTCTCGCATCCCGGCCATCCTTACACCAAGGCCCTGTTCTCCTCCAACTTGGAGCTGGGCAAGCGTGGGACCCGGGTGGAGCCCATCAAGGGCAATATCCCGCCCTTGACCCATCTGCCTACGGGCTGCCGCTTCCACCCCCGCTGCCCTTTGGCCACGGACAAATGCCGCAACGAAGCGCCACCGGCAGCAGCCGTAAACGGCGGCGGCACCGGCCCCGACGATCATCTCGCCTACTGTCATTATCCGCTCTGAGAAGGTGACGACCATGCCCGATTACATCCTGGAAGCGACCGACATCCGGAAAACCTTCGGCAAGGGCGACCGCCGCGTGGTGGCCGTGGACGGCATCTCCGTGAAAATCGAGCGTGGCAAGACCCTGGGCATCCTGGGGGAATCCGGTTCCGGGAAATCCACCCTGGGCCGCTGCATCCTCCGCCTCATCGAACCCGATGCCGGCACCATCAAGTTCGACGGCAAAACCGTCTCCGGGATTTCCCAATCGCAGTTCCGGCCCAACCGCCGGAACATGCAGATGATTTTCCAGAACCCCTTCTCCTCCCTGAACCCCAAGATGAGCGTGGGCGAAGCGGTGGAGGATCCCATGAAGATCTGGAACATCGGGGACGGGGAATCCCGCCGCAAACGCGTGCGGGAACTGCTGGACCTGGTGGGGATCAATCCCAACCGCTCCGGCGCGTTTCCCTATGAATTCTCCGGCGGCCAACAACAGCGCATCAACATCGCGCGCGCGCTCTCCCTGGATCCCAAGTTCATCGTCTGCGACGAGGCCGTGTCCGCCCTGGACGTGTCCATCCAAACCCAGATCGTGAACCTGCTGATGGATCTGCAGAAACAGCTTGGCCTCACCTATCTCTTCATCTCCCACAACCTGGGCGTGGTGGAATACCTGTCCGACGACGTGCTCATCATGCAGCATGGCAAGGCCGTAGAGTATGCGAAGACCGAAGAGATTTTCAAGAACCCGAAGAGCGAGTACACGAGGAATTTGATAGCATCGGTGCCGGCAATGCCGACCGTTGAACAATTGATGGCGAAGAAGATTGCAACGAGCAAGAGTGGAGCTTTGAAAAAAAGTGCCGTACCCGGATAAACGTTTCGTCGGGCGTCGGGCGTCGGGCGTAAAGCTTTTTCCGTACTGCGTTGGCGCAAAAACCAATACGAAGAAAACCCACCGGTTTCCCTTGGTTTTTATGCCCGACGCCCGACGCCCGACGCCCGACGAAACGCCCCCACAAACCTCCCTACCCCTTCCCGACTCCTCCGCTTCTCAAAGCACATCCCTGTTTCGTACATGGAACTGAAAACCACCCATGTGGACAACTGCCCGCCCGACATGGTCACGCCAGGTTGGAAGGTCGAATTGCTCGACGCAGGAAAATCGGTCTCGCGCCTCTGGATAGTCGATCGCCTTATGCGGGTCGGCGGCGCGCAGGTGAAGGTGGCCGGGATCGCCGCCGTCGCGACGGACGATCCCCATAAGGGCAAAGGCCTGGCCGGGCAGGTCATGGAAGCGGCCCTGGCGCTCATCGAGCGGGAAGGCTACGAAGCCTCCCTCCTCCACGGCATCCCCGATTTCTATCACCGCTTCGGCTATGCGCCTTGCATGCCCGAATACGGCATCCGCATCTCCACCCTGAACGCGGAGCGGGCTCCGGGACCCCTGCCGTTGCGATCCTTCCAGGAAAGCGACCTTCCTTCGATAGCCCGCATCTACAACGGCGAAAACGCCGGGCGGACGGGCACGGCGGTCCGGGACGCCAAGACCTGGAAAGGCTTTCCCCGCAGCGTGGGCTGGTTCACCAAGGCCGGCGTGCGCGTGACCGTGGACGGACGCGACCGCGTTACGGGCTATGTCGTGTTCGACGACGACCCGGAGCGCTGCCGGGCCGCGGAAGCCGGCGGAATGGGCGGCGAAGTCATGGGCTCCATCCTGCGCTTCCTGGCCCAGCGGGCCCTGGAGCTGCGCAAGGAGGAAGTCCATCTGGCCATGCCTCCGGACCATCCCCTGGCGCTTTACGCCCGCAAGTTCGGCTGCGAGGCGGACATCCGCTATCCGCGCAACGGCGAGTTCATGGGACGCGTGATCCGCTTCCAGCCCTTCATGGAAAGACTGGCGGAAGGATTGGGGCGGGATGCGGAGCATCCTTTGCCGGAAGGCGAAGTGGCCCTCTCGACGGAACTGGGGGCGTGCATCCTGAAGTACAAGGACGGGCACGGATCATTGGGTGAGCCTTTGACCCAGGGGGCGGAAGGATCCGCCCGCTTCGGGCAGGGGACACTGTTCCAGATGGCGATGGGCTATCGTTCAGCCCGGGATCTGCTGACCGCCTCTGAGTTGCAGGCGTCTTCGTCGCAATTGGATTTGCTGGGGGCGTGGTTCCCGCTGCGGAATGCGACCATGTACTGGCCCGATCGGTTTTAAAAGAGCCGCGTATCTACCAGTGTTTCTTCCAGGGCGGCTCCGTCGATCCAAAGACCCCGGCCAGATAAATGACTGTGGAAAAAGAAGCGCCGATATAAAGAAGCAGCCCCAACGCTTTCCAATTCCTTTTTCCAAAAGGCTCTTGGGCGTATTTCTCGATTAACTTCTTGTATTTGTCTTTGTGAAGGAACAAAAAGTAGTTCAAAGAAAGAGTCAAAATCAAAACAGCGACTATCTCCGAGTTTGGAAGAGGGTCATCAAAAAATATTCTCCAGCCGAAAATCCGAACGATAAACTGAAGCAGGATGAAATTCAGCGACATCATGAAAGATACCGCCAAAATTCCATTCCATTGCGGAAGATCCGTTCCAGGTTTCCGCTTTTGGTTCCAAGCGTAAACCCTGTAGAACAAATATTCGTATGGATTAATAGGCCACTCCTATTTGGACGGCCTTCCTTACGGAAGACTGACTACTACTTATGCACTCAGAGCAGAGGGCCGGTGCTTTTGTATGCGAACGCCAAAATTAGAATAGATAAAAGAGACATGACCATATATATCCAGACAAAAACAGCATTACGCCGCCTCTCATTGGGCAACTCATGTGAATATTTTTTAGCAAGGGATTTGTACTGGCCTTTTCGAATAAAATGGAAATAATTGAATACTACGACGGTGAATGCGGTAACAATAGCCTCCTTTTCAGGAAGCGGCGTCCTTAAGGCAAAATCAATTCCGAAAAATTGAGCTATCAATGCGAGAGCGTACAGATTTTGGAACATCATCAGGGAAACCAAATAAAGCGCATTGATGTGAGGCATGTTTGATACACCCCACTTTTTCAGGTTCCAAGAATAAATACGGTAATAAATGTACTCAAATGGCTTCATTGCAAAACTAGTACCCTATGCGAACATTGTCCGGTGCAAAAAATGGATTTTCATGTTCCCGAGCCGGTGCGTTTGAGGGTTTTAAATATCCCATCATATCCAGACCAGTGTAAATAGCTCCGAAGGCCAGGCCAGGCCATCCTCCAGCATAAGCATAATATCCAATTGCAGCATCAGTTGCGGCAGAAGCCTCCTCATCAATATCCCCTGCGTAAATACCGTGGGCCATCCTGACAGTCGCAAGAGCAGAGCCTGCTATAAAAAGCCCCCGTCCAATTGCATGCGCTCTTTCAGCAGTTTCCAATGCTTTTGCATAGCCGGATACGCTACGGTTGCCATGAAATTTGAGAGAGTACATTTGCCCGTTGCTTGCCCGCCAAGTTCCATTGATAAGAAATCTATACTCATGTGCACCTGCACCTGTCCCCGCAATGC
Organism: Fibrobacterota bacterium; assembly: GCA_028287505.1. Taxonomy (GTDB): domain Bacteria; phylum Fibrobacterota; class Fibrobacteria; order UBA11236; family UBA11236; genus Chersky-265. The sequence goes on along the minus strand of JAQBPN010000045.1, from coordinate 60,224 downwards.
CAATTCCCCAACCCGTTTTTGACAACAAGCCGGCAGACTCCTCTTTCTCTGCGCCTCGCTCCTTTGTTCCGTTTGACTTCGGAAATAGATAGAGAGGCCCAGGTGCAGGAGGCAATCCCGCACTCAAACCTTTGCTCCAAGACCCGCTCGGCCCAAGAGATCCACCTGGAGGCGAAATAGCCGACGCCCCTTTTCCCGCTTCGCCGCCTTGACCGTCTCGATTGTAACCCCCTCCATGCGATCCGCCGCCATCTCCAGAATAAACATCGGAAAAATCCGCTCCGACCTGTTGGCCCGCCATGGATGCGCCACCACTGTTTATGTATACGCCCAAGCCGGTATATGAATCATATCCCAAAATAGTTTCTCCACCGGGCCCCCGAGGGCCGTCCTGGCCGCCGGGTCCACCGTATCCGGACGAGTAGCTTGGGCCGCCAGGACCACCGAAATGTCCACCACCGCCACCGTCACAATTCGCGTCACATCCGCCGCCATCACTTCTGCCGTCCGGATCGACCAGATTGACTGGATTGCCTCCCGTGTAGGAGTATGGATTGGAATATTCAAAATCGGGATCGGGATTCAAAAACATTCCCAGCTGGGGATCCATCCATCGGGCCCCGAATGCATAGAGCCCGGTCGTTTGCTCCAACTGCTTGCCGGTGAATGTCTCGGCAACATCCGTGGCCCCGGTTTTCACCTTCCTTAGATCGCCATATGCCATATAATCCAAAACCCAGGTACTGTTCGGTTGATAATCTCCCTCATCGGAAACCACCCGCATGGTGCTCCCAAGGTGATTCTTAAGATAGAACTCATAGTCCCCACCCGGCACAATCCGGCCTATTTTTTGTCCTCTCCGGCCCATAACGCCCCGGATTTCCAATTCCGTGGCAATCGTTCCATCACTATTGAAGGACTCTTGCCATTGCTCATCGCCTTCGGCAACAAGATTGATGTCATGGGTCGCGGCAACTAGCGTCCCGGATTGGTATTGCGTCATCATGTCGTAATACTGAGCCGAAAATTTTATCAGGCCCTCTAATTCCAATGTAACGGTCTGTCCGGAGTTGTTAGTCAGTGTCTCGATGTCCGAGGTGGGGGTGATTTCGTCTTCGTTCGCATTCGGAACGACAAAGAGATGGATTTGGCTTACATTGGCCATCCCTCCCGATTGGAGTAGAGCTTTAATGGTAGCGTAGGCTTGATCAAGGGAGCTATAGGCATATGGATTTCCGGCTTCACCCGACTCCAGGTTACCCACGAACAGAACCTTTTCTCCTTGTTGGAATGGACTGGAAAAGTCCATCCTCGATACACGATGACCGGAAGCATCGTAAAACTCATACTCGGAGGTCTTGGTCCCATCGCCTTGATCCATTTCATAGCGGGTCGGCATGTCGTCCCATCCATATGCAATGGACATTTTCTTCGATTCGTCGCGGGACATGCGGCCCCTTGAATCGAATTCGAAGGTTCCGGCCGGGGCTGTATTGCGGGAAGGGGCACCGGAAAGTTTTCCGTTTACATGGTCGAGTTGGTAGGAGTTCTCTTGATCCTTATAATGGTAAACGGCTTGGTCGGCGGCCGGGACCCCGGATCGATTATTGACAATTCGGCCCACATCATCATAAGCCAGGCGGCTGTCCATACTTTCATCATCGGGGTCCCAGACAAGATTATTGTAATTGATCTGCTGCAAGGGGTTCAGAAGAGAGGGCGCCGTGCTTTTCCGGAAGTCCGCCTCTGTCATCCTGTCCATGTCGTCATAGCTGTAATTAAACAACCGGACCGGACCCGTGGTATTCACGTCCCTGGCGAACTTGTAGAGTTGCTGGGTGATTTTGCCATCGAAGGCGGTTTGGTTCAAGGCGGGGACGTTCACATCATCGTAACTCTTGGCTTCGTACCCCAGGAGTTCCTGAAACGTCGTTTCCCCTGTGGCCAGGCGAGTAGCCTTAATTTCCTTCATCCAACCTTGTGAATGGTACGCGAACTCGATCTTCGTGCCGGTGCCGAAGTGGGCGTCGCCGCCCACGATCACGGATTTCAAACCTCCCCAATCATAATATTCGTACCTGGCCACGTCCTTATCCTGCTTGCCCGCAATACGGATGATCCGACCGAATAAATCATAGGTGAAGGCATGTTCGGCAATCGGGGATGTCTCCGAATGACCGTCGAAGAAACCGATATCCTGGATCCGATGCAATTGATCATAGGCGTATACCGCCTTGTGGATTTTCTTGGATGCGTTTTTTATGGGGCCGACATACTTATATGCTTCGGACACTTCCCCATAGGCATTGTAATTGAAGAAAGTGGCCACGATCCTGTCGCTTGTGGAAAGGGCCGGAAGATCCACCTCATTGTTGAGATGATAGGCACAGACAATCCTGCCGTTTCCGTTGATCCCCAGAGTCCGACCCGGCATAAGCACCGACAAATCCAGGCCGGTCCTCGCCAGGAAAGAGTCCAGGTTGTCATAAATGAAACCCTTATGTTCTCTTTTGATAGTGGACGGAATGCTCCGGCTATCCTCCATGTAGTCGGCGAAACCAGTGATGACTTGAGTTCCCGAGCTGATTGGCCTGTCCCGAAAATCGTAGTCCTCGTAATCGAATGTGTTGGGATCCTGTGATTCGTGTTGGGAAAAGCGCACCTGCCCCAAACGATTATACCAGAATTTCCGAAGCCCCCGGTCCTTGGAATACGCGCTGGTTACTTCGCCGGCGGAATTGTAATTGAGAATCTCCCGGAAATTCTGATGGGTCTCATCCGCCTGATCGTCCAAGGGTGTCAAAACTTTTTTCAGCCGCCCATCGGGGAAATATTCGAATTTCGTCACGACCGATCGGCTTGAAGTCCGGAAAGCCCTTTGAACCGTCTCGCCCTTCTCATTGGTCCAAGCGAGATCGTAATTGCCATTGACATCTTTGCCCCAATCGAGGCGGTATGGATGGGACAAGTTATCATTCGCCAGCGCTTCAACGTCAGTATAAGCCGGGACGGCCATATCCGTTACATAATACCAATCGCTTCGGATGGCTTTCGCAGCACCTTGCCAAGCCGCTCCGGGAGCGTTTGCGCTTTTTACCTGGGAACCCGGTTGATCGAAGTAGCTTAGCGTACTGAACGGCGTCGTACCAAGATCGCCCCTGCCGTTGGATCCATCGTTGTACACCTTGGAATGAAGATCGAAGTCCGGATCATAATCCGGGCTGCCCGCCCTTGTGAACGGCTCGTAATTCTCAACTGGGCGCCGGGAATCGTCAAACGTCGAGGCTTCCACCAAATATTTTCTGCCGGGCCCATCCGTACCGCCCCCGCTTACTTTCAGCTGGGACTGGACGGTCTGTTCCAGATCGTTCACGAAACCCACGGCTTCGACCACATTCGATCGGGAAGACGCGGTAGCGCCCTTTTCCAAAATCACGTCATCAAAATAAATCGTTCCGCCTTCGGTAGGCGCGACCTCCACCAATGCTAAGCGGGCATAAGCGGCTCCGGCCGGAGTCGAGAATGTCGTGCTTTGCAGGGTCCAATCGGCGTCGGCGGGATAGTTCTGTCCCGGAGCGGGAATCAATTGGGTTTGTCCCGGGTCGGAATAAAACCGGACCACGGGATGGACATTGGCGGATGTCCCGGATGTGTTGGCATAGAACGACAATGTATAAGTGGAATTGGATTCGATAGGAAACACATCCGAAATAAGCTTGTCGATTGTCTCGGCCGTGTTGTTGCTACCGGCGAATCTTGCCACGAATGACCCCGTAACCGCTACAATTCCGTCATCTTTGGCTGCAAAGCGGGATCTCACCGTCTCTTCATCGAACCAGTTGTTCCCCCGATCTTCGAAGCTCCAATTCCGGACCAGATTTCCCTTGGAGAACCCGAAGGAATAGACCCTGCCAAGAGTGTTTGCGGAAAAACAGGATGAGGATAATCCTAGGCAAAAAGCAAGAAAACCAGGGAGGATTGGGATGCGCATCAGTCATTCTCCCCGGGAAGGTGTTTCGAAGTCATTTTGAACATCAAATCCTTATCGTCTCTGATTCCGGCCAAGTTGCCGAAAATGTCGTATTCAAAAGTGGTCATGATTTGGTCATTGTTTGTCAAACTGGAAGGGTTACCCCTGGTATCATAGGTTTGGAGGGTTGCGATGGACTTGCTTGGCCGGCATACGACATCGTCCACATAGACCGTCCGCCAGAACTGCAGGAAAAAGTTGTCTTCCGCGCCTATCCTGACTCTCAGGAAATCTCCTGACCCAGCCGAAGCGAAAAGATTATGCGGTCCGCGGATATCGGAGTTGGTCAGCTTGAACTCGTATCTCTGCCATTGCCCATAATGGAAGGGTTGACCGATCGGATCATGCAAGGGAGGAAGGGCCTCGACAATTGCGCCATTTGCGCTATGGCGTTCAACCGTCAAGGTTGGTTGCAAACTTAGGGGTGAAACGGGGTCCTTGACATACATCCATGCCGAAATGACGTAATCGTATCCTTGCGCAGCAACCCCCTTCAACATCAAGTCAGTGCTGAGGCCGGCAATATTCGTAACTGCTAAACCATAGCGGCCGGAGTGAGCGTGATCAGTGGCATAAGTGATCCCGCCAGTACGGATTCCCAAGGTGAAGATATCCGGTTGCAAAGGCCATCTGCCTTCCGAATCATAGCTTTGCAGGCCAGCCACGCCCGCGTTCTCCCCGGTCAATACCGCGGCGTCCTCGTTGTAAGTGTTGTCCACCACGGCTACAGGCTTTGACGCCAAGCCTTCATAGAAGAGAGCTTTCCTTTTTTCCAAGGTTTCGGCTTCATCCAGGATCTGGCGGATTTCAGTGGGGCTGCCATACTCATCCCGCTTTTCCACGGATTCCCGGACTTCAAGACTGGTTCCGTTGGAAAGACTATGGATTGGGTTGGTCCCAAGCTTGAGTTCGTCGTTGGTCAAGGTTGGATCCCGGTCTCGCCAGATTTTGGTCTTGAAAATCTTGAAGGGATACAATGGATCGAAGTCGATTTCCTTGGCGGATATCGCTTTGAGCAAGGCGCCGTTGTCGCTATAAGGCATGTCGGGATTCGACCAGGAGGCCAAGCTGGCATCGGTAGGTTCGTTCGCGAATCGGAACGTGGCTTCCGCAAAAGGGACGCCCCTATTCACGCCGGAATTGGGATAAAGGGATTGGGTCAGAATCCAATCCCCATCCAACTGGGATTTCACGAAGGTCGGCCGATTGCATGCGGGAAGATAGTTGTGGAAGGTTTCCGAAACCTGTTTGGAGGACCCGTTGTTGGCAACGGTAGTCAGAGTTTTCTTTTTAAGACGGACGACGAATTCATTATCGGGCCAACTCGGATCCCTTTGGGGTTCGTAATATTCACGCTCAATCTTGGACATCAATCTTCCAGGAGTCATTACTCCTGAATGGGCCTCGATGTCATGAATTTCGGTCTTGATGGGCAAACCGGTCTTCACGAGGAATTCTTCCGGAATCGGATCCGTTTCCTCATCCGCAATGTGGTGAACCGTTTCCGCGCCTTCGGCGATTGGGCTGTTGTTCCGGTAGGCGAGGACGGAGGTTGTCGGAAACACGAAACTCTGCAAATGGGCGTTGTACTCCGGGGATTTGTCGTTGAATGAAAACAGGCCGTTCTGCAGGTAGAAGAAATCGAACTGTGTCGGCTTGTCCCCATCCCCGCCGGTGATGTTCGAGCGGGTGGTGAAACTCTTGACGAAGTTGAGGTCGCCCTGGCGGACAAAGGTACTGGGATCGCTGGCAAGGGGAAGCGAGATGTCGAAAGGGTATTGCGTGAAACCCTGACCCATGGATTGGAGCAGGGAAAACTCGATTTTCCCCGATGCCGGATCCTTGTTGATCATGGTTGCGGCGCCAATCCTCGCGGCATCGCTGAGATTGTATTGCCCGACCCGATAGCTTGCATGCAAAGGATCCCAAGGGCTGAATACAGGCTTCAGGTTCCTGACAAAAGGTGTGCTTCCGGCCGGGGAAAGAGGTGCGGTCATTCCCGTGAAGAAATCAATCCTGACGTCTGCGTTATCGGTACAGACTCCACCGGCCGAGTTCTGGCAGGACATTCCGGTGATCAAGTTGTCGGTGGTCGAAAATGTGAAGTTGAAAAGCTTCTTATGGTTCTGGTCCTCGTATTGTTCCGAAGGCACCTCGACGGGGTTTGTGGCTGAAGCCGGAGAGGCTGGATCGACTTTGAACAGATAGGACTGATAGTTTCCCGCCTGCAAAAGGGGCGGTGCAAAGGGAATGTTGATCTCACGGGATGTCGGCGGCTCCCGAATCGGGTACGAAGGATTGGCAGGGGGCGGAGGAGGGACCGGGTCGGTATTGTCGAATGCTTTCTTGGGATAGAACTCAACTGAAAAAGCGGTAGGTTGCATAATAATTCGGACGTCGGGAAGATCCGGGGAGGCAGGGTCCACCACAACGCCGGAAAGGGCCCTTTGCTTCACGAAGGTAATGGCAGGGTTTCCATCCGCTCCGACTGTCCTGGTTTTTCGCCAGAAATTCACATACATTCCGCCTGCATCACGTCCAAGGGAAAGGAGGTAATCCTTTGAGCCCCAAATTTTTATGGCGGTTCTCACAAGCGGCGGGACGGGCTCTCCACCTACCCGCTGAATATGGGATCCATCATAGTGGAATATGTCAATGCGGGTATGGAAAGGAGGGAAGTTCAAAGCGTCATATGGGCCACTTCTAACTGCGAAATAATCCTCACCGATGGTAATCGGATCCGTAATCACGATGCTCGGCGATGAACTCGGGAACACCGGCGGCCCCCATTGAAACAGACGGGTTGGGTCCTGAATACCCTCTCCGAAGTTGAGAAAACGATCGCTGATTCCGATAAACGAATTACCCGTTTCAGCCCGCACGTACGGAAGTATGGCGCTATTGGCATGGTCGACCAGGATAAACATGTTTGGAGAGACACTTACTGAAAAGGAATTGGAGGAGCTGAACTCGAGACACTTATCGTAAATAGAATGCTCAGTATAACCGTCGTATCCGTAAGGCGGCGCTCCCAGTCCACACTGGGTAGGTGTCAGATCCGTCCCCTCGTTGATGTCTTTCCAATCATCGCCGTCTTTGCTGATGACAAAGAACCGGGTACCCGGATAAGGAACATCATCGGAATGGTGGTTATTGTAATTGTACTCCCGGACCAAGAAGTAATCGTTCCCTAGAAAAACGCCGATTGAATCTCCAACCATGGCGATAGGGGTGCGGCTTTGGTCGGCGTTTTTCCTTTTGATGATATCCGTGTGCCTTCTGAAGGCCTTTCCGGTCCATTCATAAAGCGTTATTGTCTTTCCGATAACGTCGACAACCATGAAATTGTCGTTCCAGGGGAGGATGTGCAGGGAGTTTTCCTTCGTGGAGGTCAAATCGCCCCTTAGGTCGATCCCAGCCTCATCCTTCGCCAGGGAGAAATAATTACCGTTGTTTTTCCATACTTCGAAATACAGATGCTTGGCCATGGAAGCGGCGACGATGCAGTATCGTTCGCTGCAACTCGACTGGTTCTTCCAAATTGCAGTCCCGGTTTCAGGAATTGAAGAAATCAGGACATCCGACCCATCAGGTCGTTTCAACGTGTGATAATTGGGATCCTGCTGCGTGCGCGCCGTCCAATCCGGAACCCTGTAATCCGGCCTGCCATAGGCATATTCGTCCTTTCCGCTGCCTGGCTTTTCGATAGTTGTCAATCCAAAATGTCGGTGAGAATTCAGGTCATACTCGAAGTGCCAGCTCATCTTATCCTGAAGAGTCACTCCGCCCCGGGGATTTGGCGTTTCGAAATGCACGTAATCCAAAAGCCTTTTCGTATAAGGAAAATCGGGGCCGGTGGCATCTTGGGAATGGGATTCGAGTATATAGGCTCGGTCCTCGGTGGAAGAACCTTCCAAATATCGCTCAATCCTTGTCAGCCGCCTGGTTTCGTAAAGATCCTGGCTGAAGAAAGGATCCGAGCTTTTCGTTGCGTATTCCTCCGCTTCCTTGACATCGGTAATGAACTTGAACTTCTCGATTTCGTTCCCGAAACGGTCCTTGTGGATGACTTCGCTTAGATACGATTCCCGAGTGAAGTACTTTCCATTTCCCAATTGGGTATTTATGGGGGCATACTTGAACACTAGAGCATTGTTCGACACGGGTGGATTTCCGGGGGAGACTTTCCCGTATTCTTCCATCCTTGAGATATCCCAGCGGTAAGTGAACGATTGGGACACGGAGGTGGAATAAGGGCTTCCCGTGATCCATCCACCGACCCTATTCAGGATTCTTGATGCATTGTCATCCGCAACGGACGATCCGAAAATCAACCTCACGCCCGTCATGGTCTCGAAGGTCCATTGAGTGATTAGTCCTCCGGAGCCTAACGTGGGAGTAATGATTAGAGTAGGATCGGTTGAGAGAAAATAGGCACCGGAGGAATTCTGGAGCAATTGCCCGGAGCCGTATTGACCCAGATCGCAATAATAAAGGTCATCGCTATTATCGACGGTTCCTTTATGATTCACGGCGATGAAAGGGGCCTGGAAATCCCACCCATAGCCAATCCAGCTGGTCGGCCCCATGCCATTGTCCGCGTCATACGTTTGACGGATCGATCCCGAATAAGTAAGGGCAATGGGAAAGACAATACCGTCGCCTGCCGAGATTTCCGTAAGTGGAACCTGATAAAAGGGTTGGCCCGTCATCAAATTCACGCTGTGCAGCACCGTCCCAGAGCCCCCATACGGCCTGTAAAAACTGTTGCTGATAGTCTTTGTCCGGATGGCCGAGGACCCGGGGGCTTGCCGATAGCCCGAATTTCCCGCGGTACCGGCATCATTCACGCCGCTTTGGAACGGCGACGCGTGCAAAATCGCCGTAAAGAGAATCAGATATCGAGTGGCTTTGGCAAGGGATTCGATCAATGTCGATTCACGCTTGGATTCGCTTCCGGTATATACCAAGGGGCTTCCTTCCATCTTCATAATGATTTCCGGGTCTGCATGGTTTTTTGGATATGCCATGAACGTATTTTCTCGCTTAACGGGAAACACCGGTTGTAGAGAGCTGAGGAGATGGGTTCCCCGCATCCATTCGGCTCCGTTTCATCTCCGCCTCCAAAGTCTTTCTTTGTCCCTTTATTTCCCTATCCATATCAATCAACCTCAACGTCAGCTCCTCTACCTTCTTGAGCAGCTTCAGATTCATCTCGGTCAAATCCAACCCCTGGGCCGTCATCTCCTTCTCGCTCGGCACCTCCGGCAGATGCTTGTTCTTCTTCACGTACTTGTCCACATCCTCCAGGCTTTGCAGACGGTATCCCTTTTCGAATACGTAGTCGGGAACATGGCCCACCTTCCATTTGGGCGTAGTCACTACCGTCGTTGCGGTAATAGCGTTTGCCGTGATGCTGCCGGTGGTCTCGATGCCGCCTTCGTGGATGTTCGTCTCGGAGATGACGGCTCCTGGCGCGACCGTGCTGGCTACCTTGAACCCGAATCCGTTGGTGTTCATCTTGGCTTCGATATGCTTGGAGCTATATGTGTTTTCCTGGATGGCTTTCATCTCTCCATGGGTTATTTCCGTGGATTCATTAATGGCGGCCGTGGCATCCGGCGGTTCCACCTTCAACGCTGAATTGATGACCCTGACATCTCCGCCCGCGAACACGGCCGCATTGGCCGGCCCGGACCCATGGCTGTCGACGGACACATTCAATCCCGTCAATTCCGGCGTCGCATTGGGATTGAACGCATCCGAACTTGCCATGATTCTCAACCCCGTCACTCTGCCGGATAGGTTCGAGCCCGAGCCGGAGGCGACATCCAACCCGATAACCTCGCCGCTATTTGAAACGCCCGCCTTGGAGTCCACCTTCAAACCCACCAGACTGCCCGCGTGGTTGCTACCCGAAGCCGTCGTGATATTGAGCCCGGTGGTGGCCGAGGCATCAAGGCTCCCGGTCGTCACCGCAAGGTTTTGAGCGGCGTAAGTCCCGCTGGTGGAAGGCCCGTAATCGATGCTCGCATTGCTGAGCCGCACGTTGACCGTGACCGGGATGCTATAAAGGTCCGGCGCCGAAGTGGGATTGGTCACCTTGACGCGGTAGCTGCCGTTTTGCGCCAGGGTCACCGAAGGGATGGAATAGGTGGCCGAAGTCGCCCCTGGAATATCGGCATATTCCCTCTGCCATTGGAACGTAGGTGTTGGGCTGCCGCCCGCCACCACAATCAAGGTCACGGCTTGACCCACTAGCACGGCTGCCCCGGTGGGCTGGTTGGTGATGCTGGCGGGGATCGGCGCGGCTGTAATGGTAATCGCAAGGGTTTTGCCGGGCGCACTGCCCGCAAGGTTGGTCGCCGTCAACCCGAAGCTGGGGGTGCCGATGGCGGGCGGCGTGCCCGAGAGAACGCCCGTTCCGGCATTCAAGCTCAGCCAAGCCGGGACCGTTCCCGTGGTCCCGAACGTGAAAGGCGTGCTGCCCGTGGAGGTGATGGTATAGGTAAACGGATTCCCGACGGTAGCCTGCGCAGTCGTCGCAGAACTGATAACCGGAGCCTGATTGATGACCAGGGTCTTGGTGGCGCTGCCTAGCGAGTTGGTCGCCGTCAGGGTGACCGTAACGGTAGGCGAGGGCTGAGGATTGCCTGAAATAACCGGACTGGTGAAGGTCAGCCCCGGCGGCAATGTCGATGTGGTAAAGGTAGGAGCGGGGTTGCCCGTGGCGGTAATGGTGTAGCTAAACGCGGTCCCGACCACGGAATTCACGGGAGAGGCGGAGGTGATGACCGGAACGGAATTGACGGTCAGGGTCGCGCTCGCGCTCGTGACCGAACCGGCGCTATTGGAAACCACCACCGTATAAATCACGCCGTTGTCGGCCGCGGTCGTGGCGGGAGTGGCGTAGGTGGCGGCATTGGTTCCGACGTTCACGCCCGCCCTCTTCCATTGGTAGGTATAGGGACCGGGACCGGAAGCCGTCACGCTGAAGTTCGCCGAGGTGCCGGCACTTACGGTCTGACCCTGCGGTTGGCTCGAAATGCCCGGCAGGGTGCCATAGATCTCAAATTCATACAGGGAATAGCCGAATGTGCTTGTACGGGCCGTGCCGTTCATCCGGATATAGCGTCCCGTGCCCGTCAGGGTGAAATCGTCGGGACGCGCGCCCGCGGCCATGTTCGTCTTTGTCGCGGCGGTGGTCCAATTGGTGCCGTCGGCGGAGACATCGATGGTGTAATTCTTGGCCGATGCGGCTTCCCAGCGCAAAGCCACCCGGGTGATGGTGATGCTGGTGCCGAGGTCAATCCGGAGCCATTGCGGATCGGAAGCGAGGCTGGACCAGCGTGTCGTCGTAGTGTTTCCATCCACGGCCTGGCTGGGGATATTGGTCGTGTTTTCGTTGCTGGAAGACGTGGCTGTCTTGCCGAGCGACATATTGACCGTTTGGGCGAATGGGGCCATGACCAGGAGGCCTACGGCCAGGCAAAGCTTGATGGGCAACAGCCGCGCAATGGAAGGTCCCTTGGCCGATACCATTTTCTTAATCATATGCTTACCGTTGATCCTTTTTTTCATCTTTCGAAAAACACAAAACACTACCACGGGCATCCTTGGACGCGGATCGAAAAAATCTGTTTTAAGCGCGGCACAATACTTCGAGGTAACCCATAAGGGCCTCGATGTATTACCTATTCGGTTTCTCTTTCGGATCTTCCGGCCTGGTCTAACGGGCGCCGGAGCTGAATACTGAAATCACGGACTCGATCAAAAAAAATGAACAGGTTTTAACAACCTATATCAACTACTGGCCAAATGGCAACAGGGAATCAAAAGAAAAAGCATTCAATAATGATATTCTGGGAATGGAACGAGTTTGAAACGGGATGAGGCCGAAAAAGCACCACGGCGCATGGTGCTTTTTGCCGGGTTTCAATGCGGCTCGAACCGCTTCTACCTGGAATCCCGGCGGAGAGAAGCGGAAAAGCGGTTCACGGTTGTGAATTAATGCTTGAACTGATCCTCTTCCGTCGACCCCTTCAAAGCCTGCGTGGACGCCTCCCCGCCCGACACGGTATTCTGCACCTCATCGAAATACCCGCCGCCCACGAAAGTCTGGTGCTTGGCGCCCTGATACCCGTCCTTCTCCAGCAAGAACTCATGCTGTTGCAGGCGTGAATACGCGGTCATGCCTTCCGTCTTGTAGGCCTTGGCCAGTTCGAACATCCCCGCATTCAAGGAGTGGAAACCCGCCAGGGTCACGAACTGGAATTTGTATCCCATCTTGCCCAGCTCGTGCTGAAATTTCGCGATGCCGGCTTCGTCCAGATTCTTCTTCCAATTGAAGGAAGGGGAACAGTTGTACATCAGGTCCTTGCCGGGATGGGCCTTGAGCACCCCGTCCGCAAAGCGCTTGGCCTGATCCAGATCGGGTTTGGAGGTTTCGCACCAGACCAGATCGGCATAGGGCGCATAGGCCACGGCCCGGGCGATGGCGTATTCCAGCCCGCCGCGGATGCGGAAGAATCCCTCGCTGGTGCGCTCGCCGGTGATGAACGGTTTGTCGCGCGGGTCGATATCGCTGGTCAACAGCTGGGCCCCGTCCGAATCCGTGCGCGCGATCAGGACCGTGGGCACGTCCAGCACGTCCGCGGCCAGGCGCGCGGCGATCAGCTTGCGGATGAATTCCTGGGTGGGCACCAAGACCTTGCCGCCCATGTGGCCGCATTTCTTTTCCGAGGCCAACTGGTCTTCGAAATGGGCCGCCGCGGCGCCCGCTTCGATCAACCCTTTCATCAATTCGAATGCGTTGAGTACGCCTCCGAAACCGGCCTCCGCGTCCGCCACGATGGGGGCGTACCAATCGATGTCGGTTTTGCCTTGCAGCTTGTTGATCTGATCGGCGCGCGTCAGGGCGTTGTTGATGCGCTTGACCACCGCGGGCACGCTGTCCGCGGGATAGAGGCTTTGATCCGGATACATCTGGCCGGCCAGGTTGGCGTCCGCGGCCACTTGCCAGCCGCTGAGATAGATGGCCTTGAGGCCGGCTTGGACCTGTTCCACGGCCTGGTTGCCGGTGAGCGCCCCCAGGGCCGCCACGTAGGGTTCCGAATGCAGCATGGCCCACAGACGCTCGGCCCCGCGCCGCGCCAGGGTATACTCCACGCGCACGGAGGTTTGCAGGCGAAGGACTTCCGCCGCGGTGTAGGGCCGTTGCACGCCTTTCCAGCGCGGGCTTTCCTTCCAGGATTTTTCCAGGCGTTTTTCTTGCTCTACGTTGCCGCTCATGGCGCCTCCAGGTTTTCATAGGCCTTTAAGGTCAGGAATTCCGCGAACTCGTTCTGCATAACCAGATCGTCGAACAGGCTTCGGGCCACCGTGAACTTTCCTTCCGCGAACTTCTTATCCCCTACCAGGGCCCGGATCTTTTCCAACTCTTCCGGCACGAAAGCGGCATACAGTTCCTTGGTCAGTTTCCGTCCGTCCGCCAGGGTCACGCCGTGGCGGAGCCATTGCCATATCTGCGCCCGGGAGATCTCGGCCGTGGCCGCGTCCTCCATCAGGTTGAAGATGGGCACGCAACCCACGCCCCGCAGCCAGGATTCCAGGTACTGGATGGCGATGTTGATGTTGGCGCGCACGCCTTTTTCCGTGGGCGCCCCCTTGGGCATCTCGATCAGGTCCGCGGCCGAGACCTTCACGTCCTCGCGCTTGACGTGGATCTGGTTTGGCGTGGGCATTTTGCGATCGAAGATTTCCTTGGCCACCGGCACCAGGTCCGGATGGGCCACCCAGGTGCCGTCATGGCCGTCCCCGGCCTCGCGTTCCTTGTCGGCGCGCACCTTGGCCATGGCCTGCTCGTTGGCGGCGGGATCGTTCTTGATGGGGATCTGCGCGGCCATGCCGCCCATGGCGTGGGCGCCGCGCTTATGGCAGGACTTGATGAGCAGCAGGGAGTAGGCCCGCAGGAACGGGCTGGTCATGGTGACTTCCGAGCGATCCGGGAGGCAGAACTCCGGGAAGCGGCCGAACTTCTTGATGGCGCTGAAGATGTAATCCCAGCGGCCGCAGTTGAGGCCCGCCGAATGGGAGCGCAGCTCGTAGAGAATCTCTTCGATCTCGAAAGACGCGAGAATGGTTTCCAGGAGGGCCGTGGCCCTGATGGTGCCGCGGGGGATCCGCAATTCGTCCTGGGCCATGTTGAAGACTTCGTTCCACAGGCGCGCCTCCAGATGGCTTTCCATCTTGGGCAGATAGAAGTAGGGTCCGGATCCCCGGTCCAGCAGTTCCTTGGCGTTGTGGAACAGGAAGAGTCCGAAATCGAACAGCGATCCGGACATGGGCTTGCCGTCCACCTTGACGTGCCGTTCCTCCAGATGCCAGCCTCGGGGCCGCACCATCAGGGTGGCGGTCTTGTCCTTGAGCTTGTATTGCTTGCCCGGCGAGCCGTCCGCCGCCGCGGGTCCGGCATAGGTGATGGATTTCCTTACCGCGTCCCGCAGGTTCGCCTGTCCGCGCACCAGGTTGTCCCAGGTAGGGGAATTGGAATCCTCGAAATCCGCCATGAAGACGTTGGCGCCGGAGTTGAGGGCGTTGATGACCATCTTCCGGTCCGTGGGCCCGGTGATTTCCACCCGCCTATCGATCAGATCCTTGGGGATGGGGGCCGTGGTCCATTCGGAGTCCCGGATCAGTTTGGTGGAAGCCAGGAAATCCGGCCTGCGCCCGGAATCGATTTCCTTCTGGCGCTCGACCCGGGCCTGGAGCAGTTGCCTGCGGCGGCCCCCGAATTCCCGCTCCAGTTTGGCGAGAAGTTTGAGCGCCCCTTCGGGAAGCAGGTGCAAAAGTTCCGGAGCCGTGCGGCCGGTGATTTCCATGCCGGCCGGGGCCGGTAGCGGGGAATGCGAAAGATCCAGAGGGGATTGGTTCGCCATGAATGGCCTCCTGTTGCCCTTCCCATTATATATCCCTGAAAGATGATTTCTCCAGGACCGAGTGCAAACGAGGCTATCTTTTTCCCGATTTAGCGGGAGAAAACGGGATGGGTCGGAACGGGCAGTCGGATTTCCAGGTGATCGGGTACTTGTACACGGGCGAGTCCTCGGAAGTGGACCGGATCCAATACGACAAACTGACACACGTCAATTATTCCTTCGCGATTCCGGCCGCAGATGGCGGCCTGACCGGAGTGGACGAAACCATACTCGCCCGCTTGGTGGAAAAAGCCCATGCAAGCGGCGTGAAGGTAGGCGTGGCCGTGGGAGGCTGGAACGACGGCGACACTTCCAATTTCGAGGCCCTGGCCGCCTCGCCTACCGCCCGCAACCGCTTCATCGCCAATCTGGTCGCCCTGACCGACAGGTTCAACGTGGACGGCATCGATATGGATTGGGAGTATCCCAAACTCGAATCCGTCCAGGATTTCACGATCCTGATGCGGGACCTGTCCGCCGCCTTGCGGGCCAAAGGGAAGTCGCTGACCCTCGCCGTCATCGCCAAGGACGATCAGCATGGGCAGTTCATCCGCGCGGAGGTGTTCGGATACATCGATTTCCTCAACATCATGGCCTATGATTGGCATTACGATCGGGACGGCGGCGTTCCCCATTCGTCCTATGAGCTCGCGGAAGAGTCCCTGGACTATTGGCTGCAACGCGGATGCCCCAAGGAAAAGGCCATCCTGGGGGTGCCGTTCTATGGCCGCACGCCGCCGACCAAATACAAAGAGTTGATCGCCAAGGACCCCGCCGCCGCCGGAGTCGATGCCCAGGGTCCGGTCTACTACAACGGCCAGCCCACCATGCGCCGCAAGACGGAACTGGCCTACCGCAAGGGCGGGGGCATCATGTTCTGGGAGATCAGCCAGGATACCGCGGACGGAACCTCGTTGCTGGGCGCCATCCACGAAAAGGCGCAGTCGCTGCTATAAACTCCGCCGTCCCGTGGGAACGATTTCCCGCCCGCGGGTGGCCAATTCTTTGATCGCGAAAATCCCGAAATATCGGATCGCGTCCCGCGCGTCCCGCTAGATTCCTTGCCAGCACCCGTTCCCGGGGGCGAGGGTCCGGCATATGTTTATGAAAATCGCGGGTACCGTTTGCTGTTTGATGGCCATGGCTTCCCAGGCCGCCTTGAAGGTCCATCTCTATTCCCCCTGGGCCGCGGATCCGGCCCGCCCTTCCCCGCCCAGCCTCATCATGATCCAAGGCAAGGATCCGGGTTACTTTCCCGGCGCCCAGATGACCGCGGAAGGCGGGGACTGGTTCGTCTACACTTTCAAGAACGATGCGCCCGCGGTGCGGGACGGGTTCAAGTTCGTGGACTACCTTCCCAAAGGCGGGAACCAATACGCGGATGGGATCACCTTCGACGATTCCGGCAGCGACTTCACCATGGGCGCCGTCTTTCTCACTCCCGGAGTCCAAGAGGTCTGGATCATCCCGCAGGGCGTCGGCAAACCGCCGCTCATCACCGACATCCCTCCCGCCACCAAGGCCGTCTACCTCTTCAATCCCTGGCCGGAAACCGCGCCCGCCATCCGCCTCTCCGGCGATACGGCTTCCGTGCGCATGCGCGTGTCCCAGGACAAATCCCGGTGCGGCTGGTACGTGCATTACTTCACAGCCAAGGACTACGCCGTCACGTTCAAAAGCGTGGTCGGCACCGACGTCTACGGCCTGGGCGGCGCGACCAGTTCCAAGCCCATCGACCTGGCCCCTTACTTCGCGACCGGCGACACCGTGTTCCTGGTTCCCGATCCCGTTCCCGGCGGAGCCCCGGCCATCCGCACGTCCTTCCCCGCGGGCGTGGCGGGCACCTGCTCCTTTCCTTTGGCGGTCACCATCCGCGACTTCTCTTCTAAACATACGGATTTCGAAAAGGACGGCATGGGAGGCAATCTCACCAAGGGCATGGTCACCGCCGTCCTGCCTCCGGACAAGAAGCCCCGCCAAGGCCCGGTTTTCTTCTTCCAGACGCATTTCGACAAATGGTTCGCAACAGATTCCACCAATCCCGATCCCACCCTCCGGAACTACGAGACCTGCCGCGATCTGCCCATGAGCAAGGATCGCTACGGCTATTGGGGGCATGATTCCTACGACGATGCCGATCATAGTTTCTTCCCCATCGACGATTTCAACCGCTTCGGCGAAACCTTCAATAGCCATTACCGGGACCGCGCCACCGGCGACTGGGTGGACGGCCAGGCCCATAATTTCCACTTCTGCATGGAGATGCACGCCAATTTCAAATACCGGCAGGGCCAGGTCTTCCGCTTCTCCGGCGACGACGACGTGTGGGTGTATATCGACAACCGCCTCGCCATAGACATAGGAGGCACGCACGGGCCCACCGCGGACAGCGTCTCCGTGGATACCATGAAGCTGACCCCGGGCAACAAATACGATTTCGATCTGTACTACTGCGAGCGCAAGACCCAGGGCTCCAACCTGCTGATCCAGACTTCCATTTTCTTCGAGCAGGACCAGAGCGTCTGGGCCAGACACACCGGCTTGGGCGCCGGCCGGAACCAATACGATATCTTCGAGATCATTTCCGGGGACCGGAGCTGCGGAGGTTCCAAAGGCGATACCGTAGCGGCCAAAAGCACCTTCACCTTGTCCGGACCTTCCGTGAATCCGGCCCGGGAGCTTCCCGAGGGAACCTCCTACGGCGGTATCACCGTGAACGCCGGCAAAACCCAGGTCATAGTGGACAGCGCCAAGGTGACGGGGCTCCGCCCCGGCGTCTATACCGTCACCTATGTGAGTTCCCGGTCCGGCAAAGGCGGCAGCCTCACTTTCACCGTCGGAGGAAACCCGGGCGTGGAGTTCGCCGAAAAGCCTCCCGTCAACGTCCTCGTCGGCGCCTCCGTTCCGGTGCGAATCCACGCGGTGCTGAACGGCGCCACGGACAAACGCGCGGAAACCTTCCGCCTTTCGCCCCAGGCCGGCCTGCAAGTCTACGAGGACTCGGCCCTGACCCGGCCCATCGCCGCGGGAACCGATCTGGCCACGGAAGCGGCCACGGGCATCAGGCAGGTGTGGGTCACATCGCGGCTCCCGGGCACATACGGTTTGGATCTCCTGGCAGGACCCTCCCTGGCCGTGATCATGGATGATTACCGCAACCTCGCCTTTTTCAAGCAACCGATTGCCGTGAAGAAAGCGTGGTATCTCGATAAGGACGGGGACGGCCGCATCGAATCCGCCGTGGTGGAGTTCACCGGCGAAGCCGGAACCCTGCCGGACCGGCTGGAATTCGCGATCACGGACCCAACGGGCGCAAGCGCCTCCGCCGGCGCCCTGGCGGCGGACGGAACCATCGCCCGCGACGCAGGATCGAAGGACCGCGCCAGGGTAACCTTCGCGGTACCCTTCCCCTTCGGCATCACCTCCATCGCCAACTCGGGCGGAGTCGGCAGGGTGCACGGGCAGGCGGACGTTCCCATTCTGGAGGCCTCCTTCCCCGTGGAGGATTCCGTGGCCCCGGTCGTCTTCTCGGCCGAAGCCGTGGAGCCGGACAGCCTCTTTCCCGTCAAGCGCATCCGCGTCACCTATTCGGAAAACGCCCAGGTGCCCCTGGGTTCCAAGACCGCCTTGGTCTTCAAGCGGGAGGGAGGGGAAATCCCCGCGGGCCAGGTGCTCATCGAGCATATGGAACGGACCGGGGATCGCGAATATGTATTCTATCTCGACCCGGCTTCCGAGGTCCTCCCGGTTTCCGGGGATTCCGTCTCGATCAATCCGGACGGGGAAACCCGGGACGCGGCGGGCAACACTCCCGCCTACAAACTCTTCCGCAAGCTGGACGGCGCGTTCCCGAAGACTCCGCCTCTTGACCTCTTCGTCACCTTTCCCAACGGCAGCCGGGAGAATCCCTCCAGCGGCGCCGAACCCGGTCCCGACCAGGCGGTTTTCATTCCCGTGGGAAAGGACGGCGCCCCCCTTCCCGGCAGCGGTATCGGCAAATGCGGCGGCTGCCAGGCCGATCGGAACGGAACTTTCGTGGGGCCCATCTTCAACATGGAGACGCCGGGCCCCATGGCTTACGCGTTCAAGATCTTTTCCAACCTGGGGGAGTTCGTGGCGGAAGGCACGGGACGCATCGAGGCGGACGATCTTCCCCGGCTCGGAAAAACCGGCGGCATCGCGGGCGTCAAATACCAGGCCCGCGTGGTATGGACCGGCCGCACGGCCGATGGCGGCAAGGCGGGCACCGGGGCTTACATCCTGACCGCCGTGCTCAGGACCGACACGGACCTCAAGACCGGCGCCCAGCCGAAAACGGAAACGCGGAAAACCGTATTCGGATTGCTACGGAGTTTCCAGGGCCGCTAAGGCGCCTTTTCAGCGGCCGTCCAGAAAAATCTTCCGCTCATGGATCCCATTCCCGGTCCGCACGGACAACAGGAAAACCCCGGTGCGCGCGCCGGCCATCGCCCTGAGATCGTAGACGACGGAACCTTCCGATCCCTTTTCGAAAACCGTCCTACCTGCCACATCCGCCAAACGGATGCGATACCGTCCCGGAGAGGTTACCTGGACCGTTTTTCCCGTCACCGACATTTCCTCCGCGCCCGCAAGCACGGGCCTGGCCACGCCTACGGATGAAACACAGTCGCCGGTATACACGATGCGGACGATTTCCGTCTTGTCCGTGGTGCCGTAATTTCCCGCGTAGTCCACCCCGTACAAAACCCCATCCGGACCGATTTGCAGATCGGTGGGATGTTCCATTTTGATCCCGGAGAATAGGCGGCCGATTTTCCCCACCGGGCCGGCATCGGGAACCGCCAGGGTATCCAAGGTGCCTTTGTTGAAATCCGTGGCGAACCAGAGCCCGTCGAATTGAGGCGGCAGTTTGCCGGGACCGTCCGGATAGGCCGCATAGCGATAGACCGGGCCTGCGATGGGGCAGGATTGCGGCCGAGGCAACGTGGCCGGAACGGCGGCGGGCAGATCCACCAGACCCGTTACGGCGAACCACGCCTTTGGATTGCTTGGACTTTGATTCTGCATCAATACCGTGTTGGGGCCGCTGAAATAGGGCCATCCGAAATTTCCCGCCGCTCCGGTGAGATTGAGTTCATCCGTGACCGGGGAAGCGTTGTCCCTGCCGAAGTCCGCCCAGGCCGCCTTTCCGGACTTGGGATCGAAGCTGAGGGAAACGGGATTGTAGAGGCCCATGCCGAATATTTCGGGCAGGGTCTTGGCGGTGTCACCGGGCGGAAAAAGGTTTCCCTCCGGAATGGAATAGCCTCCCTCGGGCAATGGATGGATGCGCAGGAGCTTTCCCAGTGCGCTGCGGGTATCGGCGGAAGCATGCGGGGCCAAGACCACGGTATCGTTGTGGGAATTGAAGATAACGCCTTCCCCCACGGTTATCCAGAGGTCCCCCTTGGCATCGAACTTGATCGCCCCGCCCGTGATCCATTCCGTGGGAGTGGGAATGTTCATCAGGATCTTTTCGGTGCGGGCGCCCAGGGAATCGCCCACCAGGGTGAAGCGGGAAACCCGGTGATGCTTGGTCAAATCCGAAGCGGTGTAGAACAGGTACAGGAAACGGTTTTCCTGGAAATGCGGATCCAGGGCGATGCCCAGAAGTCCCAACTCTCCGGACAGGTAGACGGGCAAGGTCCCCAAGGTAGAGACCTTGCCCGTAGCGGCCTGATAGCGCCGCACTTTGCCGGCCTTCTCCGTGAAATAGATATCCACGCCGGCGGAGGTCTTGTCGAAATCCATATGAATGGGTTCCTGCAAGCCGGCGCCCAGGCGCGTGGCCAGGGATTCCTTGCGGAAATCCGATTCCGCCAGATCGCGGCAGCCCGGCACGGGAACGGCCGCCCGCGGGACAAGGGGCAGCAACAGGAGGGAGGAAAGGAACAGGCTGTGCGGAATATCGAACCGGATCATGTGCCCCTCATTCTGACGATGTGAACGCGCGTGATCCAATTTACGTTTGTTACGGGATTCCCGGGAGGGATGGAATCGGAACCCCGGGGCGGAAAAGGCCCCGTTTTCACCGCTCTCAGATTGAGAACAGAGTCGAACCCTCAGCGTGGCTCCAGGGCGGGGCCATGGAGATCAGGGCGCCGCGGGAGGAACGGTCAGCGCGCCATGGTTGGTCCCGCGCAAGCCGCGGTACAGAGCCACCAACAGGGACTGCTTGGTGTCGGGCACGTCCCCGTTCAGATCCCACAGCATCACTCCGGGGTAATCGCTGGTGCGCACGAAGTCGCCCAGCACGCGTTGGCTGGGGATTCCGTTGAACACGATGGTCTCCTCGTTGCCCACCGCGTATTCGCTCTGGGTCTTTTCATCCCAATGCACCTGGTAGGGCGAGGACTTCAACTGCACCAGCAGATCCTTCCACTGCCAGATCCCGTCGTTGCCGCTGCCTTTGCCTTCGTGGGCCGATCCCATGCCCGTGGCCGCGTCGAAGGCCTTGCCGTAGAACGCCGAACCCGCCACCAGTTTGGCGCGGGGAACGCCCCGTTTCTTCTCGAAGTATTCCAGCGCGCCCTTGGTCTGATCCATGCTGCAATTGGGGATCACATTCTTTTCCCAGGTGCCCATGAAGTCGTAGGTCATGATATTCACGTAGTCCAGCAGACGGAAGGATTCATCCTGGGACCAATGGGCCCAATAATCCGTGGGCGGCACGGCGGCGGTGAATAATACCTTGCGGGGCAGCTTGTCCAGCGCGGCGCGCATTTCCCGATGCAGCTTCAACTGGTTTTCCCCGTCGTTTTCCAGGGGATACTCCCAATCGATATCGATTCCGTCCAGCTTGAAGTCGTCGGCGAGCTTGACGCAGTTCTTGACGAAGTTGGCGCGCGCGGAAGCGCTGGCCGCTATCACGGGGAAGGTGGCGGATTGGGACGCGCCGCCGATGGAGACGAGGATCTTCACGCCCTTCTCATGGCCGATGCGGATCACTTCCTTGAAGTTCTCCGCGTCCGGGAGATCCGAATTGACCAGGTTGCCGGCGTTGTCGGGAACGTAAAAGGCATAGAGAAGATGGGTCAGGTATTCGAAAGGGATTTTGTCCGCGGTGAAACCGTTGTAGTGGCTCCAGTTGGGATAGTAGCCCATCAGGATCTTTTTTCCTTCGGCCGCGGCCTTGGGCGCCTTCGCCTCCGTAGCGTGGATGCCCACACAGAGCGCCGCCATCAGCATGGATGCCGTCATCATGAACTTGCTTTTCATCGTCTTCCTCTCGCACTCGGCAAAAGCCGGCCGGATTCCGCCGCATGTGCATTGACACACGGTCGCCGGTAGTGGAAAGTAAGATAAATCCAACTGCTGTTCCGCACGTACGGTGGTGAAATGGGAAAGCCGGTTTTGGGCCCCGCCCCGTCCAGAATGGCCAAAATCCATGGAAAATCGCCGAAATTCCGCCCTCGGGTGGTGAAGTAAAATTCATCACTTTCGCTTTTCGCCCCATGGACAAACAGGTTCTTTGGGCATAGGTTTAAATCAGCAAACGCCACCTTCCCGGCAGGAGGGGTGAACGGCGCAACAGGGTCGAATCCAATCAACGGGAGAATTGAAAGATGAATCCGAACGTAAAGAAAAAAATCGTGACGAGCCTGCTCTTGGCAGCCTCCGTCGCCGGCGCCGACGTGGTCGTGGACGATTTCCATTCCGGCTGGGCCGGACGCAACAACTTCAACGGCCTCTGGATCGCGGACGCGGATTCATACGTTTGCAATCCCGTCGGCTCCACCAACTGCGGGACCTCCACCGTAGTGGATCCGGTTTTGGGCGAAGACGTGGTCAAGAACTCGGCCAACGTCGCCAGCACCTATGACGGCACCGGCTCCATCATCTCCAAGATCAAGGTTTCCAAGGACGTGTCCGCCACCCAGGCCTGGGCCTACGCCGGTTGGGTGATGGATTTCCTCCCCGCCGACACCACCGGAGCGGGTCCCGAGCCCTGGAACCAGCCCCAGTGGGACCGCAAGAACGAAGTGGACATCTCCGGATGCACCTCCTTGCAGGTCAAGATCCAGTTCGACCCCAACAAGCAGCTGTGGATCGAAGTCTACAATCCCCAGCAGGAGAAGCTGAATCCCGCCGCTCCCGCCCCCCAGTACGGTTGGCGCCGATACACGGCCGGAGCCGAGATGCAGACCTTCAACCTGGCCCTCACCGGCCTGGGTTCCCCCGTCCAGAAGTGGACCGGAACGGCCACCGATCCGAAAATCGATCTGAAGCACATCAACCGCATCAAGTTCCTCTATGAAGGCCAGGTCGGTTCCACCGTTGCGGTGCCGGCTCCCTATGACGCGCTGCAGCACACCTTCGCCATCGGCGGCGTGACCTTGGTCGGACCTTCCCCCGCCTGCAATATCAAAGGCCAGGTCGGCATCCGCGAAGACGGCACCCTGCAGCGCATCCGCCTGTCGGTTTCCGAAACCGCCGGCATGCTGGCTTTCAACAACCTGTCCGGCCTGGGCGACCTCAAGGTCCAGATCGTCGACATGACCGGCAAGGTGATGTCCAAGGGCATTATCAACGAAGCCCATTCCTCCATGCAGGTCTCCGGCATGAAGAACGGCGTCTATGCCGTCAAGGTTGCCGGCGCCTCGTTCGGCCATACCTACTCCTTCACCCACCTGAACTGATTTTTTCCGGACGGCCTGAATCAGGGAGAAGCCGAAAACTTCTCCCTTTTTTTGGCCCCTTCATGTGCCGGCCCTGCAGTAGATTGACCCCGTGTATATTTCGAACCCATCAGGGAATAGCCTCCGAGGACGGATGTGAATGACTAAGTTCCAAATTCCGGGCGCGGCCCGACTCCTGCCTTTCCTCCTGGGGATTTCCCTTTGCGCCGCATCGCTTGCGGCCGCCCAGGATACCGCCTCGGTCGAATTGCCCACCAAGACCGTGATCGGCAAGAAAAACGCTTCCAAGTTCCACGGCATCCGCGATCGCAGCCGGGACGTGCTTGAATACCAGATCCGCAGGAAGAACCGCGATCCCAATGTCATCGCGGAATTCGTGGGCGAAGGGGTGATTCCCGGGGCCCAGGTGTGGATGTATCCGGCCGGATCCGGCTATCCCCTGCCCGGCATGACCGATGCCAAGGCCCATTCCGGACGCGCCTCCCTGGAGGTGGTCCTCAAGGCCGACGCCTATTCCGGCGGCGCCATCTGCGCCCCCGCTCCCTTGAACATCGCCCCCTATCTCGAATCCGGCGTGCTGGAATTCTGGGTCCAGGGCGCGGAAGGCCAGGAGGTCTTCAGCATCGGGCTTCTGGACAACGGCGACAATCCCATCGGCCGCCAATTGCAGGTGATGGTCAACTCGCGCAGCTTCTCCAAGGTCAAGAAGGGCGAATGGAAGCGCATCCGCATTCCCCTGAAAGCCTTCGGCTCCCGGGGCGGCTACTGGAGCGAAGAGATCAATGCGCGCATCTCCGGCGCGCTCAACAATTCTTCCATCAGCTGCTTCAGCTTCGACATCGACAAGGAGCGCCACAAGACTTTCAAAATATGGATCGATGACGCCAGGCTCCTGAAAACCGCTCCCGGCGGCGCCGCCGCCACGGGATCCGGATACGCGCTTTCCAACGAAGACTTCCAGGATTTTCCCGCCAACGGCGCCGCGAGAGCCGAAGCCGAACCCTCCGCCGCCAAGGCCGGCGAACGCAAGGAGTTTAAAAAGTGAAACGGTCCTCTCGCCTCGCCCTGTTACTCGGCGGCGGCACCCTCTTCGCGGGATTGATTTCCGCCCAGGAGCCGCCGGTCCGTTCCGAGCCGGCCCTCAAAGAGACCCCTCCCGTGCTCATGGATTCCGGCGCCCGGGCCGCGCCCGCGGCAGCTCCCGCTTCCGTCTCCGAAGAGACCGTTGTAAAACCTTCGGTACTGGACGTCGCCGCCCCTATCGCGGATACCCTCGCGGTCCAGGATGCCTTGACCGATGTGAATCTCTCGCACAATTCCGACAAAGTGGGTTTTTCCGGAGTCCTGTATTCCCGCGGCTTCAACCACCGGTATCTGAAAATGCCGGAATATCTGTGGCCGGACGCCTCGCGCACCTCTATGGACGCCAATTTCACCTTGAAGGTGGGCGTGAACGCCACGTCCTTCCTGAAAGCCTGGTCGATGGTGAGCTTCGGATACGATTTCGCCGGCCATTTCCAGAACCAGAAAGCCTCGAACCATATAAGGACCGTGGATCTTACCAGCGTGCCGGGCATCCAGTCCTCCGTATCGGATACCGTAACGGGCGACTATAGCCGCGCCCCTTACCTTCAGGACAAGAACCGGGAATCCGCGCGCATCTTCGAGGATCTGTCCGCGGGCGTGGATATCCGCACGGAACCCGTGGATGCCAATATCCGGGCGGGAAGCGCCTTGTGGATCGAAGGCAGCCCTTTCACCATCTGGAAACGCGATCCCCGGCCGAAGCTCGCCTGGTACTATGAAACGTATGAACCGGAACAATCTTCCTACCAATATTACACGCAGAAGTTCTTCTACCGTCACAATGATCTGGGCCGCCTGAGCTGGCCGAAGAAGCCTTTCGGCGGTATCGAGGCCGACGCATTCAAGATGCCCTTCGACATGGGATTGCAGCTCGACTTCGCGCAGCCCTCCAACATGCTGCCCACCAAAACGGACGGCAACGAGTACAATGCGCCCGGCGATGCGGAAGCGCTGGGCTCCATCAACAGCCTGGGGCAGTTGTACTATGGCCGGTTGACGAAGAAAAAAGCCTTCGCGGACGTGATCGTGGGAGCCAACGCGCTCTGGGTCGAGCTTCCCGAGGACATCATCAACCAGACCGTCATTTCCAGCTCAAGCGCCACCACCCAGGGGTTCCGCTATCAATTCCGGAAAGGCGACGTCGAACCCTTTTTCACCAAGCCCAGGGTGTTCTCGTTGGACGCCCGCGGAAACCTCAATTCGAAATACTTCATCCAAGCGGACCTGGCCTTGGCCTATGAAGACTCCGTTCTCTACCATGTTCCGGACAGCCTGGCGAACGATACCAGCCTCAGCGGCGCCAATTACAACGGCTACTTTCCGCGGACATACGCCAAAAGCAAACCCAATCCGGCGGTTTATCTGAAATTGAACAATAGCGGAACCTTGCCCATGGAAACGGAACTGTTCTACGCCGCCAAGGAGTTCTGGTCGCCCTATGCCATGACCGAATACGCGGTACCCGTGCATCGGGATGAAATCAAACTGGGCACCGGCAGCTTCAGCTACCAGCCCAACCTCATGGGCATGAGCTGGAAGGTATCGCCGAAGGTGACCACCGGTTTTCTTTCCTTGACTCTCGGCGAGCATGTGCAGGCCGACAAGGGCAAGGATATCGTCCGGTTCCAGCACAACCTGAACGGCCGCGAAGAATGGAACGCATCCTCGTCCTGGTCGCGCACGGAACCGGGCCGCTTGATCGACGAAGGCGTCCCCTACTTCAATCCGCGCTACGAGGCCCGCCTGGGCGAAGGCCAACGGAACACCAATCCCCTTTATCTGCAAGCCCAGCCCGGCGGCCTGCGCGGAGACGACCAGGAACTTTGGGAAGAGTTCGCCGCCTACGACGATATTTCCCAGGCCGCCTCCGGCATAGTGCCCCAGAGCCGGAAAATAGCATCCTCCCTCGCCTTGGATTGGGGATACGATCTGGGACCCGTGATTGGGTATTCGCGCAATTTCATGCTGGTCACCTATGGCGCGGTGAATTCCATCGCCAAGGATTTGACCGGCCCGGTGAACTCCAAAGAGACGCTGCTCTGGTCCGCCTTGGGCCGGTTCGAAGCGGTGCTTTCCCTGTCGCCGACCTTCCAGATGATAGGTCTGGTAGGAGTTGAGAATTGGCGCTCGGACAAAACCTACCGTAACCTGCTCTACAACAAGCAGAATACCAATTCGGATCTGAACCACCAGTCCACCTTCATGCCCTTGTTTACGCCTGCGGGGGACACGCTGAAAGACGCCGACAACAATGTCATCAAATACAACAACATCCTCGCCTACGAGTCCATCAGCAGCGCGACCCGCGATGGCGATCAAAGAGCCAATCCCCTGGTCATTCCCGTCGCCTCCCCCATCGATTTTCTGCAAACGGCATACGGGATCGGGTTCGACTGGGATTTCACCGCCCGGGCCGGGTTGCATGTCCGCTACAAGTACGCCACCCACCAGGATAAAAATTTGCCCGACAACAACTGGAACGGTTCATTCTTCTTCGCGGAAACCAAGCTATGGTTCTGAAACACGCGTCATTACTCAGCCTGGCACTGCTCACCGCGGGCTTTTCGGAAACCCTCACGGACCGCATGGATCTGGCCGTGGAAAAAATGGCCTCCAAGCACGGCGTGGAAATCGGCGGCGGCATCAATTCGGAATATTTCAATTCCGACCTGAGCGGATCGGCCGCGAGCGATTCGCTGTATACCTATGAGACCACCCAGTTCACGTCCTTCGACATGGATATGAGCTACCGCCCGTATGATTTCGTGGGGGCCCGGGCCATCCTCCGGTTCCACCAGGACTGGCAGACCTTCTTCGCCACCCGCAGCCGCATCGTGGGCGCGCGTTGGCTGAGCATGGACGGCAACATCGCCAAGATGCTCTCCTTCAACGCCGGCGACTTCAAGCAGAAGTACACGCCCCTGACCCTGTGGGCCCCGGAACTCGATCTGGTCTATGAACCCGAGATCTTCTCCAGCGCCCGCACGCGGTTGATGGACGATCAATTCCTCGGGGACAACAACCGCCTTCTGCAGGGATTGAACCTCAACTTCGCCAAGCGCATCAATTCCCCGGTCACGGAAATCCGCGCCGACGCCATCGGTTCGCGGATACGGCGCGCCGAGTTCCTGGACGCGAACGGATGGCAAGCGCTCAGGTTCACGAACGATCGCGACGGCGACGGAAAACTCGATCCCGTGTCCCTGGCCACGGCCGACATGGACAGGTACTTCATGACCGGGAACGCGGAAGCCCTGCTCTGGGACAATATCGTGGTGGGAGGCACCTACCAGGCGCTCATCGACGATCGTGACAATTTCCAGCCCGCCGTCTTCAGCAAGAATCTCCAGGACGGAATCATCGCAACGGGCAATCAGGCCTACCTCGACGGGTTGTCCCTCAACGGCGGCACCTCGGTCGTGGCTTCCGACCTGCGCATCATCGCCGCCCACGGCGGAGTGGATGGAGCCGGCTTCCTCGGCAACTCCAATCTGGTCCTGGAAGCCTTGGGCGAATACGCCTCGTCCTCCCAATCCAACGTGAACGCCTGGCATTTCCGCCGGGACTCCACCTCCAAGATCCTGTTCGACTATCAGAACGACCTGCCCGGCAAGGACGGAACGGCCCTGAACCTGCAGTTGGGCGCCGGCTACGCGTCCGAAGGCAAATTCGCAGTCAAGTTGGATGCGGACTACCTCAACAACTCGGAGGATTTCGAAAACCCTCTCGCCCAGAGCCCCACCTTCGTGGCCTCGCGCATCATGAACACGGAAAACGATCTGGCCGGCGGCCGGCTCTATTCCACTTTCGACGCCCTCAACAACGGCGTCTACAAATTCACGCCCGGGAACAAAGCCGCCGGCTACCAGCTCGCCCCCTTCAGCAAAACCTCCTACAACAACGGCGTATTCACGTCCCAGGAGATTTCCGGATTCTCCGGCGACCCGGTTGTGCAATTGATGCTTCCCATGGGAATGGCCACCCCCAACCGCACCGGCTTCAAGACCCGCCTGACCGGGGAAATCCGGAGCGCCTACCACGCCATCGTCGACTTCGCCAGCATGAAGGAAGTGAAGAGCGGCCTGGACACGGCGGGAGCCGAAGCGGCCACGTTCACCCAGATGGGCGGCGGAGTGATGCTCGAACTGGACAAGGCTTTCGACTGGACCACGCCCCTGGATCTTTCCGCGAGCTACGTGCAGACCAAGGCGGAACGCGCATCCCTGGCCAGGGAAGCGGCCTCGCCCAACATCGAGGTCGCCTTGATGCAATTCGGCCTCACTTACCGGTTCTTCACCAAGTGGAGGATACTGGGCGGTTACCAGCAGGCGGACGTGAAGTCCCCGCAGACCCTGGTGCAGGCCGGCGTCCGCAACCAATTCGACATGAAAGAGAAGCAAACCCATTTCCGCCTGGGAGTCGAATACTCCCTGAGCAAGAAAGCCTCCTTCCTGGTTTCCGGCGGCCTCCTGACCGTGGATCGGGACGGCACCCATCGCGGCACCGACGCGGCGGCCGCGCCCAATCCGGCCCTGGACTCCCATTCCGATTTTTCCCAGACATTGACCCAGGCCTTAGTCAAGGTGAGGTTCTAGCATGACGGCCTCCGTCCGACCCAGTATCGTGAGAACCTCCCTGACCGCCTTGGCGCTGCTTGGATCGGCTTGGGCCGAATCCGGCGTCACGGCCCGGGATCCCAAAGAAACCATCCAGCGCTTGGAGCAGGAACAGACCGGCGTCAGCCTGACCGGCAAGGCCATTTCCAACTACGAGCGGGCCGCATTGAGCGGCGACAGCGTGCGGATGGGACAACCCACCGTCGAGAACGCCGCCTTCACCCAGGCCGAAGTGGACCTGGTCGCGCGGCCCAGCGCGCATACCCAGGGAAGGCTTCTGTTCCGGGTCCATCAGGACTGGTCCAACTACTACGAGGAAGGCCCGAATCCCCTCACCGCGCGCTGGTTCGATTTCAACGGCGATCTTTTGGACGGTCACCTGCATTACGCCGTGGGCGATTACCGCGCCAAGCACTCTCCCCTGACGCTGAACGCGCCCGCGCCGGAACTGATCTATGAACCGGAGATCTTCGCCCAAACGCGGCAGACGGCGATGGAGGAATTCTTCCTGGGGGAGAACCGCCTTCCCCTGCAAGGGCTCAACGTCGCCTACGGCCGTGATTCGTTGCCCGGGAACCTGGGCGTCGAGTCGGACGTGGCGGTGGCCCGGCTCCGCACCGTCACCGGAAGCACCTCGTGGCTGCACTGGACCGACGACGTGGAAAAGCTGGCCCTCACCTCTTCCTGGAAACTCCAGGTCCTGAAAGCCGTCCGCTTCGGTTTCGCCCAGAGCTACATCTACGACGACGTCGCCGCCAGCCGTTCAAAGAACAACGCGCGCGCCCTGGCTTCGGAAAAACTGATGCCCATGCCCCTGTACGAAGACGACAACGTGAACGCATTCTCCCTGGACCTGGACGGAGCCCGCATCCTCTCCGGGCCCTTCTCCGTGTCGCTGGAAACCGAATATGCGATGTCCAACTACCGCAGTTCCCAGGACACCCTGGTGGATACGGTGGACTTCGTGTTGCAGGACAAGGAGGTCGCGAACCTGGACGGCACCGCCTTGCGTTCCGTGCTCAAAGCAGGCTATGGCAAATCCGGCGCGGGTCCCTTCAGCATCGGCTTGCAGGTGGGATACCTCAAGAACGAGAAGAATTTCGTCAGCGACCTGGCGCAATCGCCCACCTTCCTGGGACGCCGCATCCTCAATTCCCGGACCGAAGTGGGCGGTCCCTCGGGCGGATACAACACCCTGGACGCTTTGTACAACCATCGCTATACGGTGGACCCGATCACCAGCCTCAGCAATTCCGAACAGGCTTACGTGGACGCCAAGTACTACAACGGCACCAATGACTGGTACCGCGCGCCCTTCCTGAAGAATTCCTACAACTTCTACACCACCACCAAGTCCGAACGGGACGCTTTGGCGGCAACGGGCGCCCTGGATCCCCATGTGCAATTGATCTTCCCCTTCGGCGCCGCCACCCCCAACCGCACGGGCGTCACTCTCGATTTGAACGCGGGAGCCCTCTCCGGAGCCGTTGAAGTGTCCGCCGTCTATGCCGGCGTCAAGGAAGTGGAAGCCGAGCAAATCGATTCCCTTACCGCCGTCCCCGCCGACTACACCCGCATGGGCGGCGGGCTGAAAGTGAATATCGACAAGCTCGCGGCCCTGGCCAAGCCCCTGGTCGTTTCCGGAAGCTACCTCCAGGACGGGCGCAAGCGCGCGGCCTTCACCTCCCGGGGCGTCGCCGTGGACGCGGAGGATTTCAAGACGGCCATGATCAACGCGGACGTGCATGCCGGCATCTGGAAGGGCCTCTCCCTGATGGCGGGATACCAGAGCATCCAATCGAACCCGCGCATCGATTCCCTAGGAGCCCGCACCGTCCATCCCGGCGATTTGCGCCAGGACCAATGGGCCTTGGGACTGGAATGCCAGATCACCCATGGAGCCTTCGTCACCGCCCAATACGGCCGCATGGACTTCGATGAAGCCGTCACCGGAACCAAATTCTCCCAGGACATTACCAGCCTCACCCTGTTGATCGCGTACTAGGGGCGGTCGATGCTGTATCGCCTCCCCAAGTCCCGCCTCGCGTCCGAACTCGTCCGGCTCTTTCCCAAATCATTCACCGTCGAGGCCGCCAAGGCCGCCCGCTTGTGCCGTCTGGAGACCACGGGAGGCAAGGGATTCCGCATCACTCCGGGCGACGGGGAAATCCTGATCGAAGCCGCGGGCACGGACATCCTGGTATGGGCCCTGGGCGAACTCATGGCCATGGACAAGCCCAAGGCGGTGGAAAAGACTCCGGCCCTGGCATTCCGCGGCATCATGCTGGATGCCAGCCGCAATGCGGTCCCGCGCGTGGACTTCCTCAAGGACAGGATCGCCTGCCTGGCGCTGATGGGATTGAACCGCTTCTGCCTGTATACGGAAGACACCTACCCGGTAAAGGGCGAGCCGCTTTTCGGATACGCCCGCGGAGCCTATTCGCAAGCCGAACTGCGCGAGCTGGTGGAATACGGCAGGCTGTGGGGCGTGACCCTGTTCCCGTGCATCCAGACCCTGGGACACATGGAGCACATCCTCAAGTATCCGCACTATACGCCCATCAAAGACAATGACATGATCTACAACGTCTATTCGGAGGAAGCCTACGCTTTCATCGAAAAGACGATCGAGGCGGCCCGCGCGCCCTACGATACGGATTTCATCCATATCGGCATGGACGAAACCCACGGCCTGGGCCGGGGGCTCGCTTTCAAGGAAGGCGAACCCATCCATCCCCGCAAACTGTACGTGGAACATCTCGGCAAGGTGGCGGCCATCTGCCGCAAGCTGGGCCTCAAGCCCGCCATGTGGGGGGACATCGTGCTGGGCACCACCGGCGAGCACAAGATGGATGCCTCGGAAACCTCCCTGCTTCCCGCCGACGTGACCATGAACTATTGGGAATACGCCTGGTGCGACACGGAGAAGTACGCGAAGAACCTGGCCGAGTTCAAAGGCATGGGATACGATCCCATCGTCTCTCCCGGCGTCTGGTCCTGGTCCCGGTTCTTCCCCGCCTACTACAAGGCCCAGGCCAACATCTCCACCCTGCTGGGCTCGGCCAAGCGCGTGGGAGTCCAGGGCGCCCTCAACACCCATTGGGGCGACGACGGACACGAATGCTTTTTCGATTGGAACCTGCCGGCCCACGCCTACTTCCTGGCCCAATGCACGGAAACGGAAAACGTGGACGAAACGGCCCGCAGGAAATTCAGCGCCGTGTTCGGCGAAGACTTCGACGTGGTCCGCTCGGTGGAGAAGATCGACGTGGCCGGCTACAAGGTGGAGTCCCTGCTGCCCTACAACGTGGGCAAATGCTTTTTCTACGACGACCCGGCCCAGGGCCTGTTCAGCGGCATGAAGAAGGTGAAGCCCGCCGGGGAATTCTACCGGAAGACCGCCGCGGAAATGCGGGCCAAAGCCAAGCGCAAAACCCTTTTCCAGCCTCTCTTCCGTTTCGCGGAAGCGTTCTGCGACTTTCTCTCCGTCAAAGCGGACCTGCGATCGAGATTGGCTGCCGCCTACAAGAAGAAGGATCGCAAGGCGCTCAAGAAGATCGCGGCCGATATTCCGGTGGCCAAACGCAAACTGGCCAAGGTGCAGGACCTGTACCGGGCCTATTGGCTGCGGGAGCGAAATCCCTTCGGCCTGGAAATCATCGACGGCCGCATGGGAGCCCTATCCGCGCGCCTGGACTATCTCCAGGGAATCGTCGGAGAGTACCTGGCCGGCAAACGCCCGGACCTGCCCGAGCTCGACTTCATCCATTATTCCATGTTCCATGAATCCCGCGGGCCGGACTATCAGCCCTCCATCTGGCCGGACTTCATGCTCCATTATTCCGCCTTGGCCAGCCGCAACGTCATCAAGTGGTGGTAGCGGGCCCGGCGCCCGCGGGCCGATTCAAATCTTGATCGAAACCCCTTGCAATACCCCTAAATTCGCCTGAAAACCGCAATCGACGGTGAAAAGGATTTCATCACTTCTTTCCGGGGCTCCATAGACTTTCACTCTCATTGCGCCTAGGTTAGAGGGGTAACCGACAGGTATTTCCAACGAGCGGGGAATCGCGGCAAATGGCTTTTTTTGAGTACTTGGGAGACGCTATGAAATGGACCTCACGAACCGGATTCACGCGCGTCGTCGCCGCGGCGGGAGTTCTTCTCCCGGCTTTTCTGATGCCGGCGGAGGCCAAGCCGAAGCTTCCCGTGTTCGGCTTCTATACCTCCTGGGCGCCCCCTTCCGTCCGTTACGATAAGATCACCCATCTGATGTACGCCTTCCTGAATCCGGGCGGAGGCGGCCAGATCACCGGGTCGGTTCCCGGCGACGTCATCTCCACCGCCCATGGCGCCGGAGTGAAGGTCATCGCCTCCATCGGCGGGGCCAACAACTCTTCCGGCTTCCCCACCCTGGCAGCCAGCGCTTCCGGCCGCTCCGCGTTCGCGGGCGCCTGCAAGGCCATCGTGGACGCGGGGGCGGACGGCGTGGACATCGACTGGGAATTCCCGGCCAACGCGACCGACAGCACCAACTTCACCCTGCTCCTCAAGGCCATCCGGGCCTCCATAGGAGCCTCCAAGCTCATCACCCTGGAACTGGCGCCGACCGATGAAAAAGGCCGTTGGGTTCCCAAGGGTTCCGTCGACATCGCCGATTTCTATACCGCCATGGCCTTCGATTTCACCGGCGACTTCCCGGGCAGCGTGGTGGGGCAGCATTCGACGTATCAGCAAGGCGTGCTCGGCATCAACTACTGGTGGCGGAACCGGGGCGTGCGCAAGGACAAGGTGGTGATGGGCGTTCCCTTTTACGGCAAGAACTTCAACGCCGGCGGATCCGCCGTGGACTATAAGGATATCGTGAACGCCAATCCCGGACTGGCCGCCGCCGCGGACTCGGTGGGCAAGACCTGGTTCAACGGTCCGGTCACCATCAAGAAGAAGGCCACCTACGTGGCGGAACAAGCCTATGGCGGAGTGATGATCTGGCAATTGGGCGGAGACACTTCCCCCGGCGCCAAATCCCTGTTGGATGCCATCGAGCAAGGCCTGGCCGCTCCGGCCGTGCGGATCACGGCCCGCGAAGGCGGCAAGAATCCATCCGGCGGCTCGGGATCGCCCGCCCTGGCCTGGATCGCCTCCCAGGGTTCCCCGGAAAACGGAACCTCGGTCCGGCTCCGCGCCGTCGACGGCCGCCTGTCGGCGACCTACGGAACCTCCGGCGCAAACCGGTCCATGCCGGCCGCCGGCATATACCTGATCGAACCCGGCCGGAATTGAGCCCAAGGATGCAAAGAAAGGATCTGATGACGCGCAAGATTTTCCCCACCGCCCGGCGCCTTAAACTGGGCCTGGCCCTGGCCCTGGCCGCATCCTGCCTGGCGCCCAACGCCTTCGCCCAGAAGAAGATGAAGATCTTCGGCTTCTATCCGGATTTCGATCTCACCCCCATGCTGACCAACGCGCAGCTGGATCTGCTGACCCACGTCATCTACTTCTCCATCATGATGCCCGCGGACGGCAATCTGACGGACACGTACGTCACCACCGTGCCGACCAGCGGTCAGAAGCCCGGCGTCAACGGACAGAAGCTGATCGACGTCCGCGATCGGGCCCAGACCCGCGGCGTGAAAGTGCTCCTGGGCGTAGGCGGGGCGGAGCGGTCCGACAATATCGGCACCGTGGCCGGCAACGCGAACCTGCGCGCGAAATTCGCCTCTTCGGCAGCCACCTTCTGCACCAGCAACGGCCTGGCCGGCGTGGACATCGACTGGGAATCCCCCTACTCGCCTCCCGGGGGCGCCCAGGGCAACCTGGCCTCCCTGGTCCAGGAAATCTCCTCGGCCTTCAAGCCCAAGGGATTGATCGTCACCATCAGCGTCAACGGCGAAGCCGCCGCCGCCTACGGTTCCGCGGCCATGAACGCGGCCGACAACGTGCTCATCATGGCGTACGATAACGGGGACCCGAGCTATAACCAGGCCGTCTCCGAGATGGGCACCTTCGGGAGCATGGCGGGTTCCAAGTCCAAACTGGTGCTGGGAGTGCCCTTCTACGGCAGGACCGGCGGCGCCACCATGACCTATTCCGATATGTACAAGGCCAACCCCAGCCTGGGGGCGGGCACCAACAACTACCAGGGATACATGTTCAACGGCCCCGATCTGCTTTCGCAGAAGGCCGGCTACGTGGTGGATCAAAGCGCGGGAGGCATGATGATCTGGCAGGTGAGCCAGGACGCGGTGACCACCCAGACCGCCGGAGGCATCCTGCTCTCGGCCATGAACAAGGGATTCACCAACAAAGGCGCCACCCTGGACAAGGTCGTGCCCATCAGCATCGTGGCGCCCAACCGCGCCGGCCGCATCGCCCGGGACCGGGAAAGCGGTTATCTGGCTTCCCGGACCCTTACCCTGGCGCCCGGCGGCTACCGCCTCTCCGTAGTCTCCCCGGACGGCCGTTCCGTACGTTTCGTCACGGAACCGGGCCAATCCGGCAATTCCGTGGCCAAACTGGCCGGTACCGCCTCCGGACGATACCTGTACCGGCTGCAAGCGGAACCCGGCGCCCTGGCAGACCCGGCCGAATAGCCGGAACAGATCCGCTTCCTTTGGGGGAAGGGGGTTCGGTGGTTGAGCGTGTCCCCTCCATGCTTCGCCCCTTCCCTTCCCCCTTTCATCCTCCCTTTTACCCCCGATATCCCGCTTTGATATTCCGCGAATGGACCGCGATAGGTATAATTTGGGAGTCACGGGAAGGGCCCAAAACCAGCCATGTCTTTCGAAGGTAACCAGGACCAAAGCACCGGGCTGTCCCTGGAACAGTTGGAAACCATCCTCGAGCGCATCGACGAACTCGTCGGCGTGATGAAGGTGGAAGCCCCGGGACGTTACCGCATCCTCGCCGCCAACCATGCCTATTTCGCCAACTCGCCGAAAACGCGGGACCAGCTCATCGGCAAGCTTCTGGAGGAGTGGCTCTCTCCCGAGGGGTTCCGGGTATGGGACGCCAAAGCCCGCGAGGTCCTCGCCTTCAATCGATCCATCCATTTCGAGAGCACCAGCTATACCCTGTCCACGCCCCAGACCCTGGAGCAGCATTGGACCCCCATCAAGGACAAAGAGGGCAATGTCACGCATATCCTGGTGGTGGCCCGCAACATCACGGAACTGAAGCGCGTGCAGGAACGGCTCCGCCAATCGGAAAAGATGGAAGCGGTGGGCCAGTTGGCGGGCGGCATCGCCCATGACTTCAACAACCTGCTCACCGCCATCAACGGATTCGCCTACCTGGCCCTGACGCGCAAGGACATCCCCGACGATTTGCGCGAGTACATCGACGGCATCAGGCGCTCCGGCGAACGGGCCGCCGCCCTCACCTCCCAGTTGCTGGCCTATAGCCGCAAGACCGTGCTGTTGCCCTCCCTGATGAACATGAACTCGGCGGTGGCGGAGATGGAAAAGATCCTGCGCCGCCTGATCCACGAAAACATCAGCGTGGCCGCCCGCCTGCAACCGGATCTGGGCCTGGTCAAGGTCGATCCCGGACAGATGAGCCAGGTGATCCTGAACCTGGCGGTGAATGCCCGGGACGCGATGCCCCACGGGGGCCATCTGAACCTGGAGACAGCCAACGTCAAGCTCCCGGGCCCGCAGGACGAGACTCCCGGGGACGCGCCGGCCGGCGCCTACGTGATGCTGGCGGTCAAGGACAACGGCAGCGGCATGAGTCCGGAGGTGCGCGACCGCATCTTCGAGCCGTTTTTCACCACCAAGGAAGCCGGCAGCGGCACGGGACTCGGGCTTTCCAGCGTCTACGGCATCGTCAAGCAGAGCGGCGGTTACATCACCGTGCAAAGCAAAAGCGGGCTGGGTTCCATATTCCGGATCTTCCTTCCCATGGCCGTGCCCGCCGGGGTAGCGTCGCCGGCAGCCGCCACCCTGGAAGCCACTCCGGGCGGCAAGGAATCCGTACTGTTGGTGGAGGACGAGGAACCGGTGCGCACCTTCGTGAAGCGGGCCCTGGAGCTGCTCGGCTACACCGTGCACGAAACCGGCGACAGCGAAAAGGCCCTGGCGGATCTGGACGCGGGCCTCCAGGTGAACCTCCTCATCACGGATATGATCATGCCCGGC
The DNA here is from genome assembly GCA_028287505.1 of Fibrobacterota bacterium. Classification (GTDB taxonomy): domain Bacteria; phylum Fibrobacterota; class Fibrobacteria; order UBA11236; family UBA11236; genus Chersky-265. The sequence continues at coordinate 22,718 of JAQBPN010000045.1, read as the reverse complement.
ATGGCGGGCACCAAGCTCGCGGAACGCGCCCGGGCCCGGTGTCCGGGATTGAAGGTGCTGTACATCTCCGGATATGCCGATCATTCCCTGGTGCGCCAGGCCCTTTCCGAGAAGGGCGCCCAATTCCTGCAAAAACCGTTCAGCCCCGCGCAGCTTTCCCAGATTGTCCGCCAGGTCCTGGATAAATAACCGCCCGTTCCGCGAATTTTGCGAAAAAACGGGAATTCCGCCGTCTGAATCATCGGGAATATTTTTCCCATATCTGCTCCCAGAAATTTATCTACACATTGAATGGCGAACAGTCAGATCGCCCGGATCCAATCCGGGTGGTATTAATTCGTGCTCTCAACAGGTTTGCGAAAACCAATCCGGATGAAAGGTTCGGAAGTATGAACTTTTTTTTCAAAGTCGGGAATATTATTACACCAGGGAAAGACTCGTGGCGGATTCCGGATTATGGAAAATAGGAAGCCGGTAATATTGGTCGTGAATGATGAGCGGTCCGTCCGGGAACTAATCTGCCTCTATCTGGAAACCGCCGGATACACGGTGTACCAGGCGGAAGGCGGCCGCGAAGCCATGGCTCTGGTAACCTCACCCGACATCATCGTAGACATCCTCATCACCGATATCATCATGCCTTACATGCACGGCCGGGAATTGGCGAACCGCATCTGTTCCATCAAGCGCCAGATCAAGGTCTTGTTCGTCTCCGCGTATTCGGCGGAAATCCTTTCGGCCCAGAACCTCTGCCCGGAAGGCGCGGACTATATCCGGAAGCCGTTCAGCAAGGAGCTGCTCCTGGAGAGGGTTTCCCGGGTGTGGGAATCCAGCCCTAAATGGAAAGAACTCGCCTCCAGGCGGCTTTAACCCGCCTTTCTATCCCGTTGTATCCATAGTCCCCGGGATTTTATTTATCCCCGGGGCTCCGCGGCGCGGATCCTCCTGAAAGGCCGCATGATCCGTCTTCCCTTCTCGACATATCGGCTGCAATTCAACAAAGGTTTCGGGTTCGCGGCCGCCAGGGATATCGTCCCTTATCTCCACGATCTGGGCATCTCCGACGTCTACGCCTCCCCGATTTTCAGGGCCCGGGAGGAAAGCGCCCACGGATACGACGTGGTCGATCACAATTCCATCAACCCCGAGCTGGGAACCGTGGATGAGATGGAAAACCTGTCCCGGGACCTGCGGGAACGCTCCATGGGATGGCTGCAGGATATCGTACCCAACCATATGGCCTACCATTCCGAGAACCGGCTGCTGATGGACGTGCTCGAGAACGGGCCCCAGTCCCAGTACATCAACTTCTTCGACATCGAATGGAACCACCACGACGAAAGCCTGAAGGGCAAGCTGCTGGCCCCCATCCTGGGCGGCTTCTTCGGCGAGTGCCTGGAAAACGGGGACATCACCCTGGACTTCAACCAGCACGGATTGTCCATCCGCTACTTCTCCACCACCTTTCCCCTGCGCATCGATTCCTACGCGGACGTGCTGGGCAACAACCTGGTGGTGCTCCGCAAGCGCATGGACCGGAAGCATCCCGACTACGTCAAGCTCATGGGCGTGTTCTACATCCTGAAAAACCTTCCCGACCGCAACGAAAGCGGCGAGCGCGACGATCAGATCCATTTCATCAAGTCCATGCTCTGGGAGCTGTACGAATCCAATCCCGTCATCCGCATCTTCATGGACGAGAACATCCGCCTCCACAACGGCTCCAAGGGCAATCCCGGCAGCTTCAAAAAGCTCTCGGCCCTGCTGGCCCAGCAGTTCTACCGCCTGGCGTTCTGGCGCGTGGGCGTGGAGGAGATCAATTACCGCCGCTTCTTCGCCGTCAACGATCTCATCTCCTTGCGCGTGGAAGACCGCGAGGTGTTCGACCGCGTGCACCACCTCCCTTACCGGCTCCTCAGCTCCGGCATCGTCACGGGATTGCGCGTCGATCATATCGACGGCCTGTACCATCCCCAGCAATACCTGCAACGCCTGCGGGAAGGCGCGCCGGAAGCCTTCGTGGTGGTGGAGAAGATCCTGGCGGCGGGCGAACCGCTCAAGCCCAATTGGCCCATCCAGGGGACCACGGGCTACGAGTTCCTGAACGCCGCCAACGGGCTTTTCTGCATGACCGCCAATTCCGACACGATGGACTCGGCCTACCGGAACTTCACCGGCATCCAACTCTCCTGCGGCACCATCGCCAACGAGGATAAGCGGCTGCTGATCGAAAAGGATCTCTACGGCGGCCTGGAGAACCTGGTCTACCAGCTCAAGGCCATCGCCAGCCGTTTCACGCACGCCTCGGACTTCACCCTGTCCGGGTTCCGCAAGGCCCTGGAAGAAGCCTTCGTGCACTTCCCCGTCTACCGCACCTACATCAACGAGGACGGCGCCGACGAGCGCGATCGCCAGGTGATCGCCTGGACCATGGAGAAGGCGCGCGCCAGCCTGCCCAGCCACGTCCATGAACTCGATTTCATCGAACGCATGCTGTTGGCCCAGACCGTCCCGGAATTCGGCAAAGAGGAAAAGAAGAACGCCCTCGAATTCGCCATGCGCCTGCAGCAATTCACCAGCCCCCTGATGGCCAAGGGCATCGAGGATACCTTCCTCTACGTATACAACCGGCTCATCTCCCTCAACGAGGTGGGCGGCAATCCGGACACCTTCGGGATCACGCCGGAAGAGTTCCATGCCTTCAACCGGCAACGCCTGGCCGCCTGGCCCCACTCCCTGAATGCCACCTCCACCCACGACACCAAACGGGGCGAAGACGTGCGCGCCCGCATCAACGTGATCTCGGAGCTCCCCGCGGAATGGGAGGCCCACGTCGCCGAATGGCACGCTATCAACAAGGCGTTCAAGCACCGGCGCAACTCCCAGTTCGTCCCCGATCGCAACGACGAATATTTCCTGTACCAGACCCTGGTGGGCGCCTGGCCCTTCGAGGACGGAGATGCGGCCGCTTTCCGGAAACGCATGGACGAATACCTGGTCAAAGCCGTGCGGGAAGCCAAGGTGCACACCGTCTGGCTCAAACCCGATCGCGAATACGAGGAGGGGTTCCTGGACTATCTCTCCAAGCTCCTCGACCCCCGTCCCAACAACCCGTTCCTGACTTCCTTCCTCCCCTTCCAACGCAAGGTCGCCTTCTACGGCATGTTCAACGGCCTCTCCCAGGCCCTGCTGAAAATCACCTCCCCGGGCATTCCGGATTTCTACCAAGGCGATGAACTCTGGGACCTCAACCTGGTCGATCCGGACAATCGCCGGCCGGTGGACTACGGCGTGCGGAAACGGATGCTGGAGGAAATCCGCGAGCGGGAAGGCCGCGATCTCCCCGGTCTGCTCCGGGACATGCTGGACCATCCCCAGGACGGCCGATGCAAACTCTTTCTCATCTACCGCGCCCTCAAAACCCGGGCCACCCTGCCCTCCGTGTTCCAATACGGCGAATACCTCGCCTTGGGCGCGGAAGGCCCCCGCAAGGACAGCGTGCTCGCCTTCGCGCGCACCTTCGGCAAGAACTGGTGCGTTTCCGTGATGCCGCGTTTCCTCACCGGCTTCGTCCCGCAAGGCCGCATGCCCTTGGGCAGGGAGATATGGGGCGATACGCGCCTGAAAGTCCCCGGAGACGCGCCCGTGCGCTGGGTGGACGCCATTTCCGGCGAAGAGCTCCAAGTGGAAGCCGGCGGTCTGGCGGTGGGAGACATCCTGGCGCGCTTCCCCGCGGCCATGCTGGAAGGGCAAACCTGAGAATCAGCGCCCTCGCGCGGATTCTCTCCCGGGAAAAAGCGAAGGGACGGTCGCTGTGGCCGTCCCTTCTCGCGCTTCCGGCGCCTTTTTCGGAGCCCCAGCGCTTTTGATCTTACGTCGTCGGCTAGAGGATGGTACCGGGCAGGGTGCCGTTCACGATGACCTTGCCGACCTTGCCCAAGGTGACCGAGAGTTTTCCGGTTCCCGTGGTGGGTCCCACCCATCCCAGGGTCACTGACTGCGTCGCGTCGTTGCCTGCGTCGACGGTGAGGGATGCGGTTCCAGTGTACAGGATGCCGCTATAGGTGTGCAAGTCCCCGTATGCTTCCAGGGTCACGGTGTGCGAGCCGACGCCGACATAGTCGAAGTACACGCTGACGTTCTGGCCGCCGGCGAAATATCCCGTCGTCATGATGGAGTCGTCCTTGACCACGCCGTCCACTTTCAGGACCACGCGCTTCACATTCAGCTTGTCCTTGCCGGCGCCGGTGGTGGAGGCGATACTGTCCGGCAGGCTGTTGAAATTGGCCTGGTACATGGAATACTTGGAGGCCAGGTTGAGGCTTACCGCAGTGGTGTCCGCCGGCTTCACGAAAAACGAGGCGGTGGTACCGGAATGGATGACCGAATCCAGGGCGTCCACGGTTTTGGCGCTGAGGGTCCAATTCCTCAAGGGCTTCAGGGTCAGGCTGCGCACCACGGTCACGGCCGCGTTCCCGCTCACCAAAGCCGTATCCCTCACGGTGTCCGCGGGAGTGGCGTTGGAAACGGCCGTCAGGATCAATTTGCTCAAGTTGATGGTGGAGGTTTTGCCCAAGGCGCCCACCTTGCCCAACAGGATGGTGGAATGCACCACTCCGCCCGCGTCCTCGCTGGAAACGGCGCTTTCGCGGTCTGCGGGGCCGGCCGGATTCTGGCCGCAATGCGCGAAAAAGAGCGGCGCCGAGAGGGCGATTATGGTCTTGATGGTGTTGAGCTTCTTGTTGTTCATCTTTGTTCTCCCTGTTCCTTTCTCTATATCGAGAGGGGCGGGAGAAATCTTGATGTAAACCTGGAAGCGGAGCCTGAAGGTGTGTGCGAAGTCACACGCTGGAGGTATTTGGGGACCGAAAGCTAGTCGGGAACCAGGAAACTCCATTCCCGGGCGGGAAGCTGGAAGAGGGAAATGATCAACTGGGCTTCCAGATCGTTCTTATCCTCCGCCATTCTTTCGACGGCCCTTTGCCTCAGCCGCACCTTCCGACCCATGGGGGTCAGTTGTTTGAAAAGATTCAGGTCCGTGGAGGTCAGGGCCACCCGTTGGCCGTTTTCATCCAAGTAATAGGTTCCGGCCTCATTTATGAGCTTCATACACCGACATCCCTTTTAAATAGCAGTGGTACCCGATTAGTCCAAAGAATAGGGCATGGTGATGCTTCCATCGAGTCAAATTACGTTTTACCGGCACGGAACCCTCCTTGAAACCCGCACAAATTGTGCGCGGGTCATCCGATCAAATCATCCTGCAGTCCAAAGGCCTTGACCCCCAGAAAGACCCCGTAGGTCGCCAGGCTGCATGCCACCATGGCCAGCAATACCGCGCCCAGCGGCTCCTTCTCCAGGAAATCCCATGCCCTGGCGATGCCGCCTGCCTCCCTGGGATTGGCATGCTTCGCCGCATTGAGGAATAGCCAGGCGATGATGGAGAGAACCACGCCCCGCCCCGCGAACCCGAACCGGCCCGACCAACGGATAAGCACGGCGTGTTTGCGATTGGTTTCCCGGTCGGGAATCTGGCGCCGGAACCGTTCGGTGATCGCGCGGTAGAACTGTACGAACCCGACGGTGAGAATGATCAAGGCCGCGGCCCGGACCAGGTCCCGGCCATGGGGCTGCAACAGCAACGCGCCCACCACCAGGGGAATGTTTTCCGGCGCATGGCGTGGATGGCCTTCCCAGACGATCCGGAAGGCCTGGACAGCCAGGCTCCCATAAAGGCCCGCGCTGAATAGAAAGCTGGCGCGCATGCAAATCCCTTTCGGACCTTTTCCGTATCCGGCGGGATCGGTAACCGCCTGGGTCACGCGCCAGAAAACATAAGCGAGGATTCCGGACGCCAGGATGCAGAGCGAAAACCGCCCCAGCGGCTGTCGGTACAGGAAAGGGAACAGGCCGGATTGATCGATCTTCTTGCCGCCCAGACCCAGCGCGGCCATTGCCGTAAGCAGGCCTATCAGGAGATAGACCAGGGAAAGGGAGGCGACGCCCACGCGGCACAGATGGCGCAGCCACTTATTATGATGGCTCAGCCTCCGCATCAGCGAAGTTTGTTTCTTACCCATGCATTCATGCTCAGTTCCGGAAATGAAATTCGCTGCAAACGAAGGAAATATGACTTCAATAACCATTATGGGCCTGCCGATGCAAACGATTGAACAAATTCCCTAAAGAACCCCTAATCCGGAGCCGGATTTTCCACTAGATTGCAAGCACCCACGAGACTCCACTTCCTTACGGGGAAAAGGAACGCGAACCATGATGCGATCCGCCGCAACCGGCCTGCTTTTGTTCCTGAGCCTGGGCACCGTTTCCGCCCTGCCCGGATTCCGGTATCACCCCATCCCCACCCCGGGCTTCGACAGAGGCAATCGGGAAACCCTTCTGCCCGTTGACATCGACAAGGATGGGGACCTGGATTTTTTCACGGGCGGAGGCCGGGGCTCCCCTTCCGAATGGTACGAAAACCTGGGTGCGGACGGCTGGAAGGAACATCTGGTGAACGACTCCAACGATACCGACGTGGGCGCGGTGGCCCTGGACGTGGACGGGGACGGTTGGATGGACAAGGTGGCCGGCTCCTACTGGTACCGCAATCCCGGCCATCCCCGGGACACGGCCTTCATCGCATGCCAGGATACCGCCCATGCCTACGTGCATGACATCCTGGCCGCGGACATCGACGGGGACGGGGTCCAGGACATCATCAACATCGACTATGACGGCATCCGCTGGTTCACGGTTCCGCGCGACTCCCGCTGCCTGCCTTGGGTTGAACACATGGTGGACGGGTATAGGGTGGATCCGCCGCAACATGGCGGCATCGCCGTGGGGGACATCGACGGCGACGGGGACCTGGACATTTCCCGCATCGACCGCTGGTTCGAGAACGACGGCGGCAAAGGCCTCAAGTGGATCGAGCATGTCAATCTCGATTTCGGAAGCGTATGGGAAAACGGCTGGGGGCTTTCGGGCAAGGCCCGCATCCTTGATGTGGACGGGGATGGAAAGCTGGATTTGATCCAGACCGAATGCGACTTGCCCAACGGGCGCGTGGCCTGGTTCAAGAACATGGATGGAAAGGGATTGTCCTGGGAGCGCCATCTGATCAAGGACAGCACGGACGGCCAGGACTTCCACACCCTGGCGATCGCGGATTATGACGGGGACGGGGACCTGGACATCTTTTCCATGGGCGGACCCACTTCCCAAGGCACGCCCAAGGCCTACCTATGGGAAAACCTGGACGGCAAAGGCGGGAGCTGGAAGGAGTGGATCGTTTACGAAGGTAAAGCCGGCCACGAAGGCGCGGCCACGGATATGGACGGGGACGGCGATCCGGACATCCTGCTCAAACCCTGGATCACGGGGGAAAGATTCTACCTGGAAAACCTGTTGATCCCGCCGGCCTCCTCGATTTCCCCTCGGGCCCGCTTGGGCCGGGCCAAAGGCAAAAGACCCGGGATGCAACGCAGGCCTTGGGACCGGGTCTTCCCCGCCCGAGGCGCAGCGGCCGACGCGAAGGGCAAGCGCCGGGGGCCGTGAGTGTTAGACCCAACCGAACTTCACCATGACTTTGTCCCCGGGAATCCCCAGGACCCGGTGGATGTTCAAGATGTTGCCGCCGCCGGGCCTCTGATGCACGACGATGTCTTCCCTTTTTATTTCCCGCCCCAGCAGCGCATAGGAAAACGGATCCGAAAAGATGATCTCGCCATCCCCCAGCGTCGGCGCCATGGAAACGGCTTTAATCCGGTACTGGATGTCGAAGCCCATCCGTTCGAACGCGAAAACCGAGGCCAACGCAATCGCCGCGTACAGCATCTTTTTCCCCCGCTCCTCGCTGAAGTCCGGTTCGGTGCCGCCCCGGGGCCCGTACATGCCGCATGCGAAACTTCCCGCGACCACCAACGCGAAATACCACCGACATAAAGCGGTGGAGCCGCCCAGCCAGGAAAGCAGAAACCAGAACACGAAGAGGGAGGCGTAGAACAAGGCCCATACCCCGAAATTTACATCCGTTTTACCCGGGCCCAACAATCTAAAGGATATTTACCCCCCTTGGCCGTACGCTCGGACGGACGTTTCCGTAACACGCAGGGAACCGGGACTCCCGGCCCCGGCTTTCTTCCCGGTGCAATCGGCAAGGGCGCCCTATATTCCCCTACATATGGCGATGCGATGGAATTCTCTCTTGATCGGAATCCTCTCGGGAACGGCCCTGTCCGCGGGCGCAGCCCTGGATCCGGCCAAAGCGCCCGGCGGCAACTTCACCTTGTCGATGTGGACCCTGCAGCTTCCCCTTGCGTCCGGCGGCAGCGTAGAGCAAATCAAAGGCGCCGACCTGATGGCGGGCTACACCTCCACCTACTTCTCCACTGGCACCGACGGCTCCATGACGTTCTGGTGCCCGGTGACCGGGGGCACAACTCCCAATAGCCATTACCCGCGCTCGGAACTCCGGGAAGTGTGGCCGGGCGGGGAATGGAAATTCGACGGCCACCACGTTCTCACCGCCAAATGCCGGGTCACGAAGGTTCCCGACAATGGTCTCCTCATCTTCGGGCAAATCCACGGAAATCTGACCGGCTCGGAAATCGTCAAGCTCTATTGGAACAACGGCGCCATCCAGGCCGCCGTGGAGCCGAACCGCACCGACGAGGTCCGCCTGGGCCTGGGCAACTTCAGCCTCGGCGACACCCTGAACTATACCCTGGACATGACGGACAACAAACTCAAAGCCACGGTCAACGGCAAATCGGTCACCTACGACTATTCCGCCGCCACCTGGAAAACGGACACCTACTACTTCAAGGCCGGATCCTACGTGCAGGACAACACCGGCGCGAGCACGGTGGGAGGCAAAGTCCAATTCTATTCCCTGGCCATCGAGCACAACGGCGTCACCGCCCTGCTGCACGACACAGACCGTAAAAGCCAGCCTACTGGCGGCCCCCGCGCCTTGCTGAACAGCGGTCTAAAAATCTGGGTCTCTTCCCTCGGGAAGGGCGGCGTCAGCCAAGGCGAGGATTTCCTGGGCCGCGGGTTCGAAATCCCAGCGGCGCGATAAGAACAAAACCGGTCCTTGATGATTCCGACCCTCAGGGCTCAGGAGTCTACTGCATCTCCTTTATCGCCCCATCGACAACCACCAACAACTCTTTGCAGACCTTGGATTGATCCTGCGGGCACTTCGTCTTCTTGGCCTTGCCCACGCCGGTCTCTTCCTTGATTTTTTCAATCTTGGAAAGGGCGCCGGTCATCCGCTTTTCAGACCATCATCCAGGTCACCACGCTCCAGCGTACTTCGTCGCCCGGATTGGGAAGGGCGCGATGGGGCACGAAAGCATCGAGGAATACGGCGTTTCCCGCATCACAATCGACAATGCGTTTTCCGAAGCCCTCGAGATCTTCTTCCCGGATGGTATGCCCGGCGGGACCGCCTTCATGCGCCATGGGAAAGGCCCGGATTCCGGGAACCACTTCCAGGGTCCCATTTCCGGCATGCGCATCGACCAAAGGCAGCCAGCACGCGATTTTAACCCTGGCGAACTCGCCGCCATCAAGGATGGATACATCCGAATGCCATCCCTGCCGCCGTCCCGGAAGTCCCGGCACATTGGCCCGCACCCTGATGGTGAACGAGCGGATTTCCTTTCCCACCAAATTCCCGGCAATCGCCCTCAGGGGCGCATACCCGTCGAGAAAGGCGATCCGTTCATCCTTGTGGGCGTCGCTATACACCGCCATGAGTACTTCTTCCGCGAGGGCCTTGTCGAAGCCGGCGATCCGCTGCAACCGTCTCTCGAGGGTCTCTTCGGGAAAGCGGGAGCCGAGAGGAATCCGCGAGACTGCGACCGCGGCATCGATCCGCTCGGCAATCGCTTGCCGCATTCCTTCCAACCGGGATTGCGGCAAAAAGGGAATGACTTCGCAGCCGTGCGTCGGGTATTCCAGGCTCATGGGTCCTTGGAATATTAGTTTGTTTTGAATCCTCCCCAAGCGGAAAGGCCGTAAGGAATCATCGCATGCTGCCCCTGAAAACCCTCGATACCTACAGGAACTTCATCGAATACCGGCTCCTTTCGGTGCTGGAAAAACGATCCATCGAGTATGAATCCGACGTCACCCGTACCATTACCGGGGCCATCTCCGATTTGGGAAAGCACCTGGACTACCACGTGACCTTGGAAAGGAAATACTACCCGCTGCCCCAGGAAAGCCTGCTGCACAGATGCGACGTGCACTGGCGGGGAGATATCGACCATATCTGGGAAATCGACAGTACTCTCAAACAGAAATCGGTGAACAAGCTGGCGGGAGCCAAGGAGCCGGAAAAGATATGGATCCTATGGGCCCGGGAAACGGAACTACCATCCTTGCGGCTGATGGATTTGCACGGCATCAATGTTCTGATACCGGGCGCGGATGTGCGAAAACTGGTCTGGGACAGGCTGGCCATGGAATCGGCCGAACGGCGGGACTTGCAATCCATGCTGGAGCAAAAGCTCCGGTTCGAAAGAGCCGCCAAATTGGATGAAAACATCCGGGGATAATACTTCTTGCCTTCCGACCGCAAGATCTTTTTCTTATAGGCTCCGAAAAGGGCATGGCGGACGGGCAACGGACCCAGGTCCCGATCGGTCCACACTTCTCAGCAAGGACAATCATGAAGACACATAACCTGAAGTTCCTCGCCCTCGGAATGGCCGGTGCCTTGGCCGCTACCCTGTATCTGGCCGCTCCCGCCTCCGCGGCTCCCGCATCCACTCCCGCCGCCGCTCCCGCACCCGAACAGACCCCGGCGACCGGCGCCGACAAGACCGCGGCTCCCGCCGCGCAAAGCCCCACCGCTGCCGAAATGAAGATGACGGACCCCGAGATCCTTGCCTACGTGATTGCCGTGGACGATAACGAAATCAACGCGGCCAAAGCGGCCCAGAAGAAGAAAGTCAGCCCCGAAGTCAAGTCCTTCGCCAAGATGCTCCAGACGGAACATGATATGAACAAGGTCGCCACCAAGAAGCTGGCCAAGGATCTCAAGCTGAAGGTAAAGGACACCAAGGGTACCGATGGATTGCGCACCAAGGGCAAACAGGAATTGACCAACCTCAAGGCCCTGAACGGAGAGGAATTCAGCAAAGCCTATGTCGAGGCCATGGCGAAGGGGCATACGGAAGCGCTGGACCTGATCGATAACCAATTGATCCCGAGCGCGCAGACCGCGGAAGTGAAAGCCCATCTGGCCGATACGCGCACCCACGTCGCCGCCCACCTGGAACAGGCGAAACGCCTGCAGTCGAACCAGGCTTCCCGGACGGAGTGAGGGTTCGCTAGCCGGCGGTCCCGAACAGCCTTCCGACCGCCGCCGTTAATCCGATGCGCTGGGTGCGGTGCCGCTGCAAATGCCTTGGGGCCATGGTTCCGGCCTACCCCTTTTTGCGCAATTGCTTGGCCGTATTCTGCTTCACCCGGAACTTCACGATTCGGGCCACCAGGGCAAAGGGGATCGGCTTGTCCAAGGGGAATTGCACGGAGCCCTTCGCGTTCTTGTACCCGGAAATTTCCTTCTTGAAAGCCGCGATGCCGGCCGCGCCCGGATAGAATCCGATATGGTGCCCATAGCCCGCGAAGTGCACCAGGTTGCCGAACAATTTGAAGGTGGGGATTTGATAACTGATGGCTTCTTCCGCCTTGGGCGCCGCTTTGCGGATGACGGCCCTCAGCTTTTGCAGGCGCGCCTGGACGTCCTCGGGGAAATCGGCGATGTAGGCATCGATGTCGGCGGCTTTTCTCATCATCCTAGGATGAATAATAGCTTCTTCAAGCTAGGCGCTTCCGGATTTCAGGAATGTGACGAAGTGCCGCAGGCAATCCCCCATGGCAACCTGCAACGCCGTCTCATAGGCGAAAAGAACCACTTTGCAGGACCCGGAAAAAGACACGCTCGCCATTTTCCTTTTCCTGGTTTTGTCCCAGATATCCACATCGAAAGACACCAAGCATCTCTCCGAGGAGCTGGAACCGGCCATGGTAAGCCCTCCTCCAGGCGTAGAACCCGTGACCATACCGGGACTGCTGGTATTGGTTTCGCCGATGGCGACATTCTTCAGCGTGAGGACGTATTTCGAATCGGATGTCCTGAAAACGGTATCCGTGGCCTGTGCGTATTTCGGATCCAGGGTTTCCTCGAACATCCGCTCATCATTCCGATCGTGGTCGAACGCATCCGAATAGGTCAGGGTAGCCGGTATTCCATGGCCGTGTTTCTCCATGCTCCGCATCGAATCGGAAATCACCCGGGCCATATAGGAGAGGCAAGAGTCCTGGGTTTGGAACAGGTTTTCGAATGACTTTTTGAATTCGGTCACTTCCACTTTGACCGGCATGACCAAGGTCAACCTTCCGGCTTTCAGGTTTTTCATGGAAAAGGCGTCGTTCTGGAAGTTGACATGGGCGGAATTATCCGCACAAGCGACCAGCAAATTCAGAATCAAGGCTCCGTAAACAATTCTTTTGAGGATGCTCATTTGACGAGGCTTAAGGACCTGAGCTCGAATACGGCGGTGCCTTTATCGGCCAGCTTGGAGGTTTGCTTGACGGTCATCTTGGCCTCCTCGCTGTAATATTCGACCGCGGACTCCCCCGTCTCGGCGACGGCATGATCCATTTCGATCGCCGCGAACGTTCCCGCGGGGACCGTGATGTTGTAGATGCTCTTGGTGGTATAGGAGCTGGTCTTGGTTTCGACCGAATCCGTCTCGTCCCCCAATTCACCGTCGGCATAGTTCTCGGTATGGACGGTCGCCACCTCCTTGACGGTCCAGGCCAGCCCCGGCGTAAGAATGGTAGGGATGGTTCCCGTAAAGACCGATTTTGTCTCTGCAAGGATTTTCACATTGACGGAAACCAATGAGCCGACGGGAATCACATCGGCGGTAACGGTTTCATTCTTGTAGACCACCTGCTGATCCGACTTCCTCAGGAAAATCCTTCCCGTCTCATTCAGGTTGCTGATTTTGCTGCCATCCGATGTGAAGGTGGGCGCCGATACCGTCAGGTCGCCGATATAAATGGCCTCTCCTTCATAGGTGGAATCATCCTTGACGATAATCAAGGATTCCAGACCGTTCGTTACATCGGGATCCGACACGCCCATGGTCCATTTATCCCCGACTTTCAGGGGAACCAGGCTGACCTGGGTCACCGTGGAGAGGGTGGGGCCTGAAGGCGAATTGCTGTCGTCGCAAGCGAGGAAAAGGAAGGGGACAAGAATGGCAACGCCGGTAAACAGTTTGGTGTTCATGATAGCCTCCAGATGTTTCGAACAAAAAGCGCGTGATAAACAATACTAAAAGTTAGGATGTTTCGGAAAAGGACCCCCTGCCGCCGGCAGCGCTTCCCCATGACGTTCACCGTCAGGATAAACCCGTCGTCAGAGGTCTTGCGGACGACATAGGCGGTTTCCCAATTCTTTCCGCCGAAATGGCGGTACCCGGCGTAATCCGAGATCAACCGGAAGCGGGCCTCTTCAGAGCATTAACTTTAGATTCAATCCACCTTCGGCAGGTAACATTGCAAATGCGGATCGGCGAATGTTTGTTTGGTCGCGTGATATTTGTCGCTTACGATTCTGTATTACGAATCCATTCGCGATGTTATGTACATTCTGTAACTATTTATTTTGATAAAACGATTGACGCACGGTTTATCGCGGAGTATTGTATTGATTCGAAGTTCTGATTCGTCGCGCAAACACAAAACCGGAGGTAATATATGGTTGTCTTATTTGGCGGTGGAGATGGAGGCGGATTTTATATCGGGCCGGACGGCAAGATCCATCGGATTCCGCCATGGACTCCCGATTCAATGGCGCATCTCAAAGCCGCGAACAGTCTTTTGCAAGCCGCACGATTGTCGGAAGACATCTCCGCAAAAGAAATAAGCACAATGGCTCAGAAGCTCATTTCAAAAGCCGTTCAAACAACTCTCAAAGGAGTTGCCATCACGGATGCAACGCCCATAGCCTTCATGGATGTGGATGGAGGATTCGTATGTGGATCGACGGGAAAGCCCCGGTTCACGTTTCCGGTTCCCTCTCCCCGTCCACATCTCGGCAACCCCGGTCTTGAGTTCCACTAGGAGCTTTTGATTCTTCCCCGGGTGGGCATTCAATATCTTATTGAGCGCCCACCCGGCAAATTCGAGCCGATTTCCAATCCTTCCTAATTAGATTTGAGGACAGCGTTCCTTAAACCCGATTTCGGAGGTTACTCCATGCGACCCGTCTCCTGGGCCTTTTCCTTTTCCTGCTGGTCGCCCGCAATGCCGAGGCCTTCGCACTCGCTTGGCTCTTGCAGCGTTCACCGAATATTTTGCTTATTCCAGGAACCTCATCTTTAGCGCATTTGAATGAGAACCTGAAAGCTGCAACCCTGAAGCTTTCCGCTGAATTGATCTTGCAACTAAATCAAATCGCTTCCAAAGTCGATACAAAAGGCTCGCAAATAAGGCACTAATGCCTCGTGGAGGTGATTCCTTGATCGGGAAGAATTATACTTCAATCCGGAATTGAGGGATGATCCATGGCCGTATTCAATCTGCCCGAGGATATTTTCGCCGATGGAAAAAGCGGGCGGGAAAGCCTGATCTTTCACCACTATACCGCCCCGGCGGGGTCCTTCAGCGGCCGCAGCATCCTCAATAAGAACGCTGTCAGCCTGGTGATCAGCGGCGAAAAGACAATCCAATTCGCGGAAAAGAAGGTGGAAGTGAGGGAAGGGGAATTCCATTTCCTTTCCGCCGGCAATTGCCTGGTGTCCATGAAGCCCAAGGATAGGATCCAATTCCGCAGCATCCTGATCTTCTTCGGCAACGAGATCCTGACGGATTTCTTCCTGAAGTACGACCGCAATACGCTCGGAAGCCGCGCGGAACCGGGCCATGCGGGCGATCCCTACATCGCCTTCAGGAAAGACGCCTTCATCGATACCTATATCGGGACCTTGCTCTCGCTCTTGCGGAACGGATCGCTCATGTCCGTGGAAATGCGGCGGCTGAAGTTCGAGGAGTTGATGTTGTACCTGCTGGAAAAACATCCCCGGCAGATCCGGTCGTTCCGGTTCCTGAAAGACGATGCGTCGGAGGATCTGACCATCCGGAGGGTGGTGGAACACAACCTCACCACCCGGATCGGCTTGGAGGAGATTGCATTCCTCTGCAATGTCAGTCTGTCAACTTTCAAGCGGCGGTTCGCGAAACTCTACGGCGCGCCGCCGAACAGGTGGATCTTGCAAAAGCGCATGGAAGCGGCTCGGGACATGCTGCTGCACGGTCGGGAAAAGCCGAGCGAGGTTTTCCACAAGGTGGGATACCTGAACCACTCCAGTTTCACGCAATCCTTCAAGCAGGTCTTCGGGATCACCCCCAAGGAATTCCAATCGCAACGGATGGACGTCCGCCGATAGGTTTTGGACGGATAGCCTTAATTCCCCCGCGGCCCGGCGATGTATCCTTTGTTCCGGGAAAAGGAGGCAAGATGCCATCTACCGTCGAACAGAACAAAGCGACCGTGATCCGTTTCAATAGGGAATTCATCGAACAGGGCCGGATGGAATCATTTCGGGAATTGGTGGGTGAGAACCTGGTCAATCATGCGGCTCCGCCGGGAACGCCTAATGGACCTCAAAGCATGGTGTATTTCATCCTCGAGATGCTGAGGAAAGGATTTTCCGATTTGAAGGTGGAGATCCTCGATCAAATCGCCGAAGGGGACAGGGTGACTACGCGCAAGATTCTGCGGGGAACGCATACGGGCGCGTTCATGGACGCGCCCACCTCGAACAAGAAGGTAGCCATCCAGGTCATCGATATCATCCGGTTGCAGGACGGCAAATACGCCGAACATTGGGGCATGAGCAATCTGGCGGACATCATGAAGGAAATCGGCGTAGGCAGATGATGAATTTGTTCCGAGCGCTACTATCATAGCGTCTAAAAATCCACCAGCCACTATTTTTGGTCGATTTGGAACCCCTTCCAATCGCGATGATCCCCCACCTTCACCTCCAACAAAAAACGCCCCGCCGGCAATCGCCCAACCCCAACCACACCTTCCCCTCCCTCACGCCTCACCAACCCCCGCAAAGCCACCCCACGTCCCTCCAACGAATACACATTCACCGACACACCCTCGTTACCCTGCGATTCCGGCCACGCGAAGTACACCGCCTCTTTTGTTACCCGCAGCGAAAAATCCCCGCCCGTAACCCGTTTCTGCACCAATGAAGCCGGCACCTCCGGCGCCGTCAGAATCGCGCCTCCCGAACCCACCGCCACCAACAGACTCCCCGACGACGCGACCGCACTCGGCCCCAGCCACATAATCAAAGGCACCTTCCTCCAAGCGATCCCATCCGGCGACGTCCACATCCGGCCCAGGTTTTCCAACAGCACCAACTGCCTTCCCGTCCACATCACCGATTGATACCAATTGGTTTCCCCCGTCGACCGGCTCGTCCATGCGATACCATCGGGAGAAGTCAACAGAGTACCCCCTCCGCCGACACGAGCACTATATCCCGCAATCACCACCTGCGTTCCCGTATACGTCACCGAAGCCATTTCATCGCTCACGTGCGCATCCTGCTTCGTCCAAACCAACCCATCCGGCGACGTCATAATCATGCCCACGTTCCCCACCGCCACCAGTTGCGTTCCCGCATAGGCCACGGAAAAGAACCATAATTCCGTACCCGTATTCCGTTTCGTCCACACCACTCCGTCCGGCGAAGTCAGAATGGTCCCCAGCCCGCCTACCACCACGATCAGGCTCCCCGTATACGCCACCGAAGCCAACGTGGTTGTCGCGCCCGAAACCCGGCTGGTCCAGGCTATCCCATCGGGAGAAGTAAGAATGACCCCGCCGCCCCCCACGGCCACCAGAAGCCCGCCCGCCCGGCACAAGCCATGCAAACCGTTAGCGCTCCCCGTAGTCCTCGAGGTCCAGGCCGACCCATCCGGCGAAGTCAGGATGGTACCGCTATCCCCCGCCGCCACCCATTGGTTGCCGGCCCAAATCACCGCATGCATCGACATCAACGGCACCGAAGATCGCCTGGTCCAAGCCACCCCATCCGGCGACGTCAGAATATCGCCATAAGCCCCCACCATCACCCATTGGCTCCCCATCCACGCCACGCTACTGTAGGGGCCGCCCGAGTTACTATTCGCCCGGGTGGTCCAAACGATCCCATCCGGCGAAGTCTGAATGGTCTGCAACAACCCCGTCGCCACGAACCTCTCCCCGGACCAAGCCACCGCATAAAGATTCCTGGGCGCCGCCACCGAATCCCGGGACGTCCACGCGATTCCGTCCGGCGAAGTCAGCACCTTGCCAAGCCCTCCAAGGTTTCCCCCCACCACCACGAACCCGGTTCCGGCCCATACGGACCCGGAGAGCGTCTTGACGGTACCCGAGGTCCTTGAGACCCAGTCGATCCCGTTGGAGGAAGTCAGTACCGTGCCGGTATCCCCCACGGCCAACAACACACTGCCCGACCAGGACACGGAGTAGAGATGCCGGGTCGTGCCCGAGGTCCGGGAGGTCCACGCGATGCCATCGGGGGAAGTCAGGATGGAGCCGGAGTCTCCCACGGTCACCCACTGGCTGCCGGTCCACACGGTGGAGGAAAGCTTTCGCAGAGTGCCGGATGCCCGGCCGATCCAGGCGTCGCCGTTGGAAGAGGACAGGATGGTGCCGGAATCCCCGACGGCCAAAAGCCGGTCGCCGGTGCCGGCCACGGAGCGAAGCAACTGGGAGGTTCCCGAAGTCCGCGGGGTCCAAGCGATGGCATCCGGGGAGGTGAGGATGGTGCCCAGGTCGCCTACGGTGATGAGTCGGGTGCCGGTCCAGAGGACGGAGTGGAGGGGATTGCCTTGGGGCAGAGGGTTGCGCCAGGTCCAGTCGGTTTGGGCGAAGAGGGGGAGGGTTTGGAGCAGTAGTGTGGCGGCTAGGAGGGCGAATCGTCGAAGGAGCATGGGGTTACCTCGTTCGCGTTAGATGCGCACATGTGTGGAATTGTCCCGAAGAATCAAAATGAAAAGGGGCGGAATCTCCAGGTCGGGTTCTTTTGAAATGTATCAATTCTTGGGGGGCAGTTTCGAGATTTATTCCTCTTGTGAGGGACAATTGCATGCAACGTTTGCCACGCCGGAAGTGGCCTGGGAAGGCATGCGCGATTAACGAGGACACGCGCTGAGTGGGAAGTGTCGACCCCGAAGCGCATGCCTTCCCAGGCCACTTGCGAAACCGCAATGCGGAGTATGCCCGCGGTTTCCTGGCTGGCGGTGTTGGGCGATGTGGGTTTTTTGTTTAAATCCGGTTCCCTAATTAAATCGGAGTCGCCTGAAACTCAGCTTGGATTTGAAGCGCTTATTATATTTTAGGCGCCAAAGGGTATCAAACTACCCGGATTTTGCAAACCACCTATTCCTGCAAAACAATGAATGAAGGGGCAACGCTATGCATAATGTAAAGAGGTTGTACCTTCCTGCAATAGTGGCGGTGCTGCTGTTTTCGATGAGTTCCTTCCCAGCCGTTAACATCATTCCCAAGCCTAGAACCTTGACCCTTGGAACGGGGACGTTCACCGTTCCGGCAAATGTCTCAATCTGGGGTGATGCAAATTCAGATACAGCCGTGGCGTGGTTGAAGGAGCTGCTCGCCCAGGCCAATAAAAAAGCAACCATCGTCGGCGATAAAAGCAGCGCGCAATTCACCCTCACCATTGTCCAGGACACCACGGGGTTCGGCACCGAAGGCTATTCGTTGATTGTGACGTCAACCGGCGTGGCAATCACCGCCCCGACTTCAACCGGGCAGTTTTATGCGATTCAAACGCTCAGGCAATTGTTCCCGCCTGAGGTGGAACTGAAAGCACCCGCCCAGGTTCCGGCAACCATCACCTTGGACGCCGTGTCCATTACGGACAGACCGCGCTATTCGTGGCGCGCGGTTTTGATCGATCCTGCCCGGGTCTGGATAACCCTGGATGAACTCCGCAAACAAGCGGACCGGATGAGCCTGTTCAAGATGAATGTGTTGCACATGCACCTGACCGACGACGAGGGGTGGCGAATCGAAATCCCCAAGTTCCCGAACCTGACGACCATGGCCGCCGCGAGCCAGACGGGCGGCGCCAAGCCTCCGGCCGGAACACGCTGGTATTACACCCAGGACGAGCTGCGCGCATTCGTCCAATATTGCGCGCTCCGCCACATTACCGTTCTTCCTGAGATCGACCTGCCGGGGCATTGCAGGGCCGCAGTGGCAGCCTACCCAGCGTATGGCATAGTCACCCCCAACGGGGCCTATTTCAAATGCGGTTCACAGGCCACCCCGGAAGTGGACTCCCTTTTCAGCGAATGCATCAGGGTGTTGGCCTCGGTTTTCACGACATCCGATTATATCCACATCGGCGGAGATGAAGCGGCGACTCCGATCGCGGACTATACGCTTTTCATAAGGCTGGCCGAGAAGAAAGTCCGTGCGGCAGGAAAGAAGATGATCGGATGGGGCGAGATCGGGGGAAGCTACCAGGGACAGCAGATATATCAGGATCCGACCACGCTTGTCGAACCCTATCTCGCCAACCGTCCCGTCGGCGGCGTCATTTCCTGGGAGGACGACCTGTTCCTGGATTATTGCAATAAGGCCGGCCAACCGAATTGCGCGACCTGGAACACCGTCAACACCTTGCAGACCATCTATTTAACGCCGATGGGCCAGGCTGGACCAAACGCACTCGGCATCACCGCTCCAGTCTGGGGCGAATTCCTTTACATCAATGCAACCTACCCCGACCAGCAAATGTGGCCGCGATTGTTATCGGTTGCCGAAGTCGCGTGGCTGCCAACCAGCGCCAATACGTCCGCGGCCTGGACCGAATTCGCAACCAGGCTCCCCTCGTTCGGCAGCCGGTTCGACCGCATGGGCTTGAAATGGTATACCACCGACGGGCTGATAACCTGGCAGAGGGGCACCGTAAGCCCGACCAAGTTAACCGTGTTCGATAATTTCGTACCCGTCAAGGATTGGACCGTTGGAGTCCATGCGGGAAATGCAAACAGACACAACACGCCGGGCACCTCCGGAAAAATATTCGATTTGAGCGGGCGGTATCTTGGCAGTGAATCGGAAAAACCCTGGTTGAGTTCGCCCGCTTTCGGAAAAGGACTCATTCTTTTCGAGGACCAAGCGGGCCACCGTGTTCTCCGGGCTACCGGCCTATAGCCGTCCCGCAATCAACCTCATCACAACATTTTTACAAATTTTCCCAAGAAGGGGAGGCAGTATGAAGAAGGTATTGGCGTTACACAGTGTAGCATTGATGGTGGCGCTTTTAACGGGGTGTAATGAAACCACGAGTCCCACGGACCCGGCGGGCAATTCGGTCAGCTTCAGCAACCTTGCGGTGTCGCCCGACAGCATTTATACCGTCAGCAGCGCTTTCGGGAGGATCAACGGCACCCTGACGGGAACGTCGACCATTACAGCATACACCTTCACCGTTCACGGCAAGAACGGCGTGGATGCGTCGTCCATGTTTGAAATAGACGATTCGGTCGTGCAGAAAAAGGTCGTTGACCTGAATGCCGATGCCAACGCGAGGATCAGAGGTCTTTTCGGAGTCACTCGCGGAAAGTACTACCTCATCCTCAAGGCGACGAGCGACGGCAAGGTCTCCACCGATTCCGTCGCTTTTACCGTGATCCAGCCGACCGACCTCGTTACCACGACCCTGGTCGCGGGTTCGAACCAGTCTGTGGAAGGAAGCTCGATCGATTTGGATGAACCGGCGATCTACACCGCTGCGACCTCGGCTGCCAATCTTACAGCCATCGATCTCTGTTACGCCCATTCCACCGGCGCCAATGGTATTCCTGCCGGTGATTATCTCTTCTCGCCCGATAAGGCGAAATCGACCGGTAATAACTTCACCAGCGGCTGGACAGGAACGGCTAATGCGACCGCGTTCTACAAATTACAGAACTTTCCAGGATTTGATACGGTCTACACCAAGGCGGATGTCGCCGCGCTCTGGACCGAACCCACCGAACCGACCCCGGACGCCTTGGTCGCCTCGGGAGACGTTTTCATCGCCAAGACTGAACAGGGTGCGATCGCTATTATCCAGATCACGGCGCAAACGCCCGGTGGCGCCGGAACGATTACCTTCAAGGTCGCCAACTAAAAGAATGGTGCCGATCAGTGGATACTGACGGCCTTGGATTCATTTCCCTGCGATGACTTGGATTGGATGAGGTAAAATCCTTTTCCAATCTGAAGATCGCCGGTGGAATAGTTCCCATTGGAGGAACGCCCTTGCGAGATAAGGTTACCTCGTAAATCCCAAATGGATATCCCGAAATCGTTGATACCGGAGCGGTAAATGCTCAGCCCCGGATTTTCGAAATGGATTTGCATCTCAGGCTTACGTTGCATGAACATCTCCCCTGAAAATTTCGTCGAAGTAGACGGGGGACTGCCGAGCCATTCAAGGGTGTTCAAGATGAGCTTGATGTGCTGCGCATTGCTCCAAGTCAGGGACAAGGCCGTGTTGGTCGAGTAATTCATGTCGTTGTGGCCGCTGTTGCAATACAGCATCCTATACTTCGTGTTGGTCCAGACAATCGGATAATAACCGCTGGTCCATGATTGCGCCGGATCGGTTCCAACCGGAAAGCCGGAAGGATCCACGGAACAGAGAATTTTGATATTCGGATTTTTACGCAAGTCATTTTTCCAACTGTACCATTCACTGACTTCAGACGTATAGACCTTGGGAAAGCCCTTGGTGACAGGGTCGGTTGTATCCTCGACCTTCAGCTTGGTCGATACCGGCAGCCAGGTATTGTTTACGAATTGTCCGCCGGCAAACAAGGTGTCGAAATACCATGGCCAAGCCGGAGCATGGGTATCCCCGGGATAGTTGTAGGCGCAAATGTGAAAGGCGATGAACCCGCCTCCGCGTTCAATGTATTTGCGAACAGCGGCCTGTTGGTTGGGAGCGGGGAAATCATCCAAAAACATCACGATTTGGTATTGGTAGAGAAAGGCCGAATCGTTCAGCTTCGTCCAATCCTGCGTAGAGTCGTAGGTGAAATTGTTTTGCGCGCCCAACTTGGGAAAAAAAACATTGCTCTCATGGGAATAGCTGTCATGCGCCTTGTCATCAGGTTGTTGACCTTTTCCGTCGACGGACCAAAACGCTATCACCTTAAATTTCGCCGCGGCCGCTTGCACCGTGGAGTCGATCCCCAAAAAGACGAACAGGAAGAGGGAAATTAATTTTGCGAATTCCGGTTTTCGATTCATTACCGATACCCTTTCATGTCAAGACGAAGAGACAAGGCAATTCAAGACATTTCCCCCTACCCCAAATCTAGCTTCGGGCCGCTACATTTCCCCGCGCTTTGGGACGACAAAGTCTGTCTTGGCTTGAGCCGACCCGAAATCCGATACCTACCCGCCTCCAAAAAATACAGGGGCCCATTTCGCACAATGTGCCCGCAGTGATCTTATTTGACTGAATTTTCGGACCGGTTCCAAACCTAAAAAAGGAGAACCGGATGATCGAAGAAATCCTCAAACACTGCCGAAAAGGGCCAGGTGGGCGGCGCCTTTTGACTGCGGAACAGAA
>JAQBPN010000029.1 GCA_028287505.1 Fibrobacterota bacterium | reverse complement strand
CTGTAGAAGATAAAGCCGGATTTCTTCAGGATGACGGTGGAGACGAGAGTGAGGCTGTAGAGCTTTTATTCGAGGTTCTCTTTGCGCTTGCCTCGTTCGTAGGCGATGAGGGCGTTGATGTTGTCGTGGTTGGCGGGGTCCGTGACCAGGATATAGCCGGTGTCGCAATTGACGGCTTCGAAGAGCAGGGTCATGGTGCGGTCGAGCAGGTCCGGGATGGTGATGGTGGCGCTGACCGATTTGATCATGCGGTTGATGACCCGCATGCGCTTGGCGAATGTTTCCAGGCCGGCTTGCAGGGTCGCGTCGGCGGCATCCCCGTCGATCTTTTTTTCCTCGACGATGTTGAAGTCGAAGTTGGCGTTGCTGAGGGCCATGTTGGCCGGGTTGCCGTGGGTGCCGGTATTTTCCTTTTGGCCCCAGGCGGAGGTGCCGGACTTGAGGCTCATGTCCACGGAGGCCCCGCCCTTGAGGCGCATCTCGGTGTTGCCCATGAATACGGTGGCGCCTTGGGCCCAGCGGCCCGCGCGTTGGCGCTGGTCGTCGATGTAGATGCCGTTGGTGGAGTTCTGGTCGATGAACTCGACGTTGTCGCCTTTGACCATGATGATGGCGTGCTTGGAGGAAATGCGCGGATCGGGGATTTCGATGTCGCAGCCTTTGTCGCGGCCTAGGATGTTGGCGCCTTCCCGCAGGGGAAAGCGGTTGCTCTTGAGATTGGCTGGGCTACTGACGACTTCGATAAAAGGCATAGTTAGGCGGCCAGGTTGTTCAGGATAGGGTTTTCCGACTGGATCTATTAAACCATGGGACCGGGGTCTGAGCAAGGGAAAGTTGGCGCTGGCGCATCCGTTTGGGCCCTTTTCTGCTTAAACTAGCAAATCCGCCCCACTCCCAGAACGGTTCCCGGTTGCCCCCGGATTGCGCCTGGAGTCCGGACGGATTGCGCCTGGATACAGCTTAGACTTTCACTAGGGCGCCCAGGTAATCGGGCAGGCCTGATTCGCGCACCACTTTCCGCGCGACCGCTTCCAGGAACACCTCGGCGGGTCCGTAGATGCCGGCGAAGTAGCGTGCCCGGGTGAGGGCGGTGTAGAGGGTTTCCTTATAGAGCAGGCGGTTGCCGGATTCGGGAAGGACCACCAGGGCCTGATCGTATTCGGAGCCTTGGCTTTTGTGCACGGTCATGGCGAAGGCGGGTTCGTGGCGCGGGAGGAAGGCGGCGGGAAAGGCCAGGTAGGAATCGGCGCGGCGGAAGAAGGCCATGGGCCGGCCGTTGAGGCGGAGGAGCACGCCCACGTCGCCGTTGAACAGGCCTTTACCGTGATCGTTTTCCAGGATCAGGATCGGGGAGCCGTTGAAGCTTTCGTTCCCATCGTTTCCAACCTCCGCGGCGTGGGGATCCCAGCGGCGGATGAGGCGTTCGCGGATGCGGCGGTTGACGGAGACGGATCCGTGCCAGCCTTTGCGCGTGAAGGTGAGGATGCGCGCCTGATCCAGATAGGCGAACAGTTCGTCGAGGGCGGCCAGCCAGGCGGCGAAGTCGGCTTGGGGCGGCGGACCGGCTTTGGATTTCCAGGCCAGGCCGGCGTGGAAGAGCGCGTCTTCGGGCGGATGGAAGCGGCCCAGGGCGAAGACCAGTTCCTGGTAGGATGCGCTGCGCGGCGTGGCCAGGGTCCGGCCGGGAAAGCGGGCGGGGTCGAAGGCGTGATCGAGGTAATGGAAATCCACCCAGGATTCCAACCATCCGTCCCAGCCGGGGCGATAGGCGGGCCCGGGGCCATTGCCAGTGCCGGCTCCGGCGCTGGAGCCGGGCAGCAGCATGCGGCATCCGCCTCCGGTAACGACTTTGCGGCCGCTTTCCAGAAAGGCGATGGGCCAGGGTCCGGTCTGGCCTTGGCCGGGCGCGGCGGTTTCTGAAGCGGGTGCGTGGGTGAGGGGCGCGGCCATGGCGGCCAGGGCTCCGGCCCCGTCCATGGCGTTGATGCGGCGCGTCACGTCCAGGATACCGGCTTCGGAGCGATGGCTGCGTTCCAGAAGGATCAGGTTGTCCCGCAAGGGATGATCGGCCGTGGCCCCGTCCGGGACGAGATCGGCGAGCACGGATCCGGCTTCCACGGAGGGGAGCTGATCCATATCGCCCAGAAGCACCAGGCAGGCATGCGGTTCCAGGGCGTCCAGCAGGCGGGAGAGGGTGAAGATGTCCACCATGGAGACTTCGTCCACCACCACCAGGTCGGCGGGCAGGGGGCGATGGCTTTGGTGGAAGTACTCGCCGGTGCCGGGATTGTAGCGGAGCAGGGCATGCAGGGTTTCGCAGGGGAGATCGGCGACGAAGCGATCGATGGCGGGTTCGCTATTTGCATCCGCGGTGGCGGCGTCCGCTTGCGCGGGACCGTAGCTGACGCTTTCCAGGCTGCGGCGGAGGGATTCCGCCAGGCGTTGGGCCGCGCGGCCGGTGGGGGCGGCCAGGCGGATGCGCGGGAGGATGGCTTCGGGCGCGGCCAGCCAGGCCCGGGACCAGGCCCGGAGCAGGTTGGCGGCCAGGGAGGTTTTGCCCGTGCCGGGGCCGCCGGAAATGACCGTGAAGCGTTTGCGCAGGGCCAGGGCCAAGGCTTCCTTCTGGCGGGGATCGAATACCATGGGCGCGGCGGGTGTATTCGGCGTGGCGGTGTCCGGCATAGCCGGGATGGCCCCAAGAATCAGGCGCAGGGGAAACCGGTCCAGTACGGTATCCAGGAAGTTACCCTGAAGGGCAGGGGACAGGGCGGAATCGGGGGCGGAGAGCAGCTTCGCCAGCTTGCCGCTGACGGCGGCCTCGGCAGCCTGGTGTTTCTGGAAGTAGAGGCCCCCGCGGGTATGCAGCAGGGGTTTGAACTCCGGGGGCTCGCCGATCACGGCGGCATAGGTTCCGGCCAGGCGGGCCTGGGCGAATTCCCGGGAGAGGCGCAGGGCCAGGACGGGGAGGTCCGCAAGTTCCATGTCTTCGGCGGATTCGGGCGGGGTTTCCGGCCGTGCGGGGACGATGCCGCGCAGGAAGTCCAGGACGCGGATCGAGAGTGCGGTCGGTTCCAGGGGGATCCGCAGGCCTCCCGATCGGATGGTGGCCAGGAGGCAAGCCAGCACGGTATGCAGGGCGGCGTCCTCGAGGCGATCGGTGCGGCGGGCCAGGGTGCGGATGAGGGCGATGTCCACTTTGTCGAGGGCGCCTTTTTCCACAGCCGCATGTTCCAGACGGCCCCACAGGGTTTCCACGGGGCGCAGGGCGCCGCCCAGGGTAACGGGTAGGTTACGCAGGAGGGATTCGGGGCCGCGTTTCACGGGACGCCCGCTTCCCGGCCCAGGAACAGGGAGGCGTCGATGCGGACGCCGCTGCCGGAAGCCCCCATCACCTTGGCCAGGTGCAGGGGATATTCCCCGCGCATTTGCGCGGGAGTGGGGCGCAGGGCGAAGATGCCGGTACCCGGGTCTGGTGCGTCGACCGTGGCGGGGGCGCGCATGCCGCGGAGGTAGGCGTAATAGATGCCGCCGAAATGGACCTCGTAGCTGTAGTCCGGGATCAGGCTGCGCAACCATTTGTCCAGGGCCAGGGAGTAGAGCATGTACTGCAGATCGTAGCTGGATTCCTTCATGCTGCGATCCAGATCATTGTGGCCGTACGCGTCCAGGTGGTTGGATTTCCAATCCAGCAGATAGTAGCGACCGCGATGGCGGAAGACCAGATCGATGAAGCCCCAGAGATAGCCGTCCGGGCCGGCCGCGCCGGATAGGGCGGGGTAGGGGAAGAGGAATTCCATTTCCGGTTTGCGCTGGGAGACCTCGGCCAGGCGGAAGGAGGCGCCGCCGGCGGGATCGGGAAGCGGGGCCATCAGGGTGTTCCAGACGACATCGGCCACGCCCGCCCGCCAGGTTTGGTCCAAGCGATGGTCTTCCATGCATCCGTGGATCAGGTCCCGGGTGGGCGCGTGGGCGAACAGGGCCTCCGGCGCGGGCGCTTCTCCTGCGACCGCGAAGTCGATGCGCTCCAGGATTTCATGGAACATGTTGCCGATGTCCTTGCCGCGCGGCAGGGCGTTGCCGGGAAAGGCCGGGGCGGTGGATGCGGCGGCGCTGGCGGCGGATGTGGGTTCGGCGCCCTCGCTTGCGGCGGACATTTCCGCGGAGGCGGGAGCTTCTTCCTTGTCGAAGCGGCCTTCCACGGTTTCCGCGGCCAGGCCGTGGCTGTGGCGGACCAGATGCGAGTAGGAGGAGAGCCTGCGGCGGCGCTTGGAGAAATTCGCGGAGGGTTGCGAGAGGGCGTCTTCCCTGGGATAGTCGAGGAAGAGGTCGTCGGCGGGTGCGATGACCGGAGGCGCGATCGACTTGGCGCCCGGTGTGGCGGGTGTGGGCGCCATAGCTTGTGGAGCCTGTGGGGCCTGTGGAGCCTGCGGGGACACGCGCGGGAGTTCCGGCAGGGGCCGGGAATAGTTTTCCGGTTCCGCGAAATGATACAGGTCCGGGCGGGCCACGGCCGCGGTGCGCAGGGCTTCGGCGACGAAGCCGCCCAGGGGTCCGTTGGAGGCGTTACCGGCGCCGCCCTTGGGCAACAGGGGCACGAAGAGTTTGTAGCGGGCGCGGGTCAGGGCCACGTAGTAGAGGCGGCGATCCTCGCCTTCGGACTCCTCGAAGTAGGCCTTCTTGGCGTCGACATCGTCCTTGTCCAGGTTGTACACGGTGCTTAGGCCGTCCCGGTATTTGTAATGGGCCGGAGAGGGGTTGCCGGAAAAGCAGGCCAGGAAGACGACGGGGAACTCCAGGCCTTTGCTGACGTGCATGGTCATCAGCACCACCTTGCCGCCTTCGGATTCCTCCCGGTGCATGTCCACGTCTTCGTCCGCGCCCGGGGCCGCGGCGCGCAGATCGCGCAGGTGTTGCACCAGGCCCGCCAGGCTCAGGTTGCGGCTGATGGATTCCTGCACCAGGTTCTGGCCGATGTGGGTGAAGTCCATGATGCGGCGGTCGCCGTCCTCTTCCAGGCTTTCCCGGTAGAGCAGGCCGGTGCGGTAGAGCAGGGAATGGAAGAGCCGTTGCCAGCGCCGGCGATCGGCCAGGCGGGTCCATTCTTCGAAAAGGGGATGGGGGGATTCCGGGGGATGCGCGGGCGGGGCGTCGCCTTCGGTGCGGAAGAAGCGCGTGAGCAGGGCGCGGGCATGCTTACCGGAATTGCCCGGGTCTTCCAGGGATTCCAAGAGGGCCAGGTAGTGGCCGGCGGCGTCTCCATGGTACAGGCCCGAGCGGCGGTTGACCTGCACGGGGATGCCGGCTTCGCCCAGCACGCGCTCCAGGGCGTTCTTCTCGGGATTCTTGCGGACCAGCACGCAGATGTCCCCCCAGGCCAGCGGGCGTAACTTTCCGGTTACCTTGTCCGGAATGCGCAGGCGATCGGGGTCCGCCATCAGGGCGGCGATCTCGGAGGCGATCCAATGGTTGACGCGCTTCTTGATGGCCGTCTTTTCCGGGCCTTTGCCAGGGGGCGCGCCGGGAGGGGCATCGCCGCGGAAATCCTTGAGGATGATGGGCTCGGGGGTGCCGGTGGTATCCAGGGCGTTCTGGATCGCCAGGCCGCCGTGCTTGACGGGTAGGTATCCCATGGGATCGGCCTCGGCGGGGAGGCGCCAGACGGTATCGCCCGGATCCAGGGCCAGGGTGTGGAACCAATCCACATGCGTGAAGGCGGCGTTGTAGGCCAGCACCATGTCGCCGCTGGATCGATAGTTGGTGTCCAGGCCGACGCCCTGGGCTTCGCCCTTCCGGGCCAAGTCGAACATGGCCTTGCGGGCTTCCATATAGGTGAACACGTCGCCGCCGCGGAAGCGGTAGATGGCCTGCTTGGGATCGCCGATCAGATACAGGGGATTGGCCGATCCGCTTTTGAGGAAGACGCGCTCGAAGATCTCCCATTGCAGCGGGTCCGTGTCCTGGAACTCGTCCACCAGGCAGTAGCGGTAGTCCTGGCGGAGCATGCGCACGCGCTCTTCTTTTTCGCGCAGGGCCAGGCACACGTCTTCGATCATGCTGTCGTAGGTGATGAGGCCGTTGGACTTCAGATGCGCCTGGGCCTTGGCCCGCAGGCCGGAGATGACCTGGCGCTGATCGGTGAAGGCCCGGGCGGCATTTTCCTTGGCGATATGCGCGGCCTCGCGGCGGATGCCGTCCAGGAGGCCCAAAAGGGTTTCCAGTTGCGGCCAGGGCAGGTCGGCGCATTCCTCCGCGGTGGGCATGAGAAAGGCGAAGCCCTTGCTCTTGATGGCGGTGAGGTTGATTTCCTCCACTCGGGCCAGGAAGCCTGGGACGGCGGCCTTGCGGGCTTGCGGATCCTTTGCAGCCTTGGCGCTGAACGTCGTGGCGGTTTGCAGGGCCGCTTCCAATATCTGCGCGGCTTTGGTCTTGGTGGTTTTGCTGGCGAATTTCACCGCGCGGTATTTCACCAGGAGGGGATGGTCCGATTCCGATCCCGCCTTGAGGTCCGGGAACAGCTTGGCCACGCTTTCCATGGCCGCCACCATGTCCGCCTCCAGGGCCGCGATGCGGGCCGGGTCGAACTCCGGCAACAGGCGATCCCGGCGCAGGGGATTGTATCCCAGGGCGATATCGATGAGGCGCTTGGCCCATTTGGAAGTGGGGTTTACGCCCAGGGCTACCGCCTTCCCGCGAAATGAATCCAGGCCCGCGGGACCGGGGCCCGCCTCAGAGAGCCAGGTGGATCGCATTTCTTCGGCCAGCACCTGCTCCAGCACTTCGCGGACGTTCTTGACCAGTTCCTGGTTGAAGAGGGCGTTGTTTTCGAAGGCGTATTTGCGGAGGATGCGTTGGCAGAACCCGTGGATGGTATGGATGGAAGCGCGGTCGAAGTTCAAATGCGCCATCTTCAGGCGGGCCATGATGGCGGGCGGCAATCCGCCCTTGGCGATGCGCCAGGCCAAGCGGCCGCGGATCTTGTCCTTCAACTCCCCCGTGGCCTTTTCCGTGAAGGTGAGCACCAGGATGTTCTGCAACTCCAGGTTTTCCGATTCGATCAACAGGCGCAGGACCAGATGTTCGATGGCGTAGGTCTTGCCCGTGCCCGCGGAGGCTTCCAGCAATCCGGGTTTGGAAAGGTCCAGTCCGGCGATGGATTCCGGGTGTTCTTCCTGGGTCTTTCCGGCCGTGGCCGCGCCTGCCGTTCCCATCGCGGAAACCGTTGGGGTCCCGGACCCCGCCTTGGCCTTGGTACCTTGCGCGTTACCCGTCATGGCCCGGGTCCGGCTTGAAGTTGAAAAAAAAACCCAGGCGCGAGCGGATTTTGGCTTCCGCGTCCGCGGGCACCCGCGGGTCCAGCAGCAATTGGCTTTCCGGAAGGGCCGGGGCGAAATAGTCCGGGGCGTCGTCGGCGAATTCCAGTTCATCCCGGAGGGCCTGGGCGTAGTCTTCGCCGCCGCGATCCGCCCCGTCAATCAGGCGGCCCTGGGGCGCCAGGCGTTTGGCGATGAGGTCGAAGGGCAGGAGATCGAAATCGGTATCCCCGAGAATGGATCCCACCAGAGTCTCCAGGTAGGCGCGGGCTTCTTCCCGGGTCAGGCGGAAGGGGGCCCAATTCCCGGTTTCGAATTTCTGGTACTTCTTGAAGACGTAGTGGATGGTGAAGGGTCCGCCGCGCAGGCGTTGGCCCAGTTCCGTATCGGTGGAAACGGCGGCGGCATAGAACAGGAAGGCCGGCAACAGGCGGCGGGGATTGAAAGTTCCGGCCATGAACACCACGGTGGCGCAGCGTCCGTCGTCCATGTTGAAGAGACAGGGAAGTTCTCCATGCAGTTCCAGGTTGCGTCCCGCGACGCGCAAGGGCACGGCGGGAAAGCGCTGCACGGGAACGTCCTTCAGGCGATGCACCTTGCCGCGGCCGGATCCGTCCCCGAGGAGGATGCCGGGCACGCTGATGTGGCTCGCGCCGTCCTTGTCCAGGGCTTCGAAGAATTTGTCCAGGCCGTCCAGCATCGCCTGGGCGCGGTCCCACAACAGATCCTGGTCCAGGCTGCGGAAGTGGCCTTCCGGCATCAGCCCGCGCAGGGCGAGATTTT
The DNA here is from genome assembly GCA_028287505.1 of Fibrobacterota bacterium. GTDB lineage: Bacteria > Fibrobacterota > Fibrobacteria > UBA11236 > UBA11236 > Chersky-265. The sequence goes on along the minus strand of JAQBPN010000029.1, from coordinate 9,249 downwards.
CATACAGGCCCAGAAAATGCGCATGGCATTTCTCCCGGGTGCCGTCTTTCCCGTCGGCGATGCGCCGGTGGATGATCTTTTCCAGCAGATCCAGGTCTTTGGGCTTGGGGCAGAAGAACGGTTCGTCCTCCAGGTCCATCGGGTCTTCTTCCCGGTTGTCGCGGATGTTGAGGCGCTTGCGCAAGGCGTATTGCACCGGGTTTTCCAGGTACAGGCGGACATCATCGAGCTGCAGGGGCAGCAGGGCGGGAACGACCGGTTCCCGCACGGGGCCCAACGCCGAGGGGAAAATCTCCCGGGCCGGATGGCGGTTGCGCTGCGCCTGCAATCTTCCGGGGAAATCCGGAACGCGCGCCTTGCCCGCTTCCAGCCAGGCTAGGAGTTTTTCCTCGCGGAAGGGATTGGGGGGAGGATCCCAGGGGGCGCCGGGTTCCTTGCGGAACAGGGCCGGGGACCGGGAGAGCAGGGGAACCTGGGCGATACGGTAGCTTTCGTGTTTCCTGTCGGATCCGGGCCGGAGGGTCCGGGACTCCGGGAGCAGGACGCAATCCTCCAGGTAATCCTTCAGTTCGTTCAGCACCGAGCACATCTGGAAGGTCTTGCCCTGCTGCAGGTCCCGGGAGACATAGCTCAGGCGCACCTTGCCGGAGGCGCAGATGAGGGTTTCCAGGAACAGGTAGCGGTTGCGGGCGGCGGGATCGATGTCGCCGATGACGCGCCGGTATTGGCGGAGATCCAGGGTGGAGGCGGAATCCTCGTCGGGAAACTCCCCTTCCCCCAGGCCCAGGATATAGATGAGCTTGAAGGGCAGCGATCGCAGGGCCGCCAGGCCGGCCACGTTGACGCCTCCGGACAGATGGGGCTCCCGGCCGGCCTTGAGGCCTTCCAGGCGGGAGAGGATCAGGTCCATGGGTATCGCGGAGGATGCCCCCGCGGGCGGGGACGCGTCCGCGGAGCCGCCTTTGGCGGACCCGTGGTTTACGGACAAGGCTTCCAGGGAATCCATGGCCCGCAACTCGGTGATATAGCGATGCAGCTCCGTTTCCACGTAGCCTTCCAGGGGCTGGTCCTCGGGCGTGGACAGGTAGCGGTCGAAAATGCCTGAAAGCGTGTCCAGCCATTCTCCCCAGGGCCGCTTGCGATCTTCCCGGAGCGGAGCCAGATCGCGGTTCAGGCCTTCCACCACCATCAGGAATGCCTGCAGGGATTCCCGGTCCGGGCTGTTGCCGTCCGCGAAGGGGACCACGCTGTCGAAATGGCGCAGGTCGTCTTCGGCCGGGGCTTCCATCACCGTTCCCAGCACCAGCCTGTCCAGACCGTGGGTCCAGGTATGCAAGGCTTCGGCCGCGTAGCCGCGCTGCAACTTGTCTTCCCGGTCGAACCCGTGGAAGATGTTGAGCTTGGAGGTCCAGCCGCTCCAGGCCCGCAGGATGGCTTCGTCCAGGCCCAGGCCGCTGCGGAAGCAGGGGTTGGCGGCCAATGTGAAAAGCTCCTTGCGGCTGAAGCGGCCCTTGGCCAGTCCGAACAGTTGCGAGACCGCGCGGGCGTAGTCGCTTTCCGAGGAGGCGGAGGCGTCCGACAGGTTGAAAGGGACGTGGCCGGGATCGCCTTCCTCCGTGCGGCCGAACACGGCGGTGAGCACGTGGCGGTATTTGCCCATGTCGGGAACCAGCACGGCGATGTCGTCCGGCCGCAGGGCGGGATCGCGCAGGAGGGCGTCCAATATTCCCTGGTGGACCGTTTCCACTTCGCGGTGGATTTCCGGACAGGCCAGGATTTGCAGGCTGTCGTCCTGGGGAACCCGTTCTTCATCGGGCAGGCGGCCGCGGCGATGCAGGATGGAATCCTGGACCGTGGACAGGAGGGTGCGCGACTCGGCTTCCTGGAAGAACTCGAAGAAATCGTAGTTGGTGACCTGGCACCAGAGCTGGATGTTTTCGCGTCCTGGCTTGCCCCATTGGCTCAGGATGGGGTTCTCGTTTTCCTCCAGGCTCAATTCTTCCGCCTGGATCTCTTCCTGGGTCAGGCAGAGCCGGCTTTTCTCGTCTTCGCCCAATTGGCGCCAGGAATGGTATTTCTTCTGCCGGAACAGGTTTTCCTGCTGGCGTTGGCGCTCGCCCGGGGTCAGGGCATCCTCCCAGTATTCCGCGCAGGGATTCAGGGAATAGATGAAAAAATCCGCCTGTCTTCCCTGCAAGGCATTCTTGTCGGCCAGGCGCTGGATCAGGGAGCGATGGAAAGGGGAGATTTGCGACAGACCGAACAGATGGTAACCGGGAGGTTTCCTCCCCGGCGCCGCCGGCTCGCGTTTCTGCCCGAGCACCATTTCCGCGTATTGCGGCAGGGTATATTGGTATTGCCCCAGGCTCTCGCCCAAGGCGTCCCGCAATCCGCCCGGGCGGAACAGCTCGTGGTAGATTTCCTTCTGCCACAGTTCCAGGCTTTCCACCTGCTTGCGCAGGGTCTTGGAGGCGCCGCTCTTCAGGTAGTCCCGGAAACAATCCTGGCCGTGCTTCCACTGATGGGCCAGTCCCTGGTAGCCATGCTCCTTGACCCGGCTGTATTCGTATTCCCGGAAAAACCCCGCCAGCTTGCGCGAGAGTTGACACAGGCGCCGGGCGTACAGGCTTTCCTTTCCGGCGTCCAGGCCGGTCTTTTCCAGATATTCCCGGGCCACCTCGGGCGGGTTCCGCCGCAGCAACCCCAGGATCAGAAGTTGCAGGCCCTGCTCATCCAACAGCCGGGCCGGCTTGCGGAAGGCCACCACGTGCTCCAGATCCAGGGCTTCCAGGCGCTGCCACAGGGTCCGCTCCAACTGCAGGAAATCCACGTTGGCCACGATGCCGCGCTTTTCCGCCAGGCGCATCTGCACCCAGCGCTTCATGGCGGGCGTGGGAGTGGCGATATGCGGGGAGCGGAAGGGATCGGTCCATTCCAGGTTCTGGGACAGTTTGTCCAGAAGTACGGCGGGCGAATTGCTGAAAAACAGTTGAGCCGACATGCCGTTCCAGGAGGGCTCCCGGACCGGGGCGCCGAAACCCAATAATAGCTTCAGACCCGGCGCGGGCAGGGACAATTTTTGCCCTTGGATATGGAATAGACCGACTCCGGTTCTTTTTACATTTCCCCGCTCACGGACGGGTCCCTTTTCCACTCTCCCTGGATGAACATGGCAATCGAAGCACTCGCAATCCGCCCGGCCTCCGCGCTGCGCACCTACGCCGGGCTTTTCTGCATCGCCATGGCCACCCTGATGTACGAAATCCTGCTCACGCGCATTTTCAGCGTGACCATGTGGTACCATTTCGCCTTCATGGCCATTTCCATCGCCATGTTCGGCATGACCTTCGGGGCCATCCTGGTCTATTTGCTGCCGGGCCGCTTCCATCCGGACAGAAGGGGCGTGAACTTGGGGGCCGCCTCCCTGGCCTACGGGGCCACGGTAATCCTCAGCTTTCTGGCCCACCTGGCATTGCCCTACCTGTTTGCGACCACCACGGCCGGCGCATCCGGTATATCCGGTGAAACGGCCGCCGGCGCGGCAACCATAGTGATGGCGCCCTCGCGCTGGCTCATCTGCGTCGCGCTGACCTTCGTCGTCACCCTGATCCCCTTCATCTTCAGCGGCATCGCCGTGACGCTCGCCCTCACCGGGCGGCAAACCGATGTCGGGCGCATGTACGCCGCGGATCTGGCCGGCGCGGCCCTCGGTTGTCCGGCCACCTTGGGGCTGCTCGCCTTTACCGACGCGCCTTCGGCGGTGTTCGTCATCGCCTGCCTGGCCGGAGTGTCGGCATTGTGCTTCGCCCCGCCCGGCAAGCCCGGTTTCCGCAAGGCCGCCTGGGCCGGATTCCTGCTCTTCGCGGCGGCCGCGGGGTGGATGCTGGCGCAATCCAAGGCGGGCAAACCCGTCATCCAGGTGCGTTGGACCAAGAGCCGGTACGAGTCCGCGCCCTTGTGGGAGAAGTGGAATTCCTTTTCCCGGCTCCGCATCGACGGGGATTCGGCCCTGGCGACGAAGGCTTTCGGATGGGGCTTGAGCCACAACTATCCGGGCACCGGGACCGTGCGCCAGGTGGATCTGAACATCGACGCCGCTGCGGCCACTCCCTTGACGGCCTTCGACGGGGACCTGGCGGAGCTGGAGCATCTCAAGTACGATGTGACGAACATGGCCCATTATCTGCGCAAGGACGCGGAAGTGCTGGTGGTAGGCGTGGGAGGCGGCCGGGACGTATTGTCCGCCCTGGCGTTCGGGCAGAAGTCGGTATTGGGCGTGGAGCTGAACGGGGACATCCTGGGCGCGATCACGGGGCCTTTCGGGAATTTCACCGGGCATCTGGACCGAAACCCCAAGGTTACCCTGGTCAACGACGAGGCGCGCAGCTTCATCGCGCGGTCGCGGGGATCCTTCGACATCATCCAGGTGTCCCTGGTGGACACGTGGGCGGCCACCTCCGCGGGGGCCTTCGTGTTGAGCGAAAGCTCCCTGTATACGGTGGAGGCCTGGGACACTTTTCTGAAACGGCTGAAGCCGGACGGCATCCTGACCTTTTCCCGGTGGTATTTCCAGGACCGGCCGGGGGAGATGTACCGGCTGACGTCCCTGGCCTGCGCGGCCCTGCGGCGGGCAGGCGTCGAAAATCCCCGCGACCATATCATGATGGTGCGCCGGATGGCGAAGTCCGGCGTGGACGAGGTCCCGGACGGGGTGGGCACCATCCTGGTGGGGCGTCGCGCCTTTACCGCGGAGGAAGTGGAGACGTTGGGAGCCAAGGCCTCCGAATTGGGATTCGAAGTGGCCCTGGACCCGGGCCACTCCATCGACAGCACCTTTTCCTCCATCACCGCGGGGACGGGGAGCGAGGCATTCCTCCGGAGTTACCCCCTGGATCTGAGCGCTCCCACCGACAACCGGCCCTTTTTCTTCCATATGCTCAGGCTGAACAAGGCCCTGGACCGGGATCTCTGGAAGCAAGGCGTCATGAGCACCAATCTCAAGGCCGTAGCCGTGCTGGCGGTGCTGCTGGCGCTGGTCCTGTTCCTCACGGCCGTCAGTATCCTGGTTCCCTTGCGGCTGGCGGCCGGCAAGCCGGCTCCAGGCTCCGCGCCGCTCTTCCTCTATTTCTCCGCAATCGGCCTGGGGTTCATGCTGCTCGAAATCGCCCAGATGCAAAGGCTGAACATCTTTCTGGGGCATCCAACCTACGCCCTGTCCACGGTACTCTTCACCTTGTTGCTTTCCAGCGGACTGGGCAGTTTCGTGACGGGAACCGGTCCGGCCCGGGACCGCGGCCGCTCGGGCCTCATCCTTTTGTTGGCGGCCCTCTGCGTCACCGGATTCACCACCACCCCCATCATCGCCGCCCTGCAATCCCATGGCACGGCCGCCCGCGTCCTGGCATCGGTCGTCATCCTGTTTCCCATGGGTTTCTTCATGGGAATGGCCTTTCCCTTGGGAATGAAATGGGCGATTGCCAAATCCCCGGATCTGGGCGCCTGGCTCTGGGGCATCAATGGAGCCGCTTCGGTATGCGCCAGCGTGCTGACGGTAGCGCTTTCCATGTCCTTCGGGATCGCCGCCTCTTATTGGATAGGCGTGGCCTGCTATCTGGCCGCTTTTGCCTTTTATGCCGGGTATTCGCGCTCCCGTCCTCTGTAACTACCGGGTTACCCTGGAAAAAAACGCCGGTGGCGTTCTCTTTTGTGAACGGAAAGTTTCCCGGGGCTGAAAACGCCGCGCGGGCTTCTCCCCTTTGGATTATCCTGGAAATACGCCGGCCGGGGTGGGGAGATCTCGTCATCAGGCGATTCGTTCGGGCGGTGCCGATCCTGGAATTCTAGAGGCACTCCATGAAAAATTCGATCCGCTCAATTTACGCGCTATCATTCGCAGCACTTCTGGGTACGGCGCACGCCGTGGATCTGGGCACCTATAAAGGGTGCGCCGCCACGGACGCCGAATTCAAATCCACCACGCTCTTCAGCGGCGCCGACGTCCTGAAAATGGCCTTCGCCTCCCAGGACGACGGCAGCGTGGACGTGTATTTCATCCAGAAATCCGGCGGCGTCAAGCGCTACAACGCCACGACCAAAGCGGTGGACAACATCGGTTCCATTCCCGTGGATGCCAGCGGCGAGTACGGCCTGGTGGGAGTGGCCGCCGATCCGGACTTCAAGAAATCCGGCGCGCTCTTCTTCGTCTATACCTCCCCCAACGGGGCGAACGCGATGATGTACCGCGTCTCCCGCATCAAGCTGGATGCGGCCCGGACCAAGCTCGACCTGACTTCGGAAAAGATATTGGTGACCTTCCCGGCGCAGCATGAAGCCTGGCATTCCGCCGGCGCCATGGCCTTCGACGCCTACGGGGATCTGTACGCCGCCATCGGGGACAATGAAAAGGTCGATGAGGGACCGGGGAATACGGCCGATTTGCGCGGCGGCATCATGCGCATCCATCCGGATGATTCGCCCGCGGGTTATTCCATTCCCAAGGGAAATTTCGGCGAGGTCTACGCGGATTATTTCAAGACCCAAGGGAAGGCGGATCTCGCCGCGGTCTATGCGGACACCAACAAGGTGAAACCCCAAATCTACGTGAAGGGCACGCGCAACGCCTATACCGTCACCCTGGATCCGGTGCGGCGCTGGCTGAGCTGGGGGGACGTCGGGCCGGACCAGCAGAAGATTTCCGAAGAGTACAACCTGGTCCGCGGACCCCAGTACACGGGCTGGCCGTATTTCGCGGGCCAGGAAGACATGGTCGGCGTCAATCCTTATCACTACCCGGTCCCGTCGGGAAGCACGCGCTTGGTCCCCGTCAATAAAATGGCCGAAGCCGGCACCGTGAACGGGGCCAAGGTCCTGCCGCCCATTTTCGAACCCATCTTCGCGCGCCAGGAAGCCTGCGCCATGACCGGTCCCATCTTCCGGTATGACGGCCGTATCAAGTCCGCCGGGAATTTCCCGCCGCAATTCAATCGCAAATGGCTCATCTCCGGATGCGACGGTTTCGGTTTCCATCTCATGACCCTGGATGACGCAGGCACCAAGGTCACCGCCAATGTCGTCATCCTGGGGCAGGTCCATGCCAACACCCTGGTGGATCTGCAGCAGGGGCCGGATGGCTCCCTGTATTACGTATCCTGGCCCGCCGGAGTTTTCAAAGTGGATTATACCGGAGCCTGCAAGGACGCGACATTGCTTCCCGAGGCCACGGGCTGCGCGGATCCGACCGCCTCCAACTACGATCCGGCTTTGCCCAAGGCTTTCCATGACCAGCGCCTGTGCGGTGGGATCTCTTCCGTACGCAATCGGGCCCTGGCGCCGGAGGAGTTCCGCATCACGGCCAACTCCCTGTCCATCGGACTTGCGGGTCCGCATACCGTGGAAGTCTCCGATCTGCGGGGTCGCATCCTCCTGACCTTGCACGGGGAGGGCGCCATGAGCTACCCGCTTCCCGCGGATCTGAAATCCGGCATCTACCAGGTACGGATACACTCTTCCGCCGGAATCCACACTCGTTTGCTGAACCGCACCGTTCTGTAAGGAACCCTTTCCCAGCCCGGGACCGTCGCGGTCCCGCCCGGGACCCTCGCTGTTCCGCCCGGGATAGCCGCGGGGTTTGTAGTTTACGGGAACCCGATTCGGGGATGCTTTTCGCATCCCGGGTCGGCAAGGAGGTTCCCATGCAATTCCATGCTTTCCCTTCCGCCGCCCGCGCGGCCTTCACCGGCTTCACTCTCTTCACCACCCTTGCGGCCCTGACGGTTTCGGTCCCCTTCCTCTCCGCTTCCGTTTTCGCCGCCACGCAATCGCCCGAGGCCGCGGCCGTGGTCGCGCCCCGTCCCGGCGCCACCGCTCCCGACTTCACCCTCCCGGACGCCGCGGGAAAAACCCATTCCCTGTCCCAATACCGCGGCAAGTGGGTGGTGTTGGAGTGGGTCAACTACGATTGCCCCTTCGTCAAAAAGCATTACGGTTCGGGCAATATGCAGAAGCTCCAGAAGGCTTCGCGCGACAAGGGCGCGGTCTGGCTCTCCATCAATTCCTCCGCGCCCGGCAAGCAAGGCCACTTCGAAGGCCAGGAACTGGCCAAGCGGATGGCGGACGTGAAGGCCCAGCCCGATGCCTACCTGCTCGATCCCGACGGCAAGGTGGGGCTCTCCTATAAGGCCAAGACCACGCCCACCATGTTCGTCATCAACCCGGACGGCAAGGTGGTCTATGCGGGCGCCATCGACGATAAGCCTTCCACCGATCAAGAGGATATCCCCAAGGCCACCAACTACGTGCAGGCGGCCCTGGACGCGGGCCTGGCGGGCAAGCCGGTGGCAACCGCTTCGACCAAATCCTATGGTTGCGGCGTGAAGTACAAGGATTGATCCGGATAACGATGAAGGCCCGCCGGATTTCCAGCGGGCCTTCCTAAGGGTGGGCTTGGGCAGTTTTACCTGCCCAGAAGAGAGGGGGATCTCCTCTTTAGCCCATGAATCAGTTCGGCGAGTAGCGCAGCTCCAGCATCCCCTTGGACACGTCTGAAGGCAGCGTCTTCACCAGGTTTCCATTTACATCGGCGCGTTCCGCCGACCACACCATCTTGCCTTGGGTATCGTAAGCTTCCACCCGCTTCATGCCGGCGGGCAGGGTCACTTCCGTGGTACCCAGGTTGGCGATCTTCGGGCGCAGGGCGGCCTGCCGGGCGATTTGCTCGGGAGCGGGCCTGGTGCCCACGGTGCTGCAGGAGCCGGTGTAGCTCACCTTGTAGATGCGGCAGACGCTGGACGTGTTGAACGAGATGCCGTCCCCGCGGGACAGGTAGAAGGCGCCGTCGGGACCCTGGGTGGCGCGCAGGATGTCCGTGGTGAAGTCGGTGGTGTTGAACAGATTCTCGGTCTTGGTCACGACGCCGTTCGCATCCAGGGTGGCGACCCGGACCGGCGAGGTGCCGTAGCCGGAGACCAGCAGCTTGCCCTTGAGGTAAGGCGGCCACTTGACCTTGGAGTTGAGCATGGGGTCGTAATCGACGAAGCCCCAGGTGACGCCATGGCATTGCATGGGCAGGGCGGTGGTGCCGTGGCTGACCGAGTACAGCGCGCCGACCGCGGGAGGCAGGGTCTTGGCGCCGGTGTTCCGGGTCGACTCGTTGGTGTAGGAAGCCGGATTCTTGGCGGCGTCCGTGCGGTTGGTCCAGAAGCTCGGGATGTACAGCTGGTTGTTGCCGATCAGGAAGGGCCAGCCGAAGTT
>JAQBPN010000024.1 GCA_028287505.1 Fibrobacterota bacterium | reverse complement strand
TGTTTTTGCCTGATTTCGAAAAGCAGGACCTGGATGCCCAACTCCTGGCCCCCTCCCTGGCCCACTGGATGGGCACCGATCACCTGGGCCGCGACGTTTTGGCCCGGGTCCTGAAAGGTGGCCAGCTATCCCTGGCCATCGGGCTGCTGGGAACCTTGATCAGCGTTCTGGTCGGCACCCTGTACGGATGCGTATCCGGCTTTTTCAATGAAAAGCTGGATTTGGCCATGATGCGCGTGGTGGACATCCTCTATTCCCTGCCCTACATGTTCCTGGTCATCATCCTGATTTTCCAATTCGGGAAGAACATATACGTGCTCTTCGTGGCCTTGGGACTGGTGCAATGGCTGACGGTGGCGCGCATCGTGCGCGGGCAGGTCCTTTCCTTGAAAAGGGAGGAGTTCATCCTGGCGGCGCGGACCTTGGGAGTGGGCAGCTTCCGGATCATCTTGAGGCATGTGATCCCCAACGTCCTGGGCGTGGTGGTGGTTTACGCCACCCTGACCGTTCCAACGGTCATTCTACAGGAGGCCTTTCTGAGCTTTCTGGGGTTGAACGTTTCCAATTGCACTTGGGGGGTTTTGATTTCAGAGGGTAAGGACTACATGGATTCGGCCTGGTGGCTGATCGTGGCTCCGGGCCTGACCCTGACCCTGTGCCTTCTTTGCATGAATTTTCTGGGAGACAGTCTTAGGGATGCCCTTGATCCCACCGCAAAAATCAATTGATTCGAAATCGGGGGAAATGCGGCGAAAAAAAATGCCCGCGCAAAACCTGGTTTACGCGGGCATTAGGGTTTGTTTGAGTTCCGGAAAACAAGGTGGTCAGTCACCTGGAACGGTGACCTTCAACCTCAAAACCTAGAGGAAGAAACCCCTATCCCTTCAGCTTGTGGCTGAAAGGAACGGATTGACTGGAAACGAAGGGCCGTTAGGCACCCTCGGTTCAATCAAGCTTCTTCTTTTTCTTCGGTCTTTTTTACGGACTGGATGGTAACGCGGATATCCTGGGAAATCCGCTTGATGTTCTGCAGGATTTTCCGGGCCCGAGTTCCCGCGGACTTATTGCCGCGCTCGAACTTCTCGTATTCTTCCTTGAGTAATCCGATTTCGTTTTCCAAGGCTTGGATGTTGCTCATTGGACGACCTCCGGTGCTGATTGTGGCTTAAATTGGCCTATCTGCATGTAAATTGCAACAAAAAGGGCGGAATGTCAAACCATAATTGCATTTTTACATAGAAATCAAGGTTTGGGCCATAAAACTGCTGTTTTTTTCATTTTTTTGGCATATTCTTGGGCTAATACCGGGTCGAAACAGCCCGAAAAACCCATCACTCCTTCCGAAAAAAGCCAAAAAATCAGCGAGCGGTGGAACTCATCCAAGCCTTGGAAATGGATTTCGCGCCCCCAATTGAGGGTATCCCGCTTCCCCTGCCATTCCCGTAGCCAGGATTTCACCGTATCGGAATTCTGCAGGTTGGAACGAAAAGCCGTTCCCGTATCCGAATGACACCGATAGGAGACTGTGAAAACCGGTCCTTGCCATTTCCGACCCAGAAAATCATTTGAAATCACCCTTTCGCTTCCGGGTATCCGGCCAAGCAAAGGGAAAGCAGCGAATTCCCTGGGCTTGACGAAAAGCTCCTCTCCCAGAAAGGAAAGGTTTTCCTTCAGAAAACTGGCGGGAACCAATCCGGCCCGCGCGTATTCCAGTTCCCCGAGATAGCTCCCGTGCTGGAAAACCAAGGCGTTGCGCTCGCGGTAGAATCCTTGCGCCAATTCGACACCGGATGCGGATTTTTGGAAAGCTGCATAGGCCCTGAAACCGCTGCGATACTCTTTGAGGCAAAGTCGAACCGTATCGGGTTCGGCGAACTCGAGGAAATGAATGCGAATAGGTCCTTCCCCGGTGAGCGTGTCCACGCCGAAAGGGAGGGAGTCGGAATATCCGGATGCGGTTTTTCCGTTCCAGGAAACCTTTTGGGAAAGCGTGAGAGGAGGCGTTTCCGGGGCTTGCGAAAGGCGGCAAGCGCTCAACAGGGTTGCCAGAAAAAACCAAGCGCCCGCGACAATTGAAGCCTTAGAGGGCAAAAATCCGGTTCGATGACAGCTAGGTTGGATCATTTTCTTTTCACGGTTGGAGCAGGTTCAAAGTTCTTCCCGACCCGGGCAATCCGGGGCCAGGGCGCATTGGAGACAACCGCCGAGGATGTCCCGGCAAAGCCATTTTCTTTCCGTATCCGCTTGGGCGTTTTTTCCCGTCGTCGCCACCATGGGAAATTGGGGCGCTTTGGAAAACCCGTTCGATTTGAGATAGGCATCCAGTGGTGCATAGACCGTCCAGGGGTTTTCCGGGGCCAACATGCGGAAAAACCGGTTGCAGTAGGAAAGCTTTTCCTCGGGAGTGACCCATGGAGAATGGCGGCGGTTTTTCAGCGGCCCGAACTCCCTGAGAAAGCGCAAATGCCCCGGGGTAATGGGCAGCATGGTGCGTTCGCTCCAGAACCCTGCCGGCTCCGCCCCCGGCAATTGGGTGAGCAACCAGAGAAAATAGCGCGGCTTGGATTTGAAAGCCGAGGTCTTCCCCATCATGAAAATTTCATCGCAGAGAATGCCTACGCTGGTCTCGCCGTCCCCCTGCGCCTGGATCCAGGGCGCCAAACGTCCGTGCTTGAAAAAGAAATCGCAGACGCTTCTCAGGATGCCGGGGACTTTGGGATGGAGAACCCAATCCTCCAGATCCGTCAGCCGGCGCATCCGGGATTGCAGGTCCTCGAAGGGAAGCTTGTTCAGGCGGAAAAAATCGACATCGTATTCCTTCCACAGATAAGCGAGGACACGGATCAACTTCTCCGGACGGATATTCTGGTACAAGGCGCAGTAGCACAGCAGAAGGGCGGTGCCTCGATCGGATTCAGGAGTCAGCGGAAACAGGGGTTCCCGGCCGCCCTGGAACCATTCGAAGACGGGAGGCCGGGTGTTTTGGAAACCCAAAACATACGACCTGATTTTTTCGATTTGGACCCGGTTTCGCTCCACCCAGGTCAAGGGGAGAGCCCTTGGCCCATGCGGACGATTTTGGCTCCCGCAACGAGCAGACCCTGATCCACCTTTTCCATCAGGGTCTTGGAAAGGACCAGAATCACGGTGGATCCCAGTTCGAAGCATCCCAGACCCTGTCCTTTGGCCAGGTTTATCGGGCTTGGAGGCTGCCAGTGTCCGGCCTGGTCGCGCGGCACTCGATTGCCTTCCATTCCCGAATGGAAATCCAAGGTGATGCGCCCGACGTTGGTGGCGCCCACCATGACCACGAGGGCTTTGCCTTCCGGTCCGGACAGTTCGACCGTGATGCGCTCATTGACGACGAACAGGCCGGGAATATGGCTTACGCTCCACGTGTTCACCGGCCACAGGGCGCCCGGAACGTAGGAAACGCGGGTGACCTGACCGTCGATGGGGGCATGGATGCGGTGATAGTTGTAGGGCGCCAGGTAAATGGTGAGGAATCCGCCCTGGAGATACTCTTCCAGGTTCCAGCCCGGTCCCGCCAGGTCATGGAGATTGTATTCCAACCCTTTGATTTGCGTCAGCACGGCGTTTCCCGGCTGGAACCCACCGCCTTGGGTCAAGGTGCCATCCACGGGCGATACCAGGGCCGTTTGGGCGATAGGACGGGATCCCGGCTTCAGCTTGCGGACGAAAAAATCCCCCATGGTAGGGTACTTTTCCAGGGGGAATTCAGCCTCCTCGGTCTCGATCCGGTATTGCTTGATGAACCAGTTCTTGAGAACGGTATGCAGGCCGAAAGGATATCGGCAATGGGTCAGGATCCCGACCAGATGGCTGAGCAGATTCTTGGGGAGGATATACAGGAGCCGGTAAAACAAGGTGGCCCCGGGGATCAGGAGGGTAGGGATGGAAAGAGAAGGACCAGGGAAGGAAAACTGCGGTCGCGCGGACTTGAACCGCGAAGGGGTTGCCCCCACCAGCACCTCAAGCTGGCGTGTCTACCAATTTCACCACGACCGCGAATCTCGCGAAAAACAAGTCCGAAAGCGGGCGGAACTCCGAATCCTCCCGGCAACATCGGACGGAAAACCTTATTGGCCTTTGGCTGGCTCTGCCGATTTGGACGGCTGCGCAGCCGGGGCAGGCTGTCCTGCCGGAGCGGTTCCCAGGCCGGGAATAGAGCGGACCGGACCCTCGGAAGAGCCGTTGGAAGGGGCCTTTCCGCTTGGAATGACGCTGGAAAGCCCTCGGTGGGCGGACTTCAACTCGGACTCCCGGCGGCCTGATTCAATGCCCTTGGTGGACATGTAATTGAGGGCCAACAGGAGAACGAAGGAAGCCAGAGCCACGCCCTGGGTCAATTTGGTCAGGAAGGTGGCCGTGGAGCTGCCGGTAAAGGCAGCGCTTCCGCCCATGCCTCCGAATGCGCCGGCCAATCCCCCGCCCTTATCGTTTTGGATAAGGATGAGCAGGACCAGAAGGACACATACGAATATGTGCAAGACCACCAATGCGACGAATAACCAATGATTCATGTATATAAACCCGTTTTTTAGGCGGCTTTAATAATACCTAAAAAGCTATCCACCTTCAAGGAAGCGCCGCCAATCAATCCACCGTCCACATCGGGCTGCTTGAGCAGTCCGGAGGCGTTTTCCGCCTTCATGCTGCCGCCGTACTGGATCCGGACCGCTTCCGCGACCGAGGAGCCGTACAATTCCGAAAGCAGACCGCGGATGAATTTATGGACCGCTTGGGCCTGTTCGTCCGAAGCGGTGCGGCCGGTGCCGATGGCCCAGACCGGCTCATAGGCGATGACCGTCTTGGCGGCATCCTGGGCGGAAACACCCTGGTAGGCGGCTTTGACCTGGGTGCTCACCACTTTTTCGGTGATGTTCCCTTCGCGTTCGGCCAGGGTTTCCCCCACGCAGACGATGGGAATCAGGCCTTCGGCCAGGACTTTGAGGGTCTTCTTGTTCACGTTGGCGTCGGTTTCGCCGAACAAGGTGCGCGGCTCCGAATGACCCAGTATCACGTAGGTTACCCCGGCGGCCTTCAACATGTCCACGGATATCTTGCCGGTGAACGCGCCCTGGTTTTCCCAATGCGCGTCCTGGGCGCCGAGCTTGATGGGCGAGCCCTTGATGATGCCGGAGACGCGATCCAGCGCCAGGAAAGTGGGGCAAACCACGATATCGACGGCTTCCGCGTAGGGCTGGCCCTTGACTGCCGCTACCAGATCGGTGGCCAGTTGGGCGGATTCCGCCACCGTCTTGTTCATTTTCCAGTTGCCTGCGATGATTTTCTTGCGCATGATTCAGACCTTTTCCGTGAGAGCGTGTACGCCGGGCAGGACCTTGCCTTCCAGGAATTCCAGGGAGGCGCCGCCCCCGGTGGAAACATGGGAGACCTTCTTTTCTAGCCCCAGCTGTTCGATGGCGGCGGCGGAATCTCCCCCGCCGATGATGGTGATGGCCCCCTTGGAAGTGGCGTCCACCAAAGCGTTGGCGACGGCGAAGGTTCCGGCGGCGCTTTCCTTGATTTCGAATACGCCCATGGGACCGTTCCAGACCACGGTCTTCGCGTTGGTCACGATGTCAGCATACAGTTTGGCGGTCTTGGGACCGATGTCGACGGATTCCATGTCGGCGGGGATGCCGTCCTTGGGAACGGTCACGAGCTTGCCGAGCTTGCGGCCCTTGAAGTCGAAGCTGTCCGTGCAGACGAAGTCGATGGGCAATTGGATTTTGTCGCCGGCGCGGGCGAGGAGGGATTTGGCCAGCTCCACCTTATCGTTTTCGCACAGGGATTTGCCGATCTCGAAGCCCTGGGCCTTGAGGAAGGTATAGGCCATGCCGCCGCCGATGAGCAGCTTGTCCACTTTGGGGAGCATGGCTTCTATCACATCGATCTTTCCAGAAATCTTGGAACCGCCGATGATGGAAACGAAAGGACGCTTGGGCTGATCCAAGGCGCCGCCCAGGAAGTCCAGTTCCTTTTTCATGAGATATCCGCTGGCGCTCTTGGCCACGAAATGGGTGATGCCTTCCGTGGAGGCGTGGGCGCGGTGCGCCGTGCCGAAGGCGTCGTTCACGTAGATATCGGCGAGGGAGGCGAGCTTTTTGGCGAAGCCGGGATCATTGCCTTCCTCTTCCGCGTAAAAGCGGAGGTTCTCGAGCAGGAGGACTTCCCCATCCTGCAATGCCGCGACGGCCTTCTCGACTTCCGGTCCCACGCAGTCCGATACCGTCTTGACCTGCTTATCGAGCAGCAGGGACAGGGCCTTGGCCACGGGGGCCAAGCGCAGGGATTCGGTCACGCCTTTGGGGCGGCCGAGATGCGACATCAGGATGGTCTTGGCACCGCTTTTGATGAGGAACTTAATGGTGGGCAGGGATTCGCGGAGGCGTTTATCGCTTTCCACGGTGCCATCCTTGAGGGGAACGTTGAAGTCGACGCGGGTGATGACGCGTTTGCCCTTGACCTGTAAATCCTCGATGAAAAGCTTCGCCATGTTTCTGTCCGTGGTTGGAGATTCTGGAAACGGGGCCGCGCCGTAAGACGGAGGGGCCTGGAAAAAAAGCGCCGCGGTCCTTGCGGGCCGCGGCGTTTGGGCTGTCGAAGCGGCCGAAGCCACTGGTAAAGACAGCCCCAAGGGAGAGGTGCGGAGGTTGGAATGACCCGCCGCTTACGGAGCCCTTGTTCCCGAAGGGACAAGGGCCCGACCCATCCTTATACGCCTACCTTGGCCATGTGCTGGATGAGGTCGATGAGCTTGTTGGAGTAGCCCCATTCGTTGTCGTACCAGGCCACCAGCTTCACGAAGGTGTCGTTGAGGGCGATGCCGGCATCGGCGTCGAAGATGCAAGTGCGCGCGTCGCCGAGGAAGTCGTTGGAAACGACCTGGTCTTCGGTGTAGCCCATGACGCCCTTGAGGGTGGTTTCGGACGCCAGCTTCATGGCGGCCTTGATTTCCTCGTATTTCGCCGGCTTGGCCAGGCGGCAGGTGAGATCGACCACGGAAACGTCCGGGGTGGGCACGCGGAAAGCCATGCCGGTCAGCTTGCCGTTGAGCTCGGGAATCACCTTGCCCACCGCCTTGGCGGCTCCGGTGGCGGAAGGAATGATGTTCTGGGCCGCGCCGCGGCCGCCGCGCCAGTCCTTGGCGGACGGGCCGTCGACGGTCTTCTGCGTGGCCGTGGTGGCATGCACCGTGGTCATCAGGGCTTCGACGATGCCCCAATTGTCGTTCACTACCTTGGCGAGCGGCGCCAGGCAGTTGGTGGTGCAGCTGGCGTTGGACACCACGTTCTGCGAGGAATTGTATTTCTCATGGTTCACGCCCATTACGAACATGGGGGCGTCCGCGGAGGGCGCGGAGATGATGACTTTTTTCGCGCCGGCGGTGAGATGGCTCTGGGCCTTGTCCACCGTGGTGAAGAGGCCCGTGGACTCGATGACGAAGTCGGCGCCGATAGCGGCCCACTTCAGGTCGGCCGGGTTCTTCTCGGCGCTGACGCGGATGGACTTGCCGTTCACGACGAGATGTCCGTCCTTCACTTCGACCTTGCCGTCGAACGCTCCATGCGTGGAGTCGTACTTCAGCATGTAAGCCATGTAGTCCACATCGATGAGATCGTTGATTCCCACGATTTCCACATTGGGACGGTTCACAGCGGCCCGAAAAGCCAAACGCCCGATACGACCAAACCCGTTGATTCCAATTTTGACGGCCACCGAATTACCTCCTGGTATGAATGCCAATATGACGTCCGGGAAATATAAATGCATGCCCTCCAGCCTGCAAGACGAGGGGCTGAAACAGCGTGTTTATGCGGTCTCCAGGGCGATAGGAACCCGATGGTTATTGGCCGAAAGTGCTATGACGGGCGGGAAAAAGGCTAAAGAAAGGGATCCGCCGGGCCTGGGGAGGAGATACTGGAAAGTTCGGAGCATCGTTGAAGCGCCTCGTCGGGCGACCCGGTGCGAAGCGCACCTGGGCGTCGGGCGTCGGGCGTTAAGAAAAAAACCGGGGAAAAAGCTGCGGTGAAATGGCTAGTCGGCTTTTCTTAACGCCCGACGAGATCTTGGTTAAGGGTTGGTCGCATCAACTAAGCTCCGCTCTTCTCCAAAGCGCCTTTGCGTTCACGGAGAAAAGCCATACCTCGCGCGGTTCTTGTCGATGATCATGGTAGCGATGATCTTGGGAACGTATTCATTGGTCTCGTCCGCCAGGGTTCCCAAGCGATAGATATACCAGAAGTCCCGATTGTTGATGGGGTCGTCGATGCTGCGCAACGCCTTGCGGATGCGGCCTTCGCCGGCGTTGTAGGCCGCCATCGCCAAGGCCACGTCCCCGAACTCCGCGTACAGGGTCTTGACATACTTCACGCCGGCCTGGGTGGAGAGCTGCGGATTGGTCCGCTGATCGCTTTCCGACGGAAGATTCTCCCAGCCTTCCGGGACCTTCAACCCGTAGTCGCGGGCGGTTTGCGGCATGAACTGCCAAAGACCGCGCGCGCCGGCATGGCTGATGATGTTGGAATCGAGCAGGCTTTCATGCATGGCCAGGTAGTAGAAGGCCAGGGGCATGCCTTGCCGGGTCAACTCAGCCTCGATGATGTATTTGTACTTCTGGCTGTTGGCGAACGAGCGATCCATGATATTGCGCGTGGAGGTCTTGGTAAAAGTGTAGATGTGCTTTTCCACCTGCTTGATGAAAATGTCCGGCACGATATAATCGCGCTTGCCGAACCCTTCCAGGATGGTGTGGATCTCGCGGCCCAGGGGATTCTTGTAGGTATTGATGATATCGGAGGATTTCAGGTTGGAGCGCACGCTCATCAACTGGCGCTCGGCGGCGCGCAGCTTGGCCACCAGGACCGCCTTTTCATGCTCGTCCTCAGCCGTGGCCGGCGTCGAGGTGATCTGCGATTCCAGGTTGTGCACGTTGGACAACAGGGTTTCCTGCTGCTTGAGCTTGCCGCGATAACCCATGTTCTGATACAAGAGCACGCTGACGATGATGAATGCGACCAGGGAGACCGATCCGAGGATGATCAGCGCCCGCTTTTTCTGGGACGAATGCATGGACGCGGCCGAATGGATCATCATGGCGTCGCGCTTGCTCAGGGCGCCGCTTTTGACCATCCGCTCGGCCCGGCCCTTGTCCTTGATCAAATCCTTCAACTCGTCATGGCCGGCCTCATCGTCCTTGAGGCGCTGGGCCAGTCCCATGGTATAGTTTCCGGCATTCTCGTCGTCACCGCCGCCGCCGAACCCGTCGCCTTGGCCTTTGGGGGAGCCTTTGGCGGGAACCTTTCCCTTGGGCTTGAAAAATCCGGGAGGCGCCGCGGATTTGCCGGGAGAACGTTTGCCTTCGAACTCCGTGCGGAGTTGCCGCGGTTCGGAGGATGAGACGCCCAATGCGGGATTCCCAACCGGTTTCATGGTGGTGGAATCGGTCGCGGAAGCGGACCGCTCCACCAGACGCATTTTCGGACCGCTCACGCCCAGGCTGATCACTTCGTCCGTGTTCAGGGCATGCTCGGCGATTTGGGTCCCGTTGATGAAGGTTCCGTTGGTGCTGCCGAGATCGCGCAGCATCAGGACATCTCCCCTGACTTCAATCACGGCGTGCTTGCCGGAAACGAGGGTTCCGTCCGGGCCGGAAAAGCATACGGTGTTTTCCGGATTGCGTCCCAGGGAAACGCCGTTGGCGATGCGGATTTTGCGGCCGACTTGGACGCCGGAGATGATTTGCAGGAAATAGTCAGCCATGGATCACTTTCGGAACTGAATGGCGGACGACCGGGTCACCGATCCTCCCAAGCCGTGAGAAGGGGAAACGAAGCCGTACTGCGATTGCGAGCTCCGTTCACCCGATTGATCCGCTTGGCGCTCAAGGCATCCACCTGGGTCTGGTCGAGAAGGCGGTCCGAAGCGCGGGCCTGGCTTTTTTCCGTCACCAGATCCTGGTCTTCCAGGACCAGGGAACGGTGCAGATAAAAATCCACTGTTTCCCGGGACGCGACCAGTCCTTCCAGAAAAGCGAGGGCGGCGGGCCGGAAAACGCAATTTTCACCTTCCACCCGGGAAGCCACGCCCCCGGAGAAGAAAAAGGTCCGGCCGGGTTGGACCGATTCAGCCAAGGTGTCGGTTGCCGGGCCGGAAGGGATTTCCTCGCCGGGAAGTTGCACCAGCAGAGGGCAATTGAGGGAGGCGGCCATCCCGGCCACCTGACGGATGAAAGCCGGATCCCGGTCGAAGGCATCCAAAAGAACGATGGCCACGGCGAAATCGGCCCCCTCGTCGGCGTTCTCGCCCAGCAATTCAGCGGAAGGGTTCCCGGGAATGGCGGACCAGAGATGCACGGTCTGACGATCGCGGCCTTTGGCGGCTTTGGCCAGGCGCTGGATACCGGACATGAAGCCCAAGGCATCCGCCAGGGCGCCATGGCGCAAGAGACTGCCGCGCAGGGCTTCCAGGGTCTGCACCAGGTCCGTGTGCAACTGACGCGCCGCCCCGTCCCGCAAAGTGAAGCCGGTGCTGTCGCGGCCCACTTCTTCCAGGAAGCGACCCAGATGGGGACTCATTTTCGAGCCTCCGCTGGTATCCGGATCGATCATTTCCATCAACTTATCCAGGTCCGTGGACAACCCGGGCGCCTTGGGCTCCGGAATGTTGCCCGAGGCAGGCTCCGCATGTTCGAACAGGCCGTTCACGATTTCATTGCGCCAGGATGCCGGGATGGAGATCCGGTTCAGGCCATCGATGAAGTCCGCGAAGGCGGCTTTGCGTTCCGCGACGCGCTGGACCAGATCCCGGAGGCTTTCCAGATGGGAAAACAAGGATTGCTCACGCAGGGCGGAATCCAGGTGCAGGACGTTCCGGCCCTGGAAAGTCATCTCGCCTTCGGCACCGGCGGGAAAGAAGTTGGGCATTTCCGGAAGCGGCACCTTGGAAGTCAGACGGAATCGGTTCCGCAGATCGTCCAGGA
This sequence comes from Fibrobacterota bacterium, assembly GCA_028287505.1. Lineage (GTDB taxonomy): Bacteria > Fibrobacterota > Fibrobacteria > UBA11236 > UBA11236 > Chersky-265. The sequence goes on along the minus strand of JAQBPN010000024.1, from coordinate 18,269 downwards.
ATCCATTGTGGAACCGCAAGGCTGCGTCCTGCTTCCACTCACTCTTCGGGATCACGATATAATGCGGGTTTCCCTGGGAAGGAATGCGCGACGGTTGCGGTTGGGGCGCGGCTTGGGACTGGCTCCCCCGGTTTCCCGATAGATCCTTGCCCGTTGAAACGCTGAAGTCCCCGATTCCGCCTGCCATATTCGCAAATATAATTTCTCCGGAGGGTTCCGCACTCTACCCCGTTTCGTAAATTAACGCAATGCTATAATCCCTGGGAGATACTAAGGTTTCCTGAAAAATGGCGCAAAGTCACCCCCCCATTCCCAAGCGCGTCCCGGCCGGCTTCCGAGCGAGGCTGGCGGTTGTCTGTTTGTCGGCAGCCGGCATTTGGAATTGCGCCGCGGAAAAGCACCCCGGCATAGGCTCAGCCCAGGCGGACTCCACCGTTTTCCACGTTCCGGCCCTGGCTGGCGCCCGAAGCGGGCAGGATCGGTTCTTCCAGGAGTACCAGACCCGATCCGGATGGAACTTCACGGCGGTAAACCCGGTTTGGTTGGAAGTTCCGGGCGAACGGACTGAAAAGGGATTTCCCGTCCGGACCCTGGTGCGGAACGAAGACAGGAAACTCCGGGTTTCCATTTTCGAGACCATCCTTCCCAAGGATCATTTCACCGACAACCAGATCAAAGCCGCCCTGGCCTACCTGTTCAAGGCCGACCCGGATTCCGCTTCCGAAAAGGTGGAGCCCCCGCAATCCCGCATCTTTCTGTTCAAATCGCCCCAGGATACGCTCAAACATTGGGGCATGATGATGCGCGTCGACTCCACGCTCCTGTTCGTGAGCGTGGAATCCAAAACCCGGCTTTCCCCGGAGAGTCTGGGGCAGCTGCCGGACCTCCGCATGGATTTCCGCCCGCAGAAACCCGGAACCGCATCGGACTCCTGCCAGCGATCCTTCCATGGGGCCATTGAAAACACCCTGGGCCTCAAAGCGGTGGAGGACTCCAGTTGGCAAGCCGCCTTGAAGCATTTCCAGTCGGCCCTGCAACTGGACACGGGCAACCCCGGCTACCTGCTGAATTGCGCCGCCATCTTCCAGGTGCGGAAGGAAGACCTGGCCGGGCTGGATTTCCTGTCGCGGTATCCCGGCCTCCTGACTTCTTCCGCGGACTTGGCGGGTACCATGGGCGCCATGTTCGAGGAACTGGGCAAATATCAGGAAGCCAAGGAATGGGCCCTGAAGGCCCTGGAGCTGGACCCGGAAAACACGGAATGGCTGATCAATCTTTCCGACGCGTTGTGGGGATTGGGCGAACGGGTGCATTCCAAGAACGTGCTCTTGCGCCGCTACGGGGAGAAACCCACCTTCCGGCTCTCGGTGTATCTGGCCTCCACCTACCTGGGCCTGGAGGAATACGAAAACGCCCGCCAGGTCCTGGTGCAGGCCCATGCCGATACCGCGCCTTCGGAAAAATCCGTGGAATACTACCTGCGCGCCCTGACCGGCCTCAAGGATTACGAAGGCGCCTTGGATTATGCCCGCGGGCTTGGGGACGGTTTTCCGGCCAGCTCGAACAACTACCTATTCAAAGGGCTGTGCGAGTTCAATTTGAAGCTCTACCGCCTGGCCGGGCAATCGGCGAAACTCTCCCTGGACCTGGACCCGGCGAATCGCGAGGCCCAGCAGTTGGCGACCCAGATTGCGGCCCTGGTGGGCAACCGCAGCAACCTGATCCTGCGCACGCCCATCGTCCCGCTCAAGACCAAGGGCAGTTTGGCCGCGGCCAAGGCGCTTTTGCAGCAACCGGACAACCTGAAACTGGCCTCCCAATATCCCATCACCCTCATCACCCAGAACATCGTCTATGCGTGGGCGCCCAAGGGCCGCTGGAAAAAGACCCGCCACCAGTTCTACCACATCCGGGACGCGAAAAAGCTCTTCCGCATGTCGGAACTCACCTATGAGCTCAATCCGGGGTATTCGCGGTTCTTCGTGAATACCTTCCGCCTGTACGACGGCAACGGAAAAGTGATGGAGGACGAAAAGGTCGGCGAGTTCTACGTGACGAAAAGCCACAACACCACCTTGCATCCGGAAAATCTGCTCGTCCATCTTCCCCTCAAGACCAAGCCCGGCGTGCAATACCTGGAAACGGTCACCACCGAGGAAGCCCAGCTTCCCGTCTCCGAGTTTCCCTACCTGCGCTATGATCACGCCTACCCCTTCCCCACCCTGAATTGCGATTATGAAATCCTGCATCCTCCCAAGCATCTGCTGGTGAGCGCTTTCGGGGATTCCAAGGTGGACAGTCTTCCGGATCGCCTGGTGATCCGCATGGACGAACCCACGCCTCCTTTCGAAGAGAGCTTCCGTCCCTCCAACGACGAGGTGGGCACCGGTTTTTCCGCCACGCCGTTCATCACCTGGCGCGAGGTGGGCCGCAACTACCAGCGCTTCCTGCAGAAATCCGGGATCAACTTCGACTCCGTGCCCGTGCCCGTGCAGGAGCGGGCTCAGGAAGCCATCGATAAGAACCGCGGAGTCAACCCCGTGCGGACCCTGTTCCGCCTGGTGCGGGATTCCATACGCTACAATAACTATGAGTTCAGCCTGAACGCCTTGGTTCCGGACAAATGCGAAACGGTCCTGACCAGGGGGTATTCCGACTGCAAGGGCCACGCCTTCCTGCTCATGCAATTGCTCAAGGCCCGCAACATCGAGGCGCATCTATGCCTGGTGAGCCTCAACCACGCGGGCGATCTGGATCAACCGAGCATCCACCAATTCAACCACATGATCGTGCACGTGCCCGCGCAAAAGGGGATGCCGCAATACTTCCTGGACGCCACGGAAAAATCCTACGCCTTCCGGCGCTCGCCCCTGGCCCTGGAAGGCAAGAACATCCTGATCGTGGACGACGAGAATTCCCGCATGGCCACGATTCCGGAGCTGGACAGCGCCGGGGAACATCGCGTGCAGGTGTTCCACAACCTGAAGGTGGACCCGGCGCAATCCGCGTCCGGTTCAGACAGCATGGTGCTGACGGGCAAGGTGGCCTCCGAATTCCGGGCCCACATGGCGGCCTGGAATCCGAACACGAAATACGAGAACCTCCTCAGTTGGCTGGCGCAAAGCTACCCCGCCTTCGCCGATGAACGGTTCCGCGTCCTCAATGAAAACGATCCGGATCTTCCCTTGATCATGGTCTTCCGGTACCGCGCCAAGTTCCCGTTCCACACGGCGCTTCAGGAGTTCGAACACTTCCCCAAGCTGGAACTCAGCTTTCTGCGCTTCCCGCGCGCAACTTCGCGCAAGGCCCCGATCTATTTCCCCCATGAAATCCAGATTTCATCGCAATGGGTTTACGAAATACCCAGCGGCTATGGATGGAAATCCCTCAATCTGGACCGGGAACTTTCCGAACACTATCTCCATTGGCTGCTGTCCATCAACCAGGCCACTCCCGAATCCATCGTCATCAAGCAGAACTGGCGCATCGACCCCTTTGTGGCCACGCCCGAGGAATACGCCAAAATCCAATCGGAATGGGATCCCATCCTGGCCCGATCGGGTCTCAGATTGGTCATTTCCAAGCGCTGAAAACCGGTCCGGCGCGCAATTTTTCCCGCTTTTACTAATTTTCAGGGTTCCCAAGTTCTACAAAGGCGACCATGCAAAAGCTCAACAAATACAGCTCCCGTCTGACGCAGACCCTTTCCCAGCCCGGCTCCAAAGCCATGCTCCACGCCATCGGCCTGACCGATGAGGACATGGGCCGCGCCCAGGTGGGCATCGCCAGCACCGGATTCGACGGCAATCCCTGCAACATGCACTTGAACGATTTCGCCTCCCACATCAAGAAGGGCGTGAAGGAAGAAGGCCTGGTCGGCCTCATCTTCAACACCATCGGGGTGAGCGACGGCATTTCCATGGGCACGGAAGGCATGAACTATTCCCTGCAATCGCGCGACCTGATCGCCGATTCCATCGAGACGGTCACCTGCGCCATGTGGTACGACGCGAACATCTCCGTGGTGGGATGCGACAAGAACATGCCCGGATCGATCATGGCCATGGCCCGCTTCAACCGGCCCAGCATCATGGTCTACGGCGGCACCATCCTTCCCGGCTATCTGGACGGCAAGAAACTGGACGTGGTCTCCGCCTTCGAGGCGTACGGGCAATTCCTGAACGGCAACATGACCGAGGCCGGCATGAACGAAGTGGTGCAGAGGGCCTGTCCCGGCCAGGGCGCCTGCGGCGGCATGTATACCGCCAACACCATGGCCTCGGCGATCGAGACGATGGGCATGTCCCTCCCCTACGACTCTTCCGCGCCCGCCGTGAGCGACGAGAAGTTCCGCGAATGCCTCAGCCTGGGCAAGGCCATCAAGCATCTGCTGGAATTGGACCTCAAGCCCCGGGACATCATGACCCGGCAGGCGTTCGAGAACGCCATCACCATGGTCATCGCCCTGGGCGGTTCCACCAACGCCGTGCTCCATCTGATCGCCATGGCCAAGGCCGCCCACGTTCCGCTTACCATCGACGATTTCCAGCGCATCAGCGACAAACGGCCGTACCTGGCGGACCTCAAACCCAGCGGCAAACATGTGATGGAGGATCTCCACGGCGTGGGCGGCGTGCCCGCCGTGACCAAGATGCTCATCAAGGAAGGCTTGATCGACGGCAGCTGCATGACGGTAACCGGCAAGTCCCTGGCGGAGAACGTCGCCGACCTGCCGGGCCTGAAGGAAGGCCAGAAAATCATCTTCCCCGTTTCCGAACCCCTCAAGAAGAGCGGGCATATCCGCATCCTCTACGGGAATCTGGCCCGGGAAGGCGCGGTCGCAAAGATCACCGGCAAGGAAGGCCTGTCCTTCACCGGTCCCGCCAAGTGCTACGATTCGGAAGAGGAATGCCTGCACGCCCTGGAGCGCAAGGAAATCAAGGCCGGAGACGTCGTGGTCATCCGCTACGAAGGCCCCAAAGGCGGTCCGGGCATGAGCGAAATGCTCACCGTAACCTCCGCCATCATGGGCGCCGGCCTGGGTAAGACGGTCGCCCTCATCACCGACGGCCGCTTCTCCGGCGGCACCCACGGGTTCGTGGTGGGTCATATCACCCCGGAAGCCCAGACGGGCGGTCTGCTCGCGGTTCTCAAGAACGGCGACGTGATCACCATCGACGCGGACAAAAACACCCTGGACGCGGACCTGACGGAAGCGGAAATCGCTTCGCGCTTCAAGGGCTGGAAGGCGCCCCCATACAAGATCACCCAGGGCACCCTGTACAAGTATATCAAGACGGTGAGCACGGCTTCCGAAGGCTGCGTCACGGACGAATGACGGGCTTGAGCCGATGAAACCCTTAGCAGCGCGCACTGGACGCATTTCCACGTCCCAGACCGTCGCCATCGACGCCAAGTACAAGCGGCTCAAGGCCGAGGGCAAGGATGTGCTCAGCCTGGGCGCGGGCGAGCCCGATCTGGATACGCCCGAGCACGCCAAACAGGCCGCCATCGATTCGATCCGGAGTGGACGCACCAAGTATTCCCAGGTCACGGGCCTGCCGGAATTGAAAGAGGCCGTCAGCCGGAAATTCGCGCGGGACAACGGACTGGTTTATCCTCCTTCGGACATCATCATCTCCGGCGGGGCCAAGCATTGCGTGTTCAACGCCTTGCTGGCCCTGGTGGAAGAGGGCGACGAGGTGCTCATCCCCACCCCCTGCTGGGTGACCTATCCCGAGCTGGTGCGTTTCCTGGGCGGCACGCCCGTGCTGCTGCCCACGGATATGGCGACCGGGTTCAAGCTATCCGCAAAGGATTTGCGCCGGGCCGTCACGCCAAGATCCAAGCTTCTCATTCTGAACTCGCCCGGCAACCCCACGGGAGCCATCTACACCGAAACCGAATTGCGCGATCTGGCCACCGTGGTGGCGGAACGGGATCTGTATTGCCTTTCGGACGAGATTTACGAATACATCGTATATGACGGCCACCGCCACGTCAGCATCGCGGCCCTGGGCGCGGAGATTTTCGCCCGCACCATCACAATCAACGGCATGTCCAAAGCCTATGCCATGACGGGATGGCGCATTGGATATACAGGCGCGCCCCCGGCCCTGTCCGCAGCCATAGGTGCCATCCAGAGCCATGGCACCCACCATCCCGCCAACGCCTCCCAGTACGCGGCGCTGGCCGCCTTGCAAGCGGACGGAAGCTTTCCGGAAACCATGCGAAAGCATCTCTCCGAATGCCGCGCCTTGGCCCTGCGCCGCCTGGCGGGGATATCCGGTTTGCAGGTGTTCGAGCCGCAGGGAGCGTTCTACGCGTTCTTCAATCTGGAAGCCTACCTGGGCAGAACCTTCCAGGGGAAAACCATGGCCAACTCCATGGATATCAGCGAATACCTGTTGGAATCCCGATTGCTTGCGACCGTGCCCGGCAGCAGCTTCGGCCTGGAAGGGTTTATGCGGATATCCTTCGCCAACGACCTGAAAACGTTGGATGCGGCGCTGGATCGATTGGAAAAGGGCTTTAAGGCGCTTCTTCCGGCATAGCCGCCAGCCGCGAAGGAAGGCCTTCGTCCATGCGGAACTTGTAGCCCTGGACTCCCGGGCGCAAAGCCAGCAGGCTGTCGAAGACGGACTTGTTTTTGATCCTGAAAACCACCCGATGCCGGCCCGCCACCATCAGATCCACGCGCACCGGGGTAACTCCCACATAACGTCCGTCCACGAAGGTCTCCGCGAACGGCGGAGAGCTTTTCAGGACCAGGGAAGCCGCCTCCTCCCTGTCCTTGCGGCGCGCATCGATATCCGGATCGGCTGCATCCGCGGCCGCGCCGGAATCCGCCAAACCCTGTCGGGCACCGGCCGAACCTCCGGCCACGGACGTATCTCCCGCCTGTCCCGCGGCGGCGTCCCGTGAAACCCCGGCCGGGCCCGGACCCGCGGCCACAGCGTCGCCGTCTCTGCGGGGATCGGACGGCAGCCCAAAAGCGGCCAAGGTACCCGGGATGTTACCATGGGCGCCGCTGCCGGCCTCCAGATGGACGCGCCGGTCCTGCTCCACGCTTCCCGAATGGCGCAGGAAGCCCCACGCGGCGATTCCGGCCGCAAGGCCAAGCACGCCCAACGCGGCCCCGAAAGCCGCCGCAGGCAACCGGGGAGAGGCCTCCCGGGTATAGCGTTCGGTGGCCGCCGCCCGGTTGGGCACGGTTCCCGATGCCAGAGTGGTAGCGGTGGAGGAAACGTCGGGCGCATCCATCCTCCAAGTGGTCTGCACGCCCCTGGCGGAAAGCTCCTGGAGGTAGCCGCCTATCAGTTCGGCCGGATCCATGACCCTCAAGGCCATGAGGTAGCCCTTGAGCTGCCTGTGGAGCCAGCGGGGACCGCCGCCCCGTTTGGCCGGATCTTTCTGCAACAGGGTTTCGATCAGATTGCCCAGGGCCGGATCCAGATCCGGGCGCAAGCGCCAAAGCGGGGTATGCTGCTGGGTCGCGATCTTCCGGAAAAGATCGGTGATGTTTTTGCCCTGGAAAGGAGGATGCCCCGCCAGACAGGAATAGAACACCGCTCCCAGGGAGAACATGTCCGCCTGGGAAGTGATGGGCTTGATCCCCCGCGCCTGCTCCGGGGACATGAACAGCGGCGATCCCAGCACGGCGCCGGTTTTGGTGATGCTGTCGTCCTGGACGTGGGCGATGCCGAAATCGGATATCTTCAGATATCCCTGGGTGTTGATCATCAGATTCTCGGGCTTGATGTCCCGGTGGACCACTCCATGCTGGGCGGCGACGGAAAGCCCTTCGGCGGCCTGGCAAATCAGGGCCGCGGTGACGGTGGGATCCAGGGGATCGAAGAATAACGGGTCTTCCCGGGTCGATCCATACCGCCATTCCAGCCGGTCGGAATTTCCCTGGTTGATGCGCAATTGCCTGAGCACGCCGTGCAGGGAAAGCCCGTCCACGAATTCCATCACCAGGTAGAGGTCCTTGCCCTCCTGTCCGAAATCGAAAACCTCCACTACGTGGGGGTTGCGGACCACGGCGACGGTGCGGGCCTCATTGAAGAATCGCTGGAGCACGTCCTTGCGCGCGGCCAATTCCGCATGCAGGACTTTGACGGCCACGAAGCGCGAAAGCACGGGATCCCGGGCCAGGAACACCTGCGCCATGGCTCCCTGCCCCAGTTTGTAGAGCACTTCGTAACGACCGTAACGGCTGATCATCGGGCGGGTAAGGTAGCAACACCGCGGGCAGGCGGGGAGCCCCGGGACCGTCAAGCCGTTGATATGCGGGGAATAAGCGCGGCGGGATCCGGGCGGCGCCGCGCCAGCCCAAGCGCAGCGGGGTCTGGCAGGCGACGGTATTAAAAGGTTTTTAGAGACTGCGGACACACATTTTTCCTATAATTTCGGTACATTCGGCTGGGGAAAAAAATTCCGACTTCCGATTGAAGGCGGGCGTTCCCGGGCGGAAAGGACAAGGCATGGACAAGGCCGCGATCAATCCCACGGAACCGGAAGCCTTCACGGCGCACCGGTTCGGCGGATACACCATCGTCGAGCATCTGGGCAAGGGCGGCATGGGCGACGTCTACAAGGCCGTCCAGTCCGGACTCGAGCGCGTGGTGGCCCTGAAAATCCTTCCCAGCCTTTTGGCGCGGAGTCCGGAATTTTCCGAGCGTTTCTTCACGGAAGCCTACGCCATCTCGCGCCTCCAGCATCAGAACATCGTGACCATTTACGACTACGGCGACGAGAACGGCCAGAAGTTCATCGCCATGCAATACGTCCAGGGAACCACCCTGAGCAAATTGATCCAGAACGAAAAAAAGCTGGATTACGAACGCATCATCGCGATCACCAAACAGATCTGCCGCGGCCTGAAATACGCCCACCAGAATGAAATCGTGCACCGCGACATCAAGTCCGGCAACATCATGGTCGAACCCGGGGACAAGGTGTTCATCTCGGACTTCGGCATCGCCAAGGTCATCGACGCTCCCAGCATCACCACCACCGGCATGGCCATGGGCACTCCGGAATACATGGCTCCGGAGCAATGCGAAGGCGGCGTGGTGGACGGGCAAAGCGACATTTACGCCCTCGGAATCATCATCTATGAGATGGTGACCGGCAGGCCTCCCTTCCTGGCGGATACCCCGCTGGCGGTGGCCTATAAGCAAGTCCATGAAACGCCTCCCCTGCTCGGAAAAAAAGCGTCCAACGTTCCGCCCCGGCTGGAATTGATCGTGGCCAAGTGCCTGAAAAAGAGCAAAGCCGATCGCTATCAGAATGCGGATGATTTGTTGAAGGATCTCGACTCCGCCCACTTCGATGTGGCGCCGGAAATGGCGACGGTGAAAAGCCAGGTCCCTTCCGACCTGCGCATCACGGATCGCCGCGGCAAGGACCGCCGCTATACGGGAGAGCCCATGGCCCTGTCCCGGGGCTACCTGTGGGGCATCCTGGGCCTGTTCGCCATCGTCCTGGCGACCCTGGGCTACCTGCTTCTCCGCCCCGCCCCCGGCGCCGCCAACACCTTGCGTTGGATGGTGCCACCCACGGTCTCCGGGCCCTCCGCGGAGACCGGACCCAGCGGTCCCTCCCGCGTGGAGAATCTCTTCGATGGCAAGCGCTCCACGGCATGGGCCCCTCCGGGGGCCAAAGATGAAGCCGATATCGAATTCGCCTTCGCCGGAAAAATCCTGATCACGGCCATCGTCATTGAGTCGGGTTTCCAGAATGCGGATGGCTCCCTGGCCACCTACGCCTATCCCCGGTCCGTGATCCTGGAGGCCGAAGGCAGGAAACCCATCCGCCTGAATCTGGCGGAAACGGACGGGCCCCAATACCTGGCCTTGGGCGGCATCCTGTTGGAAAAAGGCAAGCTGCGCTTCTCCCCGGGAACCCCTTCCGTGGCCGGCTCGGCCGCTTCCGGAGCCGCGCTCAAGCCCTTGTCCGTCCGGGAGGTCCGCTTCCTGGGCCTTCCGTATGAATAGCCGGCCCGCTCCCGCCCGGGAAAACCATTGCGGCGCCGGGCGAAGAGGCGAAGATCATGCGCTCGCCTTTCTCGCCTCCCAAGGCTTCCACCTGCTCCATCGCAACTATCGCCACGGTCGCGGCGAGATCGATTTGATCATGGAGGATCCGGGCAAAGTCCTCGTGTTCGTGGAGGTCAAGGCCAACCGCACCCGATCCTCGGGCCATCCCCTGGAGCGCATCGACGGAAGGAAAATCCGGCAGCTCCAGCGGCTGGCCCAGCGCTACTGCTGGCAATCCGGCCAGGAAGATCGGGACATGCGTTTCGACGTGGTGGGGGTTGACCTGTCCGAGGACGGCGCGCCGGCGCAGGTGGAGCACATCGCGAACGCATTCCTTCCCGACGGCGCGAACTATTTTCCCACCCGCTAAATACCTATCTTTTCCGCTCCTTTCCGGAGATTGACCGTCCCCATGCGCCTGGAATTGCATCCCAAGAATCCCGAAGTCCGCCTGATGAAAAAGGTGCTGGACGCCTTCGCCGCCGGCGAGGTGGTGATCTATCCCACGGATTCGGGCTACTCCATGGGTTGCGACGCCCTCTCGAAAAAAGGCGTGCATAAGCTGTACCATCTCAAGCGGGCCATGAAAAAATACCTGATGGCCATCATGGTCCGGGATTTCGGGGCGCTCTCGGAATTCGCCAAGGTGGAAACCTCATCCTTCCGCTACATGAAATCCGTGGTGCCCGGACCGTATACCTTCATCCTCCCGGCCACGGTGAGGTCCCGCAAACTGCTGGACGTGAACCGGCCGGAAGTGGGCGTGCGCATGCCCAACAGCCCGTTCACCAACACTCTTTTCCAGCTGTCTCCGGAAGCGGTCATCCTGACCACGGCCGCCAAGATAAAGGAAGAGGATCACTTCATCGACCCGGCGGATATCGAAGAGACGTACGGGAACCTGGTGGATCTGATCGTGGACATGGGTCCCTTGCCGATTACCCCCACCACGGTGATTTCCCTGGCCGGGGACGCGCCGGAAATCCTCCGCGAGGGAGCCGGGGCCATTCCGGGCGGCGGCACCCGGACCATTACACCGGGCCCGCAGTTCCGATCTCCCGGGCGCTAGCGCGCCATTTTTCAGACCGACAGGATGTGCTTGACGATGGCGAAGGAGTTCTGCGCCACCACCGGCAGGAACCGGGTGAAATCATGGACGGCATCGCCGTCCGCCCGATCGGAAATCGTCCGGACCACCACGAAAGGCAAGCCGTTCACGGCGCATACCTGCGCCATGGCGCCGCCTTCCATCTCAACCGCATCGCCGCGGAGCTCGTCGATCAGATAACGATGATGGTTGATTTCATCCCGGGTCATGAACTGATCCCCGGTGAGGATGCGGCCCGCATGGATCTTGTGGCCGTCCGCTTGCGCCGACAGGGCGGCGCTTACCAGGGAGGGTTCGGCCGTGAAAACCTTCAGGTCCGTATAAAGCAGGTTGCCGCGGGAGAACCCCAGGGCGCGGCCATCCACATCATGCTGCATGCAATCGCGGCTGATCACCACGTCTCCGATTTCGTATGCGGGATTCAGGGCGCCGGCCACTCCCGTGAAGATGAGCGAGGACGGCAAATACGTGTCGATGAGATGCTGGCTCACCAGGGCCGAGTAGACTTTTCCGACCCCGCATTTGACCAGGATGGCTTCCCGGCCCTCCAGACGGATGCGGTGGAAATCGAAGCCGCGCCATTCCACGTGTTCCAGGAGTTCCGCGTGATCGAGGAATTCCGAGATTTCCGCGTCCATGGCGCCCAGGATCCCCACCCGGCCGAGAATATCCGGCGCGGTCATGGGATGCTGACGTGGATGCGGACGGTGTCCGGGTCCATCTGGCGCTGACCGGTTTTCGGCCGAAGGAATACATGCAGGGTATGCAACCCGTCCAGGGAGCCCACCAGATCGGAGGCATCCACGCTGAAGGCTCCATCGGCCCGCAGGGGAACGTCGGCGAAGAGTTCCGGGTAGATCATATTCCTGAAATATACTGTGTCGCGCTGCGCCACAGGGTCGAAGCCGTTCACTTTTCCGGAAACCGCGCCCTGCATGCGGCTGACCACGGAAACCTCCCCGTCCAATCCTGCGAGGGAGGTATCCCCCGCCAAATCCAGATCCAGCGACCATTTCAGTTTGCCGCGTCGGTCCAGGGTCAAGCGCAGGGTGTCCGGCGTAACGCGATAGGCCGCGGTTTTCGCTTTCACATAGGCCTTCACCCTGACCGATTGGGCCGCGCCCAGCAGGTCCGCGGCGCGGAAGGAAAAGGCCCCAGCGGCCCCCAGGGGGGCGGAAATCTTCAGGGCCGGGTTATCCGCATTTTCGAAATAGGCGAATCCGTCCAGGACGGCGGCCGGATCGAGGGCGGCCCCGGAGGCGATGGAGGCGAAACCGTTTATGGATCCACCCACGGTTTCCGGAATGGCGACGGCCAGGGTGGTATCCCTGCGAAGGGAGTCCAGGTTGGAAGCCAGTGACAGGCTCAACGACCATGCGAAAGGGATCTGTTCGGATGAAACGTCGTCCAGCACCCGGAAATGGCCCATCATGTCGTCCTCGATGTGTTCGGCGATATGGCAGTGGAACATCCAATCGCCTGGGTTGTCGGCGTCCAGAAGCAGGTCCACGGTGAACCCCCGGCCGATGAGATAACTGTCCCGCCAGGCGAGCCCTTCCAGGGGAACCTTCCCGTTTTCCCGGACCACCAGGAAGCGTTGCCCGTGGAAATGGATGGGGTGCGGCATGGGATGGTACATGTAATTCGGATTGGGGCCGGTGCTGGCCGAATCGTTGCGGATGCGGATGAGCACCTTGGACCCGCGTTTGAAGACCCAATTGATTTCATGGTTCTCCTTTCCGGTGCGGGTGTCCTTGATGGACCAATGCATATTGCGTGAATTGGACAGCACGTTCATCTCCAGCATGGCGGGACCATGCACGCTGTCGCTCCACTCCACCCCCATTTTATTGGTCGGATCCGCATCGTGTTCCGCGGCGGCGGCCTTGGCCAGGGGCGCGGACATATCCATGTAACCGCTCAGGAGGACTTCCTCATCGGGAAGCTTGTCGAAAAAGGGCCGGAAGGGATCGATGGAGGCCGCCACCTGGGGGCTTTGCTTGGATGTGATGCTGCCGCTCAGATCCGGTCTGGCCGTATCCGCATCATAGACGAAATGACCCAGAACGGACACCCCCGTGGGCGTGACGTTCCAGAGATCCAGGGTATCGTAATCGTTCAGACCGTCGTTGAACCAGATTTGGAAGATGGCCCGCTCGGAGGGCGCTACGATATAGGTCTCGCGGTTGGAGGGGAATTCGAAGCGCCCGTTGTCGGCTCCCAGGATGTTCAGGTCCATGTCCCGCGAATAGCCGAGATTGTAGACCCGGGCATTGGATGCGTTCACTGCGTAGAAGCGGATGGTTTCATTCCGCTTTACGTGCATGGTGAACGCGGTGTCGCCGTTGATCAGGAAGGTATTGCCGAACCGGCCCATCAGGGAATGATCGGGAAGGTTGCTGTAGAAGGGTTGCATCCCGTCCGTTCCCATGGCCACATCGTCCAGCATCAGCACCACCTCGCGGTGGACCGGGGGCCAATAGGTGGTGTCCTTGGGCGCCACCAGGTAGCTTCCATAAAGCCCGAGCTCCATCTGGAAGTCCTCCCGGAAATGCGGGTGGTACCAGAAGATTCCCGGATCGGGAAATCGGATCCGATAGGCCGTGGTCCCGCCGCTGTCCGTGGCCGGCTGGTCCGCGCCGGGAACTCCGTCGCTGTGATAATCCAGACGCACTCCGTGGGAATGCAAGGTGGTGGGAAGATTGGTTTCGTTTTTCAGAAGCAGGATGATTTCGGCGCCTTGGAGAACCTTGAGCGTGGGTCCGGGGACCATTCCGTTGTAGGCCAGCATGCGGATTTTTTGGCCGGAAATCCACTTGGCCACGTAGGACACGGTAAGGCGCACCGTATCCCCATCCTTGGCCAGGATCTCCCCCATGGGCAGGGCCTGAGGCAGACCTTCGACACCGGTGTCGAAAGGGATTTTCGCCGGATTCTCCGCGGAATTCACAGGTGTGGATCTGTCCGTACATGCAAGCAAAGCGCAAATGGCGGCACCGGCTCCCAACCAACCCAAATGGGCCCGATTCCGGGAGGATTTTCCAACCATGGTTTTACCTACCTGGAACCCTTCCGGCACCTATAATGACGAGGATGGTTTGTGATCATGATATACGCCGATTCAGGAGTCCGCCCGGGGGAAAGCGGCCAGGGATTGGCCGCCATGGAATTGCGTTGTTCTCCGGACAACGGTCTTTTCGATTCCCGGTTTTTTTACCTGCCCGATAGGAAGTTTTACTGTACACATATAATCATACGAACCGCCTTGATCGAGGTCCAGCGGTTCCATCCACAAGCAGAGGGGTCCGATGATGAAAAAGCACTCGAGGAAAGCGTGCGTGCTTGCGCTGACCGCCTTCCTGGCCATGGGCCGGGTCCTGGCGGAAGACGTGGAAGAAATCAATTGCGGGACTCCCGACAATGCCCCCGCCCTGGCGAAATCGGCGGACATTCCCAAGGTAACCAAAGTCTATTCGGGCAAACTGAAAGCCATGGTGATCCGGATCGGCTTTTCCGACGCGCCCTATTCCGTGGACACCGCCACCATCAACAAGACCAACGCGACCATCAATACCCTCTACCGCTCCATGTCCCGCAACACCTTCGAATGGGACTGGCGCACCTATGACAAGATCCTGATCGCTCCGGGAACCGCGGCCGACTACGGCGCCAACTTCAACAGCCTGCAATCCTGGATCACCACGCAAATCACGGCGGCGGCGCTCAAGCGCGGCACCGACTATGACGTGTACGTCGCCAGCTTTCCCCAGATCGCGGTCGGCTGGGCCGGTCTCTCCAACCTGCGCGATGCGGACTGGATCAACGGCAGCTACAGCGCGGGCGTCACGGGCCATGAGCTGGGACACTCCCTGGGCCTTCCCCACGCGCATTCCATCGAAGCCGGCACGGACATGTTCGGTACGCCCGGCACCACCACCCAGACCAACGAATACGGAAACCCGTATGACATCATGGGCCGCGGGGGGTCAACGGGGCACTTCAACGTGCTCTACAAGTGGCGCATCGGGTGGGAGGACTCGGCCGAAATCAAAGAGGTCAAGGCTTCCGGCACCTATCGCATCTATGCGCAGGACAATGCGGTCCACAAAGGACGCACCATCGGCATCCGGGTCCCCTCCGGAAACATCAACTACGCGTACTGGTTCGAGTATCGCACCATCAGCACCACGGCCCGCAACGGCGCGGCGGTGATGTTCCAGGGTTTCCGGACCAGCACCAACCTGGATAGCTGGTACCTGGACACCACTCCCGGCTCCAGGACAAGCGGGGACGAATCGGACGGGGTTCTGGCCGTGGGCAAACAGTTCCAGGACAAGTACGGCGAGGCCACCTTCAAGACCCTGGCCATCAACACCGGCACCTGGACCGAAGAAGGCTGGGTCGACGTGCAGGTGACCATACCCGGGACGACTCCCGTCAGCCTGATCGCCCGTAACAACGGCATCCGACTGTTCCGCGCCTCGGAGGTCCCGGCCTTCAATATTATGGGCCGTTCCATCGCGGGACTTTCCTCCATGCAGACCTTGGCGGTGAAGACTGAGAACGGCGCCACGCGCCTGATCCTTAACGCCCGTTAGCGCCCGCCAGCGCCGACCTGATTTCCTCCCAATGAAAAGACCCGGAGCCATAGGCCCCGGGTCTTTGCTTTTCAAGCCGGAAAACGGGACGGACAGGGCCGCCCAAGGATAAGCGCTAGGCCCCCATTTTCTTATCGACCCATTCCACCAGGGACTTCACGGCCGCGATGGAAACGTCGAACAGCTTCTTTTCGTTGGCGTCGAGTTCCACCTCGATGACCTTCTCGATGCCGCCAGCGCCCATGATCACGGGGACGCCCGCGTACAGGCCCTTGATGCCGTATTCGCCGTTGAGCTTGGCCGCGCAGGAGAGCACGTTCTTCTTGTCCTTGAGATAGGCTTCCGCCATGTGGATGGCGGACATGGCCGGGCTGTAGAAGGCCGAGCCGGTCTTGAGCAAGGCCACCACTTCGCCGCCGGCGTTGGCCGTGCGCTTGTAGATCTCGTCCAGTTTCTCCTTCGAAAGCAACTGGGTGACCGGGATGCCTCCCACCGTGCAATAACGCGTGAGGGGAACCATGGTGTCGCCATGGCCGCCCATGACCAGCGCCGTGACGTCCTCATTGGAAACGTTCAGCGCCTCGGCCACCAGGGCGGCGAAGCGGGCGGAGTCCAGCACGCCGGCCATGCCCGCGACGCGGTGGGCCGGGAAGCCGGTCACCTTCTGCATGGCGTAGACCATGGCATCGAGCGGATTGGTCACCACGATGATGAAGGCGTTGGGAGCGTTCTTCTTGATGGCCTCGCCCACGGTCTTGATGATGCCGAAGTTCACGTCCAACAGATCGTCGCGGCTCATGCCGGGCTTGCGGGGCAGGCCCGCGGTGACGATGACCACATCGGCGCCGGCGAGAGCGTCGTACGAATTCGAACCCGTCAAGGTGCTCGAACTGCGGATCAGCGACCGCCCATGGGTGATGTCCAGGCTCTTGCCCTGGGGCACGCCTTCCGCGATGTCGATGGTGATGACGTCGCCCAACTGCTTCTGCGCGGCCAGCAGGGCCATGGTTCCGCCGATTTGTCCCGCGCCGACTAGTGCGATCTTGCTACGTGCCATGAGAATAACCTTCTTTCCGATTTCAATTGTTGGTTGAACCATCCGCGTCCTAACCAACATTTCGTCGGGCGTAGGGCGTCGGGCGTCGGGCGTTGAAGATCAATGCGAGAACATCGTCTTCAACTTCTTGGTTTTTACGCCCGACGCCCGACGCCCGACGCCCGACGATCTTTTCTTACTTGCCTCTAGCCTTCATGGCTTCCACCATCTTGGCGCCGATTTCCGCGGCGGTGGCCGCCATGGTGACGCCCGCGTCCTTGAGGGCCTGGATCTTGGCTTCCGCGGTGCCGGAGGTGCCGTCGATGATGGCGCCCGCATGACCCATACGCTTGCCCTTGGGGGCCGACGAGCCGGCGATGAATCCGACCACGGGCTTCTTGACGTTTTCCTTGATATAGGCCGCGGCGATTTCCTCGTCGCTGCCTCCGATTTCGCCGATGAGGATGATGCCTTCGGTTTCCGGATCCGCGTTGAGCAGTTTCACCACGTCCACGTGGCTGAGCCCATGGACGGGATCGCCGCCGATGCCTACGGCCGTGGTCTGACCCAGGCCGGCCACCGTAGTCTGATGCACGGCTTCATAGGTCAGGGTTCCGGAGCGGGACACGATGCCGATGCGGCCCTTGCTGTGGATGGGGCCGGGGGCGATGCCGATCTTGCATACTCCCGCGGTCACGATGCCGGGACAGTTGGGTCCGATGAGGATGCATTTCTTGGTCCTCAGGTAGTTGTGCACCTTGAGCATGTCCATGACGGGGATACCCTCGGTGATGGCCACGATCAATTGCACGCCCGCGTCCGCCGCTTCCAGGATGGCGTCCGCCGCGAAAGGGGCAGGCACGAAGATCATGGTGGCGTTGGCGCCGGTGGCTTTGACCGATTCCGCCACGCTGTTGAAGACGGGGAATCCGTCCACGGTGGTGCCGCCCTTTTTGGGGGTGACTCCGCCGACGACGTTGGTGCCGTAGTCACGGCATTTCTGCGAATGGAACAGGCCGGCCTTGCCGGTGATGCCCTGAGTGATGAGCCTGGTTTCCTTGCCGATCAAAATTGCCATTTCAGTTCGCTCCTTTACCGGCTTTAACCAATTGCGCGGCCTTCTTGGCGCCATCCTCGAGATCCAGCGCGCTGATGAGGTTGAGGCCCGATTGTTCGATCACTTCCTTGCCTTCCTTTACATTGGTGCCTTCCAGGCGCACCACCAGGGGCACCTTCAGGCCCGTGGTCTTCACAGCGTTCACGACGCCGCGCGCGATACGATCGCAAGGCATGATGCCGCCGAAGATGTTCACGAGGATGGCTTTTACATGCTTGTCCGAGCTGATGATCTCGAAAGCTTTGGTCACCGCTTCCTCCGAGGCCGAACCGCCGACGTCCAGAAAGTTCGCCGGTTGCGCGCCGTAATGGGCGATGATGTCCATGGTTGCCATGGCCAGGCCCGCGCCGTTCACCATGCAGCCGAT
>JAQBPN010000022.1 GCA_028287505.1 Fibrobacterota bacterium | reverse complement strand
GGTTTTTTCTCTTTCTTAACGCCCGACGCCCGACGCCTAGGCGCGCAGCGGCGTCGGCAGGGTTGCCGTACGCCCGACGAACAGGGGAAAAGATCCCCAGGAGTCTTCACATGATCCAGCGATACCTGACCAATCTCGGCATGCAGGGCGACTTCGTCGACTCTTTGCGCGAATGCTACAACCGCCGCGAGCCCGGCGACCGCATCTCCGCCATCAAGGCGGTCCTGGCGCGCCATCGCGACCGCATCCGGGCCATCAACCGGAGCGGAGCCTCCGGCACCGATACCGTCCGCTTCATCAGCGAGATGGTGGATACCCTCCTGCGGGTCATGTGGGACCATGTGGAGATGACCGTGCCCAACGAGGCCAACCTGGTGGCCGTGGTGGCCGTGGGCGGCTACGGGCGCCTGGAGCTGTGCCCGCAGTCGGACATCGATCTCCTCATCCTCACCTCGGAGAAGCCCACCAAGTACGAGCGCGAACAGGCCGAGACCATCGTGCGCAACCTCTGGGACTATGGCTTCATCCTGGGCCACTCCGTGCGCAGCCTCTCCCAATGCGAGGAAGCCTCCACCAAGGATCCGGAAACCTGGACCTCGTTCCTGAACGAACGGTTCGTGGCGGGGGATCACGAGTTGTACCGGAAATTCGTGCGCATGATGTCCAAACGGCTGTTCCCGTGGCGTACCACGGCCCTCATCGAGGCCAAGATCAAGGAACGCGAGCAGCGCAAGAGCCAGGTCGGCGTCCTGGTGCAGATGCTGGAGCCCAACCTGAAGGAGGGCCTGGGTTGCCTGCGCGACGTCCATTCCATGATGTGGATCGCCAAGGTCAAGCATGACTGCAACAACTTCGGCGATCTGGTGCGGGAAGGCCTCATCACCCCCCAGGAGCTCGAGGACATCCGCGTCGGGTACGATTTCCTGCTCCAGGTACGTTGCTGCCTCCACTTCATGACCAACAAGAAGGACGACCACCTGGGGTTCGCCATCCAGCCGGAGGTGGCCGCCGAGCTGGGATTCAACGACGATGAGAACCAGAAGGCGGTGGAAGTCTTCCTGAAGATCTTCTACCACCATACCAAGACCATCCTGCGGGTCACGGAAGGCGTGATCTCCCGCTGGGTCAAGAACAAGGAGAAGACTTCCAAGCCCGCGGTGCTCAAGGATCATCCCCACTTCCAGACCGTGGACGGCGCCTTGGACCTCAAGGCCCGGGTGGGGAATCCTTTCCTGGACAATGTGGGTTTGATCCTGGAGTATTTTGAGATTTCCAACCGCCGGGAGCTGGGACATTCCCATCACGCCATCCTGCGCATCAAGCAAGCGGTGAGCATCCTCTCCAGCAACCCCGACCTGGACGTCAAAGCGCATCTGCCGGACTTTCTCCGCCTCTGCCAGAGCCGCGAACGGGTGGGCCGCATGCTCCGCACCATGAACGACGTGCGCCTGGTAGGGCTGCTCATCCCGGACTTCAACTACATCTACTGCCACAGCCAGCACGATATCTACCACATCTACACCACCGACGAACACACCATCACCGTGGTCCGTCAGCTTGCCTATTTGTCCAAACAGACGGACAAGGACCTGGAATCCCTGCAGAACGCCCTCTCCCAAGTCAGCGATATGGAGCTGCTCATCCTTTCCTGCTTCTACCACGACATCGGCAAGGGCGTGGGACCCCAGCACAGCGTCAGCGGCGCGAAAATGGTCTTCGAATACATGCAAAAGATGGGGATGTCCGCCTCGCGATGCAAAGAGGCCTCCAATCTCGTCCTTTACCACCTCCTCATGAACGAAATCATCCAAAGGCGGGATTTGGACGATCCCAAGACCATAAGGGACTTCATCACCAAGGTCGAGACCCCCGCCACCCTGCACAAGCTGTATGTCATGACCTATTGCGACGTGTCCTCGGTGCATCCGGACGCCTGGTCCAGCTGGAAAGCCTCCCTTTTGCGGCGCCTGTATGAGCTGGCCCTGACGGAAATGCAAAGCCCCTTCCAGGCCGTCCTGGAATCCCGCAGCCTGGAAGACCAGCTCATCGAAAACGTCTCCAAGCGGGTCTCGGAGGCCGAAGTACGGAGGCATCTGGAGATGCTGCCCCGCCAATATGCGTCCTCCACCACCGCCGAGGACATCGTCACCCATATCAACCTGCTGGCCTCCCTGGACGTCCAGAAGTTCAATGCCCGCATCCTCGAGCGCCAGACCCATTGGGAGGTCACGGTGGTGGCCAATGACGACGATGCGCTGCTCTGCGCCATCGCGGGCACCATGGCCCATCTGGAGATCTCCATTCTCAGCGCGCGCATCTTCACGCGCGTGGACGGCAAGGCCATCGATAAGTTCTGGGTATCCATTCCCGAGGAAGGCAAGAAAAGCGGCAGCGCCGTCTTCGAGCAGCGCCTTATCAAGGAGTTGGAAAAGAATTTCCAGCTTTCCATGGAGGAGTTGCGCGAACTGCAGACACGCATCAAGCCCAGGACCGCCTTCGGAAGGGTGCGGGACATCCCCATGAAGCCCACGGTGGCCTTCTCGAATGCCATCTCGGACAGTTTCAGCACCATCGATCTCACTTGCAGCGACCGGATCGGTCTGCTTTTCCAGGTGACGAAGGTCTTCAGCGATCTGAAATTGGATGTTCACGGCGCGATACTCACCACCGAAGCGGACAAGGCGATGGACGCGTTTTATGTCACCGATGGAGCCAACAAGAAGATCGAAAACGTGGAACTCGTTGATCTCATTGTGACTACGTTGATCAAAGAGCTCAGCGACACCTGAGTGACGTCACGCGTCGACGACCTCGACGCGCATCTCCGCAAAATTTTTTTTTGATTTCGGAAAAGAATTGCTTGACTAATCAAGTCAACAACTTTATCATTTAGTTATCAGTCGAGCAGATGCAGGATAAAAATGATTAGCAAGCACTCACAACAAATCAACAACGAGAACCTCTCCGGTTCCCGGATCGCTTCTCGGCCAATAATCACGGGCCTGAATCGGTATCCTGTTATATTCCGTTACGTTTCTCAGTAGTCAAATTTTAAAACTTGAAGGGAGGTGATCGAATGGCCGCCAAGAAGAAAGCAACGAAGAAAGTCGCCAAGAAAGCGACGAAGAAGGTAGCTAAGAAAGCTTCCAAGAAGAAGAAGTAGGTCATCTGAGATAGGTATCCCACTCGGGGTGCATATCAAAAGATTAAGGGAGGTCAGGGTTTCCTTGACCTCCTTTTTTATGTCCAAGACTCTCGTTCATGCCTCCATCAGTGAGTCACCGCCTCTCTCTCCTCTCCTCGAATTTTTTTGAACTCTCTCCGCCTTTGCAGCGGGCCCCTGTTCCATAAGTCATTGATTTGCCATGAGAAGCAAAAACATCGGGGCTCCTCCGGATTCCATTCAGAGACATGCAGATGACCGTCTTTTACAGGCTACCGGGTGCGAAAGGGGTTATGCGAACGGGATGCGGATGGCCGATCCGTTCCTGAGGCCGGATTCGGATTCAGCGTTCAGGTTCATCCGCCGACGCGGTGAATTGGAAAAGGGAGAGGAGATAGGGGGCTTGGAACTTATCACCGCTAGACCTGGACCGACCATGGGCAAGGGTCACAGGCACCCGAATGCGGCAGAATTTACCTATCTGGCCCCAGGAAATTCAGTTCGGGAACTGAATCAGCGACGGACGTTGGAGTTGGTTTCCAACTCCAACGAGTTGGCCAATGAAAGCGAAATGGCGTGGAGTTGCCCTGCAACTCCATAGCCCCGAGACACTCTAAGCCACTCTAGGTCATGGAAGCGAAATGGCTATGGAGTTGCCTTGCAACTCCATAGCCATTGAGCCACTCTACATTTCTTCGATGGGGGGCACGCCGATCATGTCCAAGGTCCGACCCAAGACTATGCGCGCGCAGTCGATGAGGAAAAGGCGCTCCTTTTCCTCGGCGCTGCCGAGCACGCGGCAGCTGTGGATGAAGCTATGGGCGCCTTCCGCGATCTCCAGGGCGTATTGGGCCATGGGGCAGGGGTCGTTGGCTTCCAAAGCGGTGCCGACTTTGTCGGGGAGAAGGCTCAAGCTCCTGATCAAGGCTTGCGCCTGGGGCTCGGGCAGCTTGGAGAAGTCGATGCCCTCCGTCCCATCCTTGGCGGGTCGATCCGCGCCCGCGCGGCCCGCTTTTTCCGCGCTCTTACGGAGAATGCTGCAAAGCCGGACATGGGCATTCTGCACATAGGGACCGGAATCGCCCTCGAAGCTCAGGGCCTTGTCCCACTCGAAGCGAATATCGTTGAGGCGGCGGTTCTTCAATTCGCTGAAGACGAGCGCGCCCACGCCGATCTGGAGGGCCAGGCCTTCCTTGTTGACCGCGTCCGGGTTCTTTTCCTTGATGATGCCGAGGATCTTTTCGCGCGCGCCTTCGATCACATCCTTGAGCAGACTGGCCTGGCCGCTCCGCGTCTTGCCCTTCTCCCAGCCGCCTTCCTCGCTCTTGATCAGAACCAGGCCGAAGGGAACGTGCTCCACCTCTTTGTACCAGTCGAAGCCGGCCAATTCCAATACCTTGATCAATTGCTGGAAGTGCAGGCTCTGGCCGTTGTCCACCACGTAAAGGCATTTGTCGAAGGCGTATTCCTGCTTGCGATGGATGGCGGCCGCGATATCGCGGGTAATGTACAGGGTGGCGCCATCGGTCTTGCGCAGCATCACCGGTGGCAGATTGTGCGCGGTGAGATCCACTATCTCGGCGCCCTGGCTGGGCGTGACCATGCCTTTGTAGGCAAGCAGGTCCATGGTGCGGGTCATATGGCTCAGGAAGTAAGCTTCGCCCACATAGCTGTCGAATTCCACATCCAGGAATCCGTAGATGCGCCGGAGTTCCATCAAGGTGATGTCCTTGAAGGCCTGCCAGAGTCCCAGATAGCGCGCGTCGCCCGCTTCCAGGCGTTGGAACGCTTCCCGCGCCTGGTCTTCCAGGGACGGATCGTCCTTGGCCGCGTTCGAGAACGCCGTGTACAAGGCATTGAGGCGCTCGATGGTCATGGCGGCGAGATCGGACTCCTGGAGGCCCTCGCGCAGGAACATGACGATGAGTTTGCCGTAGGAGGTTCCCCAATCCCCGAGATGATTGATGCGGACCACCTTGTACCCGGCGCGCATATACAGCTTGCCCAGGGAGTTGCCGATCATGGTGCCGCGGAGGTGGTGGAAGGCCAGCTCCTTGCCCATATTGGGAGAGGAGTAGTCGAGAACGACGGTTTTGCCTTGGCCCCGCGATGAAGCGCCGTAGGCTGCTCCCTGTTCCGCGATGGCGCCCAGGGTCCGTCGCGCGAAATCCGCGGGGTCGATGAAGAAGTTCAGGTAGCCGTTGAGCGGCTCCACCTTGACGATGGACGCATTGAGCGGGATCTGCCCGGCCAACTCGGCCGCGATGGCGGGAGGGGCCTTGCGGAGCTTCTTGGCGAGGGGAAAGCAGGGGAAGGCGAAATCCCCATGCCCCAGATGCTGGGGGAGGGTGATGGCCTGGACGAGTTCCTGGTGGGAGAGGCCGGTTAGCGGAGCCAGCAGCTCCGCGATTTCATCCTTATAGGTCCTCATCCTCATCTTCGGCCGTTTCTTCTTCGTGGGTGACGTAATCTTCCGGCTTCAGGCGAGTGGACTTGGCGTCCGCCCAAAGGCGTTCCAGGGAATAGTAGCTCCTGGTGTCCTTTTCGAAAAGATGGATGATGAGATCGCCGTAGTCCAGCACCGCCCAGCGGACGCCGGTGTGGTATTCGGACCGCAGGGCCTTGATGCCTTCGCGGCTCAGCATGCGGTAGGTATGGTGCATCACCCCGCGCATCTGCGTCTCGTTCTGGCAGGTGCAGATGAGATAAAAGTCCGTCAGGGAGCTGAGTCCGCGCAGGTCGAGCAGCACCGCGTCCTCGACCTTCTTGGAGAAGAGGATACCCGCGGCTTTTTCGGCCAGCACTTGCGCTTCGACTACTGTTTTGGTCTTTGCCATCTCTTGATCAACTCCTCGTAGTCCTTTCCGATGAAGACCGTGGCATCTACCATGGCCAGGGGATCGAAAAGGTGGATCAGATTATCCGTGTTAAGCACTTTCGCAAGATCCCTTGCGACAGGTTCGTTGGCGGTTCGCGCCACCACGATGGTATGCGCGTAGTTCCAGCTGGTTGCGTTCCCGAATTCGATGATGTCGAATCCCTGGTCCGTCAGGTAATTGCGGAATTGTTCCGCGGCCCCCGGCTTGCCGCATCCGTTCAGGATCTGGATCTGTCCCGTGTTGGGCACGAAGACCGGCGCCTTCTCTTCCTTGCAACCTGCCAGCAGGAAGAGGATCGACAATGCGCAGCAAAGGAATGTTCCGGGTAAGCGTGCAATCATTGGGGGAGAGGCGGGTGGCGAAGCGATCGAGACGGCTCAATATGCGCTTAGCGGAACCAGGAATGGTCGAACGGATCCATGGATCCGTAGGCCTTGTAGGCATCCTGGCCGTTGAAGAGATGGAGGGAAAAGGTGGTGTTGTCGGTGGGCTTGTATTCCAGGCCGATATGGGGGAAGACCAGGGAAGAACCGGCCCGGGGATCCTGGAAGCCCGCGCGGGAAAAGGCGCCGGTGCTGTTGTATAAAGGGGTGTAGAAGCCGACGTCGGCGGAGAGCGTAAGCGGATCCGCGAGTTTGTAGCTAAGGGTATTGAGATAAAGCCCCGCCGATGAGCTTCCGAAGGAGCCGGAGGCGAAGTTCATGGAGTAGCTCTGATGCATGGCGAAGCGATTGGGATTGAGGAAGGAGAATCCGGAAACGCTGCTCTGCGGTTGGTATTCGGGGGCCATCAGGGTGCCGCGATCGAATTCCTGCGGCTGGGTCAGTACGGTTTTGGGCTGGGTGGGTTCGAATCCGGGCGCAGTGGCCTCATCGGAATGGGCTACCGCGATGGAAATGGTCAGTACCGCCAGCAAGGGCAGGTAAAAACCGCTTCTTTGAAAGGATTTTGCTGTTTTCGCCATCGGAATGTGGCCCTGCTCCGGTTCCATTATAATATAAAACGGCTGTCAGGTCGCGGGGATGTTTTTGCCGTCGACTTTGACGATTTTGGGCTGATGCGCGGCCAATTCCTTGGCATCCAAAAAAGCGTAAGTCATGACGATTATGACATCGCCGACGTGGACAAGGCGTGCGGCGGCTCCATTCACGCAGATTTCGCCGGACTCGGGCTTTCCCAGGATGACGTAAGTCTCGAAGCGGTGTCCATTGTTGATGTCGACAATGTGGACCTTTTCGAACTCTTGAATATCGGCGAGTTTGAGCAGGACCGGGTCGATGGTAATCGACCCGTTATAATTGAGGTTTGCGTCCGTTATGGTGGCGCGGTGTATCTTGGATTTGAGAACTTCCCTGAGCATTTCCCTTAAATTACTAAAAACCGAGGGAAAGCAGGGCGCTGGGACCGCCTTCTGGGCTTAATCCCAGATTCCAGCTGAAACGGCCGGCTTCCTGATTATCCACGTACCGGGTTCCCAGATACGCGTCTCCGGCGCTGACCAGCATGGCGACCAGGGTGGCGAGGGGGTAATAGGGGTAGATACTGTGGGTTTCCGAGTTCTTGTGGATGAAGGTAAGGGCGATTCCCGCCACCGCCACGGTCGAAAGGCCCAGGCCCAGGTAGGTCTTGTTCGTCTTGTACTCATAATAGCCCGGCAATATAAAGGAAATGAACGGGGTCAGGTTGTTCGCATCCTGCTTGCGATAGCTGCGATCGATATCGTCGTCCGCCATACCGGCTTTCTTCTCGGTAAGCCAATGTTCTTCGGTGACGCCCAGTTTTTTCCAGGGTTCGGAGAAGTATTCATTGGGGGAAATTCCCACTTCCAGGAGTTTCAGGAACTTGGACTTGGACATCCCGCTTTCCTTCACCTTCTGGAACTCTTCCTGGCTGATGCCCATATCTTCCGCGGTGGTGTTTTCCCATTCATCCGCGAAGACCTTAATGGCGGTGAGATTTAGGAACAGGACCAGAACCAGGAGTTTTTTAATCAACGGCATATGAGAGGATTCCCGTTTTTAAAGGTGCTGGATTAAAATACGGCCATTCACAAGAAAATGCATGGCCCGGACGAAAAGGTTTCCGGGATCCGGAGTCGCCAAGGCGACTCCACGTTCCGGCTTTCAAAAGTACATCCTGGTGCCGAGGGGGGGAATCGAACCCCCACAGAGTTGCCCCTACCGGATTTTGAGTCCGGCGCGTCTACCAATTTCACCACCTCGGCGATGGATCCAGCCCGGTTGAGGGCGTGAGAAATATAACTTAAAAGGGCAAAATCCGGGATATCCGCCTGGATAGAGTTCTTCCACGCTGAAAGGCGAACCCCCTCATGTCCAAGCAAATCCTGATCGATTCCTATTTCGGTTTGGTCCGTACCGCCATCGCGGAAGGAACCAACCTGATGGACTATTATGAGGAGTCCCCGGACCAGGGGCGCGCCAAGGGGAATATTTATCGCGGGGTGGTGAAAAAAGTGGATGCGCCCATCCAGGCCGCCTTTGTCCGGTTCGGCGGGGGGCGGGACGGATTCCTGCCGCTGCGGGACGCGGGTTCCGGAAGCAAAGCCCCCAAGGTGGGGGATACCGTGCTGGTCCAGGTGGTCAAAGACGAGGTGGGCGACAAAGGCGCGGCCCTGACCACGAAGCTTTCCTTATCGGGTAGATACCTGGTTTTCATCCCCGCCCGGGAAAGCGAAGGCGGAATTTCCAGCCGCATCACCGATGAAGAACGCGCCGCCCTGAAGAAAATCCTTGGCGAACTGCAAATCCCGGAGGGTGGATCGATCATTCTGCGCACCGCGGCCATGAACAAAGGCACCACGGAGTTGCAGTCCGATCTGGATCGGCTTACGGAAACCTACCGGGAAATCGCCGACAAGTTCGCGCAAGGCAAGGAAGCCGGACTGATGTTCCGGGAGGCCCCGCCGGCGCTACGGTATCTCCGCGAATACTATACGCCGGACGTGGATCGCATCTGGGTGAACCAGGAGGAAGTGCTCAACCAATGCCGGCAGTTCTTTTATCTGTATGAACCCAAATCCGCGGCCAAAGTCGTCCTGTCCATGGACGGGCCGCTCATGTTCCAGAAACTGGGCCTGGAGGCCGACGTCGAGAAGCTGGGCCTACGCAAGGTCTCGCTGCCTTCCGGGGCCAATATCATCATCGATCAGGCTGAAGCCCTGGTGGCCATCGACGTGAACTCCGCCAAGGCGGGAGGCCGCGGGGAAGAGGGCCGGGGCCGTCCGGATGAACGGGGTCGCTCCGAAGATCGGGTCCGTTCCGATGAACGGGTCCGTTCCGATGAACGGGGTCGCGTGGAATCCGCCCAAGCCGAATCGGAGGCCATGGCGCCCGATCAGGCCGGGCCTGAGAATGCCCGGGCCGGCAAGAGCCGGGGAAGAAAGGGGCGTTCCGGCAAGGGCCGATCGGCAACGGGCGGATCGGATCTGGAGGAGACTGTATTCACCGTGAACCTGGAGGCCGCGGGGGAGATCGCCCGGCAATTGCGCTTGCGGGATCTGGGGGGCATCATCATCGTGGACTTCATCGATATGGAGGAGGAGAAGCATCGCCGCCAAATCGAAGAAGCCATGCGCAAGGCGCTCTCGGCGGACAAGGCCAAGGTGAAGGTCTACGATATCAGCCCCCTGGGCATCATGCAAATCAGCCGGCAGCGCCTGCGCAAGGCCGGGCCCAACTTTTCCCGGCAGGCGTGCGAGCAGTGCCAGGGCCGGGGCTGGCATCCTTCGCCCGCAGCCGGGGCCCTGGCGATCCTGAGGAAGGTGGAAGACCGCCTCCACGGCAAGAAGGCCGGCCAAAGCCTGACGGTCTCCGCCCCCTATCCGGTGGCCAACAAGCTGCTGAACGAATTCCGCGAACACATCCTTTCCATGGAGCGGCGTTTCGGATGTATCCTGCGTGTTACGGCCTTGCCCGCCCATTCCGGAGAGGCCGCCATCCTTTCCCAGGCAACCGCTCCGGAAGAGGCGAAGCCCAGGGAAACGGGAGCTCCGGCCGAACGGGCCCACGCCGAGGCGCGGGGCCGCGGGGACGGTCGCGGTTCCGACGGTCGCGACGGGAATGTCCAAGGCCGCGCGGGACTGCGGGGGAAATCCCCCCGTGGCAGGCGCGGGCCTGAAGCCGCCGACGCGCAGCCCGTCCAGGCGGAAGCGACTCCGGGAACAGGCGGGGAGTTCCCACAGGATCAGGCCGGGCCGGTGGACTCCAATGCCCGCATCGGGGCTGCGATCCGGAATCCCCGCATCCGCAAACAACCTGGCCAGCTCCCCCAGTCCGGCAGGACTCCGCGCATCAAAGCCGTGGAGGCGAATCCGCGCGCTCAAGCGCCCGCGCCTTTGCCGGTACGCCATCCGGTAAGGCCGCCGGATGGCGAAGTACAAGTCCAAGGGGAACCGCACCGCAGAAGGCGGCGTTCCCGGCGCGGAAAAGGAGGTTCCAAATCGGGAACCCGGACGCCGGGCGCGGGAGCAGCCTAATCAGGGCACTAGGGCGAGACGGGGACGGGTTGCGACAGGAATTTATGCGGCTTCAGGCTGGTCCGCCCATACTCGAAGGCTTCCTCCGGAGTGGCGAATCGGCCCAGCCTCACCTGATAGATGCGTTTGCCCCCGCGGTTGGTTTCGGCAAGCTCGGGAGCCAATCCCAGCTTGAGCAGGCTGGCCATCATGGCCTGGGCATTGGCGGCCTGGGAAAAAGCCCCCAATTGCAAGGTGTATGCTTTTTCGCCGGCGGGGCCAGGCACGGGTAATCCAGGTGTTACCGTAACCTTCTTGAGACTGTCGGGGTTCTTTCCGGTTTCCGTATTCGCAACGGGGGAAGGCGGCGCAGGCGCCAGTGTGTCCTTGGCGGGTGGGATGGCCGGCCGCGGGAGCCCATTGCCGGATTTCCAGCGGGAGGTGTCCGCTCCCGAGTTCAGCTTGCGGAGATAACGGGCCTCGGGCGATTGCGGGTAGCGGGACAGCAGCCGGTTCATCAGATTCTTTTCCTCCGCGCGATCGATGCCTTGGCGGAGCTGCGCGGCGAGCAGCAGGAGCGGGCTTTGTTCCTCCTCGGGAGCCTTGTCCAGGGCCGTGCGGGCGGCCTGCCAGGCGCCTTCATGATCCCCTTTGGCGGCCTTCGCTTTCGCCAGCCCTTCCAGGGCCAGGGGATGGTAATAATCGTCGGGTTTGGAATTGTCCAAAAGCTTCTGGAACCAAGCCGCTCCCGAATCGAGGTAAGCGGCGCGGTCCGGTCTGGACTGGGCCAGGGAGAGGCAGGCGTTTCCCATCCAGTACAGGGCCGGTCCCTTCCAATCGCCGTTGGGAAACAAGCGGAGATATTCCCGGAAACACGGGATGGCCAGGTAATACTTGCCCGCGGCGTAATGGAACTGGCCCAGGCGGAATTGGCTTTCCTCCGCCTCGGGGGATTTGCCGCCGGCCTTGATGGCCTTTTTGAAAAACTCGGAGGATTCCTTTCCATCCGGGCTGAGTTTACCCATCATCAAGAGCAGGAACGCATTGTCCGGATCCCCGGCCAGGGCCAGCTTACAGGCGGCGAAGGCCGAATCGAGCAAGCCTTTTCGCGCCAGGGAAATGATTTCCTCGCGGGCGGGAACCGGGCGGGCAGCAGCGTGATCGCTTTTGGCCGGCGACGCGGGTTTGATCGGCGTCGTGGGCGGAGGCGCGGGGGTAACCGGAAGCGGAACGGGATCCAATTTCGCGGGCTGGGGATGATCCGACAGGGAAGCCCGGACCGGCATGGGTCCGGCTGAAAATGCGAGGAGAATGAGAGCGGCCATGGCCGCGGCGGAGAGGCGGAAGCTGGGGGAATTCACAGGCCGAGACGTTTCTCCAGATCGGGTTGCGGGGGCGGGGGTTGGGGCGCGCCGGATGAAGCGGCCTGGAGCCGGTTCACTTCATATTGCAGGCGCGCGATTTCCTGGGAATTGCGCCGCACCCTGCGCTTCAGGGCGAGGGTGCGGGGAAGGTCGATGATGAGGAAGAGCAAGGCGCCGACCAGGAAGGCGATGATCAGCCAGATGCCCAGGATCAAGGTCCCATGGGATTTGATGAAGACCAGTTCCACCTTCTGGCCCAGGTAGACCTGGTTCTGGACCGTGAACACGCCGATCAGGACGATGATGATGAGCAGCATGAAACGCTTGAGATAGACCATTGCGCCGTTCCCTTTCAACCGATGATGGCTTCGCCGCGCAGCACCAGGCCGCTGCGGGAAAGGATGCGCGCGCGGACCAGGGATCCCTTGTCCAATCCGGGCGCGTCCGGGATGATGACTTTCTTGCAGCAGCCGGTCTTGCCCACCCATTCGTTCCGGTCGCGGGACGAGCGGTCTTCCAGGAGGATTTCCTCCTCGCGTCCTGCCATGGCGTCCAGCCTTTTCTCGCTGATGCCCATCTGCAATTGGATCAAGCGCTCCAGGCGATCCTGTTTTTCCTCCGCGGTGAGGGTTTCCGGTTCCTCGAAGGCGGGCGTGCCTTCCCGGGGAGAGTAGGAGAACATGAATGCGCTGTCGAAGCCCACCTCTTCCACCAGGGAAAGGGTCTCGCGGTAATCGGCTTCGGTTTCGCCCACGAATCCGGTGATGATGTCCGTGGTGATGCCGAGATTGGGGATGCAGGCCCGCAGTTCCGCCACGATTTCCAGGTACCGTTCCCGGGTGTATTGCCGGCGCATCTTCTTGAGCATGGCGTTGGAACCGGATTGCACGGGCATGTGCACGTGGTTGCAGATCTTTTCCGATTCGGCCATGGCCCTGATGGTATTGCTGTCGAAGTGGCGCGGATGGGGCGATGTGAAGCGGATGCGCTTCAATCCCTCGATGCGGTTGAGTTTGCGCAACAGGGAAGCGAAATCGTCGCCCTCCGTGCGGTAGGAATTCACGGTCTGCCCCAGCAGGCATACTTCCTTCACGCCTTCGGAAACCGCCCGTTCCACCTCTTCGATGATGGAGGCGGATTCCCGGCTGCGCTCCACGCCGCGCACGGTGGGGACGATGCAATAGGTGCAACGCTTGTTGCAACCCCGCATGATGGTGATGTGGCAGGTCACGGCGGAATCCAGTTTCGCCATGATGCCGTCATAGTTCTCGAAGGCATTCTGCTCGGTCAGGACGGCGGGCGCCTTCGCCTTCTTCTGGAAGAGCAAGGCTTCCAGTTCGCGGTAATTGTCGGGACCCACCACGTAATCCACGTGATCCAATTCCACCGGGATCTTGTCCCCGTGGTTCTGGGCCATGCACCCGATCACGGCGATGCGCACGTCCGGATTGCGCCGCTTATAGTGGCGCATGGCGGCGATGCGGGCATAGGCCCGGTCTTCCGCGCCGCCGCGGATGGAGCAGGTGTTGACGATGAGCACGTCCGCCTCTTCCGCATCCCCGGTCACGGCCATGCCTTTTTTCTCCAGCATGCCTCCGATGAGATTGGAGTCGTACACGTTCATCTGGCACCCGAAGGTGGCCAGGAAATATTTTTCCATGGTTCCGTTCCGTCCGCCGGTTCCGCTCATGGGCGGCTTCCCGGCTGTTGATCGATGCCCGCTTCCAAGGCCGCGACCGCCTTGGGCAGGGCCGACATGTCCTGGAAAACCGACTCGGGATTTTCCCTGAGCAAGGCCGCTTGCGGAGCCATGCCCCCGGTAAAACCCAGGAAGCGGGCGCCCGCGCGCCTGGCGACTTTCAGGTCCTGCAGGCCGTCCCCGATCATCAGGGTCTCCTCGGGCAAAACCCCTTCCGCTTCCATGATATGCTTCAAAGCGGTGGGATCCGGTTTCTTCCCGTAGGGATTGTCCCCGCCCACCACGTGCACGAAATGGCCCGCCAATCCCAGCCCCGCCAGGATCCTCCGCGCGGGCTCGTCCGGTTTGTTGGTCAACACCGCTTTGCGCCGGCCGGAAAGGCTTTCCAGGGAGGCGATCAATCCGGGGTAGACTTTGGTGGCTCCCAGGCAATGGTCGCGATAATGTTCCAGGAAGGATTCCAATGCGCTCTCGATCTCGCCGGCGGAAGTCTCGCCGTCTCCGGAGGCCATCAGGCTGCGGGTGATCAGGGTTTGCGCGCCGTCGCCCAGGAAGCCGATCAACGTGTCCAACGGCAAAGGCGAATGGCCGACCAGGGAAAGCGCTTGATTGACCGACACGGCGAGATCGCTGCCGGTATCCGCCAGCGTGCCATCCAAGTCGAAAACTAATAGCTTTAACACCCTAGAAAGATAAACTTCCACGATGAGCCCGGCCAGGGACGGTATGCGCTTCCTTCTCTCAATCCACGATGTTTGGCCCGGAAACTTTCCCCTGGTGGCCGGATATCTGGCGCGTTTGCGGTCCTTGGGCGCCCAACGCATCGCTTTGCTGGTGGTCCCGGCCTTCCACGGGCAGCCCCCCATGGACGGCAGCCAGGAATTCACCGCCTGGCTGAAGGAAGAAAGCGCATCGGGCACGGAGCTTTTCCTGCACGGCTACCATCATTGGATGATCGAATTGGCGGAAAGCGCGGCCTATCGCGGCCGGCGCAGTCCTTATGGCCGCTGGGTCAACCGCAACCTGGTGGCCCAGGAGGCGGAGTTTTCCGGATTGCCCTCCGTTGAAGCCGAAAGGCTCCTGGACCTGGGCCTGGCGAGTTGGGCGCGCGCCGGCTTGCCTTTGGCGGGTTTCGTAGCGCCCACCTGGCATGGTTCCCCTCCCAGGGCCGCTCTGCGCGGGCGCGGGCTGGGGCTTTGGGAAACACGCTTCCGCGTGCACCGCCTGGCGGACGGAAAGTCCCGCTTCGTTCCGCCCCTGGCCTGGGACCTGTCCAAGGGAAACCGGGGCCCGGAGCTCTTCGGAGGCGGGGCATGGCTGCGCGCCCTCATCCGGTTGCCCACCCTCAAAGTGGCCATCCATCCGGGCGATTTGGAGGGCCGGGGAACAGTCAAGGTGATCGAAACGGTATTCGCGTCCGGGACCAACATCTCCTACGGCGGTCTTTTCGGCTCCGATCCGTCCGGGGCGCCGGCAACCCCGGGCCAGGGTAACCGTAATGTTACTTCGGCCATCCGGCCCTGAAACACCCTTCACGGCGCGGAGGCCGGGTTTAGTAACTCCAAGACATCCTTGCCTGCTGCTTTCCGAAAATCCCTCTCAAATGGCAAAAAACCCGCCATT
Organism: Fibrobacterota bacterium; assembly: GCA_028287505.1. Classification (GTDB taxonomy): domain Bacteria; phylum Fibrobacterota; class Fibrobacteria; order UBA11236; family UBA11236; genus Chersky-265. The sequence goes on along the minus strand of JAQBPN010000022.1, from coordinate 8,193 downwards.
TCCGGCAATCCTGGGTCTTTCCGGCCGGGAAATGTTTAGTAAACGGCTGATTTTTCCAGCCGCCAGCGTTATATTGGATTCCAAGTGATTTCGATTTTCAAGTATTCCGACTATCGGCTTTTCCTGCGGGACTGGCTTCAGGCCCAAAAGGCCGGGGGCCGGCCCATCACCTACGAGGCTTTGGGGGAGGCCGCGGGGTTCACCTCCAAGGGATTTCTCACCCAGATTCTCCAGGGCAAGACCAATCTTCCCGAACGGATGATCGGCCGCATATCCAAGGCTCTCGAATTGAAGAAAAAGGAGCGGGACTATTTCGCCTTATTGGTCGGGTTCAACCAGGCTAAACGCGCTTCCGAGAGGGCTGAACTCCACCGTCTCATCCAGGAAGGTTTCAAGGCCGATGTCAAGGCGCTGGCCCTGGAGCAGTTCGAATATTATCAGAAGTGGTATTACTCCGCCATCCGATCTTTGCTGGGATACCATCCCTTCAGCGGTGATTTCGCCGACCTCGCCAAGCAGTTGGAACCGCCCATCACCACCGCCCAGGCCAAGCGGGCGGTGCATCTTCTGGAGGAGCTGGGATTGATCCTGCGCGGGGAGGACGGGCAATATCGGCTGACCGATCGGCTCATCACTTCGGGGGAATCCTTCGTGTCCCATGCCGTGATCCAGTTCCAGCGGGAGACCATGGATCTGGCCAAGGAGGCCCTGGAAACCTTTCCCAAGGAAAAACGCAGCGGTTCCACGCTCACCTTGGGGTTGTCGGAAGCCGGTTACAAGGCCCTGGAGGAAAAATTGAAAACCTTGCGCCGGGAGATGGTGGAAATAGCCAGGTTCGACAAGGAAATCGATCGCGTCATCCAGGTCAACCTGCATGCGTTTCCCCTCACGCGCAAGCCCAAGGGGGGCAAACGATGAGCCGCGCCCGTATGCGGATGCGCTTGCGCGCCATGCCGGCCTGGCTGGGTCCGGCGATCGCTCTGATCCTGTCGGCCTGCCTGGAAACCCGCGTGGCAGAACCGGACAAGGGGGGTAACTCCTCGGAGACGGTGGCCATGGGCAAGGTGGTGGACGTGGACGGGAATTCCGTCATGGGCGCCTGGGTGGCCCTGGTGCCGGAAGATTTCAACCCCATCAAGGAAGCCTCGCTGCCCCCGGGACTGACGGCCACGACCGATGCGGAAGGGAAGTTCTCCATCCCCAACGTGCCCAAGGGCCGCTACGGTTTCGAAGCCAGGCATCCCAGCGACGGCTCCCGCCTTTTCACGGGCGGATTCGATTTCCAGGACGCCACGGCCGGCATCCCCGCCGATACCCTGCACAAAACCGGAAAGCTGCGGGTGCGATTGCCGGACTATCTCAAGCAGGCCGGCGGTTTCGTCTTCCTGCCGCATACGCGCTACGCATGGCCGGTGACCGGTACCGCCCTGGAACATGGTTATCTCGATCTCGATTCGCTCCCCGCGGCCACCTACGAGGCGTTGGCGTTCAGCAGGGACGGCGACCTTCCCGCGGCGGATACCCTGGGCCGCGACCTGGACGTGCTTCCCGGAGACACCTTGTCCGTGGGCGAGTTCGCGGGATGGAGCCGCTCGGGCAAGGTGTTCATCAATACCACCGCATCGGGAAGCTTCCTCGACCTCCCCGTCACGGGATTTCCCATGCTGGTGCGGTTGGATGGAACCAATTTCGATTTCGCCTCGGCCGCGGCGGATGGCGCCGACCTCAGGTTTTCCAAAGCCGATGGGACGGCGCTGGCATTCCAAATCGACCACTGGGACGCGGCCAAAAAGGAGGCCGCCGCCTGGGTGGCCATCGACACCGTGCAGAGCAACGATTCCAGCCAATATTTCCTCATGCATTGGGGAAAATCCGGCGCCGCATCCCGCTCGGACGGAGCCGGCGTCTTCGCCAATGCCGGCTATGCCGCCGCCTGGCATCTGGAAGAGTCGGCGCCGGGAACGGGGACAGCCGGCATCTATCGCAATGCGGTCGGCAATGCCGACCACGGCACCGACTCCCTGACATCGAGCGATCAAAGCGGCCTCATAGGCAACGGCGGTTTTTTCCGGAACGGGGAATACATCCGGGTGCCGTCGGCCACGGCGGCGCTCAAGCCCGTCAAAACCATCACCCTGTCCGCCTGGGTCAGGCCCACGGCGACCGATTCGGGAGGAGGCGAAATCGCTTCCATGGGCAATGATTACGGGATCCGCGTGGCGTCCAACGGAGAGGCATATGTGTTTTGTTTCAACGTGCCGCGCACGGATTCGACCAATTTCATCCTGACGACGATCGGCGCGAACCTTTTGGACGGGCAATGGCATCATTTCGCCGCGATCCTGGACCGGAACCACATCGATATCTACGTGGACGGCGGGTATGTGCGCGGAGCGGATTTCCCGCAGGGCGTTTTGAACTATGACGGCGGTCCGGATTTCTTCATCGGCCATCACGGAAACGGGGAAACCAATTTCGATTACACGGGGTATATCGACGAAGTGCGGATGTTGCCGGGAATTTCCAGCGCCGCCTGGCTGAGGCTGTCCTACCTGACCCAGAAGCCGGGGGCTTCGACGCTTAGATTCTCGCCCTGAACCGCCCTGCTTACGGCGCGGCGAGAACGGTGATCTTGGCGGCGATATCCGTCGTCAGTTTGGTGTCCTTGTCGTCGAAAGCGGTGACTTCGGTGGAACCGGTCTTCTTTGCGATCAATTGCTGGTGGTTGATCACGGCAGCCACGTTGGTGTCCGAACTCACCAGGGTGAAAGACGTATAAGGGTTGGTGGTGATGGTCTTACCGGTTCCCAGTTCCACGAAGGTTTTGGAGACCACCCATAAAGGGCTGGTTTCACCGACGGCCAGGGTGGAGTTGCCGGTGGACACGAATTCCAATTTGGTGGGATCCTTGGAGGGATCGGTCGCACAGCCGATCAATCCCAAAGTTACCGCAATGCCCGCAAAAATCATCTTGTTCATTGGATCTCCATTGTCAGATTTTCCCGATTTGACGCTTCCACTCCGGAATTTGTACCGCTCCGGGCCGTTCACCCGCCGTATAGTCCAGGTTTTCCGCCAGATGGCCCGGATTGCCGGTCGCAGGAATGGCGCAGGTTACGGCCGGATGGGCCAGGACGAATTTCAGGAATACCGCGCTCCAGGAATGGCAGCCCGCTTCCAAGGCCCAGCCCGGAAGGGATTTGCCGCGGACCCGTTGGAACAGCCGGCCTTCCCCGAACGGGCGGTTGATGAGGACCGCGATACCGTTTGCCGCGGCGAAGGGCAGTAGGCGCGTTTCCGCCTCCGCCGCATCGATGGAATAATTGAACTGCAGGAAATCAGGTTTTTCGGAAGCCGCAACGCGCTCGAGATCGGCATAGGCGGACTCGGTGTAATGGGTGAGGCCCCAATACCGGATTCTCCCGGCAGCTTTCCATTCCCGCAGGACCGGAACGTGGGATTCCCAGTCCACGAGGTTGTGCACTTGCATCAGGTCCGCGGATTCGAGGCCCATCAGTTTCAGGGAGGTTTCCATCTGGCGGATACCTTCCGCCCGCCCGCGGGTCCAGACTTTGGTGGCCACGAAGGGCCGGTCTTTGTCCATGAAGGGAAGCAATTCTCCCAAGGCGGATTCGGCCTTTCCGTACATGGGTGACGTATCGATGACGCGTCCCCCCGCCGCCGAGAAAGCGCGCAGAATTCCGGCCAGGGGTTCACGGAGATGGCCTTTGGAAACGTCGAAGGATTTCCAGGTGCCCATTCCCAATTCGGGAATGGGTTCTCCCGAAGAAGGAATGATCCGGCTGGGAATGCGGCTTTCCGGTTCGGAAAACATCGGGTGATCCTCAAGAAAAGGTAAATAGCTTTTATCGTAGCGCAGGACGAACGATAATATAACATAAGCCGCGAATGGGGATATATATTCCCGCGGGGATGGGCACTAACATGATTAAATCCGTTTTGATTTTCGCCACGGCCGCCATTTGTTTTTCCGAAGCCTCCATGCTCGAGGCCGGGGCCGAATCCCTTTCCCAAAACGTCACCATTGCGGACAGCACCAATCATTGGGGATATGGGTACGACTCCCTGTTGCGGGATTTGGCTATCTGGCGGACACACCCGTTCGTAAAGATCGATTCCATCGGAGCCAGCGTGGAAGGACGGGCGATATGGATGGTATCCATCACCGACTCCGGAGACAGCCTGGGTCCCATCGACGACGCGTCTTCGCGGAAACGCAGGGTGTTCATCCACGCCCGGACGCATCCGGCGGAAGTCCAGGCCCATTATGTGGCCAACGAGGCCATCAAACAGTTGCTGGACACCGGCTCGAAGGCGGAGGAGCTGCGGCGCGGTTTCATCTTCAACATCGTTCCCATGTACAATCCCGACGGGGTGGAGCTGGGGCATAGCCGCCTCAACGCGCATCTGGTGGATTTGGAAAGCAATTGGGACAAGGGCGTGCTGGAGCCGGAGGTCACCGCCCTGAAGCGGCAATTCGAGGCCTTCCAGGCGGGACCCAATCCCGTGGAAGTCGCCCTGAACCTGCACTCCGATCAGTTCAATTGCACGCGCTTCTTTTTCTTCCACTTCGCGGCCGGAACTTCCGGACCTTATGAGGACCTGGAACGGAATTTCATCGGCAGGGTGCAGGCGCGGTTTCCCGGGGGCATCAAGGATTGGGATTTCGTGAAGAGCTGGGACAACGGGACCCAGCTCCGGTATCCGGAGGGATTCTGGTGGTCCACGCAACAGGAGAAGGTCCTGGCGCTCACCTATGAGGATACCAACTGCCCAAATGCCGGCCGGTTCGACAGCACGGGCCGGGCCCTTGTCCTGGGGTCTTCCGATTACATCCAGTCCCGCGTCCTGGTCGCGGCCAGGCGGCTGGCCCGGGCAGTACCACGCGTGTTACTGCTGCCGGACGGGGTCCGCATCGCCGGCGGGGCTTCCGGTTCGCGCTGGGAGCTGAACGACTTGCGGGGTAGGCGCCTGGCCGGAGGCGTCCTGGAGGGGGAGACTTCCCTGCTTGCGTGGGCCGCTTTGCCTTCCGCGCCCTTCCGCATCCTGTCGATTTCCCGTTCCGCCCAGGCGGTGGAGCGGATCCGGCTTCCCGTCCGCCCGTAATTTGGGACCTTTTCGGATTTTGGGGAAGCGATCCCGGGGCGGGACTTGACCGCCCGGCGGGTTAAGGTAGCTTTCGAAGCGATGAGTCCCTCTTCCTCCAAATCCATCCTGGCCGCTTGCCTGCTGACCCTGGGGACCGCCTGGGCCGGGCCTTCCAGTCCGTCGCCGGCGGATGGGAACGTTTCGCAGGATGATGGTCCATCCGCCCCCGCGCAGGATGCGGCCGGCGTCTCGGCGGAGTTGATCCATGCTTCACCGGCCGTCTGGGGCGAGCATGCCCCCCTGGCCTGGTTCTCCCTTGCATCCATCGCCGTGGGCGGCGTCTTCTACGGTATCAACGGTTCCATGCACCGGACGAATGTGGAATATACCGCCGGAGATCGGACGCAACTCACCTCGGCAATAGGCGTGGCGGGCTTGACCGCGCTGCTGGCCGCCGGTTCCTATTTCTACTACGCCCATGTGACGGCGGAAAAGGCGCGGAATTGGGACGCCAAGGTAACCGGCGGGGTTTCGCCGGCCGGAGGAATGAGCGTCGGAGCGCTCGTCAGTCTGCCGCTGCCTTCTATTTCCAGGTAATTTTTACTTTCTTGGTGATGCGGGGCTTTTCCGGGGATGATTCCCGGAAGCCCGGAAAACATGCCATGATGACCGCCGAAGAACTCCAAGCCAAACTGCAGAACGTCAAGATCAACGGCGCCGCATGCTCCTATACCCTGGAGAAATGCGAACGGCTGGTGCCCTTGATCAACTCCATCAACGAGATCAAAAAGATCCGCAACGCGGTCATTCTGGCCCATTCCTACGTGGCCCCGGAAATCGTGTATGGCGTGGCCGATTTCACCGGCGATTCCTACGGCCTCAGCAAGGATGCCATGGGCACCACCGCGGATACCATCGTGTTCGCGGCCGTGCGCTTCATGGGGGAGACCGCCAAGATCCTCAATCCGGGCAAGGAAGTGCTTATTCCCGGAAGGGATTCCGGTTGCAGCCTGGCGGACGTCGTGACCGGCGCGGATGTGCGCGCGCTGCGCGAAAAGTTTCCCGATTACACCTACGTGTGCTACATCAACACCACCGCGGAGGTGAAGGCGGAGTGCGACGTATGCGTGACCTCCTCGAACGTTTACGACATAGTCCAGGCGATTCCCAACGACAGGATCTATTTCCTGCCGGACAAGCTGATGGGGCGCAATCTCCAGGATGAAATGGCCCGCCGCGGCGTCGCCAAGGATATCAAGCTCTACGAAGGCACCTGTTACGTGCATGAGCAGTACGACCCGGAGATGATCCGGTTCATGCGCGTCAAATTCCCCCGGCTGGAGGTGGTGACGCATCCCGAATGCAGCCCGGAGGTGGTGCGGGCATCGGATTATGTGGGCAGCACGTCGCAGATGATCAAGCATGTTTCCCAGTCGAAGGAAAAGGACTTCCTGGTGCTCACCGAGTGCGGTCTGGTGTCGCGCCTGCAAACCGAGCATCCGGGCAAGAATTTCGTCGGGGCCTGCACCATGTGCAAGTACATGAAGTCCAACTCCCTGGAAGACATCCTGCGGGTCTTGATAAAACCCGGCCCCCAGGACCGCGTGGTCATAGAGGAGCCGGTCCGCAAGCGCGCCCTGGCCTGTATCGAGGCCATGTTCCGCTATACGGAAGGCGCCGTGCCGCGGAATGCCTAGCCACGCTTTCCGGATCCACGGAGCCGGGTGCGGCCTGGCCGATTTCATCCACGGCGACATCGATTTCGAATCCCCGCGCCTGAAACCCTACCATTCCCTGGTTCCCGGGGATGGCGGCCTGGAAATGGGCAAAGCGGTTTTCCAGGAGGACCTGGTGCGCTTTGCCCGGGAACGCCGGGCTGCAGGTTTGGCGGCGGGGGACACCTGGGAAGGCATCCTGGAGGATATCCGGGGACCCGACGCGGAAGCCCCCGCGTTCAACGTGGGCGGGCCCGCGGCGGCCTGTCTGGCCGCGGCGGCCCAATTGCTGCGCCCATCGCGCACGCCCGTAACCTATTACGGAATTTCCGGAGACGACGGCCAGGCCGCGCGCATCCGTTCCCTGCTCTCGCAAACGCCCCTGGACATGACGTGCTTCCGTCGCAGGCAGGGACGCACTCCCGTGGCGCATGTCTTCAACGACCCGCGGGTGGACTCCGGTCGCGGCGGGAGGTTTTTCATCCATTGCCGGGGCGATGATTTCCCCATCGAAGACGCCTTCCAGGGGGAAAGCTTTTTCCAGGCGGTGTTCAACGTCTACGCCGGCACGGCGGAAGTGCCCTCTCTGCACCGGGCCCTGCCCACGCTCCTGCAAAAGGGCCGGCGGCGGGGCGCCTTGAACGTGGTGGGGACGGTTTTCGATTTCGAGGCCGAAAAGACCGCGCCCGGAAAACCCTGGCCGATGGGGGAGGGCGACGCCTTTCCGTTCATCGATTTGCTCGTCGCCGATGCGGCCGAAATCCGGGGATTGGCCGGCCTGGGAAGCCTTGCCGGAGTGGAATCCGCCGTGGACGCGCTGATCGCCAGGGGATTGACTTCCGTGGTGGTGACCCACGGTGCCGACCCGGTCTATTACCGATCCATCGGAGGCATTTTCGGCGACTGCCGGGGATACGCGCCGGCCCATCCGGGCCTGGTGGCCATGGCCTGCGACAGGCAGGGTAACCCAGGTGATACTGCCGGCGCCGGGGACAATTTCCTGGCGGGGCTGCTGGCGGATGCGATCCTGCAATTGCTGGCGGACGATTTCTATCCCAAGGGTGAAACCCATGTGGAACGCGAATTGTTGGAGGTGAGTCCGTTGCGCCTGCGAAGAGCCGTCGAATTCGGCATCGTGGCCGGAGGCCTGGCCTGCCTGCAAGCGGGCGGCGTTCGCATCGAGAAAACGACCGGAGAGTACCTGGGTCGCGTACGTTCTTTCCTACCACAAGCGCTGCCGGCCGGGAGGCCGTGGTGAAAAGTGAGTGCTTTGACTGGGAACGGCGTGAACTTGAAGCTACGGTGCTTCTAGGAAGATTTCGTCGGGCGTCGGGCGTCGGGCGTCGGGCGAGAAAACCGAAGAATGCTC
>JAQBPN010000124.1 GCA_028287505.1 Fibrobacterota bacterium | reverse complement strand
AAACCACCGGAAAGACCAGGCGGGGCTACCTGATATTCAGCGTCCTGACGACATGCGCCATCCTGTTCTTCTTCAAGTATTTCAATTTCGCGGACTCCAACCTGACGTCTTTGCTTGAGGCGTTCGGTGTCCGGAATCCCATTCCGAAGCTTAAGATCCTGCTGCCGATCGGCCTTTCCTTCCACACCTTCCAAAGCCTCAGCTACGTTTTCGAGGTCTATTACGGAAGGCAGAAATCCGAGAAGAACTTCCTCGTGTACTCCCTGTATGTGATGTTCTATCCCCAATTGGTGGCCGGACCCATCGAACGGCCGCAAAACCTTTTGCATCAGTTCCGGGAGCATCATACCTTCGACATCGCCAGGGTATGCGACGGCCTGAAGTTGATGGCGTGGGGGTTGTTCAAAAAGGTGGTGATCGCGGATCGTCTGTCGATTTTCGTAAACCATATCTTCGAATCCCCCCACAAGGCCAGCGGCCCCGGTTTGGTGGCGGCGACGGTCTTTTTCGCCTTCCAGATCTACTGCGACTTCTCGGGCTATTCCGATATGGCCATCGGAGCGGCCAGGGTCATGGGATTCAGGCTCATGAAGAACTTCGACAGCCCCTACCTGTCGCAGTCGATATCCGAGTTCTGGCGGCGCTGGCACATTTCCCTGTCCACCTGGTTCAAGGATTACGTTTACATCCCCTTCGGCGGCAACCGGGTCGCTTTGCCCAGGATGTATTTGAATCTGATGGCGGTGTTCCTAATCAGCGGGCTTTGGCACGGGGCGAATTGGACGTACATCGTCTGGGGTCTTATCCATGGCTTCTACCTGGTATTCGGCGCCGTGACGCTTTCCACCAGGACCCGCATAGCGGAAATGCTGCCCGCCTACAGGGGTCCTATCCGCCAGGCGGTGAAGACCCTGGTCACCTTCGCCTTGGTCTGCATCGGTTGGGTTTTCTTCCGCGCCGGTTCCCTGGGGGATGCGGTCTATATCCTGACCCACCTCAACACCGGATGGATGCGGATGCTCCGGCCCCGTGAGGTACTGCAGGAGTTTTGGGATGCGGGTTTGTCGAATTTCGATCTGATGGTGCTCGCGGCGGCCATTCTGTTCGCCCTATCGGTGGAGCGCTGGAACAGCGAAAAGGGTTCCGCGAAGGCGTTCTTCCTGGATCTTCCTGCCTGGGTCCGCATATCCGTCTATTCGGTCGCGTTCTGGGGTATCTTCATTTTCGGCGTCTTCACCAAAGCAAACTTCATCTACTTCACATTCTGAGGCGCCAGTGAATCGGAAGTTCTTTTATAAACTGGTTTTATTTCTGGCCATCAACGCGTCTATCGCCGCGGGGATCCTCCACGTTCTCCAGGCATCGCGGCCCGCCGGCACCCCCAAGAATTGGGAAACGGAAGCCGATTTGCCGCTGATCCCGGATCACGGGCGCTTCGATGTGGTTTTGCTGGGAGCCTCCCATGGCCGGATTTTTTCCCGCGACAAAAACCACCTTGTCGTGGAAGGTATTTTGGGCAAGACGGTCCTGAACCTTTCCCAAGGGGGCGGGGCCGGCGTAGTGCCGATGCACCTTTACCTGTCCCACTTTTACGACCGCGGGAACCAGGCCGGAACCGTCGTGTACTTCCTGGATCCATTCGTCCTATTCTCCCGGGCCTGGAACGAGGATCACGACTGCATCAAGGGCGAACCCTTCCGGGCGGATTTCCTGCTCAAGGCCATCTCCATGGGATTTTCGCGGGGCCCTTTGATCGACTATTTCCAGTACAAGTTCAGCGGCAACTGGCGGGACTCCAAGGGGATTGACATGCGGTTCTCGGACGGGAACCACGGATCCTTGCCGGGGATTGACTCGGTCGCCGTGCGGAAGCGGATCCAAAGCCTGTTCCTGGACGGCATGGATCCCAAGGTGTTCCAAGCCTATTGCGGACACTTGCAGGCATTGCTTTCCCTGGCCCGGGACCACGGGTCGAAAATGGTGATCGTTTTTCCGTCCACCTTGCTGGGCCCGCTGCCGGGAACCGATCAGGTGAAAGGGTATCTTGCGGGCTTGAAAAATCCCGACGTCGCGGTTTTCGATTTCACCGATTCCATCCGGGACCCAAGCCTTTTCTACGACCATGATCACTTGAATACTTCCGGCATCGAATTGTTCACCCGGCGATTTTTGCATCCGGCACTGGATGCGGAAGTGGCCCGGGGCGGCAACGCTCCGCCATAGCATCGTTCGCCCGATCCGTTACACCAAGGGGGAAAACTTGGAGATGACCCATGCGCTTGATTATCCAGCCCGATTATGAATCCCTGAGCAAATGGACCGCGGCGTACATCGCCAAGCAGATCCTCGAGTTCGCACCCACCGCCAAAAAGCCCTTTGTGCTGGGGCTCCCCACCGGATCCTCTCCCATCGGCACCTACCGGGAGCTGGTGCATCTCCATAAGAAACGAGGCCTATCCTTCAAGCACGTGGTCACGTTCAACATGGACGAGTACGTGGGCATCGCCGAGGATCATCCCCAGAGCTATCACTCCTTCATGGACCAACACCTTTTCAGCCGGATCGATATTCCTAAGGCCCAGGTGAACATCCTGAACGGGAACGCCAAGGATCTGGAAAAGGAATGCGCCGCCTACGAAGCGAAAATCGCCGCGGCGGGAGGCATCCAGCTTTTCCTGGGCGGGGTGGGGCCGGACGGGCATATCGCCTTCAACGAGCCCGGTTCTTCCCTCAACTCACGCACGCGCATCAAGACCCTGACCTACGATACTATCCTCGCCAACTCCCGCTTCTTCGGGAACGATGTGAAAAAGGTGCCGCATCTGGCCCTGACCGTGGGCGTGGAAACCGTCACGGATGCCAAACAAGTGCTGTTGATCGTGAGCGGCCATTCCAAATCGCGGGCCTTGCAGAAGGTCATCGAGGAAGGCGTGAACCATATGTGGACCGCCTCGGTGCTGCAGCTGCATCCCAAGTCCATCATGGTCTGCGATGAGGAGTCCACCATGGAGTTGAAGGTGGGAACCTACAAGTACTTCAAGGAAATCGAAGCCAAGAATCTGGAGCCGGCCAAGCTGCCGGCCAAAAAAGGCTGATGCGCTGACGGCGCACTTGCTGTATTGATTTCAATCCCCACACTAATGGCGTGACGACGAACACGATACGCACAAAGTGTAAGTTTTTTCCAAAGAACTTTTAAAAAATTTCTTGGGGTAATTGACGGGTTCGCTTTGGCGAATTACAGTTTGCGATAGAACGGAAAAAGGACCGTCAAACTTTTTTGCCGTCCTTCCCCTTGGAGCCCTTACGGGCCGGGGAAGAATGGCGAGGTTTGTAAGTCGGAGCGCTTTCGCTGACCCATCCTTCGATGGCCGGGTCCCGGAAGAGTTCCGAAAGCGAAATACCCAGACCCGCGCAGATCTTGGCCAAGGTGGTCAAGCGGGGATCATTTTTGCCCGTAATGATTTCGCTTAAAGTGGACTTGGGAATGTTGTTCTCATGGGCGTAAAGCTCAACGCTGGCATACCCGCTCTTGAGGATGCGGGTCCGGATTTTTTCGCCGACGTGCTTTAGTAGAAAAAAGTCCAATTGTAAGGCCCTGATTCCCAGGAAATCTAGGGTTTTCACAAAATGGCAAGTTCGCTATGGCGAATATCCCCACCGGGATAACGCGCATCCGATTCACCGTACGGCCTGGAAAGGGAGAACGGAAATGAGAAGACAATCCGAAATCCGCGCCTGGATAACCCTGCTTTGCATGGCTTGGCCGGTTCTATCCCAATCCGCGGGAATGGCCTTACAGGGCGCAGTCAAAGAGGACACGGCCAAAACGCAGCCCGGGACAGAGGGCGGCGGCCAGTACAGCAAGCAATCCCAGGAGAGAGAACGGCGCGAGACTGTCCAGGAAGACCTCCGGCAAATCCTCCTGGTGGACTCCGTGGCTTGGATCAAAATGAACGCCATCCGGCGGGGGGACCAATCCCTGCAGGACTTGCAGCGGGAGCGGGTGCGGCGGAAGAAGGCTGCCCTGGCGGAGTTCTGTCTGGGCGAGCGCCTGGCCAGCTTGGCCGAGGTGGATTCTTTGAAGCAATTGAGCCTGGCGGAACGCGCCACGTGCAAAGACAGTCTTAAAAAAGCAAATCCCCTTCTTCCCTGAAAGGTGAGCATGCACCGAATCATTGGCATTCTGCTCCTCTCCGTCGCTTCTCTCATGGCCAGTACGGCCAGAATTCCGGAATCGGGAAGCCTCAAAACCCTTTTGGAGCCTGGCTCCTCGGCTTCCAGGGTTCAGACCCTGAGTGCAGTGGATGGTGGCGTCGTGGGCAAGGTGGTGAGCAATGTCAACATTTTCACCGGTCAGCCCGCGTACAGCATTCCCTTGGGAGGCGTAACCGCCCGCACGGTTTCCTTTCCCATCGTCCTTACCTATTCCGGCAATGCCAAGGCCCAGTTCGAGCCGGACCTTGAAAGGGCCCCCACCTCCTGGGTGGGCATGGGTTTCAATCTGTCCATGCCTTTCGTGGCCACCAACCACAAAGGCACCTATGCCTTCATCGACGATGCCATATTCTGCAATTTGGGCCCTTACGGGGGCGGGCAAATCCTGACGGATAGCACCGGGACACGATACTTCGTCTCTTCCAACCCAAATATCAAAGTCGCCTTCGACACGGCCGCCTCCGCTTCCGGTGAATATGCTCGTCAATTCACGCGCTGGGTATTCACCATGCCCGATGGGAAGAAAATGATATTCGGCCAGGATAGCAACGCCCAGCGTTACGTTCTGTACAATAAGGGTGTCATCAAGGCCAGTCCCTACGCCTCCGCGGCGGCCAAGAGATTCATCTACCGGTGGGATTTGCGATCCTTTTACGACTCCATTCCCAACCGAGCGCCCAAAAATGTCCTCACCTTCGAATATGAACGGTTCATGGATTCCGCGGGCACGGGAAAGTCATACGTACGGGAAGGCTATGTGCGCAATATCAAGTGGGTGGAGAACGGGTTGGAGGTGGAACGGTATGAATTCAAGACAACTCCCAAATCCGGTTCGCAATATTCGGGCTATGACACCTACGAAGCCCGGGACAAGCAAAAGTTGTTCGAAACCCGGCGTTTGGATTCCCTCAAGTGTTTCAAGGAAAATGCTTTAACCCACTATTTCAAGTTCGATATGAGCTCGGCCGCCAAAATGCTATTGGATAGCATCCGCGTATTCTACGGCAAGCCCAACTCCACGGTATTCCAGAGGGACAGTGGCTGGAGATTCGCATATGATTCCACGAAATTCAATACCTTGAGCAAGGTTGTGTTCCCGTCTTCCCGCGTCGACACCCTGAAATATGCCCTGGCCGATTTCACCGGCACCGGGGGCGCGCTGGATACCAATGTCTACACCCTCCGCAGGGCCAAGAACGGCGCGGAGATTATCCTGCCTTCGGACTCGGTCAAGCTCAAGCAATGGTCCGTGGAAAATACCTGCGACGAACGCTTCTGCTATACTGTGGTCAAAGATGGTGATTCGGACGTATTGCCCGGAGATAGCACAGGGGGCATCCCCTTTGAGCATAAGATGTATGTGGAGATTAAACGGAACCTGGGCAACTTCTTCGACGCGCGCGTGCAAGATAGCACGGAGTCGCCTCCCGGGACCGTAACCGCGCGCTTTGAATTAGGGGATCCCTGGACGCCGATCGATAAGTGGAAGTTCATGCCGATGGGCGACTATGTGTTGCTGGTGAGCGAAACCATGGGAACGGTACTCATGTACGGATTCGACGGGGTCCGTTGGGCCCAGCAATCTCCTTTCGGGGGAGATCCGAATTGGACAGGCTCTTCCTTTGGTGCATTACCCATCAAAGTCTTCCCCGCTCCCAATTATATCCTCGTACAGATAATAGGATTGACATCTTCCCAGCTTATCGTGGCTGTCCGGAAACCCGGAGGTTGGGTTACGCTCAACCGGAATACTGCGAATTGCGACTTCAAGAATAAGGCCTTTTATGGGGAAGCCATTCGCGATACTTCATCGCCTTACTGCATGGAGTGGACGCGTAGCGGCCTTCTGATCGAAGCCCAGTCGAATTGGTTCGTAGTGGCTGATACGGTGCCGGACGTCCTGACCGTCTTCGCCCTGGATTCCACCGGGCTGAACTTCCGGGATATCTCGAAAAAGCTTTCAACGAATCTTACACCTTCCGGCTCGCAAATGGCCTTACCCAACCAGATGGATATGAACAACAACATCCTTTCCTTGACGTCGTCGTCGGACTATTTCTTGCTGGTCACCAAGAACGGCACGAACGTCTATGTGAACGGGATTTACTTCGATGGGGATAGCTTATTCAGCGTTATGAATTTCCCCATGACGGGGAATGGGTACGTGCAACTTTTCCCCTCGCAAGATTATTTCATCCTGGCGGATCCGGGAATGGGTAGTACCATCAAGCTGTACCAAAAGGCCATTGTTAATGGCCAAATGTCATTTTACTCAAGTGCCACCGTTCTCACTGGTATCGATCCCGCAAAGTATTTGCAAGTCCGTACTTCTCCCTCCGCCTTTTCTGTCGAGTTTTACGATTACGCGAATTCCATCGGATTAAGACCGACATTCAATACCACCACCGGCAAGTATGAAAGTTATCTCTACCAGGTTTTTAATCACGTTCCATATTTTGCAAACCAGTCCGCGAATATCGTCATTGGCAGCCTGAACCTGTTCAACATGTCCTTCTCCCCATCCGACAATATGTTGATCGGCACCTACGCCGACAATGTTAGCGGATCCTGCTCGACCACCCCCGATGCCATGCCATGCACCGTAACGAACTACGCCGTCCGATTCCATCCGGAATCCACGACCAACTTCATCCTAGGGTCTTCCGAGAACCCCATTTCCACGGGCACGGGCTGGAAATCCCTGAAGCAAAGCCAAAGCGTATTCAGCAATGCCGGCCGTATCGGCACTTATGTGGTTCTGGACACGACCTCGAGTCCGCGTAAAATCCGTTACCGGCATTACCAATACGACGGCGGCGTGTTCGGTACGCCCGTCAACCAATTCGTGGTGTCCGAGGTGGCAACCCTCTCCGGCCTCCAGGATTTGAGCCGGAACAAGGTCCGCACCCAATTCACATATCATCCCAGTGGCGCCCGGGCGGAGTTCAACAGCAGCCTGCTCCTGCCCCAGTTTGAAGTCGCTGAGGTGAAACAGGTGGACTCGACAGGTTTTCTCGGTGCCGCCCGCACCTCATTCCACATCGATTGCCCGGCTTCACCTTTGATTGGCAAGTCGGCATCCCTTAACGGCGTCGAATTCGCCTCCGTAGTCATGGCGTCCAATGGCGATGCGATTCAGAGCTCCAACAGCGACATGGCGCCTTATCATGCCCCCTCTTGGCCCCTGCCCATGTATATAGCCAGGCCCACCGTGGCTTACTTCCATGCCTTTGCTCGCAACAAGAGCCACATGAGCGATACCACGTATTTCTTCAACTATAACGACACCAACGGCGCGCCCCGCTTCGTGCTCCATAACAACCGCCCGGATAAAATCCTCCTGTCCCAGACGATTTTCGATCCCCTTGGCTTTCCCAAGCAAAGCATCCAGTACCGCCTGTCCTCCCAGCCCAATACCGATTCCCTCAAGAACTGGGCTCCCACGACTCCCTACCGCACTACCTCAGTGGTCTCCAGTAGCAAGGCCGTTTTTGACGGCTACACCTTCCGGGAAGACTCCCTGTGGCGGGAACAGGATCAGGCTCTCGACGATAATGCCCTGCGTGCTGGAACCCCACCCAGCTTCCAATTGAACGAAGGCTGGCTGCCCCGCTCCCGCATCACTTTGCGGGATACGGGCCATGCCTTCGAGGTGATTGAGTCCAAGATTGTCAGGAACACGCTTTCGGGACCCCTGGGGGAATCCTATGCCAGCGCTTTCTATGAAGGCCTTAGGGGTGACTTGGCGGGTACGGTGCAAAACGCCAAGCTGGCCAATTGCGCCCTCCTACTCGGGGAGAACGGCAATGCCGGCATCGCCGGCCTGGATTTCCAGGGACGCTGGACATCTACCGGCACCGCCTTCTCCTCCGTCCAGGCCCATACGGGGCGGTATAGCCTGAAGGTGACGGACAACTTTGGTCCCGCCATCAATCTGCATCTCAAGGATGTGCGAACCTTGTTATACGGGATGAACATATCGGCCTGGATATACTCTGAAACCGCCGGGACTCCCGAGATGATTGTGGAGCGCTGGAGGGCAAACAACACTCGGGTCGATTCACTCTCCGGAGGCATAGCCGATGGGGCCCTGGCCAAAAAGCAGGTCTGGCAGCGATGGAGTTTCTTCTTGTCTGCCTATCAGCTCACCAACGGCAGTCTTTTCGACACCAATGACGATTACCTCCGCATCCGGATAGGCACGGGGACGCCTAAGAGCAATCCCAACAACATCGTCTACGTGGACGATATCGTTTGTGTTCCCACCTCAACGAACTTCAGTCTCACCACCTATGACGCAAGGGGCATCCCCACCAGCGTCACCGATGGTTCGCATCGCACGATGTACCAGGATATCGGGACCCGCGGGAATGTCATGGCCGTCCGCAACCCGGAACGCAGGTCGTTCAGCCAAGGGGCGGCGCATCGCATGGGAGAGAACTGATGCAAAAACTTGTGGTCCTCTTCCTTTCCATCTTTTTCCTGAGCGCTCCCCAGGCCGCTCTCTCTCCCGCGCGCAGCTACCAGTGGGCTTTCCAAGGGGGCAATCTGATGCCCAACTGGAGCTTCGAGAATTCCCTGGAGGGCTGGACGGAAAACCCCCAGGGTGGCGTCACCGTGGACACGCGCTTCAAGGCCGCGGGCTCACCCATTACTTCCGCCAAGACCGGCAGCTTCGTGGGCATGGCTACCCGGGCCGGAAACGGCGCGGCTGCCGCCTCCCTCCTCTCTCCCATCATCCCCATCAGGGCCTGTTCCACCTCTTACACGCTGTCCTTCTACTACCGGGCTTCAAGCGTCACTGGTCAGGTCCGTCCCGTGGTGGTCTGGCATGCGGGATTGAACGGCGCCTTCGGCACCTCCTTGAACGGGTCCAATCTCGCCAACCAGGGTGCCTGGACTCTGTATACCTTCCCGTTCACCGTTCCCGAGATTGCGCAATCCTTCATGCTCATCATGACGGAATTCGCCACCAATGCCACCGGCACCTTTTACTTCGACGATGTGGTTGTGGAGGAAGGGAACCTTACTAGCACCCAAGTCCTGGCGAACCGTCTGCGCGTCTCTGAAACCGTCACCTTCTCCGACGCCCTGGGCCGGGCCCTGCAAAGCCAGACCCGAATTACCGCGGCAGGGGACAAATACCTGGTCACTGGCACCGGCTTTGACAGCTATGCTCGCCCTGAGTCCACCTACCTCGCCACCCCCTATGTGATTTCCACCCCTACCTTCCAGACCAACCTCTTAGGCTCCTCCCAGACCTACTACAACTCCAGCGGCCCGGTAAATACCAAAGGCTACCCGTTCTCGCGCGTCCGGTATGCGGACGAACTCTCGCCCCGGGTTTTGGAAAGCAGTTCCCCCGATTCCGCCTGGCAATTCGGCAAGGGCCACACATTAAAGCAAGGCTACTATTTCGTGAACACGACCTCCATTCCTCCCAATATCGAGAGCCCTCCTGACAGCAATATCGAATGCAAGTACGGCCTTACCTGGAGCAAAAATGCGGACAGCAACTATACCTTGACTTGGGCCAACACCTTGGGTCAGCCCATCCGGACCGCCCATAACGTGACCCACACGGTCTCGGGCGCCAATACCTGGAAATGGGCCATCTCCAGGACCGAGTATTATCCCAACGGAGAGGTGCAAAGAGTCTTGACTCCTCTGGACGACAGCTCCGGAGGCACCCAGTTCGCCGAAATCTCCGAGACCGATGCACAGGGAAATGCGGTCAGCACCTATTCACCCGATCGGAACCTTAAGAAAGCCTGGTACAACCGACAAGGACAACTCCGTTACAGCCAGGACGAAGAGCAGCGGGCGGCGGGGGAATATACCTACGTCGAATACGATGCTTTGGGACGGATCTTGAGCGAAGGCGTGCAGGTGACCGGGGCCCTCTCCCAGGACAGCGTGGACAAGGACTTCTACAACCAAGGCACCAAAATCGAGCAGATCGGATATATTTATGATGATACCGCCGGGTTTCAGGCGCGGACGGGGTTTACCTTGGCAGAGCTCTTGGGAGCCTGGAAAGGCCAGTTCGATTTGCGCAATGCCCCGGGGCGGCTCTTCTGCCGGTATAACAGGAACGCGGATAATACGGCGCCCAAGTTCTCTGCCAAGGAAAAACTGGTGGCGGATTTCTACAACTATTCGGTTGAGGGTCTCTTGGGATGGGAAGTGAAATACTTAGGAGTGGTCAAGGACGCTAAAGCGCGCTTGCAGGATACCTGGTACGCGTACGATTCCTTAGGCAGGAGGACCCGGCTGGTCCACTATACCTCCGCCAGCGAGACGTCCGGGGCCAATTCCGAGTTCTACCACTATGATTTCCTGGGTCGCGTGGACACCATACGGGGGCCGTCCAGTAAACCTCTTGCGGCCTACCACTATGCCGAATGGGGCCCCTTTGATCAGGTGAAGTTAGGGGGCAATGCTTCCGGAGACTCCGCGGTTGAGGTGAGCTACGCCTATCAGCCCCAAGGGGGCGTGAAGATAGTCCAGTCCCGGGGAAAATACGGGGGGACCTACAGGACTATGTTCGAGCAGGATTTGGGCTATGAGCAGAAGGCGTATAACGCCAGCGGCGTGCCTGCCTTGCTTCAGCCCAAGTTCGACGGGACCATCACCCAGCAAGTGTACAAGTACACGAGCGACATGAACGCCTTGAAGCCGGTGCGGGCGGTCAATTATGGGTATGACGGTTTGGGACGGATGGGAGTGGCCAAGGCGTACTTGAACACCAATGCCACGCCCTTGGACGGAGGGGAGAACATTATCGGAGGGTCGCTCACCATGGCGGCCGCCGACTCCTTGTCCAGCGCGTTTGACTATGATCTGAACGGCCGCATCAAGGGACAGAGGAGCGCCGGCGTCTCCTCCGCCGACTCAGCCAAGTATACCTATCTCACCAGCTCGTACCGACTAGACAAGGTCACGGGCAAGCTTTCCGCGGGAAGCGCGCGCAACCTGTCCGCCTCGGGCAATTTCGTGTATGACAACAATGGGGCCATGCTCAACGATAAGTCAAAGCATCTGAACGTGGCCTACGGCTGGGACGGCATGCCGGTTTCCTTCAAGGTGGACAGCGCCATGGTGCGCGGCGCGCTGCGTTGCTGCCTGACCAAGGCCGGATCCTTGCCGATGCCGTTCCGGGCCTCCTACCCGTCCTTGACCCAGTATAACTTCTACGATGCGGGGGGAAACCGGGTGTCGCGGGTGGAGGTGGAGACTAAGGGCTATGCGTTGAAGACCCAGAGCACCCACTATGTGTACATGACGTCAGGGATGCTGAAGGAATGGCACGAAGGGTACTATAGCGGGGGGAAGGTGAAGACTTCTAGTGCGATCGTGTCTGTGATGGGGCAGACGGCGCAGATAGGACGAATTCGCCAGGATGGGAAGTTCGAATTTTTTGTCAAAGATTATTTGGGGTCTACCAGGGTCACCGTAGATGACCGGGGTGGGTATGCAAATGGGCGGGCGCAAGACTATCTGGCCTATGGGTCCAACAGGGACCTGAAGATCAACACAGCCGATCCAGTGACGCAGAAGTTCACGGAGAAGGAGCTGGAGCAACTGACGGGGCTGTATGCGTTTGGGGCTCGTTGGTTTGATCCGGAATTGGGCCTATGGATGAGTGCGGATCCGGCTGGGCAATATTCAAATCCTTATAGTTACGGTAGTGATCCGATAAATTTCATAGACCCGTATGGGCTTTGGTCATTTGGTCTTGGGATAGTCATTGGGTATGATAGACACGGTTGGCATGGAGGTTTTGGAGCCGCTGCGGATATTGATCTCGGGATTGTTGATGTGGATGTGAATGGGAGCCACACATGGAGCACAGATGGCTCGCAAACCTCATCGCTGGGGGCGGGGGTCGGAATTCAATGGGGAATAGTTGGATTCAATGTAGGGGTGAATGGAAGTTACAACACTATGGATGGATATATGCTCAATACACATATAGGGGCTAATATTGTGGCTGTGGGTGCAGAGATTGGATCTAATAATGCTTGGGATGCAAATGGAAATTATTTAGGTGGAAATGTATATGGGGAAGGTTATTTAGGGGTTAAAGGCCTTGCCAGTATTGGGGGTGGCTACGAGCAAGGTTGGGGTGGTTTCCGGTCTGGATTTTATTCGAATGCAACCCTCATGATGAACAGTTGGTCCGATCATGGAAATGGCTGGGGCTATGACGGGTTTCAGCAAACGTTTATGGTTGCAAGTTACACATCAAAAAGTGAAAAGAATCAGGCAACCCTTCTTACCGATCACAGCGATGGAATTGGACACTCAGCGATAGTTGGGTCTTATGCCGGGCAAGATTTTCATATTTCTGTTGGGCCGGGACAGTGGGGCGTGGGTTCTTCGTTAAAGGGTGTAATGAGATTTTTAATGCCACAACTTGGGGATACTGATTATCCAACACATCAAGAAGAAGGAGCACGTCAAACCAGCCTTCGAGGATTGAATATCGGAAAATTATACCAATACTCGAAGCTGCTTCAAGCGATCGGCGTGCCTTATAATGCAGCTACAGCGTGTTCTTTCTATACATCCGCGGGCATTTTATATGCAGGTGGATTTTCTATCGGAGGCAATATTCATCCATTTGCGATTGAAAAGGAGATGCAGCTTATGGAAATAGCAAATAAGCAGGGCTATTGAATGAGATTGCTTAAATGTGTTTTAGCCATGACTTCATTCGTTTTAGGTAGATCCGTTTATGTTGCGAAGGTCGGCTCTTTCGAAGTCAAGTACATTTACGTAGTTTTGGACTCCGCCTCGGCCCGAGTTGTCAAATACACTTCTGTAAAAGGAATTCCCCGTATTGAATCGGAAGAGATTCTTTCCAAAGCCGATTCTGGAACCTTTGCGAATAAAAGTGCTCATGTGCAGATGTTTGAAGGAGACAATGCTAGAATCCAATACGAAGCTGACGGTAAGTCGTTTTCTTTAGAGGAAACAAAATTTTCCGAATTCAATTCAATATCGAATCGAGCCATCTACTATCCAAAAAGAACAGCGACGATCAAGATGCTCAAATGTGTTCTGGGTTTTGGAGTTGATGCAGCGATATATTACGATCGTAAAGCCCAGGAATATGGCATTTGGAAAAAGATGCTCTCAAATACGAGCGAATTTGAGCTAGACCTCAAGGTGTTCCATCATTCAATCATGGATTCGGTATTGGACAGATTTTGAATTGTTGACTTTGTGGCACCAATTCAGCTTTCGTCAAGAATCATCTCGGCTCCACCATGGTCACGGTGGATGACCGAGGGCGGTACGATAACGGCCGTGCGATGGACTATTTGGCCATGGGCAATTACAAGGATCTCAAGGTTGGCTCAACGGACCCTGTAATGCAGAAGTGGACAGGATCTTGTGTCGTTGCTAATGGATCTTGAAAGGATAAAATAGCTGCGCCATACACGCCTATCCATTTCATCCTTATCAGACTTACTCGAGAGACTATGTTTAATCAAAAAAAATCCATGGGAAAGTCCGATTTTATTCATTCCCATGGAAAGAATCTCGCAAAGTTGATTATCAGAGCACATTGAATCAGTAAATCACTACTTATAAATTAAAGGCTGAATGACTATGAAATGCACCCTTGCTGCCGCGTTCTTCCTCCTTATCACCGCATGTGCCACAGATGATGGCGAGAACCCTCGCTCCATCGCCGGAAACAAATACGTGAATACTTCGATCGGCACCACGCTCCAGTTCCCATCAAGCTGGCAATTGAAAACGGACTACAAATTTGGGGAAAAAACATTGGACTTGGCTGCGCTCGCACCTCCTATCGACGGGTTTTCTGCGAACGTTCTGATTGGAATCGATCCTCATCAGGGAACGGACAACATGCGGGACGTTTTGACGATGATTAAAGGGAGTATTTTGGCGCAATACCCGGACGTTCGCGACTACATCGACACCGTTTACCAGGTTGAAGGTAAGGACGTGGGGGAAATGGTTTACACTACCGCCGTTAGCGGAAAAGACTATCGGGCGAAGAGCCTCTATTTCGTGAATAAGAACAAAGAAATCTCAATCATTTATACGGACATAGCCGATCGGTATATGACGAATGCCGATTTCGAGGGCATCCAGTCTTCAATGCATCTCAATTGAGCCGCCGTCGGGCGGCTTCGCTCATGCCAGTAGAGGCAGACCTTGGAGACGCTGTCGCACGATGGCCCCGATTTCCGCATCCGGGAGGCCGCGCTTAAGACTCTTCTTATAATCCTTCTTGAACTTCTTGGCCTTGGTGGGGCCAGATCCTTTCCGCTTTGTCGGGCGGACGTAATAACGGCATTAGTGGATCGTCTATTCTTTTACTCCGAAACTGGTGACCCTACGCACAAAGTGCACGTGGCAAAGCCCCCGGATATAGAGCAAACCCCATGCTCGCCATGACGAACCTAAACAGGGATTACTACGTTTCGGGAACCGTGACCGGCCTCGGCCCTGGGAAACGCCGCCGCCCCATTTTCGAAAGCAGTAACAACTTGCCCCATCGCAGTTTTCCATCATTGCTTGTATTCATCATCCACTGCGCCCTTCTCACCGCTTTCGCAAGCAGCAACCATACGGTTCCCTGGAAGGCCTACGAGACCGAGCATTTCAAGATTGTCTTCCATGAGGATGTGAGGCCCCAAGCCGATGTCGCCAAGGACTTCCTGGAGTCGGCCTATGCCAAGATCGCCGCGGACCTGGGCTTGCGGCATCGGGACATCGCCATCACCGTGGTCCTTACCGGAATCCCGGACGAGTCCAATGGCTATTCGGCATTCTTGGGGCATCGCATGGTCATCTTCACCCGGCCTTTCCAGTCCTTGGGCTCGGGTGAAATCGCCTGGCTCAAGCGCGTGCTGGCCCATGAGCTCGCGCATGAGATCACTTTTTTGGCCTTGCGAAAAAGTTTCTGGGGGATTTATTCCGAGTCCTACAAGACCTCGGTGATTCCCAGTTGGTTCATGGAAGGCGTCGCCCAATACGAGGCCGAGACATGGGATGCCAAGCGCAATACCTTCTTCGCCCATGCCCTGTACAATTCCGCCCTGGAGCCTTATCCCAATCTGGCTACGTATACGAAGGACGATCCGGTTTCAGCGCGCCTGCTCTATGAACAAGGCCATGCCTTTGTCCGCTTCCTGGTCGCCAGGCAGGGCAAGGGTTTCCTGGGGCCCTTGCTGGCGCGCGTCCGGGTCATCCCCGTATGGACTGAAATCAAATTCGTATTGTCCCCGCTTACCGCGTCCATCCTTCCCTTGGAAGACGCCCTGAAGGCCAAAACCGGTATGGGCGTGAAAGCGCTTTACCGGGAATTCCAGGATTCCCTGAAGGCGGGCCTGCCGGCCGGAGCCGTTGCCGGGCAGATGCCTTTGCTCGGCGGGGTTCCCGGGTTCGCCATCGTATACCAGATGAAGGTCCTGGACTCCACCCGCTTCCTCTTTACGGGCCAAAAGGAACCGGATCAATCCTATACCTCCTTGTACCTGTCCGAGCGGGGCCGGGTCAGCAAGATCGGGCCGGATTTCGTCCACCCCGTTTTCGACCTTTCCCCGGATCATAAGCGCGTGCTGTATGTGCAGAGTTATGAGAATATGGATGGCGATCCGGAGGAAAAGCTCTTCGTCCAGGATCTGGACCGGGGCGGCAGGCGCTTCATCTCCAACGGGGCCTCGGACCCTCTCTTTCTGACGCCGGACTCCATCGCCTTTTCGCGCTATGGCTCCGGGCGGCAATCCGTTGCCCTATGCGGCCTGGGCGCGCGTTCGATCTCCTGCGAGTATGAAGATTCCGACAGCTTGAAGGAATTTTACGCGCTTTCCAAATCGGCCAAGGGGATCCTGATGAACGCGACGGATACTTCCGGCCGCACCGGCATCTTCGAATTCTCGCCGGGAGCCGGATTCTCACGTCTCACCGAAGATACCGTACCCGCCGAGTTTCCCATGGAAGCGGGCGACGGCTCGGTATGGATGGTGCGGGATCGCGGGGGCTTGCAGCAAATTGATGCCTTGGATCGGGCCACGGGCGAATTCTCCCCCGTAGCCACCTATCCCCTCGGCACCTTCCTATTGCAACGCGCCGACAGCGGGACCCTCGCCAGTGTGGTCCAGACCGGTCCCGCCGGTGCTTGGGATCTGCAGCCGGTGGCCATCCATCCCCCGCAGCCGGACACGGAAGCGGTCGATACGGCGGAGGCCGATACGGGAGTAGCCGATACAGCCCCGGCGGCGGATACCGTGGCCGTATACCATAAGCCCTCCTTTCTCTCCACCCCGGTTCCGGAATTCCCCATCGCCTCCGGCCCGGCGCGGGAAGTCAAAGAGTATCGCTATCATTCCTTGCTGGAGATCCGTCCCTTGATCGTCTTGCCCGTGGCCTTCCCGGCCTTTCCGGGCGCGGCCTTTGGATTGACCGCCTTTCTCCAGGATCCCCTTGAGCTGCATACCCTTGCGGTCACCGCCTCGCCGAGCGAACGCGGGCCTTTCTATGACGTGGCCTATACGAATCAGCAGACCCCCGTAGGGCTCACTTTGTCCGCATCCAATATCGGCGAGTCCGTGGACTTTTGGTCGCCGCCGCCGGGTTGGACGGAAGTGGACTTGGTGAAAAAAACCACGGACCTTTCTTTGAGGCTGAGGATTCCGGCCCCATGGAGCCTTCCCAGACCGCACTCCCTTTCGCTCGGCTTGGGGGCCGCTGAGCATTTTATCGAATACCGCTTGGCCGGGAGTCGAAACGAAAAGAGCGCGGATTTCCTGGACGGCTGGTCGATGCATCGCGAGGAGTTTGTGTCCCAGGCTTATCTGGCATATAGCTGCTTCCGGCCCTATGCCTTCGTGGAAGCGCATCCGCTGCTGGCCACGGTCCTGGAGGGCGGAGCCGCCTTTATTCTTCCCGAAAGAAACCCCGTCTATTTCTGGTATGCGCGCCAGACCGTCCCTCTATGGCGGGAATTGACGATCACGGCCCTTTATAAAGGCCAGGCCTACGATCTGGATTTCCAAAACAATGTCGCCTCTCTGCCCGACGGCCAAAGCTCGCGCTTCCATCCCGGTGGCGAGCAGGGCATCGATCACGATGTCTACGGCGGCCTCGATTTTCCCTTATACAAGGGGTACATTGGGGAATGGCCTATTCTCGGACTATTGAATTATCTGGGTGGAACCGTTTACGGCAGCTACGGGCAAGCGGATTTCGATGAGAATCCCTATTTCGGCGGGTCCAGAATCGATCGGCGCCGGGGCATCGCTGGCGCCAAGCTGAACGCTCTCTTCCACTTTATGCGTAAATCCCCCATCGTCCTGTCCCTTGCCTACTATTACGATTTCGTCGACAAAGATCCGGCTTTCGCGGTTCGCCTGAATTATTTCGGCATCCCTTCTGCCTACTCGCTGTTCCCGGGCCATCGTGCCGGCCTCGGCGAGGCGCGCAATTATCCGGTGTACCCTTAAGCCAGCATAGCCTTCCGCGTGGTGGCGTTCGGACCGCGAGGCCGCTCGAAGAAAGGTCCGGGGGCCGTGTGCATAACGTGATTTATGTACGGCTTGCTGCACTTTGACCTGATCGAGAATGGCTTTTTATGGCCTGGGCATAGCGAAGACGTCTTTCCAGCCACCCCCTTGGATTCGGTCCTCATCCGTGTCACCACCGTTACCGGAGACACGCTTGGATCGCCTGGGATGCTTTGCCGGCGGAAGGGCATGCCCCGTGGAGAGCTTAAAGCAGATGTGGAACGTTGCGCCAATGGCCGTTTGTGGCTGCGGGAAGCCGGCCAGGCGTCGTTCATTGATTGGAAAGGCGCCTCCAACCCAGGATCGTGGAGTACCAGGTGATTTTAAAGGCCCATGGGATTGCGGACACACTAATAGGGTCTTGGATCAAATAAAACCCGCTTGTTCGCCTTGGCGAACTTGATTCAATCTGTTAGTTTTTCCTCAATATAATCCAGGATTAACCCTGGATTGCCGTGCGAAACCCGTTTTCAAAAGGATGAGGAATATCATGCGCAAGTGTTCATCGATTGTGAAGCTCTTCATTTTCCTGGCATCGATTTCCGCCTTCACCGGGGCAGCCCATGCCGTGATTGACAACCAGTGCATCATCAAGCCCGTGTCGGTCTCGGTGGGTAAGGATAGTTATTCCAATTATTTCTTCGTCGTGGACGCCACCACCTGGTGGCGCCTTGGGCTTGTTACCGATGAACTCGCCCGGCAGCGGTATGCAACGGCAATGGCGGCGGTGCTCAGCGGCCAGACCTTGACGATTTCCTATAATACCGGAAGCAATTGCCTGCCGGCGGCCGATCTTTGGGATGAAGACATTTCCATCAATTACGTCGTAATGCAGCCATAAGGCAAAGGGACGCCGGGCCTGGAGCCCCTCTCGTCCGCAAGGACGGTTCCCGTCCATCCTTTTTTCAACTGACCGTTCCCGCGGTGTTATAGGGAGAATGCCGGCCCGAAAGGGGCCAAGAAACTTCTCCCGGGACCCGATAACTGCTATTTTGTTCACATGGATCCTGAACTGGCCGGCCCCCTTCCGGCTGCCCTGCAAGCCAAACTCGACGCGTTGCCCACCCGCCCCGGTGTGTACCTGATGAAAAACGCCAAGGGGGAAATCGTATACATCGGCAAGGCCGTGAACCTCCGCAACCGCGTGCGCAGCTATTTCAACAACAAGGCCCAGAGCAACCATCTGGCCTCCACCTTGTTGCGGGCCGTGGCCAAGGATCTGGAGTGGATTATCACCGACAACGAGGTCGAGGCGCTCATCCTGGAGGCCAACCTTGTCAATAGGCACACGCCCCGGTACAATGTCCAACTCAAGGACGACAAGCACTTCCCTTATATCAAGGTGACGCTATCGGAACCTTACCCGCGGCTGGTGGTCACGCGGCAGAGCGGCACCCAAAAATCCAAGGACATGTATTTCGGGCCGTACACGAATGTCCGGGCCATGCGCAAGACCCTCAATCTGTTGAACAAGATTTTCCGGATCCGCGATTGCGATCTCAAGCTGCCCCTGGACCAGCCCATCCGTCCGTGTTTGAGCTACCATCTCAAGCGCTGCGACGCCCCCTGCGCCAACCTCACCACGCCGCAATCCTACCGGCATCTGGTGGATCAGGCGGTGCTGCTGCTCAAGGGCCGGCACCGGGACCTGATGCAGGACCTGGATCGCAAGATGCGCCAGGCCGCCGATGCCGATCGCTTCGAGGAGGCGGCGCGCGTACGGGACCAGATGCGCGATCTGGAAGCCATCAAGGAAGAGCAGAAAGTGGATCTGGGCGGGGACCAGGTTTCCCGGGATCTGATCGCGGCCGCGCGCACGGGCAAACTGGCCTGCATCCTGATCCTGGAAATCCGCGACGGCTATGTCAGCGGCCGGAAGCATTTCGAAGTGACCTGTCCCCTGGAGCAGGACGAAGACAGCATCATCACGGAATTCATCAAAGGGTATTACCTCCGCCAAGGGCCCGATTCCATCCCCCGCGAGCTGATCCTGTCCCATCCCACTTTGGAAGAGGAGAACATCCAGGACGCCCTGCGCGGCCTGCGGGGCGCGGCCGTGGACATAGAGATCCCGGTCAAAGGCGAGAAGCGGCGTCAGGTCAACCTGGCCATGGAGAACGCCAAGCTGCTGGTGGCGGAAATGGTGGGGCGCCGGGAGCGGAAAAACCGCCAGAGCTACATGGTGACCGCGCTCCAGGAAGATCTGGGCCTGGCCACCGCTCCCAACCGCATCGAGGGGTTCGACATCTCCCATTTGTCGGGAACGGACACGGTGGCGTCGCAGGTGGTCTTCGTGGACGGCAAGCCCAGCAAAAAGGACTACCGCCACTACAATGTGAAAACCGTGGAGGGCATAGACGATTTCGCCTCCATGCGGGAAATCCTGGCCCGGCGGGTCAAGCGCCTCATCGACGAGAAGCAGCCGTTCCCGGATCTCATCCTCATCGACGGCGGCAAAGGCCAATTGGGCATGGCCGTGGAGGTGCTGCGGGAGGCCGGCAAGACGGACCAACCCATCATCGGCCTGGCTAAGCGTCTGGAGGAGATTTTCTTTCCCGGGCAAAGCGAACCGCTGTTGATCCCCAAGACTTCGCCCAGCCTGCAATTGCTGCAACAGGTGCGGGACGAGGCCCATCGCTTCGCCATCACCTTCCAACGCTCCAAGCGGAAGAAGCACATCGAAACATCCTGGCTGGACGAGGTCCCCGGCGTGGGCGCCAAGACCAAGATGAAGCTCCTCAGGCTTTTCGGAGCGCCGGCCGCCATCGAAGCCGCGGCGGAAACCGAATTGGCCAGGGCCGCCGGGAAAGCCGTGGCGTCGCGCATCCGGGCCTACCTGGAAGCCAAAGGGGATGGCAAAGCCGCGGTTCTCGGCTGAAGCTACCGGACCTGGAAATAGGGGACGGCCCCGAATGCCTTCTCGATCGCCGATTCCATTTCTTCATTGGCGATGACCATCGCCAGGGCTTTGT
Source organism: Fibrobacterota bacterium (assembly GCA_028287505.1). GTDB lineage: Bacteria > Fibrobacterota > Fibrobacteria > UBA11236 > UBA11236 > Chersky-265. Next base: position 5,333 of record JAQBPN010000124.1, on the reverse strand, counting down.
TCAGGGTATCCACGTCGGAATCCGATCCCAGGATGCGTTTCGCTTTTTTCAGCTTGGACGCATCCACGCGCAAAGGGTCTATGGAGACGAAACTACTGCGATTGACGGAAAGGTTGCGGGCGGCCATGTTCTCCCTCCTTTGCCTCCCTATCTATTTTTTTCGGGAAGCGGATGGACGGAAAAGATCGCCGTTTGGTTTTTTTAGGCCGGGGGCTGGATTTCGGCGAGTAATTCACGCGTGCGGGCGGCGGGATCCGGAGCCAGGCTGATTTCCGTGACCATGGCGACCGTCTTCACGCCCCGGGAGAACAAGTCGCGCAAATGGCTTTTCTTGATGCCGCCCATGGTGGTGAAGGGATGGCGGCTCAGGCGGGAAAGCTCCAGCACCAGATCGGGTCCCAAGGCCCCGTACCGGGAATGATCCTTGGTGGCGGTGGGGAACATCGGCCCGATGTTGATGTAGTCCACCGGCTGGTTTTCCGCGGCCAGCACTTCTTCCCGATTATGGGTCGAAATTCCGATCACGGCCTGCGGGCCCAGCACGCGGCGGGCTTCTTCCGGATCCATGTCGTCCTGCCCAAGGTGCACTCCGTGGGCGCCGATGGCCTTGGCGATGGCCACGCGATCATTGATGAGCAAAAGCGCGCCATGCTTCCGGCACAAATCGAGCGCGGCCTTGGCCTCCCGCTCGAATCCGGCATCCGGCAGATCCTTGTCCCGATATTGCACCCAGCGCACGCCGCCTGAAAGCGCGGCTTCGATCACTTCCAATTGGGCGCGCCCCGCGGTGAGGTTGTGATCGGTGACGAAATACAGGGGCTTGTCCGCCGGGGAAAATCCGTCCGCCATGAGGGTCATCCGTGCGCGGCGCCGGAGCGGCTAGCGCAGGCCTTCCTGAGGACTGGAAGCCGATCCGTACAGCTTGCGGGGAATGCGCCCAGCCAGGTAGGAATCCCGTCCCGCTTCGCAAGCCAGCCTGAAAGAGCGGGCCATGCGGACCGGATCCGTAGCGGACGCGATACCGGTATTGCACAGGATACCGTCCACGCCCAGTTCCATGGCCTTGGCCAGATCGGAAGCCGTGCCCATGCCCGCGTCCACGATCACCGGGCAGCGCAGGGATTCCATGATGATGCGGATGTTGTTTTCGTTGAGCACGCCCTGGCCGCTGCCGATGGGGGAGCCCGCCGGCATCACCGCCGCCACGCCCAGGTCCTCCAGCTTCTTGGCCATCACGGGGTCATCGTTGGTGTAGACCATGATTGTCTGGCCTTCCTTCACCAGTATTTTCGCGGCTTCGTAGGTGGCGATGGGATCGGGCAGCAGGGTCTTCTGGTCGAACAGGACCTCCAGTTTCAGGTACTTCATGCCCTGGGCCCGGGCCAGGCGGGAGATGCGCAGCGCGTCCTCCACATTGTAGGCGCCGGCCGTGTTGGGCAGCAGGGCGTATTTCTTCGCGTCGATGAAGTTGAGGATGTTCTCTTCTTCCGGTCCGTCCAATTTGACCCGGCCCAGGGCCACGGTCACCATTTCCGCGCCCGAGGCGTCGTGGCATTTGCGCATGGTTTCGAAATCCGGGTATTTCCCCGTGCCGACGATGAGGCGGGAAGCGAAGGTCTTGCCCCCCAGAATCAATGGATTGTCTTTTATCATAGGAGATGAAAATAGGATTTTTTAATCCCGTTATTCCAGCGTCTTTTTCGCGGCCTTCGCCAGATAGCCCGCCAGGCCCAGGAATGCCGCCAACGAGAACCAAGCCAGCCAGGCCGGATGCCAGGACACCGCCAGCGGCCATTTGAAATACACGCACACCGCCAACAGCACGCCCACAATCGATTCTCCCGCGATCAGCCCCGAGCTCATCAGCACGCCCGCGTTCCCCAGTTCCTCCCGGGCCTTGTCCGGGCTCAATCCCCGTTGTCCCATGTACCGGATGATCCCGCCCAGGAAAATCGGCACCGACAAGGTGAAGGGCAGATACATGCCCACGGCCACCGGCATCGGGTGGAGCCGGAAGCGCGAGCCTTTGGATTTGAGCCACACGTCCGCGCCGATGAGCAAAGCGCCGATGGCCGCGCCCAGTCCCACCATGCCGTAAGGGATTTGTCCCTTCCCGAAAATGCCTCCCGCCAGGCTCGCGAACAATGTGGCCTGGGGCGCTTTCAAACCGACGCCAATCGTATAGGAGTGATGCAGCAGGGTGAGCACCGGCGCGATCACGAAGGCGGGCGCTATCGCGCCGATCACTTCCGCGTACTGCTGGTACTTGGGCGTGCTGCCCACCAGGTAGCCGGTCTTCAAATCCTGGGAACAGTCCGCCGCGGAACACGCCGCGCAACATACCACCGCCGCCACGCCCAGGGTGGCCAGGATCGCCGAGTCCCCCTTGAAGCCGAGCACGAGGAAGAATGCCGCCGTTCCCAGCAGGGCCGAGATGGTCATGCCGGAAACGGGATTGTTGGAACTCCCCACCAGGCCCACGATGTAACTGGAAACCCCCGTCAGCAGGAAGGCCGCCACCATCATCACCGCCGTGGTCAACAGTGAAATCCCCGGGGTCTTCAGCAGGTACCAGTACACGCCGAAGGTCAGCACCGCGCAGAAAGCCAGCAGTCCCAGCAGCACGCGTCCCGGCATGTTCTCCTCCGTACGCACGGGCGGCGCCGCGTCCTTTTCGGATCGGTAGGATCGCGAGAGGCTGCCCAACCCCTGGAAGATTCCCGCGCGGATGGAAAAGATGGACCAGAGTCCGCCCACCACCATGGCGCCCACGCCCAGATATCTGATTTGCGTCGACCACAATCCCCAGGCCGCATCCGACGCGGAGGCGGCTGCCATGGCTGCGGGCGGCGTCAACAAGGGCAGCCCGAGGACCCAGGCAATCACGCCTCCCGTGAAAACCTGCAGGGAGACCTCCAACCCGGTGATGAAGCCCACTGACAAAAGGGCCGGGGACAGATCGCTGCCGAAGAAGAATACCCGGCCGCCCGCGCGCCCGGCCCATTCCAGCATGCCGCTCAACAACGCGAAGCCGGAAGCCCCCAGCTTGAACAGACCGCCGGCCAGGAAACCCTTCATCAGGTACAGCAAGCCGCCGGGAGCGCCGCCGGCCCCGGATTTCAGGACCTCGGCGCAGGCTACGCCCTCCGGATAGGTGAGTTGCGGGCTTTCCACGATCAGGAGACGACGCAAAGGAACCATGAAGGCGATACCCAAAAGGCTGCCGGACATGGTGATCAGGGTGGTGGGCCAGAACTTGAAATCCTGCCAGGCGCCTACCAGGACCAGGGCCGGTATGGTGAAAATCGCCCCCGCCGCCAGGGATTCCCCCGAGCTGGCCAGAGTCTGGACGATATTGGTTCCCAGGATATCGCGCTTGCCGAGCATGCGATAGGCTCCCATGCCCAGCACCGCGGCCGGGATGGAGGCGGAAACGGTCATGCCGGCGTAAAGCCCCAAATACACGTTGGCGGCCGTCATCACCAGGGCGATGGCCAGTCCCAAACCGACTGATAGAAGGGTGAATTCGCCGGAAGTATGGGCTTTCGGAGATGCGGCGGCCAGGCCGGAAGGTTGGCCGCCGGCAATCGGATGCTGGAAGGGATCCATGCCCATAAGGGCGAAAGGTACTTTAAAAACCCCTAAAGCCTACACATTCCGGTTCCGCCTCGCGTCCACATTCCAGGCATCATTGCCTATCGGGCCTCCGCGCGTACTCCCCGGAGGCTTATTTTTGTAGATTCCTTCTTAACTAACAGCTAAACTTAGAGCAACCCGTATATTGATCAATCGGGAGCTCCGGGTTATATTTCCGATTCTCACTAAAATCAAAATTTCGGAGCCTGACGATGAAAACTGGGATTCATCCTAAATACGACGTGCAATCCTTCAACTGTTCTTGCGGCAACGTGATCGAAGTACGCGCAACCATTCCGGGACAGGGCATCGAAATCTGCTCCAACTGCCATCCGTACTACACGGGCAAGCAGAAGATCCTGGATTCCGCCGGCCGTATCGAGAAGTTCACTTCCCGGTACACGTCCATCGTGGGAGCCAAGCGCAAGACTCGCGCAGCCGTCAAGGACGCACCAAAGGGCTGATGAACAGCATCACCAAGGGTTTCTTTCGCCTGAATTGGACCCTTACCTTTCTCTCAAGCTATCAGCCTGAAAGCCTCGGCGGACAGGCCGTGATTGAGGGTGTTCTCATGCGGAGCCCACGGCGTTTGGCCGTGGCCGTTCGCGCCCCCGACGGCTCCATCGTCGTGGACAACCAGGAGTTCCTCTCCTATTCGCGGCGCCATAAGCTGCTGGGCCTGCCCATCATCCGGGGCGCGGCCTCCCTAATCGAATCCCTCGCCATCGGCATCAAGGCCCTGAACTTCTCCATGTCCGTTCAGGAAAAAGCGCAGCCGGACGCCCCCGTCAAGCCCAAGGCCGGCAAAGCGGACGGCCTCTGGGTCGCCCTGAGCCTGCTCTCTTCCCTGGCCCTGGCTCTTTGCCTGTTCCAGCTTTTGCCGTATTTCGTCGCCAGCCACATCGTGGGCGGCACCAAGAGCGATCCCGCCAATCCGGTCCTCTTCAACCTCACCGCCGGCGGCGTGCGCATGAGTCTGCTGCTTGGCTACATGTGGGGCATCTCCTATCTGCGGGATATCGGCCGGGTTTTCCAATACCATGGGGCCGAACACAAATCCATCTTCGTGCACGAACGCCGGGGACCCCTGGACGTGGCCTCCGCCCGCTTGCAGAGCCGGTTCCATCCCCGTTGCGGCACGTCCTTCATCCTGATAGTCGCCATGGTCTGCATCCTGTTCTTCTCCGCCCTGGACGGCGCCTTGTGGCAGTGGTTCCACTTCACCTATCCCTCCGCCCTCGCGCGTTTCGCCTTGCATCTTCCCTTCGTACCGATAGTGGCCGGACTCTCCTTCGAGGTCCTAAAGCTCACGGCCCGTTTCCAGGACTCCATCTGGGTGCGTCCGTTCGTTCTGCCCGGCCTCTGGCTGCAGAAGATCACCACCCAGGAGCCCGACGAAAAACAGCTGGAAGTGGCCATCGCTTCCATCCGCGCCGCTCTCGCTTAGCGACCCCACACTCCATTTCCAGCCCGGGGATCCGTTCGGATGTCGCGCCTTTCCTACATTTTGCCTTTTGCATTTCCCACTCCTGATTCCGAGTTCTAACCATGGATTACCGAGAACAAGCCCGCAAAGTCATCGAACGCAGCGAAGAGATGGAAAGCCAGCTCCAAAGGCCGGACATCCTTTCGGATATGAAGCGGATGACGGAAATCAGCCGCACCCATAAGGGCCTGGCCGAATCCGTGGTCAAGGC
>JAQBPN010000104.1 GCA_028287505.1 Fibrobacterota bacterium | reverse complement strand
AGGGCATGCGGATGCTGGGTGGCGAAGGCCGCGTCCGCGATGCGCCCCACCGGGTTGGCGAGCAGGATCTTCATGGCGAAACCCAGGAAGAACAGCATCACGCCGCGGGCGAACAGGGTGAGGGTGTGGGTGCGGGAATGGAGCTGCTGCGAGAGCACGTTGTAGCGCAGGATGGGCCCGGCCACCAACTGCGGGAAGAGGGAAACGAAGCAGGAGAAGTCCGCGAAGGATTTCACCGGCCGCTCCCCGCGGTAGATGTCGATGATGTAACTCATGCTGTGGAACGTATAGAACGAGATGCCGATGGGGAAGGCGATCTGGAGCACGCTGAAGGTTTGCTGCCCGACGGCCGCCAGCATGTGGTTCAGGTTCTCCTGGGTGAAGACCCCGTACTTGAAGATGCCCAGCAGGCCCAGGTTCATGATCATGGATATCGTCAGCACGGCCTTGCGGCGGCCCTGGCTGATGTCGTCCCGGCCCAGATAGATGCCGAACAGGTAGTCGGCGACGTTGGTGAACATCATCGGCAGCACGAACCAGGGCTCGAACCAGGAGTAGAAGGTATAGCCCACCAGGGTGAGCCACAGGTTGCGCATCCAATAGCGGGATTTGCCCGCCTTGGGGTTCTCCTGGAACGGGATCAGGTAATAGACCAGCAGGACCAGGGGCAGGAAATAAAACAGGAAGACGTCTTCGGTGAATACCATGGCGTTATGTGTCCGCTGCCGTTATTCGAAGAAAATGTCGGGCCAGCGGTCGTTGCCGGAATGGTAGGTCAGGCGCGCGGCTTTTTCGGGCGGGTCCCCGATCTTCCACAGGAAGATTTCGTAGTCGGCGAGATCATGGTCGTGGCCTTTCTGGGTGATGCCCCAGATCAGGTAGTCCCCTTTCGGCGAAAGGCGCGGGAAATATTCATGGGAGCGGCGGCCGGGCATATCCATGAAGACGATGCTTTTGCCGTCGATCTGGCCGCCGTTGATTTCCCCGTGGGTGCCGTCGGGTTTCAGGTCGAAGGCGAAGATGGAGGTGCCGCCGATGCCGGTTTCATTGACGCGGATGCAGCGGTGGACGTTGGGGAAGAAGCTGAACTGGCAGCCGCCGCCCGAGGTGAAGTATTTCTTGGTCTCCAGGTTCAGGATTCCGGTCTCGCGTCCGCTGCCCCGCAGGGTCACGGCCAGGAGCTTGCCGTCATCGGACAGGGAAGGGTGCTGGGCGAGGGCGCCCTTTTTCTGCTGATCCACGTCGTCGATCAGCGTCTCTCCGGTGCCGTCCGCGTTGCACTTGGAAACCTTCGAGCCGCGGGAAAAGAGGATCGACTTGCCGTCCCGGGTCCAATTGGCCCAGGTGGAATTCGGGATAAGCAGCTTTTCGCCCGTGCCGTCCGTATTGATGACCCAGGTGTCCCAGCGCTCCGGATAGTTGGCGTCCGTCTCGATGGTCCAATCGAGCTTGGAGCGGGTGAAGAGGACTTGCTTGCCGTCCGGCGAGAAATGCGAGAACCAATCGGTCTTGGGGCCCTTGGTGAGCGGCTTGGCGTCCGATCCGTCGATGTTGGCGATATAGATATCGTGATTTCCGTCGCGGGAGGTGGACCAGATGACCTTTCCCTTCAGGCCCTTGGTGAGCGCCTGCAGGGCCGCCGTCTCGGCGGGTTCTGGCTGCACGGGCTTGCCTTTGGGCGGCTCGGCGAAGGCGGGAACGGAGAGACCGATCAAACACGCGGAGAGGGAAAGGGCTGCGATGAATTTGCGGGTACCGACGCTGTCGAACATGAAAATCCTCCTTAAGACACGCTGATAAGGTACAAAAACAAAAGGCTGCACGGCGGATTCCCGCCTGCATCCGGTCCCCTACGGACCCCTACTATCCCCCTTGAAATACTGCTTGGACGCAAGAAACTTACGTGTTACGGTAACATCATTTCCTCTTGCCATACTCCGGCCATGGCATTAATTTGATTGGGCACCAAAACCCGGAAGGTATATGCAATTCCCATCATCGAAAAAAAACCGGACCTTTCACTTCGCCGCTCTCGCGCTCGCCGCAGCCTTGGCTTCTTTCGCCTTCGCCGCCTGCAACAAATCCACCACCGAACCTTTGCCCGACGCCGATAAGTGGATCGCCCTTACCAAGCCCCTCGGAGGCGAGACGTACAAGGTGGGCGAATCTCTGAACGTCAAGTGGACGATCAAAGAAAACCCTAATGGCAACGTCGACGCTGTAGACGTTCTGATTTCCCCCGATAGCGGCAAGACGTGGGTCTTCCTCAACGCCAATGGCTCGATCCACCCTAACACCCCTTCCTGGGAAAATTTCTCATGGAAGATAACCGACAGCCTCTACGTTCCGACCTTGGACGACTCCATAGCTCTGTCCAACACCCATTGCCTGGTCCGGGTAGAACAATACTCCACCGCGGATGCTCTGCAGAAATCCACCACTCACACTTCCATCTCCATCACTCCCTGATCCTTGCGGACCCGAAGCGGGTCCCGTTGATCAGATAAGCTCCGTCATCGCTCCGCAAGGTCATCGCGCCCGGCTCCGCAAGGAGCCAGTGGCCGGTGTACCCGGCGGCGGCGCGCATGGGGGGCGCCAGGGTGATCGATGTCGCCGCCGGCGGGAAGAACTTCTTGTCCTGGATCACGGCCACTACCCGCTTGGCGAACTCCTGCTGTCCCACGTTCCCCGTGTAATGGTGATCGTCCAGCATCTGGATGCCCACTGAGTTCACGGTCGCGGAAAACGGCAGCTTGGAGGGAACCAGCACGATCTGGTCCCGGATGATGGCCGGCAGGGGCAAGGTGGTGGCGAAGGATCCGCTCGCTCCTGCTTCGTATTCGCCCATGATGAAGGGCAGATTGGGAAGGTTCAGATCGCGGCGGAAGAACTTGGCCAGGCTGGCGATGTCGTCGGAGAAGGCCTTGCAGACCGTGCTGTTGGTGCGGGTGGCGTCCACGGTTCCCAGCATGCACAGAATGCCGCCGATCATTGCGTCCTTTTGCACCGCTTTGGCCGAGGTGATGATCTGATCGTACAGGTAGGTGGAGTCCCAGTAGCGGTTGTCGGAAGGATCGAGTCCGGAACTGTTGTTGCCGGTATTCAATCCCCGACAGGTGGCGGACAGGCTGGCGTTGGTCACCACGCCGAAATAGTAGTCGGGATAGGCCGCGGCCATGGCTTTGATGAACGGCATCCCCGGGCCTGCGCATCCATTTCCGGAAAGTCCGGCCGACTTGTTGTTCACCGGCTCCTTGGCCAGGACCCATTGCTTGGATGCCACGGGATAGTTCCATCCGTTCGGGATGGAGACCGGATCCGAATGGGACAAATCCACGCCCGCCATGTTGGAATGGCCGATCAGGATGTAGACCACGAACTTCTCCTTCGGCACATTGGTCCCGTTCAGTATCACGCCATGCACCGGTGCAACCCGGAAGACAAGCGAAAGACAGATAAGAAGGCACACCCTCTTGAGCGCCATATGAAATTCCCCCTGACAGTGATTGTTCCCGGAACCCCCTGGATGCAACCTCGGGCATTAAAGCCGATGTCCGCACCCTTCCCGGATCGAGTCGTCCTCGTGGAATCAATTTATGGCATGGATTGCCGCCTTGCCTGCCATTTTTGGCGGTCAAATCGGGTCAAGTCGGGGCCGATCCTCAAACGTCCGCGGATCATCCCATTTGGGTTACCGGGCTTTTTGGAACTTGGACAGTATATCGGCCGGCCGGAGGCGTATTCGGACCGGATTACAGGGGTGGCAGCGTGCTACTATCTTTTCCCGCATGCAGATTCACTTTTGTGAAATCAAAAACCCCTCAATAAAGATTCCTTAACATGTTTTTTGATTGGAAACGGATATTTAAGGGGGCCGGCCTCCTCTTTGTTTTCGCGCGGGCATCGGCATTAGTTTTAGGACAGAGGCATCTTATCCATGATTAAATCCATCGCCCTGACCCTTACGGCCGCCGCCATGATTTTGAGCTCCTGCGATTCCCAGGGTACCGGAGCGGTCACCCTGCCGGAAGCCACTTGCGAAAAGCCGAGCGAACTCGTCCTGGGAGCGCTTTCCCCCACCACTCATAAGCATCCCGAGCAGGTGACCGGAAAGGATACCGTTCTGGCCGGGACCGAATGGGCCGCCGCCGATTCGGTACGCGCCTTCTTCGGGAGCAGGGAAGTCAAATTGGTGTTCGTCCTGAACAACAACATGTTCCTGCTGACCTACGCGGGCGATCAACCCGTGGTGACCCGTCTTTCCCAGGGCGATGAGGGCCTGTACGGCACCGCCGGTTCCATCAACAGCCCGCTGTTTTCGCCGGACGGCAAGAAGATCGTCTTCGCGGGCACCACGCGCGGCAAGCCCGGTTTCATCCAGGATGCGGTCCCGGGCGGCGCCAAAACCTGGCGGGTGCCTTTGGATCCCCACGGGCACGTCACCGCCGATCCCCATTGGTATGTGGAGGGCGGGAAGACCTACGTCTACTTCGCCACCTTGGCCGGCCTGCTCAACTACTCCGATGGATGCAGCCAGATCCCCGGCTACACCTACCGGGTGGAAGTACTGAGCGATACGGTGGTGGATTCCATCCGCGTCAGCGGCATCCCCGGAGCCTACCGGGGCGGCATTTCCAGGGACGGCCTCTGGGCGGGAACCTCTTATGCGTCGACGGCCCTGTTCGACAAGGTGGCCGATAACACCTATCTGCTTGCCGGCGGGGCCCAGCAATGCAATCCTTCCATGAATCCCTATCCCATAGGCAGCACCCATAGCGACTATATGATGATCCTTGCGTTCGGGGGACGACCGGCCTACAAGATCATCGACAACACGGAAATCGTGGAAGGCCTCCATGAAAACCTGTGGATATACAACAGGCAGAATAGAATCGTTTGGCGGGCCAAGCGCCCGGACTTGGACACGGCCAACGATGCCAATGACAAGAACTCCGTCTACCTGCACTTCGACAAGCCGGAATGGTCCACCGATCCAAACTTCGCGACAGCCGTCGTTCTGCGCAAGGAGACCGAGGTCGGCGACCTGTTCGTCGTCAAGATCGGGGATCTGGCCAATGCCGAAGAAGGCAAGCTGAACCAGGCGCAGGGCTATCTGAGAATCGGCAAAGGCGGGTTCACGGCCGATTCCTTCACGCATCTATGGGTGGCCCCGTAGAGTTCGAATTCGGAGCATATTCTTTCAAAACCGCCCGGGGCGAGGGCGCTACAATCACAGTCAAGGGAGCATTGCACATGGGAAAAGCATCCTTCATTTCCTCGATCCGGAAGCATGGCGCCAAAAGCGCCCTGGTTCTATTCGCCATCGTTGTGGCCGGCCGGGAAATCCCGACCCTCCGCAACGCCACGGGCGAGGAAGTGGCAGTCTGGAACAACATCGGAGGCTGCGGAAGCAGCGGCGGAGGGGCCGCGGCGGGCGCGGGCAAATGGGTGGGCCGCGGCGTGAGCGGCGGCCTGGTGGATTTGGAAATCCTCCAGAACGAGACCATCGGCGGGGACTATCTGTATTCCGCCATGGCCAGCACCTTCACCTTCCATTCCCCTTCCCATCCCAATTACACCCTGGGTCTTTCCATGGGCCTCAAGCACAACGAATACGAATTCGAAGGCTACAAGGCCGGAGAGGACCTCACCTCGAGGCAACAGCGCAATACCGGCGGGTTCGCCGATCTGGGACTGTCCTTCAACCGGATCTTCGGCAACGAGAACGAACATTCCGTGGGGCTTTCGGTTTCCCTTCCCACCGGCCAGCATGACATCAAGCGCTTCCTCCTCAAAGGGCCGGTCACGGGCAATACCTATGATGATATCCGCTGGGCCAATCCTTTCGTGCAGCCCGGATCCGGTCTGTACAATCTGGGCCTGAGCTACGAGTGGACCAAGACCAAGGATTGGGGCCTGCTGGTTTTCGGCGGCAGCTATACGGCCGCGTTCGCCTGGGACAACATGGGTTGCCGGGACGAAGGTCCCGAGACCAAATCCGTGAACGATCGCGTGCTGAGCTGCCAAGCGGCGAGCCCCTCCGCCTTGACCTACAAGGTATGGGAACTGAAGCATCAACCCTGGGGCGATCCCAATCCCGATTCCTGGATGGACAGCTATGGGGCGCCCGGCACCGGCGCCACCGGCGCCGACGGGATCAGCATGTACGGATACATCGGCCACAAGGAGGAAGCCTCCACCCAGAACGTCGGCCTCACCTTCTCCGCGCCTCTGGCCCCGACCTATTACTGGGAATACGGTCCGACGCCCAATGAACGCGTCAGCACGCGTATCCGCACCAACGACTACACCCTGAAGCTGAGCGCGGGCCTGGAGATCACCAATCCCAATTTCCCCATCTTCCTCTCGGTGGGGCTGCCCTACGTCCTGAACGATATCGTGGAGCGGGGCCGCTTGGTGGATCCGCAGAACTACGTGGCGACGGTGGGAATCAAAGGGACGTTCTTCTAAGGAAGTAGTCCCGGGCTCCGTCCGATATTGCGATGAATGGGAGCCCCGGCATGCCGGGGCTTTTTTTTATTTGGCCTTGTCGGCCCACAAAGCCCACCAGCGCGGGCGCTTGTCCTTGAAATAATCGTCTTCCACCGAACCGGTCCAAAGGCCGTCCAAGGGCGAGAGCACCAGATAGTGGACGTCCCCGACCGCGAAGGACTTCACGTTCCCGCCCACTTTGGCGTCCTGCTCATCCTTGATGTCCTCCCGCGCGATGCGGGGATTGTAATGCCCGACCAGGATGTCCGGATCCGTGTAGGTCCCTTTCGACACCTGCAGCACCTTGTACTTCATCACATAGGCGTAATTGTAGAGATCGTTGGCCGGAAAAGATCCGGAGATCTCTTCGAGTCGGGCCGTCATCACCAGTTCCCCTTCCACCGGAGGCTTGGCGGGCATGGCCGCGGGAGCGTTCGCTTCGGGCGAGGCCGCGCCGGAATTGGCGGGGGCCTTTTCCTTGCAGGCGGCGAAGGGAATCAGAAGGGCGAGGAGCAGCGCTGATTTTTTCATGGAATCCATTCTAGAAATTTTCCGGAAGTTAGAGGATGGGGCTGAGCCAGCCGGGCGTTTCCGCGAAGCCGGCGGGCACTTCCACCCACAACCAGGGCCAGTAGAATCCCGCATCGCCTATTCCGGTCCCGGAGGGTTTTTGGATGGCGTCCGGCCGCAGCACTTCCAGATAGGTGGAATCCTTCAGATTGAGCAGGTAGATGCGCTCCTGGAACCCGGTGTTGTCAAACCCGGGCCCAGTGGCGGATTTGAAAAATCGATCCACGTTCAGGGTGGCGGTGGCGAAATGCGGATGGTTGGACCATTCGCAATGATGCCATCTGACGCTCGACAGGGAAGCGGGTTCGGTTTCCACGGGATATTTGAAGGCGGCGGGAAAAGTATACCCCTTCATCAGATTCTTCGCGCCGTCGCTGATGAGGATGGTCTGCCACTCTCCCCATTTCTTGCCGCCGTTGATGGCGGGGAGGGAGCCTTCCGTATTCAGGTACATCATGGTATTGGTATGCACACGGCTGGAGGAGACGGATGCGTTGCAGGATTGGATTCCCTTGAAGGAGAGTGTGTCCGGCCGGCCCTTTTCGGATTGCATGTCCAGCATGGCGACGTGGGCGCCGCCGCCGCATACGTAACGGCCGTCCCAGGAAAGTCCGCCCGTATAGCCTCCCGAGGTCACCAGCGCCTTGGGCGTTCCCGGGACCGGGACGGCTCCGGAAACGTCCACGTCCACTTCCATGGTCCGGCCATGATTCTCCCAGGCCAGGTCCGGGCACTGGGTGGGGTAGACGATGGCCATTTTGCCCGTGGGGTTTTGCACGAAGCGCGGCTCGCAGGCGCTGTCCGCGGCCACGAGCACGGGCTGGGCCGCTTCTTCCATTTTCACCAGGTAGACGGAGCTGCGCGTGCCGGGAGAACTTCCCGCTTCCGTGCCGGTGCCGGAAGCGTAGACCACCCAATTGCCGTCCGGGGAAATCACCGGTACTTCCGGATTCTTGGCCGCCGCGATGACGTGGATTGCGGGCGCGCCGGTTTCGGAGAAGTCCACGTAGCACAATTCTTCGGAAGCCCGGGTCCTGTCGATGTAGACCAGCTTGGCCTTGCTACCGCCCTTGCCCGCGGCGATGAAATCGCGCACTTCCGCCGAAGTGGCGGAAAAGGCGGGAACGAAGATCGGTTTGGCCGGCGGGTTATCGGTGACGCCCTTGTCGCAATGGAAGGAAAGCAGGGCGGAGACCGCCGCGCAAGCGGACAAGAGCGCGCGCGCTCGGCGCGAATGGGAAAGGCTGGTTATGGAATGCATCGAAGCGGAACTCCTTGAAATGGCTGAGACACTAGGGAACGATTCCGGCCGTCGCCGCTTGCGCGGCGGACCCGTTGGACAGTTTCACGATATAGGCTCCCGGGCGGAGGGAGTTCCCGGCCGCCAGGGGAAGCGCGTAGGCGCCCGGTTCATTGTACCCGTGGAAGAGCCGTCCCCGCAAGGTTCCGCGGGTATCGAACAGGCTTACGTCCACCATGGCCCTGCCCTGGGACGCGGGGATGCGGTAGCGCACCTCCTGCATGCCCGTTATGGTATTGCGGGCCACGGCCAGGCCCGGATCGTTGACCACCCGCAGTTTGCCGTCGGCGAAGATGACCGAGGCCACGGTGGGGTGGAACTGTTCCAGCATCTTGAAGATCTGCACGTTGCGGGCGCCGCCCTGGACCGCCCATTGCATCACGCCTCCGAAGCCGTTGTTGATGGCGAAAAGCACCTTGCCCTTGGCGGTCGCGGAATCCACGTCCACCATGCTTCCGCCGCCGCCGATGCCGATGCCGACGCCGAGCCTCTCCTTGGGCACCCCGCGGCTGGTGAACTCCTTCATTTCCTGGGGCATGCCTCCCAGGTTCACGTCGTAGCTCATGGTGTTCATCATGTCCACGTAAGGGTGCGCCGTATAGCAGTGGGCCGCGAAATAACCCCCGCCGGCGATGGTGAGCAAGGGCTTGGGCGAGATTTTGTCCAGGGAATCCCGCAACTCCTTGTGCAGGGCCAGGAACTTGGCATCGTCGAAGTTCTCTTCCCAATCCGTGTCGATGCCGTCGTAGCCGTACTTGCGCATGAAATCCAGCAGGTTCTTGACGAACTTGTGGATGTTTTCCGGGGCGCAGGCATTCTTGAAGCGGTCCTTGGCCTGGGCGCCTCCGATGGAGAATACGATCTTGACGTTGTTCTTGTGCGCTTCGGCCACGGCGGCTTTGCAATTGTCGTCCGTCAGTCCGTTGCCGTTGACGTCCAAGGAGCCGTCGTTATTGGGGAAAACCGTGAAATGGGCGATGTGCGTGAACGCCTTCCAGTTGATTTGCGCGGGCTTGAACCCGCCGTCCTGATCCCAACCGCAATAATATCCCAACGACCATCCCACCTTTTGGGTCTCGGCGGATGCGAAGGCGCAGCAAACCATCAGTGTAGACAACACGTGTGATTTCTTCATGGATCCCTCCCCCTGTCAATCAGGGATGATTGTCGATCGCATGCTGACGTCCTGAAGGGGGCTGACGGCCTCCCTCTCCGCTATGTGAAAATCACGGAAAGGGCCGGATCTAGCAGGCGTTCCCTAATGGAACTCTTTTACAAACAGTCCAACTGACATAAAGACCGAATGCCCAAGAATCCGTTTTTCGGCGTGAAACATGGAAAACCCAAGTAATCCAAGGGGTGCAGAGGATCAAATGAAATGGGAATTATCGGATTTGCGCCACCTGGCGGACCCGCCCCAGGCCATCCAGGATCAAGGTGTTTTCCCGGAACAGGTTCGCGCCCATGAAGTCCATGGCCGGATTGGAGCGTAGCCGCGCCGGTTTGGGCGCTATGGCCGCGGCGGCCGGGCGCACCTGCTGGAACAGCCACCGGTGCAATTGCGGATCCTTGGCCGCCGGCTTCCACGATTCATGCCCGAAACCCATGCTGGCGGGATACTCCGTGTACTTGAGCCTGGATCCTCCCCGGGCCTGGATGGCTTTGACCAGGTCCCGCGTGAAGTGCACGGGCACGGTGGGGTCGTCGATTTCATGGAACGTCCAGATGGGAACCTTGTTGAAGATATCCGCCTTGGAAGTATCCCCGCCGCCGCACACGGGGATGGCGGCGGCGAACCGTCCGGGGTACTTGGTGATCATGTACCACGTGCCCGCGCCGCCCATGGACATGCCGGAGACGTAGGTCCGGTCGGCATCGAGATTGAACTCCCTGCCCAGCGAATCCAGGAGGTCCGATACGGCCTGGAGATTATCGGTGATGGGGGTCTTGTCGAAATCGTAATCCCCGAATGTGGTGCTTACGACCCATGATTGCGGAGCCGGGGGACATTGGGGGGCGACGACGAAACAGGGATTGGCCGATTGTATGGAATCATTCGCCCAAAACGTCGTGAACTCATGGGTCAATTGACTGGTGTTGTCGCTTCCCCTCTCGCCGCCCCCGTGCAGGGCCAGCATGATGGGATATTTTTTTCCTGCGGAATAGTTCTTGGGAACGAACAACCGGTAAGGGATCGATTTCGAATTTGAAATCCTGAAGGTCCGCGCCTGGAAGTCGCTCACCGCGGCCGCGTCCGGATTCCCCGCCGCGGAAAGGATGGTGATGAAAAGGGCGATGCCGAGAATGTCTGTTTTCATTCGATCTCCGGTGGAACCCGTTTCCCCGGCTGGCGGCTTTGGGCGGGCATGCCGGCGCTTGGGTGGATGTTCCAAGGCATGTTCCGCTACCAAAGCCGCGAGCAGGGGAACTGCCGGGTGACGTTGGAAAAGTATCCCCATACGGGCTCCAGGCCGGTGTGTTTCGCAAGATACCGATTACGGAATGAAAGCGCCGCGGATTGACGCATTCCTAGCCGAGCCGATGTTTTTCCAGTCGCTGGATCTGCACTATGCGTGAATCCTGGACGATGATTTCCACCGACCCGTAGCGCAATCCCTTAAGGGCATTCAGAATGAATTGGATTTCGTTGGGGCCCATTTCCCGGATCGGCCCATAGTCGTTCGGTTTGTTCGCGTAGTTGTCTGGCATTTCTTGTCTCCGGTAGTTGTTCCGTTTGAAAGGTGTTTTTGTCGTGGTGCAAAGGCTATGCAGGTCCAGGGTCGACGCGCAAGCATCGGCCAGGATTTGGGCCACAACAATAGGCCGGAACCGGGAGTGGAAAAATGTCGGAATTCATATACATATAAAACCTATATGTGAAGTAGAAATAAACATTTGATTTTGGAATTTGGCAAGGCCCAATCCTCCTCTGCCTGAAAAAATCGGGCATGGGAGGATGGTTATGCGGGAAGCTTCAACCTTTGGCGGGAGTGCCTGTCGGCTGGACGGGCGTGTACCAGATGGGGGAGGACCAGCCGCGTTCCTGGATGCTGGCGGGCGCCTCTTTTGGAAGCGGGGTACCGTTCCGGACCGCGACCAGGGTCGACCAACGCGGAGTGGGGATTTCCAGCACCCGGAGGTAATAGACGGCGGGCGCGGACGCGTCGAACTCCGGATCCTCCCATACCGCGGACAATTCAGCGCCTCCGATGGAGTTCGCGTATTTTCCGGTGCGGGTATCCACCGTGTTACCTACCGGCTTCAGCTTGCCCGCGGCGCCGGCCTTGCGGTTCCCGGAAAAGGCGACATCGAAAATCTTCTCTTCGTGCCTGCCGTTCTTGATCCAGACTTTGATGATTTGCACCCTGTCCAGGTTGGCGCCGTCCGGATCCTTCGCAGCCCAGGCGACGAAACGCGGGGCGCGGGACGCCGCCGACGGAGTGGGCAAATCCCCGCCCATGGGCACGCCCTTGCCGTATGCGGTTTTCACCCAGTCCCGATCTTTCAGAAGCTCGCGGCCGTATTCCCAGCCTCCGAAAAGCCTGAGTTTGAGCCGCGTGCCGGAGGTGGCGAAAGTCTCCTTGCGGCGCAGCGCGTCGTAGATCGACTCCCGGGTGTTCTGCTCCGCCCACACCGCGGCCAGGTTGCCGGAACTCGTTTCGCTCACCTTGAAGGGGCCGTGTTCCCCGTCGCCCTTGTCCTCTTTGGCTCCGGCGTTGTTTCCGGCGAACACCAGCTTGAAACGGTTCCGGGAGGCGCTGTCATTGCCGCCGATATTGCCCTCATAGGCGCCTTCGTCCGATTGGGAGAGGCCTCCGTGGAAATCGCTGCCGCCCACCGCCCCGAACTTGAAAGGATTGGTTCCCGTCTTCGCTTGGATCTCCAGGCCGCGGCCCAGGGCGTCACGCACGTAACTTCCGCCGGGCGCGCTCTTCTTCGGCGAGATCAGGAGATGATCGAAGATCTCGAAGTTGCCGAACTCGTCGTTGGGCGAAAGGGCCGGATGGGTATCGGAAGATCCCTTGTTCTGGGAAATCTCCGACAACGGTTCGTTCTCGGCCCTTTCCAGGGCGTAGGCCTGATCGATGGGCCTGCCGTCGCTGTTGTTCCAATCGTACATGAGACCGTTGCTGGCGTTGGCGTTGTGGGGAATGGCCAAGGCTTCCACGCCCTGCTTGCGCTGGGAGTCCAGGAAGGACCAGAGATCCTCGGGCTTCCAGGAGTCGCCGGATGTGAACGGATAGGGCGCCTTATCGCCCCGGAAGATGACGTTGCGGTGGAGGTTCTGTCCGTCCGGCATGGAAGTCCATTCATAACCGATGAAGGTGGTGAACTTGCCCGGCTGGTAGTTGGCGTTGGCGGCTTCCACGTACCGCTGCCAGGCGGATCGGGAGGCCGGCTTGGGATCGAACCCTTGCACGGGTTTCCCGCTGAGCAACTCTTTCAGCATGCTCCAGAACACCTTGGGCCCCTGTTTGTGGACGGTCCGTCCCAGTTCGCTTTTGGAGATTTCGCTGTTGGGGTCATCCAGATCGCGGAACGCGCCGATGTTCTCGGAATGATCGGTCACGGCCAGGAAATCCAAAGGCTCCTTGCGGCGCACCGCCTCTCCCAGAAAATGGATCGTGTCCCCCTTGGCGAAACGGTAGGCTTGATCGGGAGTGGTTTTGGTGCCCATCATCACGTACGCATCGAATGAGTAGGACGTATGCAAATGCAAATCGCCGTAGTACGCCTGGCGGGAAGGGGCGCTGGGCGGATTCGCCGCCAACGAGGTGCTTGCGGCCAAGAGGGCCAGGGCTCCCAGCGAGGTCAGTGGTTTCGTTTTCATGAGGACTCCTTTGGATGGTTTGAAGGTCAGTGTATCAGGATGGAAAAGCGTTGGATGAACCAGAAGGCGGCGAAGGATCCGATGCCGTAGGGAGCAATCCACCCGGTCCAGCCGGGCAGGGCCGGCGGAATGCGGCGGATGGCCCAGGCGATCGCAAGGATGCCGGCGACGAAAATGAGCTGCCCCGCTTCCACGCCCACGTTGAACAGGAGCAGAGAGAGGGGAATGTCGTTGGACGGCAGTCCGACTTCCGCAAGCGCCCCGGCGAAAGCCATGCCATGCAACAGCCCGAAGGAAAAGGCGATGAGCCAAGGGAAGCGGACCGCCAACCCCGCCCGGCCCCGCCGCAAGTGGATCAGTTCCAGGGCCAGGAACACGATGCTCAACGCCACCAGCGTTTCGACGACGGCGGATTTCACATGGATGAGGCCCAAGGCCGTGCCCGCCAAAGTAAGGCTATGGGCCACGGTGAAGGCGGTGACGGTTTGCAGCAAGCGCCATCGGGATCCCACCAACAGCAGCAATCCGAATACGAAGAGCAGATGATCGATCCCGGTGAGGATATGTCCTATCCCCAAAGTCAGATAGGCGGAAACGGGGAGGCCATGGCGTTCCCGGAAATCGATCCGGAGGGAAGGGGACTTCGGGCGCAAGACTTCATTGAGTTTCCGGCCGTCCGCCAGGGTGATCCCGATCAGGACATCGGTCATGGTTTGCTCCAGACCTTCGATGGTCACCGTCTGGCCTTCGAGCCCGGAGGCGCCGGTCCGGAGGTCGTTCCAGACTTTGATGGCGTAAGCCGGATTCGCATCGGTTTCGGTGGGCGCGGTTTCCAGCCAGCCGTTGCTCAGATGGGGGACGAGCCTGATCGCGGCTTCGCCCCGGCGCGGCTGCTTCCATTGGACGGCAAAGCCATGATCCGGGCTCTCGGAGATTTCCAGCAGGGCGGGTCGCACTTCATGGGCCCCCACCGGCAGTACGGACAGGATCGCCGGGAGAACGATCGCGGCCCATCCCGATTTCGATCCCGATCGGCCCGTCATTGGCGCACCACGGTATAGAGAGATTTGACCTTGTCGAACGCGGCGGCGTTTTCCTCCCGGCGCCGGTTTTCCAGCCAATCGCCCCGGACCTTTTCCCGGATATCGGAAAAGACCGTGACCTGCCGGGGCTCCTTTCCGATCACCCGCACGAGATGCTCTCCGAATCCGGAATGGAAGGGACCGGCCCAGATTCCCGGCTTTACCTGGAAAAGGGCTTCCGCTATCGGGGATTCCCCGAAGACCCTTTTGACTTCCGCCTGGCTCAGGACCGCGTAATCATATTGGTCCGGAAACGCATCGCCGCGCTCCGGCGCCCTGTCCGCGGGCTCATCCGCCAGGGAAGCCAACGCTTCGGCCGCGCGTTTCGCGGCGGCCTCAAGCCCGCCTTTGTCCGGCGAGAAATAGATATGCGTGAAGGACACCCGTTCCGGCTCCGAATACAGGTCCCGGTGCGCGATGAACCAGTCGCGCAGTTCCGATTCCGCGGGCTCCCTGGCGATGGTCCGATCCTGTTGCAGGAATTCGAACTTCTGCGCGATGCGCCTGCGGACGATCTCGTCTTCGCGATCCAATCCGAGATCCACCCCTTCCCGGAAGCAGATCTCTTCCCGGATACGGTGATCCAGCAGGTCCCGGAGTTGCCCATCGCTGGGCGCATTCCCGAATTGGCGCAGATAGGTCCGCGCCAGATCCGTCTCTTCCCGCTTCCCCAAGCGGATCCGATACCGTTCCGGATTGCCTGAAACAGCTTCGGCAATCCCGTAGATGGCCGCTCCCAGGACCAGGAAATGCAGGAATGGTTCCCGGAGGAGTTTATGGATCAGATGCTTCCCTTTTTCCGCCGCCCACCTCATGTGGCCCATCCCAACTGCGGTTCCGCCGCCGCTTGTCCGGCCGCGGCGTACCCGTTCACGGAAGTCCGGGAAGATGAAAAATCCCGCAGGATATCCTCTTTGATTTCCACGAAGCGCGGATCGCCGCGCCGCCGGGGCCGCGGGAGGGGCACCTTCACCTCGCGCCGGATACGGCCGGGTCCCGGTTCCATCACTATCACGCGGTCCGCCAGGAAAACGGCTTCTTCCACGTCATGGGTCACGAGCACCATGGTGATATCCTCCTCCTTCCAAACGCGTTCCAACTCCTCCTGCAAATGCGAGCGGGTCAGGGCGTCCAGGGCCCCGAACGGTTCGTCCAGCAGCAACAACTCCGGTTTGTTCACCAGCCCCCGCGCGATGGCGACCCGCTGGCTCATGCCTCCGGAAAGCTGGTGCGGATAGGCCTTGGCGAAGCGCTCCAATCCCACCATTTCCAGGTGGTCCGCCACCGCCCGGCGCTTCTCCGCTTTGGAGAGCGGCGCGTTCTCCAGGGCCAGGGCCACGTTCTGCTCGGCGTTCAGCCAAGGCAACAAACGCAGATCCTGGAACACGATGCCGCGGTCCAGGCTGGTGCCGCGCACGCGTTCTCCGCCGATGCGGATGTCCCCCTGGTAATCCTCTTCCAGCCCGCTGATGAGTCTAAGCAAGGTGGACTTGCCGCAGCCGCTCCCGCCCACGATGCTGACGAACTCCCCGGGCCGGATGGTCAGGTTGAGTCCTTGTAATACCTGGAAGCCGCCCTGGGGGGAAGAATAGGCTTTGCCAAGGTTGCGGATGTCGATCGTTCCGGAAGTGGTCATAACGTTCGCCTCATGCGTTAAGGGTTTGGGGACGGTTGCGGAGCAGGTGGCGGCCCACGCCATGGGCCAATTGATCGAGGGCGAAACCGATTCCCCCCAACAGGATCACGCCGATGAAAACCAGGTCGAGATGGAAGGATTCGGCGCCGTTGAGCAGGATGCCGCCGATGCTGGGCCCCGCGCTCATGAAATATTCCACGCCCACGGTGGAAAGCCAGGTGAGGATCAGCGCCAACTGGATCCCGGTGAGTATGGACGGCAAGGCCGAAGGCGCGATCACCTTTTTCAGCCTCTGCCAAGGGTTCAGCCGGTAAACCCGCGCCAGTTCCCTTTGGGACGGAGGCACGGAGCGGATGCCTTCCAGGGTATTCAAGGCCACGGGATAGAAGGCCGATAGCGCGATGAATACGATTTTTGAAAGCTCGCCGATCCCGAAAAACATCGTCAACATGGGGATCCATGCGAAGATGGCGATGGCCTTGAGGAAGTGCAAGGTGGGCGTGCCCAAGCGATCCGCCCATCGCGACAGGCCCAGAGCGCCTCCGATGAGGAGGCCCGATGCGGTACCCAAGGTGAATCCGATCAGGTCGCGCAAGAGGCTTTCACCCACCGCCAACCACAGGAACCCGTCCCGGTTGAGACCGGCCGCGGCATGCCAGATTTGTCCCGGCGTCACCCAGATCCGGGGATTGAGCCAGTGGTTGCGGGTGGCCAAAGCGTAGTAGCCCAGGATGAGCGCCGGAAGCAGGGATTTCAAAAGCAACCTTCGCGTGGAAAGACCGGTCAAGCCGTTCATGCGAACCTCTTTTCCGTTTGCCATCGGCTGAATAAACCCTCGAGGCGGGCCAGGCCCGCGTCCATTGCCAAACCGATGACGCCCACCACCAGGATGGCGACCAGCACCAGGTCCAATTGGAATGCCTGTCTGCCCCAGCTCATCAGATAGCCGAGACCTTCCGAAGAAATCAGCAACTCCACCACTACCAGGGACACCCAACCATTGGCCAGGCCGAAGCGCAGGCCCGTGAAAATCTGGGGCGCCGCGGAAGGGAGGATGACCTTGCGCAAAAGCTGGGCGCGGGTGAGGCGGAAGACGCGCGCGACTTCCACCAAACGCTCCGGCGTCTGCCTCAGGCCCCGTTGGGTATTGATGGCCACGGAAACGAATACGGCCTGCGCGATCAGGATGTAGCTGAGGGTATCATTCAGCCCCACCACCACGATCATCACGGGGAGCCATCCCAAGGTGGGAACCTGGTTGACCGCATGGAACGCCACGCCGAAAAGATCCTCCACGCGGCGCGACAGGCCCATGCCCAAACCCAATACCAGACCGGCGCCGGAACCGATCAGAAAGCTGATCGCCACCCGCAAGAGACTGGCTTTGATATGCGTCAGCAATTCCCCCGAGGAAGCGAGGTCCAGGAAGCTGGCCCAGACTATTTTCGGCGGGGGCAGAATCTGCCGCGGGGTCCAACCCCGTGTCGATGCGATTTGCCACAACAGCAGCAGCGCGGCGGGCAGAATCATGGCCGACAAGGCCCGGCCGGCGAAGCGCCGGGCGGCGAGGCGCTGGGTGGCGAAGGGCCGGGCCGCGAAGCCCCGGGCGGCTGGACCGCGCGCGGACAAGGCGGGCTTGCTCATGGCTCCTGCACCGCCGTGACTTGCAGGGGCTTGCCATCGGCCGCGTACCGGACCCAATTGTTTTCCAGATTGAGCGAATGCAGGGCATTCCGCGCATACTTCGGTTCGATCCATTCGTCGACGTTCACGTCATTGCGGATGAACTTGAAGCGCTTGACGTCGAAGACCGCCTTTTTCCAGGTGGCCCGGAAATAATCGTCGATGACGGGAGAAAGAATCGCCTGCAAATCCTGGCCCTCAAGGTCCCGCTTGAACGCCGAATACGAGGTCCCGGATTTGGCCCAGGATTGCAGCAAGGCCTCCCGGTTCTTGTCGTCCGTGGACCATTGGGCCGCCTTGACCAGCACGTTCACGATGCGCTGGACGATTTGCGGATTGTTCTTTTCGAAATCCCCGTCCACTACCAGGCCCGAGGCGTATCCCGTTACCCGGTCGTCCTGCTTGCCGGAATAGATGATGCGGCCGATGCCCTGGTCCTGTTGCTGCAAGGCCCCCGAGCCGATGGTGAAAAGGGCGTCGATGTCCTTGGAAGCCAATGCCGCCTGGGCCGCCAGGCCGTCCATGTTGACGGAGCGGATATCCTTTTCCGACAATCCGTTGGCCTCCAGGATGCGGTTGGCGGCCAGTTGGATGGCCGTTCCCCGGAACAAGGCCACGCGCTTGCCCTTGAGATCCTGGAGCGATTGGATGGGCGAATCGGATGGGACCACAACATAGGTCACGCCGCGCACCCCCGTCGCCAGGATGATTTTGGTGTTCAGTCCGCCCGCCTTGCCGGCGATGGCGGCCTGGTCGCCCAACAGGGAGATGTCCAGCAGTTTGTTCGCGAAGGCTTCATTGATGGCGGGACCGGCCAGCTTGAAGAAAGTCCAGTCCACCTTGATGCCGTCATTCTTGAACTCCTGCTCAAGAAGTCCGGCCGCCCGCGCGTAGGCGACGAAGCTGCCTCCGACATAGGGTCTGCCTCCCGTGCCCGTACCGGGGTATCCGAAGCGGATGACTTTCGGGTTTTCCGCATAGGCGCCGCCGAGGGCCGCCGTCGCCAAGGCCAAGGTCGCGATTTTTATGATTCGGTTTTTCATTGCAATCTCCTTATGTTCTTCCGTGAAGTTTTCCGAAGTCAGAATCCGAACTGGATCTGGCCTTGCGCATCGTCGAGTTTGGCGCCCTTCGCGTTGTCCACGCGTCGGTTGTAGTTGAATTGGAGTTTCGAGGTTTCGGCGAAAAAGAAGTTCACGCCCGCGGTGTAGACATCCAGTTCATTGTTCTCCGCGCGGATATCCGGATCCCACCGGTCGATGCGCAGGAAGGGCTGCAGGGACTTGGGCCACCAGTCGTCGTAGCGTCCTTGGGCGCGGTAACCGCGCAGGAACTGCTCGCCGAAATTGTAGAAGAGGGTGAGAACCTGTCCGTTGGACTTTCGGACGCCGGTCGTATAGTTGGATACGGTCGCGGTCGCGGGGTTGAACTGATCCTCCCCAAGGACCCATTCATAGTTGAGCCCGAAGGGGTGATGGTTGTAATAGACATCCACGCCGGTGCGGATCTTGTCTCCCAGGGAGACGACGGCCGGAGTGGCGGCCGCGGCGGGCGTGGCGCCGGGCTTGAGGGCGGAGAGATTCGCCCAGCCGCGGTAATAGGTGGCTCCCACGGCGAATTGGCGCAACCAGGAATTGTAGTCGCTGGGAATGGTCAACACCAGCCGGCCGATCACGTCCTTGGCGTCGTTGTCGTCGGTGGCATTCTGGCCGTTGCCGTTCACCACTCCCAGGACATACTGGATGATTGGCGCGCGGTAGTTGTAGCCGTAGTCGACCCGGGGAAGGAAATCCCCCCGGACGATCAGTCCGATCTGGCGCGGCCCCAATCCCAGGGCCCCGACGAATTGGGCGTTGGTGATCACCGGCTTGAATTCATCCGTGGTCTGCGCTTCCAATCCGAAGGGCAGTTGTTGTTGCCCGAAGGAAACATCCAGCCGCTGGTCTTCCAAAGCCAGGGATCGTAGCAGCGAATAGCCCACCGTCGCATCCAACAGGTTTACGGGCGCGGAGCCGCCGCTCGGCGCGGCTACGAAGCGGAGAGCATAGGTGAGGTTGCGCGCATCCCTGTAATCCCGATAGAGGTTGCCGCTGAATCCGACCAGGGCCGTGGCCACTTCCCCCGCCGTATGTTTATGATATGCGCCGGCGGCCCGGGCCTCGGTCCATCCGCCCCGGCCCTGCACCACTCCCGTGACCAACAGGGATCGGGTCGATTGGGCGGTTTTGAGGTCCCGATCGCGTTGGACCTGGAACTTGTAGTTTTCAAGATCGGTTTGCACCCCTTGTACGTCGGCCACGGAGGCTTTCTGTTCTTCCGCCGCTGCCGTCGTATCGGTACGGGCGGCGATGGCTGAGGCGGTATCGGGTTTGGATTCGGACCGGGCTGAAATCGCGGCCAAGGTCAGCATCGCGGCAAGTCTGAAGTAGGCGTTTCTGGACAACAAGGGACAACTCCTTGGTAAGGTTTGGATGGGAACGTGCTTGAATCCGCCAGGGGTTCTGGTAGGAATCGCTGAAGACCCGGAGGGTCCGCGGCATTTTTTTCGGGAGGTTCCGGTTGTCCGGTGGGTCCGATTGGTCTGAGGCCGATTCCGGATGTCCGGGAGCCGCAGCTTTGCTTTCAGGGAACTCCGGTGGTCCGGACGTCCGGCGGTACCGTATCAACCAGGTTACCTGGCTTCGGGACGGCCCGCCTAGCGGGAATCCCAGCGGTGGCACCGTTCGTCGGCTTCGCTGGAGTGGTTCCCTTCGGAATGATGGGATTCAATATACTACTACATCCATATGCTGGCTAGTGTTTAAAATCATCAAAATTGACTCAAAAAACAAGGAAAATAAATTTTTTTCCAGAGAGAACGTGGTTTCCCCTGTTCGGATCGGGCACGAACATTCACACTCCGGCCATGAAAGGCCGGGCTCGGGGAGGGGTAACTTGAAAGTGACTGGTGTCGGGTGGGAATGAGAGCGGTGCGCTCCCCATTCCCGGATTGTGGGCGCGGAGTCCGCTAGGGGCGCAGACTGGCTATCTGGAACTCGGCGTCCTCGTCGTTGTAGCCGATGAGGTGATGGATTTTCACCGATGTGGGGTATCCCAGTTTGTCGTCGTAGGAGGCGGTCACTTCGTATTCGGGATTGTTGAGATAACCCTCGATCTGCTTGAACACTTCTTCCACGCTCGGCGCTTTATCGAAGGATTCCAGGTCATACGGTCCTTCGACTCCCGGGATGGTATCCACCTTGACCACCTGGTCCCCGTCCACGAAGATTTCCATCCATCCGTACGGGAAGCAGAAACAGTTCCGGCTCAGCTGATAGCTGTAGGCGGGGGGTCGGGATTCCTTCCAGAGGTCCTGGCCGGCTTTGAAGGCCAGTTTCTGTTCCATATTGGCTGAATCGGCCTGGGCGGTGGGCGCGGCCGGATCCTCATCGTTCATGCAGCCGGTCGTGAAAAATGCGGCCATGGCCGCTATCGCCAGTTGCAAAATCGCTTTACGTATGAATTCCCCACGGATGTTGGTCATTCGATTCCTCGTCATGATGTCGGTTACGATTTTCATATTCTCTTACCGGCAAAACTTATTTCTTCTCACCCCTTTCGAAAGAAAACAGTCGAATGTGTTAAATAGTTAATCGTAAATGACAACCTTTTTGAAAATATCTCTGAATTTTGAGGGTCGTAACCAATCCTCCCGTTGAGGTTTTTTAGTCCAAGGGGGCTAACTTGGGGACCAGGCCGCAATGGATCGAGCCCCGGAGGAGGGTGACGCAAGGCATTTTGCGGAACCGGGGTAGCGGGTGTGTTACCGCCTCCAAGGCGTTAACGCGGGAATGGAGGAAAGCGGGAAGCAAAGAGGCGGGCCGGAAGGCGCCGCGTGGGGCACGGAACCTTGCGCAGGTACCGCCTCCTTGCCCATTTCGAGGCTCAGACCCGGCCCATCAGGGCGCTCCCGCCAGGGACAGGCAGGGCGCCATCCGGATGGTCCAGGGATCGAGCAGTTTTTTTTGCGTAAAGGTCTGGACCAGGTCCACCAGGACGGGACGGCCCGCGCTTTCCCCGATCATCTTGCCTCGTTCTCCGGCCAAAGCGGCTTCCACCGCATAGGCTCCGAGCCGCGTGGCGAGAAGCCGGTCCGCCGCCGTGGGGGATCCGCCCCTTTGCACGTGGCCCAATACGCAGATGCGGAATTCATCCCCGTTCAACTTGGCCATCTCCAGGGCCAAGGCATGGACGCCGCCCGGGTAGGCGCCTTCCGCCACCACCAGCATGCTGCCGGTCTTTCCCAGGGCCTTGCCCTCGTGCAGTTTGTCGCACAGGGTCTTGAGGTCGAAAGGGACCTCCGGGACCAGGAAATCCTCGGCGCCGCAGGTGATCGCCACCTCCAGAGCGATGAAGCCGGCGTGCCGGCCCATCACTTCCACCAGGAAAAAACGTTCGTGGGAATCCGCGGTGTCGCGGATCTTCTCGATGGCGCCCAAAGCGGTGTTGACCGCTGTATCGAATCCGATGGTGAAGTCCGTGCCCCAGAGATCGTTGTCGATGGTTCCGGGCAGCGCCAGGATTTGCCCGCCCCAGTGTTTCCCGAGTTCCTCGCAGCCGCGCAAGGTGCCGTCCCCGCCGATGGCGAAGAGCGTATCCACCCCCTGGCGTTCCAGCGCGGCCGTGGCCATCAAGAGCCCCACCTCCGTGCGGAAGTCCTGGCTGCGCGCAGTGCGGAGGACGGTCCCTCCCTTTTCCAGGATTTGGGAAACATCCCGCGGTCCCATGGGGCGGAAGTCGCCCGCCAGGAGCCCTTGGTAGCCCCTGTGCACGCCCCACACCTCGTGGCCCATGGAGCATGCCACCCGGACGATGCTCCGGATGGCGGCGTTCATCCCGGGAGCGTCGCCGCCGCTTGTCAGTACCGCGAACTTCCTCTTCATGCTTTCCGATGAGAAGCAAAATCACGGCCAACCGGGAAATGCGGCCGGGGCGCAGGCAACCTTGACATGCGCGTAAGGCGGGATATGCGGGAGATCGCAGGCTTTTCCCCGCGCCGAATGCGCGCCGGATGCGATTTTGCGCCCGCAGCCATTGCGTTTTTGCGGTTTGCATGCTCGCCGCACGCACGATTGCGCGGTCGGAACGGGGTTTCCCAAAAAATCCGATTTTGGGAATTTAAAATTATTTGACCGTCGGGCGCCGCGCCCTTATTCTAACACATTCAAACAATAGCGCGACCATGGTTAACAATTGCGTAACGTATCTTGCGAGTTACCTTAGGGGGGGCATAATCGTTAATGGTAAATACATAAGCGGTTTTGACAATGCATCCCGATCGCCGTCCCGCATTCCCGAAGCGAAGCCTTCCGATAAGGCAATGGTCAATTCCCTTCGGGACCGGACAGATAGATTCCCCCGTGTCCGGGCATGCGCAACCGACCCGCGGCCGGCTCAGTAGCGTCCGGGTTACTCCCTCCCGAAGCGCGCCTTCCTCCCGCATCGTAAAGCGGGAACCGGGGTTGCCGGAACAGACCGTAGGGATCCGCGATGCCGTTCCAGACCGCCGGCGGACCCGCTCGCAAATGCCTCCCGCGAGCCAGCACGGCGATGGGCTTTACCGGCCCCTGCTTGCTGATCTGGGTGTGGGCCGGGACCTCCATGGAAAATCCGTCGGTGAAGGTCACCGTGGCGGCGGCATCGTCCGGATTGAAAGCCGTGTAGGTCCGCAGGCCGGCCGTGCCGCCGGGAGCGGAGGCCTTGTCGAATACCGCGAAGGACGGAATGCTGCCGCCGATTTGCGTATTCAGCCTGCCCACCGCCTGCAGGCTTTTCAGATGCTGGTAGGTATGGGCCTGGGACTCCCCGGCCTCGGAACCCACGCCGCCGCCGTACTTGGCCACGGCCTGTTCGGGATCGGCGAATGCCAGGTATTCATAGAACAGGTCCGACCAGCCGCCGCTGAAACCTTCCTGGTAATTTTTGAGCACATGGTCCGGATGGCGTCCCAGGTACAGGCTTCCCGCGGTGATGGGAAGGAAGTTGATGCCATGGATGGCGGAGCGATCCCCGGAAAACCAGGTGGTGTAGGCTCCGCCATTGGTCCAGACCATGCCCACGGCATTGTGGCCGAACCCCGCGGGGAAGACCGCCTTGTCCACGTCCCACCAATACTGCTCTATGGCACGGGCTTCGTTGACGTACATGAATATCCCCAGGTCGCGTACCGCCTTGTTTCCCGTGTTGATGCCCCACAGGATGATGCCCGCGTTGCAGTTCATCGATTCCGAAGAGGACTCCTGGTTGTTGCCGCGATCGAACCCCACGCCGTCCGCCCAACCGTGCCCTTCATAGGCGTCGAAATACCGGAAGCGGCCGAACAAAGGATCATTGTCGTCCCGGGAGTTCACCTCCCGGATCAACATCTCCACCATGCCGCCCCACTTCTCCTTTTTGGCCCACGCGGGATCCCATTGCGCCACGATGCCGGCGGCCATGATCCAATACCCGAAATGGAAATGGTGATCGGAAAGGCGCGTATCCGATCCGAAGGAAGCCGGATAACCTATCAAGGCCCCCCAGGTCTTGCTGTAGCAGAGTTGCTGTCCGCCCCCGGCCGTGAGCCAGCTTTCCAGGCCCGCCTCCAGGGACTTCACGATGGCATCCCGCTTGGCCGTATTGCCCGCGAACTCGGCGATTTGGGCCAGGGCGGCCAGTTTGCCCATGGACTTGCCGCTGTTGTAGGAGTCGCCGCCGGCCACGCCGCCTCCGGCGCTGGCGATCAGGGATTTCAATTTTTCCGGATCGCTTCCCAGGTTGGGCATGGCGGGCAGGATCCCGTTGAAGATCATGGCGGTGGAAAATGATGGGCCCGCGGCCACCTTCATTTCCCCGCGCGCGCTTTTGTAGGAATACGCGGTCAAGGGAGAGGCCGCCTCCGGCCATTGATGACGGAAGAGAGCGAACACGGTTCCCGTCTCCGCGCCTTCCTTCACGTCCGTTTCCACGGAATAGGTGGAGACCAGCCGGGCCGTGGCCTCCTGGTAGTCCCAGGAAACCACGGTCTTGCGCACGTGGGCGAATGCGTATCGGCGGAAGAAGGCCAGGGTCTCCGGCGTGTTGTCCGGCAATACCGCCACCGACAGATAGTCCTTGCCGTTCAGCGAGGACGTCGCCGTTCCGGTTCCGCTCCACACCGATCCCGTGGGCGCGAAGATGCCGAAGTGTTTGTCCCCCACGGTCACGCCCAAGGTACCGGCCTGGTTGTACCAGATCGTTCCGTTGCAGGTGACGGAGGCGTCCCCTCCCGTGATCTTGAAATAGGCGAAAGGCAGGCCGTGGCCCATGGTGGCTTCCAACACCTTGGTTCCGTCTTTCCAGCGGGCGGTCACGGCCCAATGGGAGTAGGATGCGACGCGCGCGGCGTCCGCGTTCATGCCCGCCACGCCCACGGTCAAGGCCGCCTTGTGGCCGGAGGTGAAGCCGCTTCCGTCGCCCGCGGCCGCTCCGGGATAACCCACTTCCAGCCCTTTGGCCACGGCCTTGAAGGAAAGCGGGTGGGCGTACAACTCGCCGGAGAACTGGGTGGTGATGAGGGTGGCCCACCATTGGGCCGACTTGGGAGTCTGCTTGAAATCGTCAGTAACCCATACGGTACCCCCCGGGATGGCGAATCCCCCGGAGTTCTGGTATGAACCCGCCCCCACCGTGACTTGCGCCGCCGTGAGGGCGGGAAGGAGCGCAAGCAACAGGATGGGGAGGCGGACGGACATTGATCAATTCCCGCGCGCGGGTCGCAACGGCAGCCATCGGGATCGCCCCGCTTCCCCGATCCTGGCTCCCAGCCACCCGTCTTCCGCCCGTCCGGGAATCCGGTAGGTGGTCGCGCCCGACAAAGTGGTTTCGAACAACAGCCTGGAACGGAGATCGTAGATCCCGAAAGTCCGCGGCTTCGCGTCCGGCAGTTCCACCGTCCAGCCCATTCCGGGAACGGCCCGCACCGCGTAGAGCGGGCCGCGGTCGGCGGCACGGGGCGTTGCGGACAGGACCACGTTGCTGACGGTGATGGCCGCACCGGTCTCCAGGAGGCTTACCCCTTGTGCGTTTTCCAGTTTCAGGCCCACGGTCTGGTTTCCGGGCCCGATGGCGGAAAGCGGGCGCGTCATACGGATATGCGACGCATCCTTGGGGTCCGGCGTGATCAGGGTATCCAGGAGGATACGGTCCCCGGTGACGCCGCCCGAAAGCCGGGCGCGTACTGGCTGGCCGGGGGTGGCGGAAACCACGTCCACGGAGACGGTCAGGTTCTTGTCGGAAGCCCCGTCGTAGGCGGCTTTGTCCGTCTGCATGGACACCAGGGCATTCTCATTGGCGAAGGAGACCGCCTTGAGTCCGGCGGTGGGGATGTAGGTCTCGGCAAAGGTCTTGACGGTATTGGCCGCGATCTGGATGGGCGAGAAGAACTGGTGTCCGGCCCCGGC
The DNA here is from genome assembly GCA_028287505.1 of Fibrobacterota bacterium. Classification (GTDB taxonomy): domain Bacteria; phylum Fibrobacterota; class Fibrobacteria; order UBA11236; family UBA11236; genus Chersky-265. The sequence continues at coordinate 30,133 of JAQBPN010000104.1, read as the reverse complement.
CCACAGTTCGATGAACTGGCGTTCGCGGGCCGGCAACGGATAACTGTCCCGATATCCCCAGGTCCAGAATTTCAGTCCCGGCGTCTGCTTGGGATCGTCGACGATGCGGAAGATGCCTTCTTCATTGTCGTGGTTCAGCACGCCCCACCACTTCTTGGTCACGGCCGGCTCCGCATACGCGATGCCTTCCGCCTTCCAATTCCTGAAGAAGGCCAGGTTCTTGTATTCCTTGCCGCCGGCCACGGCTTTATCGATCCCGTCCGTACCGTAGCCGACGCTGTACAGGCTGATGGGTACCACGATCTCGGTGCTCTTGGGCGCCTTGGTGTCCCCGGGAACCGAACCGGGCGCCAATGCGTGGCAGGTCCAGTATTCGTAGCGCACCGATTGCGCCTTGTCGTTTTTCATCTGGACCTTCATCTCCACGGAGGCTTTCCCGGCTTCCAGGGTGACGGTGGAAATGCAGGTGAGGCCCGTGACCCCCAGGTTGAATTTTCCGGGACGGCCCGCGAAATCGATGTTGTCCTGGAGAGACATGGCGACGGACGCCTTCTCCGCGGTGTTGGAAACGATTTCGCTTTTCCACGGGAGCAGATAGGTCTTGCCGTGTTCGGGCTCGGGGAAGGTGGGGAATATGCCGCCCAGCACCATCAGCCAGTTGTAATAGAAGCTGCCCGCGCCGATGCCGTCGGCGAATCCCTGGGGATTCTGGAACAACTGCTCATGGCCCGTGGGTTTGTAGACGATGGAAAGGATCCGCGCCCCGTATTCCGGAAGCAGGGTGACCTTGAGGTATTCGTTCTCCAGGACGATGGTATTGAAATGGCGCGTGACGGTTTTGCCGAGGTTCTGCCCGGTCACTCCGTGGTCGGCCCGTTCGGCGATATCGTACGTTTTCCAGTCGTAGGTACCCTCTTTGAGGGAGACCTGGGCGTAACCCGGCAGGACACATGCCAGGGCAGAGGCTATGGACGCAAGGACGGAAACCCGGCGGAAACCGGAACCAGGCATACGAACTCCGATCCCCACCGTGTCCGTAGATTCATGATAATCCGGGGGTGCGTGGGGCACACGATGAAATCCGGCCCCGGGATGAAAGAGTTCACAGTTGTGAATGTTCCCGGGAATCCATCGGATCGGGCAAAACGGGGTTTTTGGGCCCTTTCCGGCGGTAATCATAAAGGTTAAAAACAAAGCCGATTATGGTATTGCCCAAGTCCCTGGTCTGGCTAGCTTTGAAAGGGATCCCCGCGGCGATGATGCCGGCGGGGAAAGCTACCGCAAGTTCCGCAAAAGGGTAATCAGATGACGAAGAATATCAGGGTTTTGGTGGTCGGTTGCGGGCATATGGGCCGGTCCCATGCCAGGGCATACCACAAGCTCGACGGCTTCGAAGTCGTGGGTCTGGTCAGCCGCGGAGATGGAAGCCGTGAAAAGCTGGCGGCCCAACTCGGCGGCAAAATAGCCCAATTCGGGGATTTCGAAACCGCCCTGCGGGAGACCCGCCCGGACGCGGTATCCATCAATACCTACCCGGATACCCATGCCGAATACGCCATCAAGTCCTTCGAGGCCGGCGCCCACGTGTTCCTGGAAAAGCCGGTAGCGGAAACCGTCGCCGACGCGGAAAAGGTCATCAACCTGGCCAATAAAATGGGCAAGAAACTCGTGGTCGGGTACATCCTGCACCATCATCCCGCCTACGCCAAGTTCGTGGAAATCGGCAAGACCCTGGGCAAGCCCATGGTCATGCGCATGAACCTGAACCAGCAAAGTTTCGGGCCCGAATGGGAAACCCACAAGAATCTCATGTCCTCCATCAGCCCCATCGTGGACTGCGGCGTGCATTACGTGGACCTGATGTGCCAGGTCACCGGCGCCAAGCCCAAGAGCGTGCATTGCATCGGCGCGCGCCTCACGGAGGAAATCGACAAGGACATGTACAATTACGGCCAGCTGCAAATCAAGTTCGAAGACGGCTCGGTAGGCTGGTACGAGGCCGGCTGGGGCCCCATGATGAGCAAGGTCGGCTACTTCATCAAGGATATGATCGGACCGGGCGGATGCGTCAGCATCGTGGGCCGGGGCAAGAGCGGCGACGATTCCGCCGACGTGGACGGCCACACCAAGACCAACTCCCTGTTGGTGCACCGCTCCAAACTGGATGCCAACAACCAGTTCGTGGAGCCGGATCAGCACATCGACATGGCGGATGAGCCCGGCCACCAGGAATTGTGCGATCGGGAGCAGACCTTCTTCCTCAAGTCCATCCGCGAGGATCTGGATCTGAGCAATCATCTGCGCAGCGCCCTGGACAGCCTCCGGATTGTGCTCGCGGCGGATGAATCCTGGCGCACAGGCAAGATCGTCAACCTCTGAAGCGCCCGCGCACAGGCAAGATCGTCAACCTCTGAAGCGCCCGGGCACGGGCAAAATAGTCCAACTCTGAACCGTCCGCGCCTTTACTGGCGGCGGGGCGGAATGGAAGCTACTTTTCCTCCGGTTCCGGGGCCTTCCCGGAACTCTTTTCCTGGGGGGCTCTAGTGGCGGGATACCGGCCCAATCTCTGCATTGCAATCCTACTCGCGCTCCTATCGGCGATCCCCTCGCGCGCGCTGGAGTGGAAGTGGAACCACCCCTCGCCGACCGGGAACGATCTGATCGGTATCTTCGCGCTCGACTCCTCGAATGCCGTGGCGGTTTCCGAATTCGGGGAAGTCCTCGCAAGCGGGGATCTGGGCCGGACCTGGCAGGCGGGCGGTCCGGGAATCGGCGCGCCGAACCTTGTCGCCGTCCATGCCCTGGACCGGAACACGATGCTCGCCTCCGGACGCGAGGGAAGGTTGTGGAAGACCAAGGACGGAGGCCGCACCTGGGTGTTGAAATCCTCGACGGGAATTCCGGATTATCTGAGTCTATGCATGCTGGACGGCGCGGCGGGATTGGCTGTGGGCGCGTCCGGGACCGTGGCCCGGACCGAAGACGGCGGTGAGACCTGGACGCGCGTCCGTAGCGACTCCTCCGGCCCGGATTTGCTGGACGTGGCCTGCGGCGAGGGCGGATCCGCGTTGGCCGTGGGCGATAGCGGCATCCTCCTCAAAAGCCGGGACGGCGGAAAGTCCTGGCGCTCCATCGCGCACCCGGGCAAGGAAGTGCTGGCGGGGGCGCGGCTGTCAGGAGGGCGGGGACTCGCCGTCGGCAACCGCGGAACGGTCCTGCAATCCTCGGACAGCGGGGAGACCTGGTCGGTCCGGATGCTGGATTCGAACGCTTTTTTCCGGGGAGCCGCCCTGGGTCCGAAGGGTAGCATAACGGTTACGGGGTACGAAGGGGCGATCTGGCAGTCTTCCGACGATGGAGCGGTCTGGAAAAAAGGGGAAAGCGGAACCACCGCCTTTCTATCCTGCGCCGCCGATGCCGGCATGGGCGTGAAGCTCGTCGCCGGATCCCGCGGCATGCTGCTGGGATCCCAGGATGGAGGCGGGACCTGGAGCATCAGGCGCCGGGGCGGCGATGTCGATTTCTACGGCCTGGCCCCGGTGGCGGCCGGGAAGTGGCTGGCCTTCGGCGGGAAAGGCCTCGTCGCCTCCACCTTGGACGCCGGGAACACCTGGACGGAGTGGACGTATCCGGGCGCGGCCGACCTTTTCGCCGCCTCGTTCCGGGATGAAAAGAACGGAATCCTGGTGGGGAGAAAAGGGACCATCCTCATGACCCGGACCGGCGGCAGCGATTGGACCCAGGCGGAATCCGGTGTCGAAGGGAGGTGGCTGGACGGAGCCGCCTGGTGCGATTCCAATACCGCGATCATCGTCGGGGATTCGGCGACCATTTTGAGGACCATCGACGGAGGAAAAGCGTGGACGCCCGTCCGCGGAATCGCCGGATTGAGGGATCAGGCACTGAGCGCGGTACGGTTCCTGAACCGGGATGAGGGAGTGATTGCCGGGTACACCGGTCTGATCCTGAGGACCTCGGACAAGGGCCTGACCTGGGATTCCATTCCTCCCCTCACGCATCACCCCTTGTACACCCTCACCTTCGCGAATGCCTTGCTGGGCATGGCAGCGGGAGAAGCCGGGACAGTTCTCAAGACCAATGACGGCGGAAAATCCTGGACATCGATGGGAACCGGTGAGCCTGGGGACAACCTGTTCGGCGCCCTGATGCTGAGTCCGGACACGGCGATTGTGGTGGGGGAGCGGTTCCATGAGCCGATTGTGAGATTCACCTTGGACGGTGGAAAGTCCTGGACCCGATCGGCGAACATAGGCTACGGCCTGCTGTTCTCGCTCTCCCAGGTCGAGCCCGGAAAGCTCGCCGCCGTGGGCGAGTTCGGCACGATCCTCACGAGCCTGGTCGAGTTCGAAAACGGGAATGCGAAAGTCCGCGCAGTGCAAGCGGATCGCCGCGCCGGATTCCGCGCGGATCGATTGGGCGCTTTGCCTTTCATCCAGGTCGGCTACACCGCGCCCCTTACCGGCGATGTTTCCATCACCGCATTTTCGGCCGATGGGAAACGCTTGGCGGTATTGTTCCGCGGCAAGGCGATAGCGGGGGTTCCCCAGAAAAAGCTGGTCAGCCTTGCGGCCGGCCGCGGGACCCTGTTCCTTCGCCTGAGAGTGACGGATGATAAGGGCGGGGCCTGGGAGGCCGCGGCCAGACTGAGCCCGCGGTGACGTGAACCGCCTTCGCGGCTTTCCAAGCGGCCCGACCGGAGGCCCTCAATACTTGGCGGTATTGACCTTCTTGTAAGCCAACGGCGACAATCCGGTGGTCTTCTTGAATGCCCGGCTGAACGAATAGAGGGAATCGTAGCCGCAGCTCTGGGCCACCTGGGATACGTTCATCCCCGAGCTCACCAGCAGCGAGCGCGCCCGGTTCATCTTCACCTTCTGGATATAGGTCCCCAGGCTCATGCCCATCCGCTTGCGGAACAGCAGGCGCAAATGGCTTTCCGAATACGGGAACTTCTCCGCCAGATCCGAGAGTTTCAAATCCTTGTCGAAATTGTCCCAGATGTACCGGTTGATCTGATCGATGACGGAAGGCCGCGCGATGGTGGTGCGGCTGCTGGATCGGCCTTCGTGCTGCATCAGCTCCAGCAGGGCCAATCCTGTGAGCATGCTGATGGAAGTGGCCGCTTCCTTCTGGTTGGATTTCTCCTGGTACATCGCCAGCAAGCGGTTCAGATAGGAACGGAAGGTGTCCGAGAGCGGATTGACCTTGTTGCGCAGGGCCGCTATGTTTTCGGAATTGTTCAATTCGAAGGTGAGGAACAGCCAGCGGATGGAATCGGATTTGGGCGGATGGAAATGATGGAACTGATGCGGGAAAACCAGCAGCGCCTCGCCCGGACGGAATTCGAAGCTGCGATTGTCCAGCGCCACCGTGCCTTCCGTGCGCAGATTGACGATCAGGACGAAACGATAATGGTAATGGTGTTCGGCGCCCAGCATGTTCGCATGGGCGCGCTGGAACAGGATCAGATTGTTCGGAAGCTCGAAATTGGAAGGCGCCAGGCCCCGGAAAAAGCTTTTAGGCTCCGGAAGGCCCTTGGCGGCCCTTTCCAAAGTCTCCAAATCGGCTTTCTCCATGGTCTAATAATAGGTTGAAAGCGGGGCGATGGGAAGTGCCGACCCGTTTCCGGAGGCGCGGATTCTTTCCACCCCGGCCTTGAGCGCCGCCTCTTTCATCGACTCCCGCTCCGGACCCTCCTCCTCGGGAATGGCCAATCCGGAAACGTACCGCAAGGTCCATTTCAGCTTGTGGTCGGCCGGAAGCTCCTTCCCGGTTGCTTCTCCGGGCCTCACCGTGGAATGCAGGAGATAGCGGATGGCCTTAGCGTCCCCGATCTCCCGGGTCCGCATGATGGTGCGTAGCGCCTGTCCCAGCGCCTGCGGGGGCGCCATCCGGAGGATCGATCGTTGCGCCGAAGATTCGCAAAGCATCTTCTTCACGGCTTCCAATCTCCCGCCCAGGCCGCCCAGCCATTCCTGGAACCTTCCCACCCGGTCGTTCGCCCAATCCACATGCGCCTGCGCCCGGTGGATATCCGCCGCCAGGGTCGCAAAGGCGTAGTTGGCATACGCCCTGTATGCCGCCGCGGAAATCTCCGCCACGAAATGGAAGTCCACGCAATCCAAAAGGTGGCCGATCAGCTTCCATCCCTCCGCGACGTCCACCTCGAAAAGGAAACCTTGCCTGGCCCCCAATCCCCAAGCGGCCGCGGCGGACATCTCGAAGCGGAACCGGCAGCCTTCGTATTCGATCTTCAAACGGCCTTCCGCTCCCGCTCCGGCGGAAACCCCCGCCTGCATTCCCACCTTCCCAAGCGACCTGAACGGCAGGCTGGGTCCTGCCGACCATTTCGCCTCGGCAAAACCCGAAGCCCGCGCCTGGCCCCCCAGGAATGCGCCCGCCGACCCGGCGACTTCTTCCTTGGGAAGCCTTTCCAGGCTCAGGGTCAATGCCGCTTGCACCGTGGCGCCCACGAAGACGGAAAGCGATCCTTCCAGGCGCAATTTCACCAGACACTGCCGCTTGGGGTCCAGGAGAAAAGCGCTCCCGTGCTTTACGCCGCGCAACCATCCCACCACGTTGACGCCCCGCGCATCCGGCAATTCCAGGCTCACGGCCGCCTTGCCTTCGAACAAGGAGGCGGTCGCCTGCCCGGACGTCCCGAACCGGAGTTTCATTTTCCGGGGATCGAAAGCTCCTTCCAGTCCATCCCAACCGGCCAGGTACCTCAAGGCGGCGGCTTCGGCCGTATACCGGAAAACTTCGGGAGACTTCCCATCGGTAACATCGGCGCTACGCCATTCCCAGACCGCTCCCGAGCGCGGCCGGCTTGCCAGCAGGTGCGCGGCGAACTTTCCCTGCCACAACGGGGAGGGATCTTGTTTTTCCGGCCCCCGCTTGAGCAATGCGTCCAAGCGCTTTTGGGCGTCCGCGGTTTTCCACCTGCGATAATGGCCCTCCACCGAGACCCGGCCGTCCTCGCGATCGTGGGCGCGGATGTAGTTCCATCCCGAGAGCTTTCCCCAGCGATCGTTGCCTTTGATGAGAAGCAGTTCTTCCACCATGGAATTGGCGGGGCCGGCGGCATTGCTTCCCATCGCCCCGGCCGCTTCGCGGGCGACCTCTTCCAGGGCCCGGTAGCGCTGTTCCGGATCGGTTTTTTCCCAGGCCTGCCGGGATTTCGCCCGTAAGCCATTCATCCTGCGGACCTCCTCCAGGAGCGGGCGGAATTCGGCTTCGGTGTCGAATACCAGATACTCGCCCAGGGCGGGGGAGTAGAGTATCACCCCGTCCGAGGATCCTTCCCGACCGGGAACGGCGGGCAAGGCCGGGCCCGTGATGGGCCGGGAGCGGGAGTGCTTGGCGCGGAAACGGAAATCGCAGGTATCCACGGGGTTACCCTTTGCGGGGCTGGCGGGACGACTTAAGGTGAAGGCCGCGGAAGCTCTCCCATCCCGCAGATGCGCCGTCTGCTTGGTTACCTGTGCCCGGCCATTTTCCACTTCCGGCCAAACTTCAAAGTCCACCCGGGTCAGGTGCTCCAGGCCGCGAGAGAGGTCCGCGTCCACGGAAACGGTGATCGTTCCGTCGAACTCGCCTTGCGGTTTGCCCCAGGCCGGATTGGACAGGATGACTTGCGGGCCGGACGCCGGCTCCGGCTCCGGGGCGGGAATCAATGGGACACCGGCTTCCGGTTCCTCGCTCCCTTCTTTCGGGGCTCTCCCAGGCGCTGATCCGCGCCCCAAGGACGGCCAAGCACGTTTTATGGTCAAGGCGTCCGGAACGGTTTTTTCCGGAAAGCGCATTTTCTGCAGGATGTCGTCGCCGGGTAGGCGGAAGGATGAATGGGCCATGGGGGCCCAAGATATGCAAACGCGGAATCCTGGCTTTGTCGGCGGTCACGAAGGGGGCCTCGAATGAATGCGTTACCGTGTTTCGGCTCACACGGAATTGAGCGTATGTTTTTATCATTGGAGACCCGGAGCCCTTGGATTGGCTCCGGGCAGTTGATGTTCGTAACCGTCCAAGTACGCTCGCATTCAAGTCTGTTTCCCGATCCTGTGAAAAGAGAAGGTTCTCATGTTCAAAAAACGCATCCTCGGATTCTGCTTTTTCTCTCTTCTGCTTGCGGCGGTTTTCTCCGGATTCCAAGCGTGCCGCCTCACCCAGAGTGAAAAACCCGATCAGACGATTTCCTTCAATAAACTCTATGACGAGCTTGCCCAGTACGATTCCGTCCAGATATCCATGAAGGACACCTCCGGCCATACCATCGACAATCTTTATCATGGCAAAGTGGACACGGTTTCCGAAATCGCGAACCTTTCCGCGCCCCATTGGGACGGAGGCAAAGTCATCGTCACAATCCTCGGCTATCGCGGAGGGGAAGTCGTCTTCCATATGGACCGGAAATTCGACGGAGCGACCGACACATCCCTGGATACCATCTATGTTATCCTGCCCAACACGTCCCTCTCGATAGATGAATCCGACATTCAATTGCTCGAGGGCGATTTGTCGCCCCTGCCTCACGTACTGGTCACGCCGGCGGAGCTCAAGGATAAGTCTCTTACCTGGACATCCTCCCAACCAAGTATCATCACCGTGTCAGGAACAAACATGAAAGCCAACCTGAGAGGGGCCGCCCAGTTGACCGCAAGGCTGAATTCGAATCCCTCGAAATTCGTAACGTTCAATATCACCGTAATTCCGAATCCGTCGATCCCGGATAGCCTTTCCATCAATCCGGATTCTCTTGTCCTGGCCGCCGGAGGCGCTCCCGGCAAGGTCTTTTCCAGGGTCGTCCCTTCAAGTTCCAATCCTGACGTCGCTTTCGGACTTCTCGATTCCAGCATAGCAAGCGTCACTCAAGATGGCGTGGTCCAAGGGCTGAAACCAGGCGGGACGCGGCTCTGGGCCAAGTCCGTCTTAAGGCCCTCCCTGGCCGATACCATTCCGATTACCATATCGAATTCCATTCCGGTGGAACGGATAAGATTCCAACTGGACTCGTTGGATCTGTTTATCGGCGGAGCCTCCGAAAACCTGATCGTCGAAGTTTCCCCTTCCCTTGCAAATCCCAAGGTGGACTTTCAAGTATTGAACCCGGCTCTTATCTCCCTGTCGGATGGGAAAATCCAGGCGGTGGCAGCCGGGGTTACCCAGGTCGTTGCCCGCTCGACGGAGAATCCAGGCAAGTCGGACACCCTCAAGGTCAATGTTTTCGTTTCCCAGGCCATCGACAGCGTCCGGCTGAAACCCGATTCCGTAAAACTCTATACGGGCGGAGCCGGCGCCGCCTTGATTGGCAAAGTCCATCCCGTCTCCGCTTCCCAGTCCTTGCAATGGCGTTCCCAGAATGTCTCCGTCGCCATCGTGGATGCCGAAGGAAAGTTGTCCGCGGTGGGTCCGGGCAAGACCCTCGTCATCGCCCTGAGCCGGGTCGACAGCACCAAAAAGGACACGGTCCCGGTGACGGTGAAAACGGATGCGCCTCAGGTCGCGGTGGGCATCGACACGGTTGTTTCAATCGGTGCGACCCTTTCCTTCAGGCCCGTTGTCAGCCAGGAATACGGCCAGGTGGTCCAGTTCAAGTGGGATCTCAATGGAGACAAAACCTGGGACGGATCGTCGGACTCCATCAAGACCGTTTCCTATCTCTATGACAAAGCAGGCGAGTACGCCGCCACCTTTTATGTCAAAGACTCGGAAGGCAACGAGACTACGGTGATGAAAAAGGTCAAGGCCGTGGTGGGGCCCGCCGTGATCATCCTATCCCCAAAGGACAGCAGCTATACGAATCTTTTCGCCATCGATGTTTCCTGGAGCGTTAACGGCAAGTTGCAGGACTCCTTGTTGAAACAGACTCTGAAAGCGGGCGCCAATACCGTGACGCGATCGGCCCGGGACGAGGCGGGGAATGCGTTTTCCGCTTCCGTTGTCGTATTCGTCGATACCCTGGCTCCGAATAAGCCAATCGTTCGAGGCCCTGCCGTATCCGGCTCCTGGACTCCTACTTGGACCTGGGCAAGCGGCGGAGGCGGGGGGAATGGCGTATTCAAGTATTGGCTCGATGTGGACGATCCCTCAAAGGGAAAGGAAATCAAGGATACCGCATTCACCCCGGCGACGGAACTGCCCGAAGGCATCCATACCCTCTTCGTCTCTGAGCAGGACAAGGCGGGAAATTGGTCTTTGGCAGGCCGATTCGCGATCAGGATTGATCAAAGCGCTCCCAATGCACCCATCGTCAAAACGATTCCGGTATCACCGACCAATGCGAGGCAGCCCAAATGGAGTTGGGTCTCAAGCGGTTCCGGCGGAATCGGAGCCTATCAGTATAAGCTCGACAACAATAATTTATCGACCGGCGCCATCGCCACCACCGATACGCAATACGTACCGGCAAGTTTGCTCTCCAATGGCATTCACACCCTTTATGTCCAGGAAAAAGATTCGGCCGGGAACTGGTCGATCGCCGGCTTTGCCGCCATTGTGATTGATACGGTTGCTCCTGCCGCGCCCATTGTGACCTCGACTTCCACCTCGCCCACCAACGAGTCCCGCCCCACCTGGAATTGGACGGGCGGCGGCGGCGGAAAAGGATTTTTCCGGTTCAAAGTCGGAGACACGGTTTGGGCTACAGGAGCAACCCAGGCCAGCCAGACCAGCTATCAACCCACCACGGGTTTGCCGGAAGGAGTGCGCACACTTTATGTGGAAGAGCAGGATTCGGCGGGGAACTGGTCTGCGGCAGGAAGTGTTGCTTTGACCTTGGACTTGACTGCACCTTTGGCTCCGAAGATGGATTCAACACCAAATTCTCCCTTGAACTCGCTTCGACCTACTTGGACGTGGAATGCGGGAGGCGGTGGAAACGGGACGTATCGATGCAAGGTGGACAATTCAGATTTGAGCACGGGTTCGGCAAACCTCATCGTGGGTAGTTTCAGTCAGCCGGTGGATCTTCCCGAAGGCAATCACACCTTGTACGTCCAGGAAAGGGATGTAGCGGGAAATTGGTCCTCAAGTTCGGCGAAGGTTGTGGTCCTCGCACTGCGTAAGGCCGTTGGTTCCGCGGGATTCGCGGACATTGGCTATAGTTCGATCAACTCTGCTATTTCAAAAACCGGAGAGATCTATATTTCATCGGTCGACGAACTTGATTCGAACAAATCATTGGTTATGAAATTCAATGGCACGTCTTGGGTCAAGGTCGGGGTAAATGGATTGGGCCTTGGAGTATTTGGCAGGTGCCCGATAGTAGTGTCCGAAACCGGGATTCCATACGTCGTTTATAATGAACCGTATAAGGCGGGATCCCTCGACAATTACAAAATCTCGGTCGCTCGGTTCAATGGAAGCAGCTGGCTTCCGGTTGGAAATGCCGCTTTCAGCGATGGTATGGCCACCTATCCTGTTATCGCTCTCGCAAGTAACGGAACACCCTATGTTGCATTCAAGGACGATGTCCATGACGCCAAACTTTCGGTCATGAATCTGACAGGTGCGAGATGGGAGTATGTCGGCAGCCCTGGTATTTCGGATGGCAGCTTGGATGAAATAAATATTACGGTAAGTGGTTCCGGAACCCCGTATGTTGTCTTCTTGGATCAATCCGGACAGACCAAGAATACCATGATGCGCTATACTGGAAGTGCCTGGGTCAAAATGGGAGACGGTGCCTCAACTGGGGGAGTGGCATCAATCGCGATCAATAAGTCCGGTACTCCCTATTTTGCTTTTCATTCCAATGATTTCGGCTTAAAGGCGACTGTAGTCCGATGGACGGGGACAGCTTTTGAAAATGTTGGAAACCCGGGATTCTCGGATGCAGGTGTGGGTCAGATTTCCCTGAAATTTGACTCGAAGGATGTCCCATATGTCGGCTTCGATGACTATTACACTCCAAATACCGGAGGGTCGAGTTCGAAACCAACCGTCATGAGACTGGAGGGTGTGAAATGGGTTCCCGTGGGGCCTGCTCGGATTTCGGAAGGCTTAGGAAGCTCTACATCGCTTGTTCTGGATCAGAACGATGTCCCATATGTGACCTTTAACGATGAATTTTCGGGTCGGAAGGCAACCGTGATGAAGGCATCGTTCGATCCTTAAAGTAAAAGGCTCTACAGCGCGGTCTTACGCTCCCAAAGAAGGTAGCGGGATTCTGTATCCTGACGTATGGCTTCTTCCATCTTGCCGATCACGGTAGGCATTTGGGGCCGCAGAGCCGGCGTCGCAAGCATCTTCAGGAAATAAAGGCGGTATGCTTCATCTGGCCAGACCTCCACGCGAGCAAGCAGGGTCTTGGCTTTGGGGCGGAGCGTCTTCCGGTAGTTGAGCCGATAGGTTTCGCCGGGCATCAGGCGGGTGTCGAAGACCTCCTGATCCATTTCCTCCGTGACCTTGCGTGCGATCACGCCTTCGGCGCGGGTGTCGGCAATCGGTTTTCCCTTCGCGTCCAATTGTTCCAGGATGAGCAGGATCTGCGGTTCAATGTAAGTGGGCAGGCGATGCCCAGCGCCAACATTGGTGAGGCTCAATGTCGCGGCAAGGGAGTCAGTCTTGGCCTCCGGCGGCGTGGTCTCCAACTGAATGGAAACGGCCGCATGCACCATGCCGGAATCGTGAATCCCTTTCCAGAGATGCCGCCGATCGGGCATATGACAGTTCTGGCAGGATACGCCCTGGGCCGCGAACTCGGTGCGCCGCCATTCCTGGGCGGTTTCCTGGATGAGTTTACCATGCATGGTCCCGGCGCCTTCGAAGTCATGGCAGGATGCACAGAAGGCCGGACTCTCATATTCGGCATGGACCTGGAAACCCCCATGGGGTCCGCTCGTTTCCGTGCCGGGTCGACGAGCCGGCGGGCCGTTGCGTGAGTGGGCCCGCACATGGCAGGCGGCGCAGGTCAGACCTTTTTCCCTGAATCCTTCCACGAAATCCGGATTGTTGATGCCTTTCCTGAAATAAGGGATTTGCTCGGCCAAAGGGGCATGGCATCGTTGGCAGGAGATGGCCAATAAAGGTGCGTCCAATTCCATATCCAGCAATTGTCCCAGCACGGTGGGCCCCATTCCTTTGTGGTGCAGGCTTTCCTTCCAGTCCCGGTATTGGCTTTCATGGCACTTGCCGCATGCTTCCGGCTGGATTTCCTTTTCAAGGTCGGACCAGGCTGCGGGCGCCGCGCCCTGCGCGGGAATGTAGAGAGGGAAATGCAATCTCAGCCAAACGGACATTACCAAAGGTGGAACGCGTTCGGGGTAGGAGGAGAGGGGACGGGCATGGAAGCCTTTGGAAGAATCGCCAGAGTCGCCTTTACGACCATAACTGGAATCTGAATTTAGCGCGGGTGCCTGGGGCAGTCGTACTGGCTCCCCTTTTTCTTTGGAACATGAGGAGACAAAAAGGCCCAGCAGCAAAATACTGCCGGGCAATAGAATGGGAAGAATTGTTGCTGGCCGACTAAGGTATGACGATTTTTTCGGTCGTCGAAGCAGTTCCTGCCGAAAGTTTCGCAAAATAGATTCCAGCATCGAGCCCGCGATTGATCCTGTAGGTCCGGGCTGAAGTTGCCGTTCCGCTGAAAACTGATTTGCCATTGAGATTAATAATATTCAAACTGTGCTCACCAGGGTAGCGGATTTCCATGGCCAGTTTGCCGGACTCAAAGAAAATCGCCCCGAAATATGGACGGAGGTCAACTTTGGTTCCAGTTCCTAACGAGGAGGTCGCGCACGATCCGTCATCCTGGTAGGTTGCAAGCTGCTCAGGCATACCAGCCACGGTAGCTCCGTCATATTTAGGTGATTTGGTATCCCCGCACCCGGTCAATATCATGATGTTTTTGAAGTGGATATCCATTTTTGGTTGGAGCTCGTGGATTTGGAGTCCAAATACTCCCGGGGTGGCACTTCCGGCGTTGTCTGAATAGGTCCAAGCCGCCTTGCCACCGGCAGCTTGTCCTGCGGCTCCCGCACCAATAGCTTGCTTTCCATTTATATTGACATAAACGTAGGGGCTTTTCACTGTCAACACTACATCCTGGTAGACTTCCGGGGCACGAGCCGCGTAAGCAACGAACTTTGGATCGGTTTCTCTAACCCAGCCAGGTGTAGGATGGCAATAGAGCGACCCAAACTCCTTCAAACCGCCGTCAAACTTGGCTTCTACTTGGCACCCCGTTACATAGGGTGACGCTGCGGCTTCCTTGGCCCTGAAAAAGAACCCGCTGCAACCAGCCTTCAATCGGTATGAATATTTTACGGTAAACTGGTCATAGGTGGCTTTTGTAAAAAGCATTGTCGCTTCTGGATTCTTGGTATCGGAATACCCCGCGATCGAACTGTCGGTTGGATCTATACTCCAATATTTTTTATCGCCCACGATTTTCCACTCTGGGTCAAACGCCTTGCCATTGAAAAGGGGCTTCCAGGTCGGGACGCCATAGGCAATCATGGTGGCAAATGGAATAAGCAGCAACTTTTTCATTGTGTACAACTCCTAAAGATTAACCATGAGGCGAAGCATATAGTACCGGGCATCGTGCGTTGTCGCGGCCTCGGTATAAGACGGATGGAAGGTACTGGTCAACGGGCGAAAATGGTCAGTCCCATATTGAAATGCGACATTCCAGACACCGAAAGATTTGAGCGCTGTCACTGTCCACTTGAAATTATCGGCACTATTGTTTACGGCATACAGACGATGGTTTGGCTGGCCATCCTCATTCAGGCTTCCGTCATAGAATTCATCGGCGATATCGGGAACCTCGGGACGGGTGGCAAGCTGGGATTTCGGTCTAGGGGCCCGGTTCAAAGCCGGCACCGCATCGGAATTCATGTGAGGATTATCGATATATTCCGCTTCAAAGGTTAAGAAGTCAAGCAAGTGAAACGCCGGGACATTGAATCCTATCATCGCGGGGGTGCGTTGGCTTACGGCAGTGTAGTAGAGAGGATAGTTCTTGGTTCCAAGGACGCTGACCTCTCCGTACAATACCAGGTCTTGAGTGCCGAAAATGTCGGCTATGTCTCCAAGCAGGGGCTTAACATCGAAAGAAAAGCGGCCCATCAACAATGTGGCCTGGTATTCGATATATTCGATGTCGTTGGTTTTGAAAATCCCGGCGTTTACAGCGGCCGGGTCGGAGTCGTTTCCGTGAACAAGGTAATGCACCATTGGGCGTTCCGAGTTGGCCCAATAGGTTTGCCCCACGGTAAGCCCTGAATCTGGAAGTGTATCAAGGCCTCCGCTTGGAAGTCTTACAATCTTTTCCAGTTTGGCGGTTTCCAGATAGTTGGGGTCAGTTAGAAGCTTTTGGGCAAGAAAGGTATCCCATTTTGCCCTATCAGCTGCGGTATATTCGAACCAACCGGTTTCCAAAAGCTTGGGCTTGCTCTTGGCTGGATCAATGGCGATTAGGCGGTTTAGCACCACGCCGCCTCCGACCTGAAAGACTTTTCCGACGTTTATACTGAAAACATCGCCAATTGAAATGTCGTTCAGCGGCGACCGCTCGTTTGCTAGGTTGGCCAGCACATCATTGGTCAAGAGTCCGTCCATGAATGAGGTTTTGAAGACAGCTCCCCAAATGCCGGCACCGGCGTTATCGATTGCGCCCCAATCTCCGGTGCGGATGGTAGTGGGATAAGCCTCCGACCGGTAAAGATATTCACCAAAATTCTTCGCATATGGGTTGTATTTATAGCCTTGTTGTCCGACTGAAATCTGCAACCATGGTTTTGCCAAGTCACCGAATTTATAGCTTCCGCTTGCTTGCGAAATGGCCACGCCACCTGTGCGGTAGCTAGTGTATCCTACGGTTTTGTCTTCCGGAAATGGATACCAGAATGTGCCAGCAATTCCCAGCCTGAATTCAAGTCTCTCGTTGATGGTCGCTTCCTGTACCATCCAAAGACTTGTCTGGGGGAGCGTTACTGACGAATTGAAATGATCGAAATCGGAGGATGAGTCGTCGATGTTGAACATCTGCCCGAAATAAAGCGAGGCTCCCGATTGGAGTGGCTTAAGATTCATTTTGTCTTCGGCTCTGGGCATGGATAAGGAGAGTCCCAAACTGAGTCCAGTCAGGGCGATTAGCGCCTTGGTTTTCACCAAGAATGAGCTACCCAAGATTCCGCTGCACGGTCTTCCGATCATATCCTTACCGAATCCTTTGCCGATATCCCGCCCGGAATCCGTCCAAGCTCGCGGAGAGGCATTTTGCCCTGCACCATAACCTAATCGCCCATAGCCGGAATGACATAACCAAGGCGAGGGAAAGATTAACATTTCCGATTATTGATTGCTTTGGATATATCCCTTTTGGTATGGGATTTCGACGTCGGCGTAATCACATTTGCTAAAAAATCGCGCACCAGAGGCATAGCCTGTGCCCCCGGATTTGATAAATTTAGGCATACAAACAAGGGGTTTTCCATGGAGTCTTCGGGAAGCGCATTGGAAGTGCCGGCCAGCCGGGTCGAAGCCTATTTCCTCCAGGAAAACGGAAATTGGAAAATCCCTCAGAGCCAGGAGCGCATCAAGGTCGTCACGGTGGCCAATTACGTGCTTCTGGGTCAATTGACGGCTTTACGTTTCCTCGAATACGTCACTGGGAATCCCGAAGGCGTGGTCGCCTTGCCCACGGGCAAAACCCCAGAGTATTTCATCAAATGGATGCACTATTACCAGGCCAATTGGGCCAGCGAGGCCAAGGACGGCCTCCTCTCCAAGGTGGGCCTCACCTCCCCGGAAAAACCGCGCATGGACGGATTGCGCTTCGTCCAGCTCGACGAGTTCTTTCCCATCCGACCCGACCACGAACGTTCCTTCGCCTACTTCATCAAGAAGTTCTACCTGCAAGGGTTCGGGCTGGATCCGCACCGGGCCCTGTTGATCGATTCCTTCGGCATCCCCAAAGGCCTGGAGGAAGCCGCCTTTCCTTTCAAGAACCTGCAAGAGGTTTTCGCCGCCGGGGACATCGACCTGGACGTGCGCGTGCGCCAGCCCGCCAACGAAAAAGAGGCCCTGCATCAGAAGATCCTGCTGCGCTTCGATGAATTCTGCGAAGCCTACGAGGGAAAGATCCGCGACATGGGCGGCATCGGATTCTTCCTGGGCGGCATCGGCCCGGACGGACACGTGGCCTTCAACATCCGCGGCACCAGCCATCATTCCACCACGCGGCTGGACAAGCTCAATTACGAAAGCCAGGCGGCGGCCTCTACCGATCTGGGCGGCATCGACGCCGTGCGCAAGAAGGCCGTCATCACCATCGGCCTGGGGACCATCACCTACAGGCCCGATGCGGTCGCCATCATCATGGCGGCGGGGGAGACCAAGGCGCCCATAGTGGCCGCGGCCCTGGAGAACCCGCCCAGCATCCAGGCTCCCGCAAGTTGTCTGCAGCAGCTTCCCAACGCGCGGTTCTTCCTGACCCTGGGATCCAGTTCCCGCCTCAAGGCGCGGCGCCAAGCCATGCTCTCCGCCCAGCCGGGTGTCGCCCTTCGCGATCTCGAAAGGCTCGTCATCGACGGCGCCCTTTCGGAAACCGTTCCCGGACTGCAGGCCTCCTCGTCCCAGGTCAACGCCGCCGACGTCCCCGAGTGGCGCCTGGCCGCGAAGCTCAGCCGTAAACAGGTTCCCGATCTGTTGCGAAGCGTGGAGGAGTCCATCAAGGCCAAGATCCAGCGCGGCCAGCGTCTGCCGGCCGATCAGATCTTCCTGCACACCGCGCCCCACCACGACGATATCGAGCTCGCCTATTTCCCCGTCATCCATCATCTGGTCCGCTCGGAAAAGCACCAAAGCCATTTCTGCTATCTGACCAGCGGCTTCACCGCGGTGACCAACCAATACCTGGGCACGCGCCTCAAGCAATTGGCCAACCTGCTCCTCAACGGCGGCCTGGGCCGGAAAATCGCCTTGGCGGACCTGCGCAATCCCGCCACCGCCCAACAGGAAATCCACGGCTATCTCAAGGCCATCGCCGGGCGCAATCGGGAAGCGGAGGAATATTTCACCGCCTGCCGGCTCTCGCGCTTCGTGTTCGAACGCCGCCAGAACGTCACCGCCGACGAAGCCCACGCGTTCGTGCGCAGCCAGATAGGCGTTCTGGATGGCCTGGAACCGGGCCAGGTGGATCCCGAGGCCATCCAGTTGATGAAAGGCTGGATCCGGGAATGGGAAGCCGAGCTGGTCTGGGCCCATTTCGGCCATGGCCGCGATCACGTGCATCATCTGCGCCTCAAGTTCTACACGGGAGCCATCTTCCCGGACGATCCGGATTACCAGCGGGACGTGGTGCCGGTGCTGCAATTGCTGGAGAAGGTGAAGCCCAACATCGTCACCGTGGCCATGGATCCGGAAGGCAGCGGTCCCGATACCCATTTCAAGGTGCTGATCGCGGTGGCCCGCGCCCTGGAAGAGTATGTCCGCATCCACGGCGAGGACGTGGCCAAGGATCTGCGCGTCTACGGATACCGCAATATCTGGTCCCGCTACCATATCTCCGAGGCGGATACCATCGTGCCCATCTCCCTCAATTCCTTCGCGGTGCTGGACAGCATGTTCAACGCCTGCTTCATCAGCCAGCGGACGGCGTCCTTTCCCTCCCATGAACTGAATGGGACTTTCAGCGAACTGGCCCAGAAGATTTGGGTGGAACAGCATAACGATTTGAACAAATTGATGGGCCGGGAATTCTTCTACGGCAGCACCCATCCCATGATGCGGCGCGCCTACGGGGCCATCTACCTGAAGGACATGAGCTACCCGGAGTTCCGGGCGGAGATGGAACCCATGTACCGGTTCCTGGATTCGAAAAAGAACCTGCTGAAGTAAGCCCGACCCTGGAAGGCCCTGTCCCACTGGGCTGGGGCGCCCTTTCTTTTGGTGCGTGTCGATACCGGCAAAAAGCGCCGAAATGCCCGGAGGCGATGGGTCCTCATCGGTATTGTTGAAACTGGGCCTGGAAATACCCAACGCGCGCGATTGGGAAGATATATTTTAACCCCATCTTTGCAGCGCTGCCGTCACGGGTTGGGGTCCGGGCAGAGCCGCTGGATGGTTGTGTTTTCGAACCTTTTTCCGGTGGTATCCGTTCTATCAATTTCCCCATTCAAACTACATATGGAGGTGGAGGCCCTTGGGCCGCATATGAATATCAAAATCCGTTCCCAACTGTCTGTCATGATGTTTATGCAATTTTTCGTCTGGGGCGTGTGGTTCGTCACCATGGGCACCTACCTCTTCAAAATCGGATTCGCCGGTCCCGATATCGGCAAGGCCTATAGCACCAATTGCCTGGGCGCCATCATCGCGCCCTTTTTCGTGGGCATGATCGCGGATCGGTTTTTCTCCGCCCAGAAGATGATGGGCATCCTGCACATCGTCGGCGGCGCGGTCCTGTACTATGCCTCCACCGTCACCCAGCCGGGCCCTCTGTTCTGGGTGCTGCTGGTGTATGCAGCCCTGTACATGCCCACCTTGGCCCTGGTCAATGCCATCTCCTTCCACCAGATGAAGGATCCGGGCTCCGAGTTCCCGGGCATCCGCGTCTGGGGAACCATCGGCTGGATCGCCGCCGGAACGCTTGTGGGCCTGGTGCTCAAGAAGTCGAACCCGGAGATCGAATCCTCTTCGGTCCCCATGCTCCTCGGCGCCGCGGTCTCCGCGGTCCTGGGACTGTATTCTTTTTTCCTGCCCGCCACGCCTCCCAAGTCCGCCGGCAAGCAGGTGACCGTTCGCGACGTTCTCGGCCTGGACGCTTTGGCGTTGATGAAGGATCGCTCCTTCGCCGTGTTGGTGGTCAGCTCCCTGCTCATCTCCATCCCCTTGGCATTCTATTACAACTTCACCAACGCCTTCCTGAACGAGACCAAGGTCGTGGCCAATCCCGCATTCGCCCAGACTTTCGGCCAATGGTCCGAGCTCGGGTTCATGATCCTGATGCCTTTCTTCTTCCGCCGCCTTGGCGTCAAGAAATTGATGCTCATCGGCATGCTGGCCTGGACCGCACGCTACGCCCTGTTCGCCTTGGGAGCCGCCGGCGCCGCCCCGCTCGTCTATCTCGGCATCCTGGCCCACGGCGTTTGCTACGATTTCTTTTTCGTCACCGGTCAGATCTACGTGGACAAAAAGGCTCCCAAGCAGTTGCAGGCGGGCGCCCAGGGCTTCATCGCCATGGCCACCTACGGCGTTGGCATGTGGATAGGATCCCTGGTTTCGGGCATGGTCGTCCAGAGCTTCACGAACGCGGACGGCACCCATCGCTGGGGCCAGATGTGGTACGTGCCCTCGGCCATGGCCTTGGCCGTCACCATCCTGTTCGCTTTGGTCTTCAAGGATGATTTCAAGGCGGACGCGGGCCATGCCGGCGTCGGCAAGGAAGAGCGCGCCACCGCCTCCGTGCGCGCCTGATCCGTAACACGCTCAGCTAGCCGTTCAAAAAAAAATCCCCGGGTCCGAAGACCTGGGGATTTTTCTTTTGCGGCGTTTCCATCGACCGGGAGTTTTATTCCGAAGCCGGTTCACCGGCATGGGTGACCTGGGTCTCCTTCGACTGTACATACACCTCGTCGACATAGGGGTGGCAGGCGGAACCTTCTTCGGGGGTGAACTTCACGGCCGTATCCTTCATATTGGGTCCGAGTTCCCGTTCGAAGGTCTGCTTCCAATCCGGATCGACCAGGCGGAAGCTCACCGTGACCGCATGGTCCAGGGTGTTCTCCAGTTTCATCTCCACCTTGGCGCCGGAGTTCCGGCACTCATTGGCGATCCGGAAGGAAAAACGGATGCCCTGGTTTTCCCCGGCGAATTGCCAGTGCGCGGGCGTTTCCGCCATTCCCGCCAAAGCCCCAACGAATACGATGACTGCGATCAACCGGGTCATGCTTACCTCCCTGCCCACCGACATTGTCTTAGACACTCAACTTACCTTTTTGGGTGCCCTTTCCCTTATCATTCCATACTAATGTGCTCTTAGTCGAGGAGCAGTCTCTGAAAAACGTGGAATTTCGGGGATCCGACTGCGGAAGGGGCCGGATGTTTCGGGATCGTGACGGGATTTACACTCGGATGGAAAAGCCGCCTGGCCGTTTCTATGCGGGTTCCAGGTCCGGTTCCTGGACGCGGGCGGCCTGGGGCAGGCAGATGCGGAAACACGCGCCCCGTTCCGGTTCGCTGTCCACGAAGATGTGGCCGCCGCTCTGTTTGACGATCCCGTAGGCGCTGGAAAGCCCCATACCCGTACCCTTGCCCATGACCTTGGTGGTAAAGAAGGGTTCGAACACTCTTTCCAGGATTTCCGAGGTCATCCCAATCCCGGAGTCCTCGAAGGTGAGCACGACATAGGAGCCTTCGCCCAAGAGTTCATTTTGCTTGGACGCGGTCGCCGGTTGCGACCGGGGGATGGCCCGCCGTTCCGGCGTTTTGCGGACCTGAAGCGTAGCGGTCCGGATGCTCAACCGGCCTCCCTGCGGCATGGCGTCGCGGGCGTTGCTGGCGAGGTTCAATATCACGTTTTCCATCTGCGAGCCGTCGCAACGGACCCGGGCCGGCGCGGGATCCAGGCTGATTTCCAGCACCACGCTTTCCCCGACCAAGCGGCGGAGCTTCGGTTTCATGGATTCGATCAACAGATTCAGGTCGAATTCCCGGGGTTGCAGGATCTGGCGCCGGCTGAATGCCAGGAGTTCCCGGGTCAGATTGGCGGCGCGCGTTCCCGCCTTCATGATCTCGACCACGCTTTCGTGCAAAGGGCTGTCCTCGTGCAACATGCCCAGAAGAAGCTCGCTGTATCCGTTGATGGCCGTAAGCAGGTTGTTGAAATCATGGGCCACTCCGCCCGCCAGCCGGCCGATGGACTCCAGTTTGAGGAGTTCCCGCACTTCCTCTTCCCTTTCCTTCAGCTCCTGATCCAGGCGTTTGCGCTCGGTGATGTCCTCGACCAGGAATTCCACCACTTTCTCATCGGCCGTGAAGGCGCCCGTGTGCTCCGCAAGAACATTTCCGTTGCCACCGGGATTGTTCAAGGTCAACATGGCGGAAATCCAGATGGCCTTCTGCGCGGCCGTGTCCACTTGCATTTCCGGCAGCCGCACCTGGCCGTTGCGGGTCAGCTCATCCCGCAGGGCCGCCGGCTCCATGGGCATGGGAATCAGGGCGTTGATGTCCAGGTTGGGTCCGGCACTTTCCTGGACCAGGCCGAAGATCCGGAAAAAGGCCGGATTGGCGTAGATGATTCTGCCGTCCAGATCGGCGCGGCACACGCCCACGTTCAGGCGGGTCAGAAGGTCCTGGAGGCGGAAGTCCAGATGCCTGCTGCGCCTCCGCTCACCCGCATGCTCCAGCGCGATGCGGACCGCCGATGCCAAACGGGCGAAATTGTGGGACGATTTGAGCACATAGTCGTTCAGGCCGTTCTTGAGACCTTCCACGGCGATTTCCTCGTTGCCCGTGGCCGTGAACATGATGATGGGGCAGTCGGGAAAGCAGAATTTGACGCGCGCGACCACCTCGAGACCATTTGACCACAAAAGCTGGTAGTCCGTGATGGCCAGATCGAAAGAACCGCGAAAGAGGGCGGAATCCAGCCCCTCCGCATCGATCACCTCGGTGGCTTCGATTTCGGGGAATTCCTTCTTGAGGGCCCGCAACACCAGGGAACGATCATCGGGATTGTCGTCGACGAGCAGCAGACGCAGGGAAGGGGTCACGTGGCCTCCGAATCCGAAGTTCTGTTCAACTCGAGCCAGTACTCGCAAAGCCTCTTCACGGTCTCCAACAAAGCGTCGAAACCCGCGGGTTTGACGATGTAGGAATTGGCTCCCATGTCGTAGGCATGTTCCATGTCCAAGGGCTCCGAGGAGGATGAGAAAATCACCACGGGCAGGCGGCGCAGGCGCTCCCGGCCGCGGATCCAGGCAAGCAGTTCCAGACCGCTCTTGCCGGGCAATTTGAGATCCAGCAGGATCAGGCGCGGCAACATGGTGGGGAGGTTTTCCCTGGCGGGGTCTTCGCCCATGAGCCATTTTTCCGCTCGGTACGCGTCCCTGGCGATGAAGAGATCGCCTATCCGGTTCAATTTCGAGAAGGCCCTTTGGAACAGGAGAACGTCGTTGGCGTCGTCCTCCACCAGCAATACCAGGGGTTTGAAGGTCCCGTTCATTGAGCTTCCCTGGGAAGTTCGATCCAGAAACGGGTGCCCTGGCCGGGTTGGGATTCCAGCCCCACCCGCCCTCCCAGGCTTTCGATGCTTTTGCGGACGATGGCCAACCCGATGCCCGTGCCGGGATATTTTTCCATTCCGTTCAGGCGTTCGAACAGGCGGAAGATGCGATCGTGATGCTCCGGTTCGATGCCGATGCCGTTGTCCTCCACCCACACGCGGACGAATCCGTTCCGCGTTTCCGGGCGGATGGAGACGCGGGGAGCCGATCCCGGGGCCGAGAATTTGATGCCGTTGGAAACCAGGTTGAGAAGCGCCTTCTCCAGCAGCGTCCGGTTGGCGCGCACTTCCCCCAATGGGGATTGGATGGTCACTTGCGCGTTACTGTCCTTGATCTCCTTTTCAAGCTGCCCCAGCACGGATGCGGCCGCCTGGTCCAGGGAGCAGGATTGCAGATCGCGCTCTTTCTTTCCCAGCCGGCTGTAATTCAGCAAATCCAGGATGAGCGTATCCATGCGATGGGCGGCGGAAACGATGCGCTGGGTATAGTCGCGGCCGGTGGCGTCCAGGCTTTCCCGATAATCCTCCTGCAAGGCCTCGGCCACCCCTTGCATGGCCCGCAATGGGGCCCGCAAATCGTGCGATACCGAGTAGGAAAAGGATTCCAGCTCGGCGACGCTGGCGCGCAGGCTTTCCTCCGCCCGCTCCCGCTCGGACACCTCTTCCTCCAGCTTGCGGTTGACCGCGGTCATGTCGCCGATCCGCTTTTCCAGTTCGTCGTTCAACCGCTGCACTTCCTGCTCGGCTTGCCTTCTGGACGTAATATCTTCCATGGACAGCAGCAGGTAATGGAATTTGTCCGTCTCGGACCGGACCATTCCGGAATTGAGCAGCAGGACGCGGGATTGCCCGCCGCTTCCGATGACCACTTCATGGTCCCGGATGGCCTGGTTCCAGATGCCGTCCCTGGTCAAGAGTTCACGCAGGCCGGGAATGGGGGTTTTCCCGAAGCCCAGATCCTGGATGGAGCGTCCGATGACCTCGGTGTGTTTTTCCTTGAAGGACTCCAGGTAGGCGCGGTTCGCAGTCTTCACCCTGCCTTCCCGTTCCAAGACGACCATGGGATGGCGCACCGTCTGCACGATGGACTCCGCGTAGCTGTGCGCCTCTTCCAGAAGGCTGATACCGGTCTTGAGCGTGTCTATATCGATGAAGACCAGCACGGCCCCGTCGATCTTGTTGTCCCCGGTCCGGTAGGGCCGGATGCGCAGGGAATACCAATGTCCCTTGTCGTCCCGCAGCTCCATTTCCCGCACGGACATGGAGTCGATCACTTCCTGGATCTCATGTTCCACGTTCGCCAGGCTTGCGAAGGACTTGATGTCCGTGAACGGGCGGCCCACATCGGCTCCGATCAGCTTCAGCACCTTCTCCGCCATGGGCGTGAAACGGCGGATGCGCAAATCGTTGCCCAGCATCACGATGGGGACGTTCACGCTGGTGAGGAGATTGGTCATATCGTTGTTGACCACGTTCAGTTCCAGATTGCGGTTCTGAAGCTCCTCGTTCAGGGTCGTCAGCTCTTCGTTGGTGCTTTGCAGCTCTTCCTTGGCGGTTTCCAATTCCTCGTTGATGCTTTGCAGCTCTTCGTTGCTGGAGAGGATTTCCTCGTTGGCGGATTTGAGCTCTTCGTTGGTGGCTTCCTGCTCCTCGATGATGGTTTGCAGGTATTCCTTGGCGGCTTCCAGTTCCTTGCGCAGGCCGGCCGCCTGGTTTTCATCCTTGCGGCGGCCCTTGCCGGCCGGGCCCGCGGAGGACTGCTCGGGAACGGGTTGTTCCCGGAACATCACCAGGAAATACGTATCCAGGCCGCTGGATGAAGACGGCAGCGGGACCACTTCGATTTCCACTTGGCGGGTTTTGCCTTCATGCTCGAACCTGACCCACTCGCTGCGGGTCGCGCGGCGTTTCTTCCTGACGATGTCGATGGTCCGGCGCGCGTTCATCAGCAGGGGCGGCAGGATCATTTTCAGCAGGTTAAGGCTGGCCTGTCCGGGAGCGGGTTCCAGAAAAGGGCCGGTCTGCCCGCGGAATTGGATGATGTCCATCTCCGCATTGGCCACTACGCCGGGAGGCGCATAGGAGGACAGCACCAGCCGGTCGGCTTCCCTCTGCACTTCCGCGCCCGACCAGGCCTGCTCGGTGTTGCGCTGCGCGGGTTCGTTCCGCTCCGGCAGCGTATAGGGCACGCCCGTGGGAAGGTGGAAGCGCAAGGGCGTCACTTTTTTCCGGTAGATCTTGTTTTTCTTGTCCTCCAGGCCGAACAGATCGGTGAAGGCGCCCACGGTTTCGGAGGTGCCGAGCATCAGGCGGCCATCGGCCTTGAGGGCATAATGGAAAATCGGGAACACCCTTTTCTGCAGGGGCGTATCCAGGTAGATCAGCAGGTTGCGGCAGCTGATGAGATCAATCCTCGAAAAGGGGTGATCATGCGTGACATCATGGCGCGCGAAGATGCACATGTCCCGGATTTGCTTGCTGATCTGGTAGTGATTGTCCACGCGCACGAAGAAGCGCCGCAATCTTTCCAGCGATACGTCCAAGGCGATGTTTTCCACATAGAGGCCGGTGCGGGCTTTGGCCAACGCCTCGTCGCTGATGTCGGTGGCGAAAATCTGGATGGGCGTATTCACGGCCATGTCCCCGATGCATTCGAGCAGGGCTATGGCCAGCGAGTAGACTTCTTCTCCCGTCGAGCAGCCGGGAACCCAGATGCGCACCGTGCCCTCGTTGGATCTTGCCTTCAGGATTTCCGGAAAGACGGTCTGCTTCAAGGCTTCGAAGGACTCCGGGTCCCGGAAAAAATTGGTGACCTTGATGAGGAGGTCCTGGTACAGGAACTGGATTTCCGCCGGATTTTTGCGCAGCAGGTCTATATAGCCCGCCATCGATTCCATGCGCAACAACAGCATGCGTCGCATGATGCGCCGTTTGATGGTGGTTTGCTTGTACTGTGTGAAGTCCACGCCGGAACTGCGGCGCAACAGGGCGAAGATGGCCTCGATATGCGTTTCTTCGAGAGAGGCCCCTTCCGTTTCCCTGGGATGGGTCTGTTGGCGGAACTGTTTGCAGATACGGGCCAGCTCCGAGGCGATTTTCTCGGGAGGCAGGACGAAGTCGACGGCCCCGGTCGCCACGGCGCTGCGGGGCATGCCATCGAACTTCGCGGACTTCTCGTCCTGGGCGAAGGTGATGCCTCCCACCCCTTTTACTTCCTGCAGGCCCAAGGTGCCGTCGGTGCCGGCCCCGGATAGGATGATGCCGATGGCGCGCTGGGGCTGATCGATGGACATCGATCGGAAGAACACGTCCACCGGCATGTGGCGGGCGGCTCCGGAACGTTCCTGCAGGCGCAACCGGTTCTGTTCCAATGTCATGGTGCAGTTCGGAGGCATCACATAGATGATGCCGCTTGCGAGGGCCATGCCGTCCCGGACTTCCTTGACGGGAAGGGACGTGAACTTGGAAAGGATTCCCGGAAGGATGCTTTCGTGGGTCGGAGAAAGATGCTGGATGATGATGAAGGCGAGTTTGGCATCGGGAGGCAAGGCTCCGAGCAGGAGCCGGAAAGCCTCCAAGCCTCCGGCCGAGGCGCCGATGGCGGCGATGGGAAACTGCTCGGCATTCCCGGCAGGGGTTTCCGGAATCCGGGCCGTGACTTTGGGCGCCGGCTTGGGGACGGTTTTTCCGGCCGTGGAACGCTTGTTTACCGGAGTTTTTTCGGGTCTCTTGGGTGGCTTTGCGGGAGTCGTTTTTTTCTGGTCGTTTTTCTTTTTCGCCATCGGCCCCTCAATAGCGAATATCGGTTATCAAAGTGTCAAAAAAATAATTAAAAGTCATCGGATTCCAAAACCAGGCTGGAAGCGGGAAAGCCGCTCCCAAGCATGCGCCAAGGCCGCGATGGGCGCGGGTCAGCGATGGTGCGGACGGCGGCTTTGTCCAGGAGAGCGCTCGTCGATCTCTATTCGGATATGGGTAGGTCGAGGCGCTTGCTCCCGCTTTCCGGAATCCGGGGAAGATAGATTCGGAAAAAGGAGCCTTTGCCCGCTTCGCTTTCGGCGAAGATGTGCCCCCCGCTTTGCTTTACGATCCCGTAAACCATGGCCAAGCCCATTCCCGCGGCTTTGTTCATCGGTTTGGTGGTGAAGAACGGTTCGAACACGCGGGCCAGGGTTTCCGAGTCCATGCCCGATCCGGTGTCGGAAACGGTGAGGGATACGTAACTGCCGGGTGGCAATTCTCCGCGGGAACCGTTTCCATGGGCGATGCGCCGGTCCAGGGCGGCGTAGGCATTGACCTCCACGTTGGCGGTCCGGAGCATCAAGATACCCCCATGGTTCATGGCATCCCGGGCGTTGAACACAAGGTTCATGATGGCGTTTTCCATCTGGCCCGGGTCGCATTTTATTTTCCCCAGTTTCGCGTCCAGGGCCAACTCCACGTCTATGCAGTCACCGGCCGCGCGCCGGACGAACCTGTCCATGGAAAGGATCAGGTCGTTCAAATCCAACACCTTGGGAATCAGCATCTGCCGCCGGCTGAAAGCCAGCAATTCCCGGGTCAGATGGGCGGCCCGGGTCCCCGCCTTCTTTATTTCAACCAGGTTTTCGCGGAGCGGATTGTCTTCGGGCAGCATCCCCAAAAGCAGTTCGCTGTACCCGTTGATGGCGGTGAGCATATTGTTGAAATCATGCGCCACGCCTCCGGCCAACCTCCCGATGGATTCCAGGTTCTTGGCCTGTATCCGTTCTTCGTTCCGGCAAAGTTGTTCCGAGTCCAGATTTTTTCGATCGGTGACATCCTCTATGATGCCTTCGATCACGTCCGCTTCTCCGGGGAAGGATTCCTGGATCTGGTTCAGCCGTATCCACATGGTCGCGCCACCCGGACCCCGTACTTCCAGATCCGGAATGCGGGCGCGGCCGCGATGGCGCATTTCCTCCAGCACCCGGGCGGTCTCGATCGGACATACCGCAATCGCTTTCAACTGCCAGGCGTCCACGGCTTCAGGGGAGGTCAATCCGAACATGCGCAAAAAGGCGGCGTTGGCATAGAGCAGTTTGCCGTCCCGGGTGGCCCGGAAAACGCCCACATCCAGCCTAGTGAACAAGGCTTCTAATTGAGATTCGGGAAACTCTGTTTGGTTCATTTTTACCCAACGGAAAATTCAGGAAGCATTACCAGTACAGGGAATGAATCAGGGTCAAAAAATAGTAAAGTCGATGATTGAATCAACTAAAAATTGCAGGAATCGCTGATTTCCGGTAGTGCCGCAATTAGGGTTATCGGATGTTTCGGGAGGTTTTTCCGGTTTTGGGAAATGTGGCTTCATGCCGGGATCCGCCCACGACGCGTCGCGGAACCGCCGGCCTTAGTAACACGAATGAGACGATACATTAGTGTTACCTAAGCCGGTTTCCCCCCGCTTCTCCGGGCGGCGGCCGGGAGTACCGCCTCCTGACCTGCCGGGAATTCGTACTAATTCTATTTTTCTCCCTACTCGCAAAAGGGGCAGGGCAACCGTGAAAAGTGGAATTCTCATCGTCAATCTCGGGACGCCGGACGCTCCTTCTCCCGGCAAGGTGCGGCGTTATCTTCGGGAATTCCTGAGCGATCCCCGGGTTTTGGACATCCCCGCTCTTGGCCGGTGGATCCTGCTCAACCTGATCATTCTCCCCTTTCGCCCCCGAAAATCCGCGGACGCCTACGAGAAGATCTGGACCGCGGCAGGTTCGCCGCTGCTTGTGCATACCCGGGCCTTTGCGGAAAAGTTGCGCGCCCAGCTTCCCGAAGACTGCGAGGTCGAGTTCGCCATGCGCTACGGAAACCCCTCCATCGAATCGAAGCTGGACATTCTGCTGGCCCGCTCTCCGGAAGAACTGATCATCCTTCCCATGTATCCCCAATATTCTTCCGCTTCCACCGGCTCCACTTTGGAAAAGGTGTTTTCCATCCTGGGACGGAAATGGAACGTTCCGGCGGTGCGGGTCATCGGCCCCTTCTATGCGGATGCGGGTTTCCTTGATTCGATCGCCGGTATCGGCAGGCCCTACCTGGATTCCTTTGCGCCGGACCACGTGTTATTCAGCTACCACGGCCTTCCCGAGCGGCAGATCCGCCGGGGAGAAAGCTACCAGGGCCATTGTCTCAAGGCCGATGACTCCTGCTGCGCCGCCATATCCTGGAAAAACAACTATTGCTATCGGGCCCAGTGCTTCGAGACCTCGCGGCAGTTGGCCCGCAGGCTGGGCCTCGCACCCGGCCAATACACGGTCTGCTTCCAATCCCGGCTGGGACGCACGCCCTGGATCAAACCCTATACCGATATCGTAGTGGCGGATCTGGGCCGGCAGGGGAAGAAAAAACTCCTGGTTTTCGAACCTTCCTTCACCGCCGACTGCTTGGAGACTTTGGAGGAGATTTCTCTGCGCGCGCAAGCCACCTTCCTGGAGGCCGGCGGCCAGAAACTGCTTCTCGTCCCTTCCCTAAACGGTTCCGATGCCTGGGTGCGGGCCGCGCGCGAGCTCGTCCGGAAATCCTGACCCGATTCCAATCGCATAACATGGAATCGATCGCGGCTCCGGTTTTTGCCGGAGCATGCCGACGTCTCCGCAATGCGGTAGGGATGGGCTCTGCCGGTTTCCCTTTCCCTTTCCTTGACCGGTTGAAAAGAAAAAAAGAAAAAATGGATGCCCTACCATTGACGGAACTTGAGGTCCGATTTATCTTATCAATCCCCCCCGAAAAAGGGTGGGAACCGGTGGCCTTTGAGTCCCGGATGCTCTTTGAGAGAAGAATCAGGAACAAGCAGTAAATCACAGTGGAGCGGGAGCTCGGCAGAATGGCCCTTCTTAACGGAAGGCAACCAGGCCTGCAGAG
>JAQBPN010000057.1 GCA_028287505.1 Fibrobacterota bacterium | reverse complement strand
ATTGGAACATCATCAATTGCAACACCCCGACGTATTCGCCTCAATCCAATGGCATGTGCGAGGCCTTTAATGGAACCTTCAAGCGGGATTATGTGTACCAGAATTGTTTGGACTCGGAAGAAGAGGTCAGAAGAATGATCAAGGAGTGGGTCGATGACTACAATACTTTTGCACCGCATTCAGCTTTGGAGATGAAGTCACCGAATGAATTTTATAACCTTAAATCTGTAGCCTGAACCGGTTCGAAAATTGGCCGATAAGACCAGCAGGGCGACGTTGGTTTTGGGGCTTGCCCGATTTGCGAGGACGGGAATGGAGTGGGACCTATGCCCCTGGAATTCCCGACCGCAGCAAGCAATGAAGACGGGTTGAGGCAAGCTAACGTAGACCGAACGAGAAAAAATCAGTGAAAGTCAGCGCAGCCGAATCCCAGTCTGAATTGCCGGGCACGCCCCAAAACCAATTTGGGCGAAGCCCTGGAGCGAGAATGGAATCCCGCGCGGAGCGCACTGCGCCGTGTTGAGTGAAGTTTTGGCTAATCTTTTTCTGGGGGCAGTATTTGTTTTGAATTCGAGGTTCGTGCTAATACGCAGCTTCTTTTACTGGAATAGTTTCACCTGGTTGCGAAGCCGAGCTTCGAGAAAGGTCTTCAACAATTTCGTTAGCGGACCTCCCTGCTGAACTAAGTCGCTCTCTTTCAATTAATAATTTCTTATTCAAGTAGTTAAACCGAATTTCTAAATCAGCAAAAACCTCGCTCCAGGTTTTTACATAAAACTTGAGCTTACCCGATTTGTAAATAAGCGACGGCTCGCCGTGGCTCTTCGCATTTTCAAGTTCGCCTTCAATAAAATTGCTTGTATTGAAGCGGTTGCCGACTAAGTAAAATTTCCAGGACATATTTGAGCCATTGAATCTCTGTTCAGAAAGAATCGTGCTCATATATCCTTTAACTTGCCCGACTTCCTTTTCCCCCAATAAGATGTTGGGATGCTTTAGCTCAACAACGATATTTTCAATAGACTTTGAGTGGTGAATTTGACGGCAAGCGAAAATATCCATCTCTTTGTTTTTTCCAGGGTGAGCAATTTTTACTGCCTCTTTTTCTCCCTTGAGCAAAAATAGGTACCTGCGAAGTGCCTCTTCAAAATCTGGTTCTGCCGCCGAAACTAAATTGTACTCTTCACCAAAAACCCAATAGTGATGTTCTATTGCTGATTGAAGATGGTCGATTTCGTTTGCGCCAATGTCTTCATTCCAAACCAATTGTTTAAGTTCGTGTATTACTCGCTCCCTCTCAGCAATTAATCCGATTGTCTGAGTAATTCTGGACAAGGTTGTGACCTTAAGAATCGAGGAAATCTCCTGCCTTTCTTCGGGATCAAGCTCAACGACACCTTCGAGAATATCGAATAAGTTATCTCGCTCATTTGAATCAAGCAGGAGGTTCAATATTCTCACAAATGTTTTTTTCTGCTCGATTTTAAGACCATTGAATATTTTAGGCTGCGCTTCATATAGCCCCCGAATTAATTCCTCTAGTTCGGCTTTTCGATAACCATCCCAAGAATTGTTTCCAAATGATGGAAAAACTCCGTCCACCTCGTA
The DNA here is from genome assembly GCA_028287505.1 of Fibrobacterota bacterium. Lineage (GTDB taxonomy): Bacteria > Fibrobacterota > Fibrobacteria > UBA11236 > UBA11236 > Chersky-265. Next base: position 43,844 of record JAQBPN010000057.1, on the reverse strand, counting down.
TGATGCCACTAGCTTGTCCGCAAATTCTCGAAGCAGACCCTTTCGCTTCAGTTTTAAAAATTTTAACAGCTCATCTTTTAAATACTTAAACGCGTTCGAGGAGCGATTCCCGGAAAGAAGATCCTCTTGTGGGGCATCGGATTTTTTAAAGCTAAAGGAATTGAAAAAGGAGCTTCTTACGTAGATGCTATGGAAAAATCGGTCACCTTGATGGTTTAGTGTGGTGTTTTCCTTGTACTTTTCTACGCCCTCAAAATCTTGATAGTAAATCTTTGAATATTCAGTGTCGAGATTCTTGTCCCATAGAATAAAATCGACCTGAAAATCAGTTTTGCTTTCGGGGTGAAAAAAGTTTTGGGTCTCGCGCTGCAATACCAAGTGGTCATAGGTAATTTTGTTGTCATTAACAATGATTGTTTTGTTGTTTGACTTTGATAATTCAAGATACCAACAAAACTCCTTGGACAAATGTTCTAGAAGCTTTCCTTCGTTCGGGCCTCGAAACAGATCTTCCTTTACTCCTAAGAACCGAACTAATGTGCCGCATGGCTCTGTCGTTTCGACTTCTTCGGATTCAGTGTATTCCTGAATCGATTCAGCACTTACCATAATTTTGTAGTTGTAATGTTTTTCATTTTTCTGGTATGTCGTTGACCAGACTGCGCTCGATGCAAATTTAAAAAATGTCAGCCTCCCAACTCCGTTTTTGCCTCGAGCAATTGAGGAGTGCTCATCCGCTTTAAGTGCGAATCTTTTAGCTGACTCTAAAAATGGTTTGAACTTGACTCGAAGTTCACTTTTTGGAATTCCATCCCCGTTGTCTCGAACTGTAATCGATTCTAAACCATTGAATAAGTTTTCAACAAAGGAGACTTCTACAATCGTTGCGCGCGCATCAAATCCGTTCCAGATGAACTCAGCTATGGCCTCTTGGCAATTAAAACTATTGAGCGCCTTTTTTACGCCTTTTGTTCCGATCTGGATCTTTTGAGCCAAGAAAACCTCCGAGTAATTGTCTTCTCTTGCCCCCAGAAAATTAATCATTTTTACTTGTACCTGACTGGAAAGATCAGGTACAAGCTGAATGGCCAAAATTTCACCCAACGTTTGCGTCATGGCGAAGTGGCCTGGGAAGGGATGCGCGACACGCGAGGACGTTGGCAAAGTGGGGCGCTACAGCCCCGTTGCCAACGCCCGCAGCGTGCAATGAACACCGCTGAGGGCCAGCTAACGCTCGCTGACGACCAAATGGGAGGCGGCGACGCGTAAGCGCCAGCCCGAAGCGCTGTGCGAATTGCCGCGCACCCTTCCCAAGCCATTTGCGAGCCCGCAATGCGAACGCATGCCCGCGGGCTCCCCCCATGGCGCGTGTTGAGTGTAGTTTTGGCTCTACGTTTTGGAGGGGCTCTTGTTCTTGTTTACAGTAATCTTAGCGGGACCATTCCAGGATTTTCTTTTTTTCCTTATCACCTATTTGAACCGAAATAAATGAATCGGTATCTGCCGGATCGGGGTTCCATCTTTTGGGTTCGACCAAGATTTCATAGGTATCGTAGTCGGCCGGATTAGTGAAATACATAAGACCGACTCCGAATCTTCCACACTCGGCCTTGATCCTTTCATATTCGGGATTTGTGTCATCCCAATCTTCAGGCAAGTGCACGCATAGATAGCTCTTGGTGGCAAATCTTGAATGGGCCGCAGTTTCAAAAACGCCTGTAATTTGGAAATCCGTAGATGGCTTTATTTCAAAAGTTATTACATCTAGATACTTGCCGGGCACAAAGGAGTAGGTATTCATAGAAATCATTACTACATCTGGCCGAGTCCACCTTCCGCCAGTAAGCTTCTTGCCTTGATTCGCAGTTTCCTGAATAATGAAAGTTTTTATATCCTTGTCTTTCGTATACCCCTTTGCAATAGCTTCCGCAAATGGCTGGTATAGGCTTTTCTCACTTTGATAGACCGAGACAATTTTTGGGGTCTTCTCTTCGGTTAACACTTTGAAGATGGATCCGCCTTTTCCACGGCCAAGAGAAACTAAACCTTCTTCCAGAAGGTTGTTTCGAACATCCCAATATTTGTCTTCGTTCCACCCTAAAGTCTTTTTCAGATTGGAATTGCCCATGGCCGTGCCATCTTGAGGCAGCAATTCAAGCAAGTATTCTTTGTCAGTTTTCCGTCCCATTTGGGCCTTACTCCTTCTCTTAGCCCCTCCAAATTAGTCATTTTGTAATTGGCCCATGCCTGGAAGATCAGGGGCCAACATAAAGAGCCAAAATTGCACCCAACGTTTGCGCCAGTAGAAAGTGGGCTGCGAGATCATACCCGTTGCGCGAGGATGCGAATGAAGTGGGGCGCTACCGCCCCCGAAATGAGCACCCGCAGCGCGCAATGAAGATGGGTTGAGGCAAGCTAAGGTTTTCTCTCGACCCGAATGGGGAGAGAGAAACACATAAGCGCAATCCGAAACCCAATCTGAATTGCCGGGTAGGTCTCGCAGCCCATTTGCGAAACCCCAATGCGGAGCATGCCCGGGGGTTTTCCTACTGGCGCGTGTTATGTGCTGTAACCCGTCCTTATTCGCTGTTTTGGGGGGCATCTTTTTCTTCTTTTGATTTCTTTTTTGAATTGGATTCCTTAACTACCTTCCTTTTTTTCTGAAGGCTTCCAAATATTTCCACGTGGAAATTAAATACGTTTTTGATTCTGATCTTGAACTCATTACCACGGTTTAATTCTTTGGCCAAAATATCTTCCGCGTAGATTTTCAGTTTTTGTCCCTGAGAATCTCCGCTACATATTTCGGCCCAAACTTCCCACTTGTCCTGGACCGGATCTTTCCGAAATATATTTACGTGATATTCATCGTTCGGAAGGATGAGGCGATAATTGACTTCATCGCCTTCGAGTTTTCTTCTTCCAATCTTTTCACCAGCATTCCACAGCTTAAACTTTTGTGTGCCAGCGCCTTTCCCAGCCTTGGCAAGTTTGTCAGCCTTTTTGTTGAACTTTCGTCTTCTCCATTCGATTCGGACCTGCGACTTGGTTGCCGAAGCCAGTTTTCTTCTTTCTCGATCCAACTCTCCCAGTAATTTATGATTCTTGATAGGTTTGTCTTCGTGGTTTTTCCAGCCGTTAGACTTCCATTCTTTGATTTTATAGGGAGAGGTCTTTGCCTTGTCGCTTAGGCCAAGTCTATCTGTTATGAATATTATTGTGTTTACATTTTTCAGCATTTCCAAATGCTCGAAAAAAATGTCTTTTGTTTTTTTCATAGCCTGAATAAGGGCTTCGATTTCCAATCTTTCAATATTGCCATGCAAATAGGTACCAACCGAGATACCTATTGGTTCAAGGGCAACAGATTCTGGAAATCTGACGAAGAATCCTACTCCGCCAGGATTCCCTTTTTGATAGTCCATTGCACCATCGCAGTTGACATAGATAGCGTATGGATTATCCATTTTACAAACGGGTTTTCCTGATAAGGGTGTCTATTCCAGACATCTTATCCTAACTTGAAAATTCAAAAAACACGTTTCCTGGATTTGCCCTTCCAATAGAGCAGAGGTCCACCGTTGAAAGTGCTTCAGCGCCCGTAATTGTAAGTTTGGCACCACTGTCACCACCGGCACGAGCTATCGAGCTAAAGTCTACAGCAGATCTATTACAGGGCAATTTAACCCCACCTCCAGCCCTCATAATTGAACAAAGGTCAACAGTCGATTTGCTCATTATATTCCCTCCATTTTATTTTGGCGCTTAAGTTTTAGTATTCGAGAGACAATCCTCATTTCCACTCCTGCCCCCAAAATCTAATCATTCTAAATTGGCCCCCGACTGGAAAGATCGGGGGCCAACATTGAAGGACGGGTTATTGCACATAACGTTGGCCCAGCCAGAAGTGGCCTAGGAAGGCACGCGCGACATGCGAGCACGTGAACGGAGTGGGGCGCTATAGCCCCTGTAGTTCACGCGCGCAGCATGCAATGAGCACCAACTGAGAGCCAGCTAACGCTGACGACGACCGAATGGGAGGAGGAACGCGTAAGCACCAGCTCGAAGTTGAGTGCGAATTGCCGCGCAGCCTTCCCAGGCCATTTGCAAACCCGCAATGCGAACGCATGCCCGCGGGTTCCTGGCTGGGTCCTTGTTGAGCGATCGTTATGCCGTTCCGTATTTACTGGGGGTGGCATTTATTTCTTGATTACAATAGTTTTAGGGCTTCAATTGGGATAACCCCATGATTTTCAGTTCCATTTGCATTTTCCATTCGGTCCGCTCCGGTGACAACTACTCCAATGACTTTTCCGAATCTGTCAACCACTGGCCCACCACTATTGCCGGAAATTAATGGCGTATTGACTAGGATTCTTCTAATCCCTGACACTGGTCTAAAACCAACTACTAATCCCGGAGAAAAGACACCCGTATCTCCATATCGATAATTCGGAAATCCAATCGAGGCAATATGATCCATTATTTTCAAGTTATCGGAGGAACCGATTTCAAGTCCAGTACCTAACTCGAAGCCGTCCGCTTTCAAGATTGCTAAATCGATGGTCGCGTTGCTTTTAACGAGATGTGTTTTCACTTTATTGTTAATGCTACTACTCCGAAAAACACTCATTTCTTCACAAAAAGCGTGTTCGCAAGTTACAAGACCGATGCCCGCAAGATGAAAGCATGTGCCCTGCCTCGAGTGTTTTTCACTTTCTAGCACAAAAACATTTGGGGTTAGCTTGCCGACTTCAAATTGTGGAGGGATAGGAATTGCGCTTAGAACCCTTTTTTCATTGTTTTTCAAAACGACCGGAACCACAATTCTATTTATCCATTCTACTAAGACAGTTAATATGTGGCGCCAGCTTAGTTTTGAATTGTCATATTTTCCGATGTATAGGAATTGATCAAAATTGAAATAGTAGCTTCCAAAGAAGCTGTAAATTTCTTCGAATGACGGGTGCTCTTTTCCTCTTGAGAATTCTTGGATTTTGTTCAATAAGTCGGTTTCTTTTATCTCGCCAATTGAAGGGACACCATTTCCAGTAGTCTCACGAAGCAAAATTGCAGTACAGCCATTGGAAAATGTTGCATTTGCCTCCCATTGTCTTCGAAAAGGAAACATTTCGGCAAATTCGGGAAGCTGTTTCCTAGCCATATCCGCGATTTCCTTTGTAACTGCAAAGGCAAAATCTACGGCAGGGCTGTCACCTTTTATTTCCCAGGTATTTTCAAAGGTTTCCATTTATTTCCTTAGGTTACAGGAAGATAGCCAAAATACATTTGGATTAGAGAAAGGTTCAGGATAGGATTTAGGCACGTCTTGCGTTGATTTGGATTTCCATCCCCAGTAAATTGGTTTTCGCAATGCTCGCTGACTGAAAAGATCAGCGAGCACAAATCTAACGGCATAATGTCGCCCAACTAGTTCTAGGGTGAAACTTTTATTCACCCTAGAACTAGTTGTTGCGCAAAAGAAGGAGTACTTGTAACCTCCTCTACCCAGCCCACATCCCTTTTCTTTCGCTCGTCCCAGACCAGCAACACATTACCCCTATCTACTCCTTCACCGTAACAGGCGGATGACATACCCTACAAGCCATCCCACCCCTCCCAATCGCCTCCTTTAAACTCACCTCCACACAATTCACCGTGCACTTCTTCGCCCACACACAGGACGTATAGTGATACTTCAGCGTTTTAGTATTGAAGGCAACCGTCAGCGTAGACGCCGCCAAAGAAACGGAGACCAACAAACCGATAAAAAAGGTCGTCAAAGTCTTCACTGCTTCGCCCCAAGGTGATATGTATCACAGAAGCTAACAGCCTTGGCTGACCCATGTTCTCGCAAAAAACAAAACCTACGCACAACTTGTAAGTCCCCTGTAAAGGAATCCGGCCTCCTGTCAAAACTCTTTCCACAGTTGTAGACACTAATTGGTATCCATCAAATCCATTAGTGTAGCGGACGGTTTTTTCCTGAATGGCTATCGGCCAAAAGGTATTTTTATAGGATATCGACTTCCTTTGCATTAACGGGCCCCCTACCTGGAGTTCCTTATGGACGTTGCGTGCACCCACCTCAATCAGATTAAAATCACGGATACCGATGTGGACGTATGCCCTGAATGCGTCAAAAAGGGGGATTCGTGGGTCCACCTCCGCATGTGCATGGTATGTGGGCATGTGGGATGTTGCGACCAGAGCAAGAACACCCATGCCACCAGGCATTTCGAGAAAACCACGCATCCCATCATGCGTTCCATCGAACCTGGGGAGGCCTGGGCTTGGTGCTATGTGGACGAAGTGGAAATGGTTGCGGAAGGGCAGGATCGGCTCTGAGCGGGTCCCCTGTCGGCGGGACCCGCGTTGACTGGGCTGTTTTTACGACCGGCGCAGCAGCGGAAGTTTCCGGCGGACCGCAAGCCCACCGAGCATGGCCAGGCCTCCGGCCATCATGGCCACGGAGGAGGGCTCGGGAACCGGTGCGGGATTGATTAGGGAGAGGTCCGTTACGTAGCGGGGAAACCATGGATCCGCGACCGGCGGCAGGGTGATGTCCCTAATCAGGGTCCCATTATTCTGGAATACCCCGATTTTGTTTTGGTAGAGATACCCCTGGTAGTAAATGGACCCATCATAGTCCCGGCGGTTCAACAGTTCCGAGAAATAGGGGTCGACCGGTGTCCCGCTGGATTGGAAGTTGGCGACGTGGTCCAGCACGACGCCATCTAATGAATAGCGATACGCGTCGAAGCTGCCCTGCAACCAAAAGGCCTCTCCATCCCAGGACAGGGACTGGATTCCGTGGAAGCCCGTGTCGAATGCGTATCCCAGGTCCTGGTGGGTGGTGGCGTCGGTCATGAAGACTTTGCCGCTCGCGCTTGAGGTGTAATAGATGATATTGCCCAGCACTTCTATTCCCCGGCCGGCATCGTCCCCGGCCAGGCCTCGCGCTTCCAGGTTGGGCGCCAGGAACTGTTGTATCAAGGCGCCCGTGCTCAGGTCGAACTCTTCCAGATAGGGATATGCATGTCCCGATTCATTGGCCCAAATCACTTCGGTGGCATGGGCTGCGTGCCATCCGGAAAGCCCAAGGACGAACAAAGCGGATTTTCCGAGAAATGTAAAACCGGATTTCATGATGTGCCTCTCTCTATTCTGCGTTAAGGTTTCGGTTGCGGATGATTAGATGAAGATGTAAAAGCTTATGTAACATCTGCAACGATTTATTTTTTTTGAGGCCGGAATGCCGGCGCTCGGTTCCTGGCGAAACATGCAAGTCGGTCCAAAGCGGTCGCTTCGCCGGCCGCACTGAGGGTCGGCGGGCGAAGCGACCCATCACCCCATATGGGGCATTCTTGCGGCGAGGGTAGGCATGCGGACAGCCATGGATGGACCCAATCCGTCGGGGGAGATTTAAAAAGGCGGAAATTGGCCGTAATAGTGGGGTTGGCCTATGAGATGGAGACCGGGGGATGCCAATTTGTTACCTTTCAGCCGGTATTTCGATCCTGTATTTTGTTCCAGTTTATAAAGGAGGTCTCATGAAGATTCTTAAGAACATCGTCCTCGGACTCATCGTCCTTGTCGTGCTGCTGGCCGCTATCGGTCTGGTTGCGCTGCCCCGCCAATCGGCGGTGACCCGGTCCCTGGTCATCAATGCTCCGGCTGAAGTGATTTTCGATCAGGTGAACGATCTGAAGAAGAACGAAGCCTGGTCCCCTTGGAAGGATCCCACCATGGTCATCACCTACGGTGCCGTGACCGAGGGCCAGGGCGCCACTTCCAGCTGGACGTCCAAGGACATGGGCAAGGGCACCATGACCATCGAGGAAACCGCTCCCTCCTCCGCCATCAAGATTGGCCTGGACTTCGGAGCCATGGGCAAAGCCAAGGCGCTTTGGTCCTTCGTACCCGAGGGCGATGGCGTCAAGGTGACGGAAATCATGGCCAGCGATGCCGGCATGAATCCCGCCAAGCGTTGGATGAGCCTGATGTCCGACAAGATGGTCGGCCCCTATTTCGAAAAGGGATTGGCCGCGCTTAAGACCGTTTCCGAGACCCGCGCCGCGCAGCTCAAGACCGAGCAGGCCGCGACCATGCAGGCTGCCGTCACGGAGGAAGCCGCTCCGGCTCCCGCCGTCAAGACCAAGTAAATACATTGTTTTGAAATGTGGCGCCCCCCTACTTGGGGGGGCGTCTTTTTTTTGCCCCGTTCTCGCGCGCCCACCCGCTGACATATTACAACTTGTGCGCACTTACTGTTTGTGCGCACCTGCCGGCCACATTTTACCCTAGAGTTATTCGCCCAATGCCGAAGTGTGATAAGGTTAACACACTCTTTGGAGTCGCACGCAAAATGGATCAGGACTATGCGCCTGCCCCTGGCGACCGGATGCGGGAGGTTTAAATGAGTTCGCAGACCAATGCCGATGATTTGATGCATTGCCTCCTCGAGGAAATCGGGAAGGTGGAAAAGCTGCAGGAGGTTGCCGAGAAGGAGGCGGGCGCCGGCGGGCCCGCGAACGCCCATTGCGATGGCGCCTCTTTCGTTCATGTGCGGGACGGGTCCGACCTGAACCCCTATTTTGCCAAGGGCGTCGATTTCGCCCGGTTGGAGGCGGATCGGAAATTGGAGTCGCTCAATCCCCACGAATTCATTTTCCTGAGGGAGTTGGAAAAGGATGAGGTGATAGCCGCGAGGGACAGCCGAAAAAAATCCACTCTGAGTCCCGGGGAAAACGTCGCATCCCGCATCTCCGGAGGCACGGAACGCTATCATGCGAAAATCCGGGGCCATGTAATCGTCATCGGCAATCTGTTCCACATCCTGCCTTCCGACGTGAACGGGAGATTGGCGGCCAGGACGGACGCCGAAAACCTTTCCGCCTTCCTGGACATCCATCCCGCCGCCGGACGGGGAAAGATGCCCGATCTCCAGGCGGTGAAGGAGTACCTGGAGAAGAAAAACATCCGCTACGGCATCCGGGAAGCCACCATTGTCGAGGCGCTCAACGCCTGCGCCGAAAGTCGGCTGGCGGTCCTGGCCGTGCCCGTTTCCAAGGGATTCGCCCCCGTTGCCGGCAAAGCCGGTTCCATCGAGTATTTCTTCGACCGGGATTTCCAGGGCCCCGTGCATTTGGATCTGGACGAAAAGGGAAAGGTCGATTACCGCAAGGTGGAATGGATCCCGGTGGTGACCGAGGACCAATTGCTGGCGCGGGTCACTCCCGCCGTTCCCGGCGTCGATGGTATGGATGTTTCCGGCCGCGTGCTGCCGGCCAAGGCCGTCCCGCGGTCCTACCTGGTGCCGGGAAGGAACGTGCGGGCCGAGAATTCCGATACCGAATTCTATTCGGAGATCAACGGCTGCGTGCAGTTGAACGGCTCCTTGTTGGACGTGATGAACGTCTTCGTGGTCAATTCGGACGTGGATTACCATACCGGCAACGTGCGCTTCGACGGCAATATCATGATTACCGGAAGCGTGCGCAAAGGGTTCGAGGTGGAAGCTGAAGGCGACATCCTTATCCTGGGAAACGCCGAGCCCAGCCGCATCAAGGCCGGGCGCGACATCCATGTCAAGGGCGGCGTGTTGGGCGCGGGCAAAGGTCGGTTTGGCCTGGAAGCGGGCCGTGAGGTCACCGCGGGATACACCGAGAATGCCTGGGTGGAAGCCCAAGGGGATATCCTCATCGAAAATTTCTCCCTGCAAAGCTTTCTCTATTCCAGCGGCCGCATCCTCCTGGAGAAGAAACGGGGATCGATCATCGGCGGAGAGGCCCTGGCGGCCAAGAGCCTGGAAGCGAAAGCCCTGGGATCGACCGCCGGGATCAAGACCTGCGTGGCCGCCGGGGTGGATTACGCCTTAAAGCGCCGACAGGTCTCGCTCAAGCGCCAAGAGGCCGATCTGAAGGAGGCCATGATCAAGATCGACCGTTTCCTGCGTTCTCTGCTCGAACTCGCCAGCCGGGGGGCCCTGGAGCCCTCCAAGGCGCAGATGCTCAAGGACATCGCGGTGAGGCGCAAGCAAATCCTCAAAGCCTCCGCGGCCATCACCATCCGCCGGCAGGAATTGGAATACCAACAGGAACATCTGGAACCGGGGAGGATCAAGGCCATCGAAGTGGCCCACCCGGAAGTCTACATCACCGTCCGGGGGCGTTCCATCAAAGTCGTGGAAACCCATTATCGATCCCTTTTCCGCCTGGACGAAAAGACCGATCTCATTGTCCGCGGTCCAGCCTGATATCCGGATTGCCGGCGTCCATCAGCCCGGTAGACCTTCTTGGCCGTTTCCATCCGCAACGCCGATTTCCGCGAAGGGGCTATCGCGGTCGGATTCGCTTCCGCTTTTCGCGCTATGAATCCGTCCGCGCCCACGGCCAGGATCACCTTGCCGCCGGCACAGCCGATATCGGCAATGGGTCTGACTACCCCGGTAGCATTCACGACGGGGAAAGTGCTGTCCGGGTTCCAGTTGCTGCCCTGATCGTCCGTGCGAAAACACCTCGCCGGCCTGTCCCGGGAAATGGCATAGCCGATTTCCGGAGTCAGGAATGTAAGGGCCGTGAAGCTGCCCGGGGCATGGGTGGGTTTCAGAGTATTGGCTTGATCGAAGGTTTTAACGATGGTCCCGTAATAGTACGAGGCGAAAAAACCCGTGTCGGCATTGAGGAAGAATCCATCGGAATAGTAAGCCGAGCCCAGATTGAAACCCGGCGGGACCCGCCACGTTTCGCCCCCGTCCTGGGTCCGCAAGGCGCCCAAAGTGCAGACGAGAAAGCCGATTTGCGCGGTGGGGAAAACGATGGCTTGGGTCGCCCCGGCATTCTTGGATTTGAGATCCACCTTTGACCAGGTATTGCCGCTGTCGACGGTCCTGAGAATGCCGAAGTTTCCCGCGGTGACAAAACCTTTGGCGGCGGAGGTGAAAACCATATCGCCCAGATCTGTGGTATCGGGCGTAGGCAGGCGCTTCCAAGTCATTCCGAAATCCGTGCTCTTGAGAATCAGGCCGTGGGAGCCGGACAGGTAGGCCGTTTTGGCGTCGACAAAACAGCCGCCGCGCAGGTGTTCACTCACCCCCGGATTCCGGGTACTCCAGGTTTTGCCCGCATTTTCCGTGATCAGCAAAGTGCCGCTGGTGCCCGTGATGAAACCCGTGTCGGCATTGGCAAAAAAGACTTTGGTGAAGTCGATGGCGTTGCCGGCGGCGATGGTTTCCCACGACCCCGCGGCCGCCACGACGGGAAACAGAAAAACAGGCAGGCAAAGCAGCAGGATACGCTTGATAGGCAGTCGCATGTTTCCCCCCGCGCGGAAGCGAGAATTGGATTCCTAGAACCTACCGGCAGGCCGGAAAGGGTCGGAGTAATTTCACGGCATTTTCGTGTACAAAATCGGCGGGTGCGGATACATCAAGCCGAGCCTTTGGGAGAGGACCAGAGCGATCCCTGCGCACACGCTTCCGCCCGTTCCAACAACAGACTCCGCTCCTGCGCGTTCTGCGTCAGCGAGGCCGCCCGTTCCAATTCCGCCCGGGCTTCCGTCCAGCGGCCCAGCTTGGCCAGGAATTCGCCGCGCACCGTGGGCAACAGATGATACCCCTTGAGGGACGGCTCGGACATCAAGGCATCCACCACTTCCAAGCCTGCGGCGGGACCAAAGGCCATGGAGAGGGCTACGGCGCGGTTCAGTTCCACCACGGGCGAGGGCGTCAGTTGCGAGAGGGCATCGTAGAGGGCCGAGATTTTCACCCAGTCGGTTTCCGCGGCCACGCGGGCGCGGGCATGGCAGGCGGCGATGGCGGCTTGCAGGGCGTAAGGACCCAGGGCGCCGCCCAGGTCTTCGGTGCGTTTCAGGGCCGTGAGGCCGCGTTGGATGAGGACGTGGTCCCAGAGCAGGCGGTTCTGGTCCAGGAGCAGCACGGGGCGGCCGTTGGGGCCGATGCGGGCGCGGGAGCGGGAGGCCTGGATTTCCATCAGGGCGGCCAGGCCGTGGACTTCCGCTTCCTTGGGGGCCAGTTCGGCCAGGATGCGGATCATGCGCAGGGCGTCCTCGCACAGGGCCGGGCGCATCCAATCGTCGCCGGCGGTGGCGGAATAGCCTTCGTTGAAGATGAGATAGAGGACTTCCAGGACCGATGCGATGCGGGCGGACAGTTCCTCGCCGCGCGGGACTTCGAAGGGGACGCGCGCTTCCGTGAGGGTGCGCTTGGCGCGCACGATGCGTTGGGCCACGGTGGGTTCCGGGACCAGGAAGGCCCGGGCGATTTCCACCGTGGTGAGGCCGCCCAAAAGGCGCAGGGTCAGGGCCACGCGGGCTTCGGGAGAAAGGACGGGATGGCAGGAGGTGAAGACCAGGCTCAGGAGATCGTCGCCCACGTTATCGTCGACGGCGTTTTCCAGGGCCAGCACGGCCATTTCCTGCCGGGCCTCCAGCTCGTGGGCCAGTTCCTCGTGTTTGCGTTCCAGGAGTTTGCCGCGGCGCCAGAGGTCGATGGCCGCGTGCTTGGCGCTTTGGGTCAGCCAGGCCCCGGGGTTGTCCGGGATGCCGGTCTCGGGCCATTTCTCCAGCGCGGTGACGAAAGCGTCCTGCGCAAGTTCTTCGGCCAGACCGACGTCCCTGACGAACCGCGCGAGGACGGCGATGACTTTGGCGGATTCGATCCGCCATACCGCCTCGATGGCGCGGTCGATATCACTTCTTTGCGTTTTTGGCCATCCCGGATTCGATGTCCTTGACCAGCTTGCTTTCGGCTTCGACCACGTCGGGTCCGAAATCGGACATCTCGAAGACTTGGCGGACTTCGATCATGAAGTTCCCGGCCGAGTCCGGAGCGGGCGCGCGCTTGGCCCATTCCACGGCTTCCGCCTTGGACTTGACCTGGATGATCCAATAGCCGCCCACCAGTTCCTTGGCTTCGGTGAAGGGGCCGTCGATGACGGTCTGTTTGCCGCCGGTGACCTTGACGCGCGCGCCCTTGGAAGAGGGGTGCAGGCCGTCGAGGGAGAGGAGCACGCCCGCTTTGGCCAGATCCTCGTTGTACTTCATCATGGCATGGATGAGTTTTTCATCCGGCATCACGCCTTTTTCGGCGCTGGCATCGGGGTGCATGAGCAGCATGAATCGCATTGTGGTTCTCCTTTAGGTGGTTCCGGGCCGGGCCGCGGCCTGCCATGACCGCTGGGTGTTCCCGCCCTCTATCCTCACGACGAGTGGGGGCGGCCGGAATCGACAGGCCGAAGAATAATCTTTTTGCCGGGCCGGAATGCCTCGATATGGGGCATTCCGGCCCGTTTACCCGTTTTTACGGTTACTTCTGCTTGGGGTATTCGTAGTTCACCATCCATTGGACGCCGAACTTGTCCACCCACATGCCGAAGTAGGCGCCCCAGAAGGTCTTGGACAAGGGCATGGTGACTTTACCGCCGGCGGAGAGGCCCTTGAAGAGTTTGTCGGCTTCGGCTTCGCTCTCGGTTTGGAGGGAAACGGTGAAGTTACTGCCCACGGTTCCCTTGCCCATGGAAGAGGGGCGGTCGCTGCCCATCAGGATGGTGTTCTTGCCGATGGGCAAGGCCACGTGCATGAGTTTTTGATTTTCGCCGGGGCCGGCCTGGTATTCCGCCGGGACCTCGCCGAACGTCATCCTGGTGGTGAACTCGCCGCCGAACACGGATTTGTAGAAATCGAACGCGGGACCGCATTCATCGTTGAAGCCGAGATAGGGATTGACTGAAGCCATTTTTCCTCCGAAGGGTGAATTGAGTCCAAAAATGTACCGCGATAAAATACATTCAGGAAGGGGCGGATGCGCCGATTTAGGGGGCGGATTGCGACAAACGGGCGGGTTCTTGGGGAACATTGAAACATTCAGGGCGTTTCGCAGCCGCAACTATAAATTATACTTCGCCGGGCAATCCCTGTCGCTCATCGGAACCTGGATGCAGCGGCCGGCCGTGTACTGGTTGATCTACCTCAAGACCCATTCCTCGTTCATGTTGGGCCTGGCGGTATTCGCGGCGCAATTCCCGTCCTTCCTGTTCTCTCCCCTGGGCGGCGTGGTCTCGGACCGGTACAACCGCTATAGGGTGCTGCTGATCACCCAGGCCGCGTCCATGGTCCAGGCGACCCTGCTGGCTGCATTGATCCTTTTCAACCATTATGCGTTATGGGAGGTCTACGCGCTCACCGCCCTGTTGGGCGTCATCAATGCTTTCGACGTGCCGGTAAGGCAGTCCATGGTGCCGGAGATCATCGGCAACCGGGAAGATCTGCCCAACGCCATCGCCCTCAACTCCTCCATGGTGAACCTGGCGCTCCTGATCGGGCCCGCCGTTTCCGGCATCGTGCTGGAAAAATTCGGGGCCGGAGTCTGCTTCGGAATCAACGCCCTGAGCTTCGTGGCGGTCATCGCCTCCATATTGATGATGAGACTCCCGCGCTACGTCTCCCATCCCCGCACGAAAAAGGTGCTGACTGAATTCAAGGAAGGCTGGGACTATCTGAAGCGCACGCCCTCCATCGGGTTCGTCATCCTGATGCTCGCCTGCGTCAGCTTTCTGGTACTGCCCTTCGCCACCCTGCTTCCCATTTACGCCAAGGTGATATTCAACGGGAATGCCGCCACCTATGGGTATCTGAACAGTTTCATCGGGCTCGGGGCCGTGGCCGGGACATTTTTCCTGGCTTCCCTGAAAACCGGCGCCGATCTGAAGAAAATCCTGTTCGTCAATCTCCTGATCCTGGGGGTGGGATTGATGTTGTTCTCGCACACCACCATTTTACCCCTGGCCCTGTTTTTCGCCATGCTGGCGGGCTTCGGAAGGATGTCCCAGACCACGGTCAGCAACACCATCATCCAGACCAATGTGTCTCCGGAAATGCGGGGCCGGGTCATCAGTTATTTCGCGATGGCCTTTTTCGGGATGCAGCCCCTGGGCGGATTGTTGATAGGATTCCTGCCGAAATACATCGGAGCGCCCAATACCATTTTGGCGGAAGGGGTCGCGGCCATCCTGATCGCCATCCTGTTCCTGCCGTTCCTGAGGAAAGACCATCTCAAGGAAGAGGACAAGATAAAACTCGTAGAATTGGAGGACCCCAGTGTCGACGCAACCGGATAATCGAAATACGGCGCTCTTGGTAATGGACATCCAGGCGGCCGTGGTGAAAATTCTGAAGGACGCCCGGCCGGTGCTGGCATCCATCGCCCTGGCCATCGAAACGGCCCGCACCCGTAACATACCCGTTATCTACGTTTTCCTAGGGTTCCGGAAGGGGTTTCCGGAAATCAGCCCGGACAACAAGTCCTTTTCCCAGTTGAAGAAGGGGACCATGAATCTCGATACGGAAGAAGCGGTCCGGATCGATCCGGCCGTCGCCCCCCGGCCGGGGGATATCATCGTCAACAAGAAACGCGTGAGCGCATTCGTGGGCAGCGATTTGGAAGTGGTCCTGAGGGCGTCGGGGATAAGGCATCTTGTGCTCACCGGCATTGCCACCAGCGGCGTGGTCCTGTCGACGTTGCGGGCGGCAGCCGATATGGATTACGTGCTGACGGTGCTGTCCGATGGCTGCGCGGATGCGGATGAGGAGGTCCACCGGGTGCTGACGACCAAGATTTACCCCCGGCAGGCGCAGGTGATTACCGTGGCGGAGTGGGGCGAATAAGTTTCATCTTACCATCCGATACTTCGATTTCGACTTTCCTTCGAATGTCACCAGATCCAGGTAGAATGTATCCGGCAGCGGCCGCTTGAATCCGCATTCGAAAACCATGGTGGGATTGTTTTCGTCTTCCTTCAGCTCATACTTCTGCGTGAAATTATTGAACTGATTGGTGATGCCGGCATTTTGGGTGTCTGAGTCGCAGGTCTCCAGGGCGGTTCCATTGGAATCCTTCAGGACCTTGATGGAAACCACCGGATCCGGTTCGGACAGGAACTTCTTCTGGGTGGTGATCTTCGCCCCCAGGATGCCGCCCTTAGGCGTCATGCTTTCCTTGATTTTGTATTCGTCCTTGTCCAATTTCCCTTTTTCCATTTTCTTTTTGAAAGGCTCCAGCAATTCGTCCCGGGTGAAGTATTCGATTTTGTCGATGGAGGTGAGGCTGTAGAACTTCATGACTTTGTATCCGGGCTGTCCGCCGAGGGCCGCCAACCAGGTAAGTAGGATGCACGCCGATCCGATTTGAATTCGCTTCATTTTTTCCCTTCCAAGATTGTCTGCTTTGCGCGGATTAAAGAATAGAAATGCCTTTTGAACTTGTCCGCGGGCCGCGTGCTGGGCGTTTTAGCCGCGCTTTAAAGGCTTTTGATATCCTCGACCAGTTCAGGCAGTCCTTCCCTGTATACATGGCCCCGGCCCTCCAGTTTACGGACCGTGGCTTGGGGCAATTTTTTGGCGTAGTGGCCAAGATGGGAAAACGGCACGCCGTCGTCATCGCGGCTATGATAGAGGAAAATCTTTCCGATGGGCGGAAGCGATGCGGCGAAATCGTTTTTCAAAAGGAATTCATCCGCCTGCCAATTGTCCTTGCCCCAAAAAGGCACGGCGACCAGGAACAGCCCGGCGATGGGCTTTTCGTATTTCTCTTCGGAAAGGAATTTCAGCAATACCGAACCCCCCAGGGAATGGCCGATCAGGATCGATCCGCTTTCCAAGCCGGCCAAGGCTTTTTCCAAACCCTTTTTCCATACGGCATAGCCGGGGGCGTCGGGTTTGGGGATTTTCGGATGGATGAAGCGGTATCCGGCGCCTAGGCCGGATTCGAGATGCGCCAGGAAATCGCTACTGCCTTGATGGGGTCCTTGGGGGCCCGCGCTATGGAGGAATAGGATCCGCTTCATGTCTGGAATATATATTCTCGACGAGAAGTCCCGAAATCCCAAGGAGGAACTCATGGGCGGAATCAGCGGCAAGGTGGCTTTGGTAACGGGCAGTTCCCGCGGCATCGGGGCGGCGGTGGCCAGGTTGTTCGCGGAGGAAGGCGCGAAGGTGGTCCTGCATGGCCGGGACAAGGAAGCATTGGAAAAGGTGCGGAGCGGGGTGGAACGGACGGGCGGGCAGGTCACGACCGTGACGGGGGATTTGACCCGCTTCGCGGACATCACGGCCTTGCGCGATCGCATCCAGGAAAAGTTCGGGCCGGTGGAACTCCTCATCGCCAATGCGGGCGGCAGCTATACGCCCCCGTCACTCCTGGAGGAGATCAGCGAAGAGGGCTGGCGGGCTTCCGTGGAGGGTAACCTTACGGCTACTTTCCTGACCCTGAAGGCTTTCGTGCCGGGCATGAAGGAACGCAAGCAGGGGTCCATCGTTACCATCTCCTCCTCGGCCGGCCGTCGGCCGCACCCCAGGTCCCCCATGCCCTACGCGGCCGCCAAGGCCGGGATCCAGTTGCTCACCCAGCAGTTGGCCGCGCAGGCCGGTCCTTTCGGCGTGCGGGCCAATTGCATCGCCCCGGAAACCATCCTCACGGAAAAGGGCATGGAATGGATTCCGGAAGCGCAACGGGAAACCTTGAAGGAAATGCATCCCATCCGGCGCCTGGGAACGCCCGAGGATGTGGCCCGGGCGGCCCTCTTTCTGGTTTCCGAGGAATCCTCCTGGATCACGGGAATGGTCGTGGACGTGAGCGGCGGAGCCGTGATGGTATGAAAAAAGCATGAAAAAGCCGCGGATGGCGGAGGTCGCACGCATGCATGTATGGTTCGCGCTGGCCTTGGCGTTTTCCCTGCAAGGCTGCTATACGCGTCTGTATCTGGGCGACAACGAGGCCCGGGCCGGGGCGGACAGTCTCGCCTTTCTGATGGATTCCGCCGCCGCCGTGGACAGCCTGTACAGCACCGACCGGATCATCATCAATCGCTATTACGATCAAAGGCGCTACCGGGGCTATCCCTATGAGGAATGGGACGATCCCTTCTTCGAGTTCCGCATGCATCCCCGTCTGCGCGGCTATTGGGAATACTATTACGATCCCTATTGGGAGTACCGGCGGCCCTACCGCCGGGCCCTGCCCTATCGACCGTACCGTCCGTATTACCCCCCGTCGGTTCCGCCCGGGACCAATCCCCCGGATACCACCGGAGGCAGGAAGGGGTCTTCCGGCCGCAATCTGTATCCGCCGCCGCCGCGAATCCCGCCGCCGGAACGGGGCAAGCGCAGGGAAGGATCCGAAGGCTCGGAGCCCCAGCCGAGCACGCAGGAACCGGAGTCGCCTCCGCCAAGGGCTTCCGGGGATACCGCGGCCGGGGACGGGCAGGGCAATCCGCCGCCTTCCGTCCCGCCTCCGGACAGGGGGAAGCGGAAATGAAATCGCTTGCATGTCTGCTAAGTCCGGCGATATGCGCCGGAATGCTGTGGGCCCAGGGAACCACCGTGCCCGGCCTGAACCTGGGACGGCATCAGGACGTGAGCGCCAGGGCCATGGCCCTGGGCGGGAGCTTCACCGGAGTCGCCAACGATTTTTCGGCCCTCTACTACAATCCCGCCGGCCTCACTTCCATCCGCAAGCATGAAGGCCAGTTCACCCTGGAGGGAAACAATCTGGGGGCCAAGGGATGGACCGGTTCCTTTCCCAGCCGCCAAGGCAACCAGGAAAACCTGGCCGTCCAGTCTTTCGGACTGGTGTTGCCCGTTCCCACCGAGCGTGGCGGCCTGTGCTTCGCCTTGGGCTCCTACGTGCCCCGGACCTTTTCCGACGTACTGACCTACAACGATGCCTTGTCTCCGCAACGGGGGCCTTACGATTACCGGGCCGAAGGGGATTTGCGGCATTATCGCTTCGGCATGGCCGTCGATCTGTCGCCCGACGTGGTGTTCGGGTTCGCCGCCAGCTACATCAACGGGGACGAGAAAATCGACATCCAGGACGTCCCCGCCACCCGGTATCTCCGTTCCTACGGCGGTTTCAACCTGGAGCCCGCCCTGCTTTTCAAGGTAACTCCAAGGTTACGTATGGGAGCCTCGCTGGTGGCCCTGGAACGGTTCACCGTCAACGAGACCTTCCAGCAAAGCGGGCAGAACAGCGTGCAGCAGGAGTTCTCGGTCCACGATCCCCTGCAAATCAAGTTGGGACTGTGCTACCAGGGCCTCCGGTACATGCTCGCGGCGGACTACAAAGCGTTCAACTGGAGCGGTTACCGGATAGGCCTGCACGATGCCGATTTCCTGGACAACCCCGGTTTCCGCACGGAGCACGTGGCCTCGCTGGGGGGCGAATACATGTTGCGTCCCTGGCCTGTCATGCTGAGGGCGGGCTACATGTACAATACCCTGGTGGGTCCCGATCTCCATCCCACCTACAACATCCACCGCGTTTCGGCGGGCGCGGGCTTTATCGCGGGGGGAACCGTGGACATCTCCGCGGCCTATGCGTATGCGTTCTGGGAGGCAGGATCGAGCCAGGCTTACTCGGAGAACCGGGAGCAGCGGGTGCTGCTTACCTTCGGCTACCGGTATTGAAACCGGATTTGAGGACGAATGCGGCGGAATGATGCCGTTATTCGTCGAACGTAAAGGGGATCGTGACGACGTCGTTATCCTTCCCTATGATTCTGCCGAATTTCCAATTTGAAATTTCCGCCATCAACGCTTCCTCGAATGCCTGGTACTCCGTAGTCGAACTGACGATTTTGGTTTGCTTGACCGCTCCATCCGGACCCACTCCGATTTTCAGGACCACCTTGCCCCGGAATCCCGGCTTTTCCTTCAGGTATTGATCGTAGATGATTTTGAATTGAATGGAGTTGATCCGGATTATGGACAGGATTTCATCGGTCGTCCGCGCGCTTCCGGGAGCGTACGGTTTTACCGCATAGCCATGGGCGGCAAAGAGCCTGCCTAGTTCCTGATACTCCAGCATTTCACAGACTTGAACGGCATTGAGCTGGTTGGCCGGCGCAAGGTCGGGCTTGGCGCCTTTGCTCAGCAGGTATTCGACCACCTGGACATTGTTTTTGCCGGCAGCGAGGATAATGGGCGAAACCCCGTTGGGCATGGACCTGTGGATATCCGCGCCGGAAGCGATTAACAGCTTTACGATGTCCATGTTTCCGGTCCAAGCGGCGATCATAAGAGGGGTGACTTTGTCCCCTTTTTCCCCGTCCACCTTGGCGCCTTGCCTCAGTTTTTCCCTGACCACTTCAGAATCATTTCCGATAACATACCAGTTCAGGACGATGTTCGGATTTTTCACCGCGCATCCTGAAACAAATAGGAAAAGCGCCGGCAGAAAAACCCGGAAAACTTTGAAGCGGTTCCAATTGATTCCCATTTATAGCCTCGGGATTCTGGTCAATGTGTCGTTCAGAGCCCCGTCGTAAAGAACCAACGTGTTCCCGTCCGGATAGAACACATAATGCATCGCGCTCTTGAAGGTATGGAATTCGCAGTATATCGAGTCCTTGTCGAAGGTGTACGACCTCCTTGATTCATGGACAAGCAACGAGTCCCTATGGGCCAGATCGAAAGTGGAATCCGGAGTGAAGGTGACCGTACTCGTCTCTCGCCAGAGGACAGAATCGCAGGCCACGCTTGCGGGACATTGATAGGAGAAGCTCCGAAATATGCTGTCGAACTTCGCCGTCTGTTCCGGTGTGTGGGACTTCCCGATATCGAAATAGGCGTCCAGGTCCAAACCTTGGGTGAGCGAGTATGCATTCAGGGTGTCCCTATAGAGGGAATCCCGCAAGGTATGCTCGAAGGAATAGCTGGAATGCCAATTCCCCAAGAAGGGCTGTTCCGGCTCGCCGGTTTCGGAAAAGGGACTGCAAGCGCCCAGCAGAATCAGGCCCAGAAAGGACAACGGCAAAAAGGCTACACGGATGTGTATGAAACGGATGGGTCCTCCTTGAGCGCGCGGAGAAAAAGCTAGCTCAAGGGGCGAGGGGACGCAAGCCGGAAAAGTGGGGCGGCACGGCCCTAAGGCCGCGCCCCCACGACCACCCCCCGATTCCGATCAATTGGCGGTGACGTTCTGCAGGGTCGCGGCGCAGAGGGCCGCATTGTTATGGGAGGTCACGGCCAATCCCACGAAGGCGTTCGCGGTCATGGCTATGCTCTGGGTCCCGATCTGCGTCCAAGCGGCGCCGTTGTCGGAAACGTAGCCGGTGATCTGCGACCCCACCCGCGCGATCCGCAGCCACTTGGGAACGGTTCCCGCCGCCTTGGTGGAGGTGGTCGCGCCGCCCGCCGCGGTCCGTACCTGGAAGGTGACCCCGTTGGCGACCGAGGCGGCCATCAACGCATTGCGGGATCCCGCCGTCAGGTTTTCCCGGATCATCACGCCCGCCTTGGACCAGGGGTCCGTGTTCTGCAACGCGGCGAGCCGCACCGTCAATTGGGTGTTCCCGCTGATCGGGAAGTAGGCATAGCGGAAGGCGTCCGCGGTCCCCCAGATGTCGGCGCCCGATCCCTTCACGGTGAACGTCCCGGATACCTGGGTCGCCGAGCCCGCCACGCCCGTGGCGCCTATGTCGCCCGTGGCCCAGTTGGCCGGAAGGCCCATGGAGGTCACGGCCACGTTTCCGAACCCGGCCGTGGTCACAAGCGCGTTATTGTGGCTGGAAACGGCCAGGCCTGCGTACAGGGAAGCCGCCATGGGAATCGTGACCGGCGCGCCCAGTTGGGACCAGGCAGCCCCATCGGCGGAGGAAAAGGCCGTGTAAACGTTCCCGTTACGGGCGAGCTTGACCCAAAGGGGCGTGGTTGCGGGGCTCTTGGTATTGATCGTGGTCCCGCCGGCCGCGGAGCGGACCTGGAAATCGGCCTGGCCTCCGGCCATCAGGCCCATGAAGACGTTCCGGGATCCCACGGTCAGGTTTTCCCGGATCATCACGCCCGCCTTGGCCGCGGTGTTGGTCATGCCGAGAGTGAGGATGCGCGCCGTAACTTCTCCGTTACCGGTTAGCGGCAGCCAGGTGAAACGGAATCCGTCCCCGGTTCCCCAGATATCGGCTCCGGAGGCCTGCACGGAAAGGTCTTGCTCCCCGAAGTTGGAAAGCGTCCCGGGGAAACCCACGGCGCCGATGTCCTGGCTCACCCATCCCGCCGGACCCAGCAGGGATTGATGCTGGCTCCAGGGATGCACCGGGGCTCCGCCCGCCTGGAAGGCCACCCGGTAGGTGGGCGCCAGGGGGTTGGTTCCCGCCGGGGCGGTCCAGAGGAAGGGAACGGTCGAGGTGGCCGCTATCGATCCCGCATCGCCGAATCCGGAAATCCAATATTTGGCCGTGAGTCCGGCGCGGCCCACCAACGCGGCCGGCGTGGCCGGGACCGGCAGGGAATACTTGTCGCCGCCGTTGGCGGTGGCCTTGGCGGGCATAAACGTCACGGGATGGAAGTCGGCCGCCATGGGATAGGCATAGGCCTTGCCGATGGTCAGTTCATAGTCCCCGCCGAATTGATCCACGGTGGAACATACCGTCCAGTTACCGCCGCCCAGGCCCATTTTGAAGGTCTGGGTTTCGCTGGGCCATACGAACTGGAAGCGGAGTTCTTCCGCGCTGTTCTGCTTCTTGATTTGCGCCCATCCCTGGAAGGTGTTCTTGGATGCGTAGGTGAATTGCAGGGAATCCGCCGCGGCCAAAGTGATCTGCAGGCAATCGGTGACGTTCCCGGCGCCGGTGGGATGGGATCCGGTGATGCGCACGGGAAAGGGAACGGGCTTGGGATTGAACACGTCCTTGGGGAACTCCGTGGTTTCGGCCGCCAGGACATCATCGATCACGCCATCGCAATCATCGTCCTTGCCGTTGACGGTTTCCACGGCCCCGGGATGGATGGACGCGGCGGCATCGTTGCAGTCGTGGCGCAGGCGGGAATAGCCGTCCAGATCCGCGTCCGCGCAGAAGGCGTTGGCGCCGTAGACCGCCATGCGGGAGCGCAGGGCCGCGCTCATGGGCCATTTCCACTGATCGAAAAAGCAGGCCAGGTCGGCACCCACCGTGCGGCTCAGGGACTCGATAAGCCTTTCGGCCCGGTCCTGATCGGTGACCGCCTCTCCCCTTTCCGCGATCACGGCGCGCACGTTCGTCAGCCAGCCTTGCATGGCGGCCTTTCCGTACAGGGACGCGATGCGCAGGATGGCGCCGCCCTGGGCGGTCACGGACATCGAGCGCGCATCCTCGAAGCCCACCGGATCGCAATTGGAAGCGCTGATGCATTGGGCCCAGGTGGCCCCGGGATAGTTCTCGTACATTCCGAACCCGGTGCGGAGATGGAAATCCAGATAGTCCTGGGCGTTCAATCCCAGATCGGACATACCCAGCTGGAACATGATAAAGGTATCGAAATAGGCGGTCCAGGCATGGGCGATATCCGCCCCCGAGAAAATGCTCGCGCTATAGCGATCGAAGCAATGGCCTATTTCATGGATGGCGTAATGCAGATAGTCCGGGAAATACAGGACCTCATGGGTGATCTCGATGTCCTTCTGGCCGGGATTGGCGCAACCGCCGCCTTTGCCGCCGCAGGTGGTGGTGGGAACGATGACCACCCTGAGCAGCGCATCCCCCGTCGGCTCCGTGGCTACCAGGGTCTTATAGGTCTGATAGATGATATCGTGTTCATCGATCAGCTTGCGCACCCGCGCCAGGCCCACGATGTCCAATTCGTCCTGGGTCAAAAGCATGGACGTGAAGCGGCCGTTGAATTTCCGCATGCTTACGCTGAGACCGTCGATGGTCGAAACCTGGACCGTGGCGCCGTCCGGCGTCTCGACCGCCGCCACCGCGGCCGTAGCGTTTGCCGTCATCGCCGTCTGCGCCTTAGGCTTGCCGGCCGGCAGGTAATCGCCGGAATGGTCCATGCTTTCCCAGGTAGCGGACGGAATGGGCGGCGGGGATCCCGCGGCGGAAAAAGCGGAGGCAACGCAGAGTATGAGGGCCATTTGCATGGCCCGTATTTTCGGGTTCACGAAAACTCCTTGGTATGTACGATCAGTCGGGAACCCGATGTCCGAGGGCTCCTTGTGCGGGAGAAGGTAAGATTAGTTCGCCCAAGTCCCCTTGGAAAAACCGCGCGTTCGGGAAACTGGGAGCAATCCGGACATTCCCATCCGCTCTTTCACTTTTCCGCTTTCGCTCCGGAAATGCATCAGCTATTTTCCCGGAAGCCTGATTCCCGGAACCCGGTCGCGAGGCCATAGCGATATGCCGAACCTCCTGCCAGCAAAACGCCCTGCGCGGACGCGAACCCTCGGCGTCCCCGCGGGCGCTCTGCTGGGAGCCGTGCTTGCGGTGCCTTTGGCCGTCCTCTTCTATGTGGGCGGACAACTCGCGGATCTTCCCTTCGTCCCTTTCGAGTTCTTCGATTGGATGGCCCGCACCTTGCCGGGTTCCATCATCACCTTGGGAATCGATACCATCGTGAAAGGCATCGGCGCGTTGGGCTACAGGGACATTTCCGCGGCCGCCAAACTGGCCGAGAACATTCTGGCGGTCGGCGGCTTCCTGGTTGCCGGAGCGGTCCTGGGCGGGATCCTGACCCTGGCGCTCAGGCGTTGGCGCCCGCCGGCCGGTCCAAGTCAGGGACTGTTGACGGGATTGGCGGCCGGTCTCATCGCGGGTGTGCCCGCCTTGCTCATCGATTTGAGCATGAAACGGGTCGCCGCCGTCGGACCCTGGGCCGCCTCGATATGGATCCTCTGCCTGTTCGGGGCCTGGGGCGCGGCCATGGGGTTTATCCTGCGGCGCCTGGACGGCTTGGCCCCCGCCGGGTCCACGGATGCTTCCGCCACCGTCGTCGACCGGCGCACCTTCCTCATCAGCGTCGGAGGCGCGGTCGCCACCATCACGGTCGGCGGAGCCTGGGTGGGCGCGATGCTTTCCTCCCTGCGGGACCGGGAGAGGAAAATCGGGCGAGCTTCGGGGAAGCCCTGGTCCGCCACCCTGCCCTTGCCCAATGCCGACACCGCGGTGACGCCCGTGCGCGGCACGCGGCCGGAGCTGACGCCCGTCGCGGAG
Organism: Fibrobacterota bacterium; assembly: GCA_028287505.1. Lineage (GTDB taxonomy): Bacteria > Fibrobacterota > Fibrobacteria > UBA11236 > UBA11236 > Chersky-265. Next base: position 18,861 of record JAQBPN010000057.1, on the reverse strand, counting down.
CATTACCGCATCGATATCAACAGCATCGCGCCGGTGATCCCGGAGGGCAAATGGCGCTTGCGCATCGAAGGCCTGGTGGACCGGCCCATGGAATGGACCCTCTCGGAATTGAAAGATCACTACGCCCCCCTGCATCAATTCGTGACCCTGGCCTGCATTTCCAATCCCGTCGCCGGAAGCCTGATCGGAACCCAACGCTGGACGGGCGTCCCGCTGCGAAGACTGCTGGAGGACGTCAGGCCCCAAAAGGCGGCGGGCTACCTGGTGATCCGGGCGGCGGACGGGTTCGATGAGTCCGTGGCGCTCTCGAGCGTGATGGCGGACGATCGCATCATGCTGACCTATGCCTGGGACGGCCTTCCCCTGACGCCGGAGCACGGTTTTCCGCTGCGCATCTACATCCCCGATCGCTACGGGATGAAGCAGCCGAAATGGATCGAGTCCATCGAATTGACGGAAGGCGATGTGGACGGGTACTGGGTGCGGCGCGGGTGGGACAAGGAAGCGCGCATGAAGAACACCTCCGTCATCGACGCCATCGGCGTGGACATGATGATCGTGGGCGCGGACAGCAAGACCCGGGTCCCCATCGGCGGCATCGCCCATGCGGGCGCGCGGGGCATCTCCAAGGTGGAAGTGCAAGTGGACGGCGGAGCCTGGCGGGAAGCCCTGCTTCGCGAACCGATTTCCGGGACCACCTGGGTACTCTGGCGGTACGATTGGCCGTTCGAGAAAGGCAAGCATACCTTTACCGTCCGCTGCACGGACGGCAAGGGCGAACTTCAGGCGGAGAAGCGCTCCCCCCCGCACCCCAGCGGGGCCACGGGACTGGACGAGAAGAGCGCCATGCTCTAGGCTCCGGCCTACTAAGGAACCTTCTTGGCCGCGCCGTCCCCCATGGCCATGATCCCGGGAAGCGCGCCCAACTGCATGGATTCCACCGCCGTGCTCGGCACGATCACGATGGTGGCATTCCCCTTCAGGCCCTCATAGAGCATGTTCATCGCGCGCAGATGGAAGGCGGTGGGATTGTCGGCGTAGGTCTTGGACGCCTCACCGAATTTTTCCGCGATCTGGCGCTCGGAATCTCCCAGGATCACGCGCGCCTGCCGCTCCCTTTCCGCCTGGGCCTGCATCGACATGGCCACTTCCAACCCGGACGGGATCAGCACGTCCTTAACCTCCACCGAGATCACGTTGATGCCCCACGGTTCGGTGCGCTCGTCGATGATCCTCCGAAGTTCCAGTCCCAGCTTCTCCCGGCCTTCCAGAAGATCCGCCAGCACCGTCTTGCCGATGACATCGCGCAGGGCCGTCTGCGACGCCCAGCTGATGGCGTTGCGGTAGTCGGCCACATCCAAGGCCGCTTTGCGGGGATCGATCACCTTCCAGAAAAGCACCGCGTCCACATCCACGGGAACGGTATCCTTGGTGAGCGTCTTCTCCGCCTTGAAGGAAGACGTGATGATGCGGATATCGATCCAGAAGGGGATGGAATCCAGGATGGGGATGATGAGGAAGAAGCCCGGGCCTTCCAGGTTGCGGAAGCGACCCAGGCGCAAGACCACCGCCCGGTCCCATTGGTTGGCGATATTGATGGCGATGGCGGCGAACCAGGCGAAAAGGAAAGCCGCGAGGGCGACCGCCACGGCCCCGGCAACGCCCCATAGGCCGTAGGCGGCGTAGGTCGCCAAGCATCCGAAGCCCAGGATCACGATGAAAACCAGGGACGAAATGGAAGAGTTCTTTTTCATAACCGTCCCCTTTATCCCGGCCCGCCGCGATGCCGCCGGCCGGGTTCAATCGCGTGTGCCTAGCGCAGGAACTCCACCAGCTCCCCGTTCACTTTGTCGGCATGGGTCCACAGAATCCCGTGAGGCGCCTTCTCCAGGCTGATGAATTTGGCGCCCTTCATGGACTTGGCCAACACCGCGGCCGAGGACGCGATGGGCACGATGCGGTCTTCCGCGCCGTGCATGATCAGGGTGGGCAGATCCATGCGCAGCACGTCCGGACGGAAGTCGGTCAGCCAGGCCTGCACGCAATCCGAAATGGCCTTGGGCGAGGCCAGGATGGCCGTGATCCAGCTGGCGGTGAGCGCATGTTCGCTGATGCGGGTGCCCTCCAGGGTGTCGAAATTGTAGAAGTCCTGCAAAAAGGCATGCAGAAAACCCGGCCTGTCCGCGGCCAGACCCGCCTTGAGCTTCTCGAACACGCTGCCGTCCACGCCCGTGGGGTTGTTCGTCGATTTCAGAAGGTAGGGAGTGATTCCCGAAAGGATCACGGCCTTGCGCACCCGGTCCTTGCCGTATTTGCCGAGGTAGCGGACCACCTCGCCGGCGCCCATGGAAAACCCCACCAGATCGGCATCGCGCAAATCGAGGTGGAGCATGAGCTTGTTCAGGTCTTCGGACAGGGTCTCGTATTCGTACCCGATGGCGGGCTGGCTGGACATGCCGAAGCCCCGGCGGTCATAGGTGATGACCCGATGGCCGGCGCCCAGCAGGGCCAGCATCTGCTTTTCCCACGAGGCTCCGCTGAGCGGCCAACCGTGGATCAGGACCACGGGCTTTCCGATTCCATGGTCTTCGTAATACAGGTGGATGGGAGCGGAGTTTTCTTTTCCGACTGTGATTTCAGGCATTTTGATTCTCCAGTTTCGCGGCGAGGGGATCCGGCGGAGAATTTTTATTTCTAAGGGGCGGGGCGCAACTGAAATCGACCGGAGCCGCCGAAAGGGGAACGGCGGCCCCCCTTCAACCTCCGATCAAGGATTTCAGTTCCCGATTCTTTTTTCGCAGGAACGCGGTCATGTATCGTTTCAAAAACAGTTTTTCCCCCAGCCGCCCCAGCGGCCCAAACGGGGCTTCGATGGTCATGATGTCCGTCTTCTCGGTTTCCCCGGCGCCCAAGGCGCAGAAACGATGCTCATGGGAAAAGGTCTTGAACGCGCCGAAAACCTGTTCGTCCCGGAAATAACCCGGCTTCTCCATATGGGTTATCCGGACGCGCAACCGTTGCTTGATCCCGAAATGCACCGCCTCCCATTCGACCTCCTGGCCATTTTCAATCAGGCCGGAAGTGACGCCTGCCACCGCGCGCTCTCCCCTATGCCCTTGGGTGGCGGAATGCAAGGTGATGTTCCGCTCCGCGTCGAAGACGGTTTCGATGGGAACCTTGAAAAGGGTTTTCTCTTCAATCCTGATCATGCCTGATTGCTTTCACGGAGATTCCGCAAGTTGCTTGATGGTTGCCAGGACGTCGGTCCAGAATTGATCAGAATGCTCCCGGGCCTTTTCAGTTGCGTTATTGTCCTGGGCCAGGGACAGTTTGGTCCGGTTTCCCTCGCTGGACAAATCCCAGGTCAGCCCGTGGTAATTCTCCGGTAAGTCCGGAAGACCCGAGAGGTTGCTCCAGTGGGTGTATCTAAGCAGCCGCTCCGGCTTTACCTCCAAGATGATCCCTTTGTCTTCATAGGTTTTACCCTGATACTCGCCCTTGAAGGTAATGGGGCTGCCCACCTTCCAATCGGACGCGACTTCCGCGCCGAACAGATACTTCTTGGTCATGGCGGGATTCACGAGCGCATCCCATACCTTGGCAATCGGTGCGTCGATGGTGATGGAGGTTTTCGAGATAAGATTTTCCTGCATGCAATCCCCTTTTCGATACCAATCAAATCTAAGGGGGTATTCCATTAATTCCAAGCAAAGCCGGAGAACGAACCCGCATCGGGGCCAGGACAGGAAATCGTAGAGGGGTTTGCGTTGGCGAAGGTGGCAGGGACGACGCAGCGCCCTAAAGATCGTCCGTAAGGACTTCGGCGTGGAAACCGGAATCCTTGAGCAGGTCGATGAGCCTGGAGGCCTGCACCATACCCGATTCGGATTTCACGCGCAAGATCCGATCGCAATCATCCAGATCGAAATTCGCCCGGTAGCTTCGGAAGGTTTTGTGGATTTGGTCGATAAGCCTTTTCGCATGCTCGCGGTCCTGCACATCGGTCTTGAAGACTTCCACTTGACGCAACGAATCCGGCCATTCCATGGATATAAAAGTACTGACCCGATTTCCCTTTCTAAGGGGGCAAATACGACATTCTCGGGGGTTGATTGCGACATTGTTTTGTCCTAGTTTTCGACATATGAAGCACATCTCCATATTGGTGCCGGAAGGCGCCGCGTCCCTGGGCTGTATTGACGGTTCCTATACGCTGTTCACCAAAGCGAATGAATTCCTGGTGAGCAAGGGAAGCCCCCCTCTGTTCCATGTGCAATTGATTGGGCTGGGCAAGGCCGCGCAAAGATACGACCATGCCTTTTCCGTCCATCCCGACCTGGCGATCCGGGACGTCCTGAAAACCGATCTCATCATCATACCCGCGGTGAACGGCGACATGAAAAACGTCATCGAATCCAACCGGGAATTCCTCCCGTGGATAGCGGAGCAATACAAAGGCGGCGCGGAAGTGGCCAGCCTTTGCGTGGGAGCGTTCCTGTTGGCCGCCACCGGACTGCTCAAGGGCAGACGCTGCGCCACCCACTGGATGGCCGTGAACGATTTCCGGAAAATGTTCCCGGACGTGGACCTGGTGTGCGACACCATCATCACGGACCAGGACGGCCTCTACTCCAGCGCCGGGGCCCTGTCTTTCTGGAACCTGCTGCTGCACCTGCTCGAAAAATATACCGGCCGGGAAATGGCCGTGTTCGCTTCCAAATATTACGAGATAGAGATCGATCGGAACAACCAGGCATCCTTCATGATGTTCAACGGCCAAAGGGACCATCAGGATGAGGTCGTCCGGAAAATCCAGGCGTTCATCGAAGCCGAATCCCAGCGGAAAATCACCGTCGATCAGCTATCCACCCAGTTCGCCTTGGGACGAAGAAGCCTGGAGCGCAGGTTCAAGAAGGCCACCGGGATCACGGTTTCGGAATACATCCAGAACGTGAAGGTGGAAGCGGCGAAAAAAAGCTTCGAAACCACCCGGAAAAACATCAGCGAGGTGATGTACCAGGTGGGCTACTCGGACAACAAAGCGTTCAGGACCATTTTCAAGAACATCACGGGCATGACGCCTATCGGCTACCGGAGCAAGTACAACCGGGAAGCCGTGATGGCCTGAAGCTCCGTCAACCTCAAATCAACCGCAGGATCCCCGCCATCGGGATATGCGCCCAATCCGGCCGGTTGTTCAACTCGTAACCGAGTTCATACACGGCTTTTTCCATCAAATGCGCCCGCAGCAGGGCCTCCCAGTCCTTCTCCTCCGGCACGAAGGCCGCGTTTCCGGCCGCCTCCAGGTAGGCCTCCAGGAATCCCGCCGTCATCCGCTCCGGCCACAGCTCCACCCAGGGCTCCAGGGCCTTCCGTTCCTCATCGCGCAGGCCCACCCCCCGCGGCCAGGAGGAGTGGATGGCGTAATGGAACGAGCGTAACATTCCCGCTACATCCTTCCAGGGCGAACGCTTCAGCTTCCGCTCGCTCATGGGCCGCGCCGGCTCGCCTTCGAAATCCAGGATCACCACGTCCTTGCCCGTGTACAATACCTGGCCCAGATGGTAGTCGCCGTGGATGCGGATTTTGACCGTCGGGATCAGCCGTTCCAGCAGGCCGCCGAAAGCGCCCATCACCTTGGGCCGGTTCTCCTGGATCCTGCGGCCCAGGTCCGCCGTGCCTACGGGCAACCGGATCATGGCCTTTGAAAGGCGCTCATAGACGCGGGCCACCTGGTTGCGCATGCTCTGGTAGAGGGAACGCTGATACAGGCGCGAGAAGGGTTCCGGAGCGAAAGCCGGGAGGTCCGGCCGCGAGGCCAGCGCCAGATGCATCTCCGCCGTGCGCTTGCCCAGCAGGCGGGCGAATTCGAGGGCCAGACCGTCATCCAGCATGCCTAGCGGCGTCAGATGGGACTGGAGATTGGGCTTGCCGGATTCTCCGCGCGCCAGGGCGGGTTTGGAGCGGAAGCCTCCGACCATGGGAGGCAACGGCCCCAGGTTGTCGCGGCTCTCCAGCAGCCGGTTCATGTATTCGCCGGCCAGGGTCAAAGCGTAGGTCCAGGCATCCTGTTGATGCTCCACCAGGCCTTCGGCGATGGCGATGGAATACGTGGCGTTGGCGCCCGCGGCGTATTCCACGGACCCGACATAGGGCGGCACATGGCGGAAGGCGGTGCTCTCGTCGAAGAAGCGGAGGATTTCCAGTTCCGGATTCTCGCCTTCCTCAAGGCGGCGCAGGAACTTCACGAAATGCCGGCCTGGGAAGATGATGGCGGTGTTGCTCTGTTCGGCCTTGAGCACCTTGGACTCGTCCGCCGCGTCCGGCATGTGATCCTTGAAGGCATCCTGCTTGGGGTTGCCGCGCAGCACTCCCGAGAGGCCGGGCCAGGCGCCGCCGGTGGCGATCAGGCTCATCATGCGCGTGCGGAAGGCGGGATTGTAGACGGCCTCGAAGAGGATGGCCGGGCCCCGGTCGCCGTCGCCGGCGAGGTCGGTCAGGATGGCGTTGGGGGCTTCCGCGCGCACGGCGGCGGCGGCTTCGCCTTCGGCGCGGGCCAGGGGAAGCAGGTAGTTCTCCGCGGAGCCTTCCGCGTATTCCACGTGGAGGAAGACCAGGGCCCACTCGGCTCCGTCCGGGGCCAATACGCGATCCTGGATGTCCACGGCCGCGATGGAACGGCTCTTGCCTCCGAACCAACGGCAGCGCGGCAGATAGGCGGGCAGCACCTCGCGCTCCAGGAGTTCCTTGCCCCGGCCTTGCAGCACGTCTATCCACTTGGCGGGGTTCATCTCCAGGGTCCTTTCCCGTTCCGGCAGCAGCGAGGGCTCCAACGCCGGCTTCAGCAGCAGCCAGTAATACCCGTACGGCGCCATCATGATGGGATAGGGCGCGGACGTGATGGGGGGAAATCTAGACAGACTGGAGATTTCTTCCACGTTGAATCCGTTGAAGGCGGGCAGTTCCAGGGTGGTGACCTGGGGCGAGACGGAAAGGTTGACGGCCACCAGGATGGCCTGCTCCTCCCGGCCCGGCATGCGGCGCAGGAAGCACAGCACCTTGGGATTGTCCGGGTGCAGGAATTCCATGGTCCCGGCCCCGAAGGCGGGAAAGCGCTGGCGCAGGGCCAGGCGGCGGCGCATCCACCACAGCAGAGAGGATAGGTTGCGTTCCTGGTTCTCCACGTTCAGGCTTTCGTAATGGTATTCGGGATCGCTGATGACGGGCAGGTACAGGCGCTGGGGATTGGTGACGGAAAAACCCGCGTTGCGGTCCGGGCTCCATTGCATGGGCGTGCGCACGCCGTTGCGATCCCCCAGGAAGATGTTGTCCCCCATGCCTATCTCGTCGCCGTAATAGATGACGGGCGTGCCGGGCAGGGAGAACAGCAGGATGTGCAGCAACTCCACCTTGCGGCGATCGTTGTCGACCAGGGGGCTCAGGCGGCGGCGGATGCCTAAGTTGATGCGGGCCTCCTTGTCGCGCGCATAGACGCGGTACATGTAGTCCCGCTCCTCATCGGTCACCATCTCCAGGGTCAGCTCATCGTGGTTCCGCAGGAACAGTGCCCATTGGCAATTGCCGGGGATGGCCGGAGTCTGCTCCAGGATGTCCACGATGGGAAAGCGTTCTTCCATGCGCAGCGCCATGAAGATGCGGGGCATGAGGGGAAAGTGGAAGGCCATGTGGCATTCGTCGCCCTTGCCGAAATACGCCACCGCATCCTCGGGCCATTGGTTGGCTTCGGCCAGAAGCATGCGTTCGCCACCGTAGCGGGCCAGGATATGCGCGTTGATCCGTTTCAGGATCTCGTGCGTGGCCGGCAGGTTCTCGCAATTGGTGTGGTCGGCTTCGAACAGGTAGGGCACCGCGTCCAGGCGCAATCCGTCCACGCCCATGTCCATCCAGAAGTCCAGGATGTCCAGCATGGCCTTTTCCACCTGCGGGTTCTCGAAGTTGAGATCGGGCTGATGGGAATAGAAACGATGCCAGTAATAGGCCTTGGCCAACGGATCCCAGGTCCAGTTGGAAACCTCGAAGTCCTTGAAGATGATGCGCGCCTCTTTGTAGCGCTCGGTGGTGTCGCTCCAGACGTAGAACTCCCGGTCCAGGGTACCGGGAGCCGCGCGCCGGGACCGCTGGAACCAGGGATGCTGATCCGAAGTATGGTTCATCACCAGTTCCGTGATCACGCGGATGCCGCGCTTATGGGCCTCGTCCAGGAAGGCGCGGAAATCCTCCAGGGTGCCGTAGGCGGGATTGACCGCGCGGTAATCGGCGATGTCGTACCCGTCGTCCTTGAGCGGGGAAGGATAGAACGGCAATATCCAGAGGGCCGTCACTCCCAGGTCCGCCAGGTAGTCCAGCTTCCGGGTCAGGCCGGCGAAGTCCCCGATGCCGTCTCCGTTGCTGTCGAAGAAGCTTTTGACATGGGCCTGGTAGATCACGCCTTCGCGGTACCAGAGGGGATGTTCGGGGAGAATGGGCTTTTCAGTCGTCACAAATGCCTTTCAATGCCTTTCAGCCAGGGCAAGCCCCTGCTTGGAAATAAAAAAACCTGGGTAGTGGGATGAGTAATAAAAGACAAAGTGTCGGAGAACCGGACAAATGGCTATTTTACCCCTTTCCCCCGGAGGCCTCTTGGAAGCGAACGAACCGAACAATCCCCCTACTCCTGCTCCCGCGTCCGGCGCCTGCGACCATTTCCAGCCGGGCGACCTGGCCAAGCTGGCGGAGGAATACCTGCAGGGGAAAGCCGTTCCCCCGGACCGCTGGGAAGGCTCCCGGTTCCGTTACGGGGCCGGCGGCGGCACGGGACCCTTCAAGGCCGTCTATATGGAAGTGGAACGCAAGAAAGGCGATTGGGTGGTGGTCAAGCTGGACCGCCGCAAGGAGGATCTCGCTCCCGGGGACGCCGGGTTCTCGATCGTGCGCGACGTAAGCTGATTTCCGGCACAGGCCCCTTGTTTCCCGTCCCAACCCTTGGTAAAATCGGGACTTGCGACTCCTCCTCCTTCTCCTCCTAGTCCTGCTTTCCTGCGAATCCCGGCCCTGGGCCCTGCGCCCGGGTATCCCCCGCGTTACCTGGTCCACGGACCACTTTTCCCTGACCATCGACGAGAAGAAGCAGGACCTGCTGCCCGGCCTGGGATCCCTGGCCGAGGAATGTTACGCCAAGGAAAAGGCTTTCTTCGGATTCTCCCCTCCCGGACGCATCCAGATGGTGTTCCTGGACGAGCAGGACTATGCCAACGGCCTGGCCTATTCCCCCCAGGAATGGGTGGTCATCTACATGCATGGCGCCGAGTTCGAATTGCGGGGCCGGACGCGCTGGCTGCCGGGCGTCCTCTCCCATGAAATCGGCCATATCTTCACCTTGCGCAAAATGGGCGAGGACTCGCATTTCCTGGGCGTGGACGTGTTCCATGATTGGCGGGGCAACAGCGGATCCCGGTTCCACGAAGGTCTCGATTGGACGTACGGGCAGGTTCCCCCCTGGCTGGCCGAAGGCCTGGCGCAGTTCGCCGCCTCTATTTGCGGCTACGATACCCTGGACACCCACCGCCAGATGGTCCTGCGCGTGGCCGCGGCCTCCGGCAGCCTCATGACGCTGGCCGAACTGAAGGGGTTCGCCTGGGACGGCCGGCGCAATGAAATGCTGTATACCCAGGGCTTCGCCCTGGTCTCCTACATCTTCAAGACCTACGGGCCGGAGAAAGGCAACCGCTATCTCGCCCTGGCCTCCTCCAAGGGCTGGCGCGGGGCGTTCAAGCCCGCCTTCGGAAAGAAAATCGAGGACATCTACGCCGACTGGCGCAAGACCCTGGAAAGCCGATCGCATCCGGAGGATGCCGCCGGGGAAGGAGACTACCTGCTTCCGGAACCCACCGGGCCCTACCAAGTCGAAACCTTCCCTTCCCCCCTCAAAGAAGGCCGCTACCTGTATCTCTCCTCCCGCGACAATGACTTCGCCCAGACGGACCTTTTCCTGGCGGACGGCAAGGGCGCACCCAAAAGGATCTTCCGCAACGCCACCTCCATCCAGCCCGCCGCGGACGGCGCCTCCGCCGTCTTCACGGCCACGCGCTACGAGTTCCTGAAAGGAGAAGCCATTTCCGAACTGTACCGGTTCGATGCGGAAAGCGGCGCCATCGACAAGTTGACCACGGGAGGCCGCGTGATCCGCGGCTGCGAGATCCAGGGCGTCGCCTACGGCGTGCGCAACAATGAAGGGCGCACCAGCGTCATCCGCATCGCCGACGGGGAGTTCACCACCGTCTATTCCCCTCCCGATTCCCTGGAGCTCACGGACCTGGCGCCGGGAAGCGATCCCGGCACCCTCACCCTGGGCGCCACCTCCGGGTTCGGCGGGAACATCTACGAACTCGATCTCAAGTCCCGGGAATTGACCCCCCTGGCGGACTCGCCCCAGGATGAACGCGATCCCCACTGGTCCGGGGACACTCTGTATTTTTCCGCCGACTACGGCGGCAGCTTCGACGTCTACGCTCTGGCGGACGAACAGGTCACCCGTATCACGCATGTTGCGGGGGGCGCGTTCCATCCCTTCCCCGTGGAAGCCGGGATCTGGTTTTCCTCTTACGGTTGGAAGGGCTTCCGCCTGGCGCGCGCCAAGGCGCTGGGCGCGGACGCGACGCCCTTCATCGTGGAGCTTCCCGTGCCCGCCTGGCCGTCACCCCTTCCCGCCGAATACGAGGCCGACACTTACGACCATACCAACCTGGGGTTCCTGGGATACAACCTCACCCTGGCGGCCATCCGCGGCCCGGGATATTCACGCCCCGCCAATCCGGCGGCCAACCTCAGATCCTTTTCCTACCAACCCGGAAGCAAGGCCCTGACCGGAGCGGGCCTGCATTGGAAAAACCCTTCCGGCGTGGCTTCCGCCAACGTGCACCTGGGCTGGTCCACGCCGCTGGACTACGAGGGGCCCAACCATTTCGACGAAAGCGGCTTCGAGCTGCGCGTGAATGCCTTCCTGCCCACCATCGTGGTGGGCGGAAACTGGTATACCCAGGACCTGCCCGGCATGAAGGTGGATGACGTCGACATCATCTTCTACCAGGCCGAGGCCGTCGGCTACGCCGGGTTCGACCTCCGGCTGGCGGAACATTGGTTCTCCTCCGTGCGGGGGGTGGTGGAAAACGATTTCGGATATCAGGGGACGGACGGGGACAAGGTGTTCGATTCCGATCCCCAGTTCGGCGCGACCGCGGATCTGGATTTCTCCAATCTCGACTACGGCAAGGACGGCGTCATCCGCGGGTTCAGCGCTTTCCTGGGCGGCGAGATCCCTCCCAAGCTCGGCTCGACCACTCCCGATTTCAGCGTCAACGCCGGAACCACCCTGTATGCGAGCCTGCGGCGCTTTCTGTTCCTGAGCGGATCCCTGTACCACTCCGAGGATTGGGGCCATGGATCCCGGGGATGGGTCTATGGGTCCGCATCCGCCTACTGCGCCATCCCGCTGGGCATGCAATTGGGGACCCGGAGCGGGGCCGGGGTTTTCCTGGACCAGGTGTACCCGGGCATCGAATACCTGGGGCTGAAGCAGTTCGCCATGGACGGAACCTCGGGATATGGGTACCAGGCAGGTTACCTGACCGCGCGCCAGGGCGGGCCCAGGACCTCGGCGCCGGGAGCCGCGGAACCGGCCGTCGGCCAGGGCGCAGGCTTCCTGCCCCAAGGGGGCGGATTCTACGACTTGCTCAACCGGGACATGTCCCATGAAATCGGGATTTTCCTGTCCCTGAAGACCCTGACCTTTTTCGCGAACACGGAGCGCTGGACCGCGGGCCTGCGCTTCGACGCCGAAGACTTCGCCCGGGAACCGGTGTGGAGCGTGTCCATCACCCTTTGAGCCGGATGCCAGGCCGGCTGAGGCAGCCCGTCAGGCGGGCTGAAACAGGCCTTTGACCCTGGCCCAGTCCACGGGCTTGCGTAACATCCAGGTTTCCCGCGAGGCGAGGGTCGCGCCGGGCAGCACCGGTTGGACCGGTCCCATGTTTTCCATCTCCACCATGAATTTCTTCTTCCCGGCATAGAAGGCGAGATTGCAGCCCATGGGATAGACGGCTCCGTCCGCGAAGTCCGAGCGCTTGATGAAGCTGAGCTTTTCGCCCGGATCCGTCATGCCCATGATCCCCTGGGGCGCAAGCACCATGCGCTTGCTGATATGGTCCCGGGGCCGGAAGATCATGCAGTCCTCGGTGAGCCGGATGGCGGGATCGTTCACGCGCGCGCTCTGCGCGCCGGCCCAGCGCTTGGGATATCCCACCAGGAAAATGTCCCACTTGCCTCCGCGGCCCAGGGGTATGCCGTAGGAGGTGTTGCCCTTGGGAAGGGTGGCGGTGAGTCCCCACACGCCTCCGGACCAGATCATGTCCGATTCGTTGGTGATGCGGTTTTCGATTTGCAAGGTATCGTCCGCCAGCACCTTGATGCCGATGGACTTGCGGGTGCGGAAGACGGGATGGACCGCGCCCCGGATGTCCACGCCCTTGGCGGTGATTTTCACCGCGCAGGCCCCGTTGTCGTCCGCGTAAGTCTCCTCGGCCTCATCGGCCAGGGGACGCGTGGCCCAGACGCGATGGCCGCCCATCAGATGCCATTGGCCGCGCTTGTATTTGCGGGGGTAGTCCCAGAACAGGAGGTTGCGCCCGGGGCGGCCGCCGGCATGGAGCGCGCCGAAGTGGGCGATGCGGGGACCCATTGAGACCACTGCCACCAGCCTGGCCTTGGAGGTGGTGATTTCCACCGCTTCCAGGCCGTCGAATTCCGTCTTTGCGATCTTCAGCGCCATGCCGATCAACCCGCTTTTTTAGCCAGGAACCAGAAAATTCCGGCGATCAGGATCACCACGCCGAACATGAGGAATCCGTTGGCGAATCCTTTCGTGGTGGCGCCGGTGAGGGCGTACAACAGGGCCATGGGCGCGGAACCGGCGAAAGCAGCCAGGGTCATTTTGCCCCAGCCCATGGGGGATGCGCCTGCCAGGATGGAAACGGTTTCCGCCATCAGGGGGATGGGCCGTGTGATCAGGATGGCCAAGGCTCCCCATTTGGCGAGCAGGGCGTCCGCGCGCACCTTCTCTTCCGCCGAGACCAGGCGGGCTAGGGTCGGGCCTCCCCTGCGTCCCACCGCGAATCCGAACAGGGTAGCGCCCACGCTACCCACCAGGGAAAGCACCGTGCCCAGGGTCACGCCGAAGAGCGCGCCGTGGGCGATCATGACCAGACTGGAAGGGACGGGAAGGAATACGTCGGCGATGAGGAGTCCCACGCCGGTTACCGCCGCCACCCAGCCTCCCCGCCCGGACATCCAGGCGGTGGGGTCTTCCAGGAAGCGGACATGGAAAGCGGTGAGGATGCCGAACGTCGCGAGAAAGAAGGCCAGCATCAGGCCCATCAGGATCCAGTAGCGTTTCACGTAACGGCGGACTCAGCCCTGTTGGGCGGGAGGCAGGTATTCGTCCTGCCACTCTTCTTCGGATTCCAGGGACTGATCGTAGGATTCGCCGGAGGGGCCCCTCGCCTCGGCCAATTCGGCTTCCAGGCGGCGGACGCGATCATGCTCGATGGCAAGGCGGCGTTCGTAGCCCTGGCGGACCATTTCCAGTTCGCTCCCGCCTTCGACCCAACGGGCCAGGCCCCGGAAGAAGGCATAGATGGGACGATCGAGGCGACGGCATGAGTTCACCCAATCGTATTCCATATTGATGCGCACCCAGATCATCCAGGCGACGGCGGGAACCGCCGCGAAGAAGAGCCAGGAAGAATCCCAGAGGTTTTGCCGCAGGGGGCTGTGGCTGAACCAGAGGCCCAGCCCGAAAGGTTTTATGGAATCCAGCCACTGGAAAACGAAGGAGTCGAAATGGTCCGAGAAGAACCGGCCCAAGGCGGCGATGCCGGCCAAGGGGAGGAGAAAATCGTACAGGAAGAAGTGTCTCTTGCTCATGGGCGGCCTCCTGGTTGGGTGGCTAAGAGAACAATTTCAAAATGGGTTGGCAAGCCTTTATTGTCAAGGACTTACGGGGCGATTCCAGCCGGCGGAATTTGGGAATCCCCCAGGTAACGGGAGCGTATCCCCCGGCACCAGGCCGCCTCTTCTTCCTTTCCGCGTTTTTCGCAACCGGCTTGATAGATGCCGAGCTTCTCCTCAAGCGCCTCAACCGCCAGGGCCCGATGGGCCGGACCCAGGGCGTTGCCGTCCAAAAGTAGAGCAATGCCGCGGATGCGGAAGCGATCCTGGGCGGGAAAGCGGGTGGAAAGCTGGTCCGCGTGACCGCCGTAACGGATCATCATGGGCTTGGGAATGAGCCCCACCGCATGACGGTGGGTGATGCGCAGCCACAACTCATAGTCCTCGCAGGCCGGGAACTCCGGGTTGAATCCCCCTGAGCGGTCAAACAACTTCCGGGTCATCAGCACGGAGGATGGTGTGATCATGCAGTACTTCAGGGAAAGCGCGAATATATCCCCTTCCCGTTTCACGTAATGGGCGGGAGGATTGACCCGGGTGCCGTTCCGGATCCAGATTTCCTCCGTCTGACAGATTTCGCCGCCGGAAGCCTCCAAAAGGCCAATCTGGGCGGCGAGCTTGCCGGGCAGCCATTCGTCATCCGAGTCCAAAAAGGCGATCAGGGGGGTGTCGCTGGCGGCGACGGCGGCGTTGCGGGCCCGGCACACTCCGCCATGGGGAAGCTTGAGGATGCGGACCCGGGGGTCGGCTGCGTACCGCGCCAGTACCTGATCGGTATCGTCGGCGGACCCGTCATCGGCCACCAGCACTTCGAAATCCGCGCCTTGCTGGGCCAGCACAGAATCGACGGCCCGGGGCAGGACCGAGGCGCGGTCGAAGGTGGGTATTACGACGGTTACCCGGCGCTTCAGCGCGGCCATGGCAGGAATTCGCCGATGAAGATGACTTCCCGCTCCAAGGTGGTGCCGCTGTTCTCCTTGACCCGGCGGATCACTTCCGAGGAAAGATCGTGGATGTCCTGGGCGGTGGCGCCCCCGGCGTTGACGGTGAAGTTGGCGTGCTTCTCGGAAATCATGGCGCCGCCCATGCGGAATCCCTTGAGCCCCGCCTGCTCGATGAGCACCCCGGCGAACTGCCCCGGCGGCCGCTTGAACATGCTGCCCGCGTTGGGCAGATGCAAGGGCTGCTTTTCCTTGCGCTTGCGCAGGGTCTCGCGCATCTCGCTTTGCATGGCCTCTTTTTCGCCTGGCAGCAATTCCAGCACCGTCTCTAGGATGATTTCGTTCCAATGGAAGAAGTTGGAATGCCGATAGGCGAAGCCGCACTCCGCATTGGCGCGTTCCACCAGGCGGCCGTCCATGGTGGTGGAGGTCACCGTCACGATCACCTCTTTGAGTTCCTGTCCGAAGGCGCCCGCATTGATGTAGGTGCCGCCGCCCATGGTGCCGGGTATCCCCGCCAGATGCTGGATGCCCGCCATCCCCTTCCCCACCGATTGGGTCACCACGGTGTGCAGCAGGGCGCCCGCCTGGGCCCGCACACGGTTGCCGTCCCAGGTGACGGTATGGAAGGATTTTCCCGTATAGATGACGAGCCCCGGATACCCCAGGTCGGAGAAGACCAGGTTGGTGCCTTTGCCCAGGATGAAGGTTTCCAGTCCCTTCTGCTTGGCCCAGGACAAGGCTTCGGAAAACTCCGCCGCCGTGGCGGGTTCCACGAAGTAACGCGCGGGGCCGCCTACCTTGAAGGAGATGAGGGGCGAAAGCGGGATGTTTTCCCGGACCAGGATGGACATGCTGCCTGCAAAAGTAGCAATCGGAGCCATCCCTTCGGTGCGGCCCGCAACCACATCCCCTTGCGCCGATTTTTACCTTATCGTAAGCCATGGACAAAGCGGACATAGAGGCGGTCAAAGCCGCCAATCCCATCCTGGACGTCCTCCGCGACCTGGGGATCCCGGCCCAGAACAACCGTATCCGCTGCCTGAAACCCGAGGGCCACGCCCACGGGGACCGCACGCCTTCGGTCAGCGTCTGGCCCGATCGCGGCCAATTCAAGTGCTGGGTCTGCGCGGACGTGAAGGGCGACGTGATCGACCTGGTGCGCCTGGCGCGCGGCTGCACCTTCCGCGAGGCGCTCGACTACCTGGGCCGGAACACCTTCGGCACCGCGCCACTGCCGCCCCTTCGCCCCCGCCCCAAAGCCTCCCCCGCCTCCGCGCATCCGGCTCCCCCGGGCCCAGGCGGCGACGAGCCGTCAACCTTGCAGGAATCCCTTCCGGCGTTGGGATCCCTCCTGCGGGAATCCCCGCCCCCGCCTCCGGACGCGGAAGTGGAAGACGATATTCTGCGCCATCGCGTCCTGGCGGCGCTGTTGGAAGCGTGCGCGCCCATCAGCGGCAAGGTGGCCCAGTACCTCCAGAAGCGGCGCATCTTCAAGCGCACCTGGGACGGCCAGAGGTTGCGGATGATCGACGACTACGCAGGCGTGAGCCGGAAACTGGAAGCCGCTTTCGGCCTGGCCGATCTGGAACGCGCCGGCTTCTTCAACGCGGCCGGCCATCTCCGCTTCTACCGCCACAAACTGCTCTTCCCCTACCTGGATCCCCAGGGCCGCGCGGTCTACATGCAGGCGCGCGCCATCGAGGCGGACGCCAAGCCCAAGGAACTTTCCATGGCCGGGCACATCCCCCTGCCCTACAACTCCCGCCTGCTCAACGGCGAGCCCGGCCAGATCTACCTGTGCGAGGGGGTAATCGACACGTTAACCCTGATCGAGCAGGGCTTCCCCGCCGTGGGGGTGCCAGGGGCCGCCAACTTCAAGCCCTCCTGGGCCGCCTTGTTCCGCAACAAGTCCGTGCACGTGGCTTTCGATCCGGACGCGCCGGGAGAATCCGGAGCGGCCAAGGCCATCGAAAAACTCCAGGCCCACGGCATCGAGGCCCGCCGCCTCACCCCGCCCACCGGCATGGATCTGAACGATTGGTTCCGCAAGGGCTGAATCGTCCCCGGCACCATAATCCCTGGTGCGCCCACGCGCGGCGAAATAGTTATTCTTTTCCCATGCCCGTGAAATACCTTGCCCTTTGCGCGCTCGCGCTGTCGGGGGCATACGCACAAACTCTCAGCATCACTCCGTTCCAACCCGCCGCCCCGATTGATGTGCAGCAATTCGATTTACCGTGGGACGGCCCCGGTGCCGCGGTATTCAACCCCTCCCAGCTCACGGGGATCCGGCATGTGGATGCGCGCGTCGCCCTCTACCAGACCGTCTCCGGCAAATTGGGAACGATGTTTTACCAGGGCGGAGCGAGGATTTACCGAGGCCTTTTCTCGGGACTCGCGTACTTCTCCAATGGCATGACCTACGATCATTATGACCCCATCGCTGCGAATACCGTCTTCGACCGGTCCAGGTTCGTGTTCGAAGAATCCATCCTGACTCCCATGCTCGCCTACGGCCTCGACAGCCTGGCCGGATCGGGATACTCCCTGAGCCTGGGCGCGGCCCTGCCCCGGCATGCCTTCAACGCCTTCGACGCGACGCGCAGCACGGCGATGGCGCTCGACCTGGGGGCGCGGTTGGAATGGCCCTCGCTGGGATTGGTCGGGCGCTTCCGCACCGGTTTGGCCGCACGGAACCTGTTCGCACAGGGAATCCGTCTGCCCTCGGATTTCGGAGCGAAGTATAAAGGCTTGCGTCCCAATTACGATTTCTCCGTGCTCTGGAGTTCCATCGCGGGACGCCTCGATCTGTACTCGGAATACAATCTTCACCAGCAGCCGGATCGGAGCGAAGGCCCGTTCGACGACAACGTTCCCTTCGTGAAATCCCTGGGGATGGAAGTGCGGCCCATTCCCATGTTGGGCCTGAAACTGGAGCGCACCTGGCTGAAGACCTGGACCGCCGGTGCGGTGCTGCGCGCTCCGATCCGGAAAGCCATGATCGGCGCGGAAGCGGACTTGTCCCATGACGGCTGGTTCACTTCGCAGGACGAGGGCCGCGGCTTCATGTGGTCCCTGGCCCTGAACGCGGGCATGTAGCCCCTATGCCCGCAATAAAACCATTTCCTTCGGGCTTCTGGATAATCATCGCCCTGACCCTTTGCGCATTGTTTCCGGCCCAGGCCCAGTTGAGGGCTCGCGCTTTCAATTATTCACAATACCTTTCCAACCTCGAGTTCCAGCTGCCTTGGGACGGTCCTGGGGCGGCTGTATTCAACCCGGCCATGCTCGGCGAAGCGAACCAGGCGGATCTGCGCACCGGCTTCTACACCGCCCTATCCGGCAAAGGTTACCAGCCCTACTCGCAACTCGCCGCGAAACTCTTCGGGGGCCTGTACGCCGGAATCGGCTACTACAAGAACACGTCCCCCATCGATGGTTCAAGCGCCGTTTATGAACAAGACGATTTGCATCCGATGCTCGCCTATGGCCTGAAGGATATCAAGGGATCCGGATACGGACTTTCTTTCGGGGCGGCCTTTCCCATGCGCGGCTATAACGCGTTCGGAGCCGTCAACAGTACAGTGACCGGATTCGATCTCGGGCTCCACTTCATCACGCCATCGGATTTCTTCTACGGCGGATTCCACGTCGGACTGGCATTTTTGGATCTGCTTTCCGGCGGGGTTAAACTTCCGGAAGACAAGGGAGGCGATTTCCAGGCGCAGCCCGCGAACGGCGATTTCTCCCTGTTGTGGAGCACCCCCGGCGGCCTGATCAATCTTTTCGGGGACCTCAACATGCATGGCGAAGCGGACCTGGCGGAAGGGCCGGATCCCAAACGCGGAATCCGCACCGTTTTCTTCCGCACGGAGATCAAGACCTACGGAATCGAGCTGCGTCCGATCCCCTATCT